>REEC01000059.1 GCA_007695285.1 Spirochaetaceae bacterium | reverse complement strand
TGCTCGTCGGCGGAACGCGCGAGGACAATCTGTTTCAGATCGACGATCTCGAGCCGCATCTCGACGCACTTGCCGCGGCCGGCGGCAACTACATCCGCAACACGATGAGCGACCGCGACGAGGGCGACGTGTACGCGTTCGCGAAGATCGAGGACGGACCCGACGCCGGCAAGTACGACCTCGAGCAATGGAACCCCGAGTACTGGCGGCGGTTCACGAACCTGCTCGATCTCTGTCGCGACAGAGCGATCGTCGTACAGATCGAGGTGTGGGACCGCTTCGACGTCTCGCGCGAACCGTACGCGAGCCACCCGTGGAACCCCGCAAACAACGTGAACTACGACACCACGACCTCGGGGCTCGCAACCGAGTACCCGGAGCACCCGTCGAAAAACCTGCAGCCGTTCTTCCACACGATCCCGGAGATGGACGACAACACGCTGCTCCGGCGGTACCAGGAGAGGTACGTCGAGAAGCTGCTCTCGATCAGCCTCGGTTACCCGAACGTGTTGTACTGCATGAACAACGAGACGCACGAAGACGCGACGTGGGGCAAGTACTGGCTCTCGTTCATCCGCCGCCACGCCGAGCAGGCCGGAGTCGCGGTCATGGCGACCGACATGTTCGACGGCCCGTGGGAGAGCGGGATCCCGGACGTCGTCCGCGCGCAGTTCGCCGACCCGGCGACGTACCCGTTCATCGACGCGTCGCAGATCAACGCGTGGCGCTGCACGACTCTCCGTCACCGCGCGAATCTGCGCGCGCTGATCGAGCTCAACCACGATCCGGTGCGGCCGCTGAACTGCACGAAGGTGTACAACGCGGATTCACTGCACAACTACGATAACACGGCCGCGCGCCACACCGACCTCGACGGACTGACCGCGTTCTGGCTCGATCTGTTCGGAGGCTTTGCGTCCGCGCGTTTTCACCGCCCTCCACACGGACTGGGTCAGTCCGCGAAAGCGGTCAACTCGATCCGGTCGGTTCGTCTGCTCGAGCAGCACGTCCGGTTCTGGGACCTCGCGTTCAACTCCGACTGGACCGGAGGCCGCCCGCTCGACGAGGCCTTTCTCGCGCACGCGCAAGGAACCGCGAGCCTCGTGCTACTCCCGAAAGGCGGCGGCTTCACGCCGGACGCGCCGATCAGGACCGGCCGGCATACGGTGGCGTTTCTGAACATCGTAACCGCGAAGTGGGAGCCTGCGCGGGAGATCGTGCTGGAGCGCGCGACAGTGGTCGAAGCTCCCGATACCGGGATCTGGATCGCGATGCTGAAGCCGGTTCGGTAGTTCCGGGCCGGTACGTGCGCGCCGCGAGAAAAGGACAGGAACCTCGGCGGCGGTTTTCTTGCCGGCGCCCTCAAAAACTGTAACGCGTCGAGATCACGACGAGATCGTTCCCGCGGTACGCTCCGAACTGCCCTTCATCGCCAAAGAAGAGATTCGCCTCGGCGCGGAACGAGAAAGCGTCCACCGGTGCCCACGTGGCGCCGAACTTCACCAGGGCGTCCGGCGCGTTGAACCCGACGTACGTGAAGGCGTCAAAGACGAGCTGTTCTCGCAGGAAAGACGTGCGGGCGCGGAAGGTCGCGGTCCACGTATGTTCATCGTGCCGCAACGTCTGTTCGTGTTCGAGCACGTACTGGTGCATGAGTTGCGCCGACAGGTCGACGCCGGCGAGCGCCGTGTCGGCCCCGGCAAGCGTCTGGAGATAATTTTTCTCGACGTAGCCGTCGACGTTTGCCATGTCGGTCGTGATCAAACGCTTCGGCGTGAAGAAACCGGATTCGCCGCGTAGAATAAAAGGGCCGACCGACGAGCTGATCGCGCCTCCGACGAGAGCCTGGCGGTAGTGCTCCGGTGATACCGTGAGCGCTGAAAGTACGCCCGGCGAGGAAAACTGCTTCGTGATCGTCGGCGACGGCTCGTTCGTCCAGTAGTAGCCGCCGGCTATGTCGATGTCGACCGCGCCGGTCTGCAGCCGCAGACGGCCGTAGAACTCGCCGTCATCGAGCCGCGAACCGACTGCCGGGGCCGGGTTGATCGTTGGCTCGATCGGGGTCTCGAGTGTCGTGTACCAGATAGAGCCGGGCGCGGGCAGGACCGACGGGGTGAAGACCGGAACGTAGATGAACTCTACCACCGCCGGCCCGAGATAGATACTCGCATTTGCCGCTATCACGCCGAGGCGAAGCTCCCGGAAGTCGGGAATGAGAAAGTTCCTCAAGTCCTTCGGACTGACGATGTCCGTGATCGCGAGGCCGTCGGCCTTGCCCCAGATAACGATCTGCTTACCTACGCGAAAATCGACACGGTCGGTGTAGTAGTCGAGATACGCTTCTCGCACGCCGAAATCCGCCGTCGAGTCGCTCATGATCTCAATGTACGGGTTCATGAGCAGATCGATCCCGCCGGCGCGGTACCCGATCTCGAGTTCCGCGGTCACGACGTTGCGGACGATCTCGGCATCGTCCACGGTCACGCCAAGCTGGTGTCGCAACCGGCCTTGTAACGACGGTTCCTGCGCCGGGATCGATACCGCGACGGCAAGGGCCATTCCTGCTGCTAGAAGCTGAACTGCGAAGCGTCTCATCGGATCCCCCTTGTCATCGTCCGTTCGGTAAACGTGCTCTCGGCGATACCGGTATTGAACCGAAGATCCGAGAGTTCCATCGTCGTCGAGTGTCCGGATGCCGCGTTGGTCATTGTCATCCGGTTGATCGTCCAGAAGCCGTCGATCTCTCGATACTCCTCGATTTCAAGCGTTTTCACGTGTTTTCCCGCCGTGTCGTAGAACTCGCGCCGCAATCCGATCCAGATGCCGTCCGCTATCCACGAGACGGTACGACCGTAGGCCGACGTCCCTCCGGCAAGCACGCTCTCAACGACGTAGACGGTTCGACCACCGATCGTTTCGGTGCCGGTCACACGGTGCGAGTCGAGCTCGGGATGGCGCTCGCCTAAGTCCTCGTACGTGAAGTCCGAACCCATGAAGTTATCGTTTTTCCTTTCCGCCGATATTCGCCTAACTTGCCGAAGCGCCGGCAGATAGATCCACTGGTCGTCGGACGCCGATGGGTCGTCGTAGCTCCAGTTCATGAACGCCGTGTCACGAACGTCGGCGGGAGCCGAGAAAAAAAGCAACTTCTTCTCGACCTCACCGAACCGCGCCACGTTCTGGCGGACGGTTCGAACCCGCTGATCGCCACGCGCGTTCTTGAGTGTCATCGTGAGAGAACCCTCCATATCGTCGGGTTGCGGACGCTCGAACACGTTTGTCATGATCTCTAGGCCGGTAGGGTTCGTCTGCGCGAAACCCAACACTGCGAGAGCAGCGAATATAAACAGCACGATCAAAAAACGATTTGTCTTACGCATATGTTTCCTCCTCCTCGTTCTCATCGAGGTTCGATGCCTGGGTGTGATTGCCGAACCGGCTCCCGCGATAAAGCAGCAGGAAGAGCACGGTCACGGTTCCAACGAGACTCACCGCCATGTTGAGCGCTACGAGTCCTCCCACCTGACGGTTCGGCGGAAAGACCGAAAAGAGCAGCACCGCGAATCCGGAAGCGACGACGAGCGCGTTGTACAGAATTGCGCGCCCGCTGTGGTGCATCGTCAACACGGCCGCCTCGCGTTTGTTGCCGCGTTCGGCCATGTACTCCTTGTACCGCTCGATCATGTGGATCGCGTAGTCGATGCCGATTCCGACCGCGATGCTCGAGATGAGCGCCGTAGAGATGCTGAGTGGAATGCCGAGAACTCCCATGACTCCGAAGTTGAGCACCGCGGTTATCAGGATCGGTGTCGCACCGATCACCCCGATGACGATGCTCCGGAACATGAGCGCGAGCAGCAGCACAACGATCACGAGCGAGAGCGCGAGACTCCGGATCTGCCCGTCGAGGATGAGCTCCGAGAAGACAAGCGCTCGATACCCTGACCCCGCGTACTGCACCGAAACTCCGACGGCGGCGAACTCGTCGCGGTAGGTCTCGCTCACCGCTATGATGCGCGAGAGAGTCTGCGAGCTGTCGTCCTTTACCTGGACCGTGAGGTTGGCGCTCCTGTACTCGTAGTCGATGACCTGCTCGAGGCTGCCGGGATCCGCAGACATTTCGTAGAGCAGCAAGTACTGAGCGATGAGCTCCTGAGAGTCCGGAACCGCGTAGTACTCGGCGACTCCCTCGTGCATGACCTGGTGCATTCGTTTGATGAAGTCGGTGAGCGCGAAACTGTCTCCAACGGCGAGATCGGTCTCGAGCTCGTTCTGGAGCCTCGCAATCGTCGAGAGAACCGCGGGGCGTTTGAACGTGTCCGCATCGTCCGACTCGAGAATTATGTTGAGCGTGGACGTTCCGGCGAACTTCTCGTTCACGAAACGATCCGTTCGCACGATATTCGAGTCCGGCGAGAAGTTGGACAGAAAGCTCGTGTCGATCCAGACGCGCGGGATTGAGAACGCACCGACCGCAACGAGCGCGACGGCGACCACGACGACAGATCTCCACCGGCGGA
>REEC01000277.1 GCA_007695285.1 Spirochaetaceae bacterium | reverse complement strand
AATTTGACAAAAACCTTCAGTACGCGAAGTTCTGCGCGTACGGCTTCCTGAAAGATCTCCGGTTCTACGAGCCGTTTCTGATGCTCTTCTTCCTCGAAAAGGGGTTGTCGTTTCTACAGATCGGCACGCTGTACGCCGCGCGCGAAGTTTTCATCAACATCACCGAGATCCCGTCGGGGATCCTCGCCGATTCACTCGGAAGACGCAAGACGATGGTCGCGTCGTTTATCGCGTACATTGTGTCTTTTTTGGTGTTTTATTTTTCGCGCGACTACTGGTCGCTCTTCCTCGCGATGGCTCTGTACGCGTTTGGCGACGCGTTCCGGACCGGTACGCACAAGGCGATGATCTTCGACTACCTCAAGAAGAGGAACCAACAACACCTGAAGACGCATTATTACGGTCATACCCGGTCGTGGTCGCAGCGAGGCGCGGCGGTCTCGGCTTTGATCGCCGCGGGACTCGTGTTTTGGCACGGATCGTACGCTCCGGTATTTCTGTTCACGATCATCCCGTACGTGCTCGACCTGCTGCTCATCCTGAGTTATCCGCGCGAGCTCGACGGCCCACGAAACACGAGCACAAAAACGATTCGTGAGGAGTTTCGGGATGTTTTCCGGTCGCTCGTCACGAGCATGAAGAGACCCGCGACGTTCCGAGCGATCTCGAACCAGGCGCTGTATACCGGGTACTACAAGGCGTGCAAAGACTACCTGCAACCGATCCTGAAGGCGTTTGCGGTCGGGCTGCCGGTTCTGATCGGACTCGCCGCGCAGGAACGCACGGCGATCATCACGGGCGTCGTGTACTCGATGTTGTTCATGCTCACGTCGGCGGCCGCACGCAGATCGGGGGCGCTCGCGGACCGATTCTCGAACCTCGCGACTCCTTTGAACCGGACTCTGATGATCGGCGTCTCGTTCGGTCTCGTGAGTGGAGTCGCGTACGTTCTCGGTGTACCGGCGGTCGCGATCGCATTGTACATCGGGATCTACGTCACGGAGAACGCGCGGAAGCCGATGGGCATCGCTTACGTGAGCGAGAGGATGAACCAGGAGTCGCTCGCGTCGGCGCTCTCGGTTGAGTCGCAGGTCGAGACGCTCTTCGCCGCGGGCATCGCGCTCCTGCTCGGGCTGTTCAGCACGCTGTTCGGGCTCGGTTACGGCGTGATTATCGTTTCGGTCTTGTGCGGCGTGATCGGTTTCATCATTCGGCTTCCGCAGACGGACGAGCCGATAAACGTGTAGAACTCCCGGATAGAACCCGTTTCCCGCGCCCGCACTCAGAAAATACCGTCGCCGTGCGTGTCGATCGCGACGACGAGCGGGAACTCGGCGATCACGAGCCGATAGATCGCTTCGGGCCCGAGATCTTCGAACGCGACCGTTTCGACCGACCGGACTTTTTTTGCGTACAACGCGCCGCACCCTCCAAACGCGTAGAAGTACACGGATCCGGTTTCACGAATTGCCTCGATGACGTCGGGCGATCGTGGGCCCTTCCCGATCATGCCGCGCAGACCGAGACGCAGCAGCGTCGGCGTGAACACGTCCATGCGACCCGCGGTCGTTGGACCGCACGAGCCGATGATCCGGCCTTCGGGTGTCGGGGTGGGCCCCGTGTAGTACACGGTTTGGCCGCGTAACTCGACCGGAAGCGGCTCGCCCGCTTCGATGAGCTTGAACAGCCGCGCGTGCGCCGCATCGCGCGCCGTGAGGATCACGCCGCTCAAAAGAACCTGTTCCCCGGCGCGCAGATTCCCGAATACCCCGAGATCGTCGGGAACCGTGATCTGCCTCGGCGAGCCGGCAGTGCCCGGAGTATCCTTTACCATTTTACTACCGCCTTTCGCTCGGCCCAGCAGTTCACCGAAACCGCGACCGGAAGGCCCGCGATATGCGTCGGGTACGTCTCGATATGCACGCCGAGAGCGGTGCTCGGACCGCCGAGTCCACCCGCGCCGATCCCGAGCGCGTTCACCGCGGCGAGAATCTCGGCCTCGAGCTCGCGGTAGAACGGATCGGGGTGGTGATCGGTGAGATCGCGGAGCAACGCTTTTTTCGAGATCTTGGCGGCCCAGTCCATCGTGCCGCCGATACCGATTCCGAGAATCACCGGCGGACAGCAGTTTCCACCGGCCGCCTTCATCGTCTCGAGCACGGCTTCGATCACCGCGTCTTTGGTTTGCGTCGGTTTGAGCATGAACGTCCGCGAGTAGTTTTCGCTTCCGAACCCTTTCGAGAGGCACGAGATCGTCAGTCCCGACCCCGGCACCGCGTCGAAGTAGATCACGGGAGGAAGGTTTGTGCCGGTGTTTTTTCGACCGTTCAGCGGATCGCCAACAACCGACGCGCGGAACTTCCCGTCGTGATACGCGTCGCCGATCGCTCGGCGGATCACTACATCGAGCGGATCGCCGGCCACCCGGACGTCGTGCCCCTGCTCGACAAAAACGAGAACAAGCCCGGTGTCCTGGCACATCGGCAAATTCTCGGAACGCGCGATCTGTGCGTTCTCGATGATCGAGTCGAGCTCAAAACACGCTGCACCCGGCGCGGCACCCGGCGCGACGCCCGGTGCGCGCGATTCCGCGCGGTCATGTGCGCGCGCGGCGGTCAGCGCGGCGAGCACATCGGCCGGGAGCACGACGTTCATCTCCCGGATCCCGGCGTACAGCTCGCGGTAGACGGCCTCACCGGGAATGGTCCGGACGTGTGAACCCGCAGGCTGCCGGTCGCCGCTACTCATCGGCATCGTCCTGCACCAAAGAGAGAATCTCGTCGAAACCGGCCGCGTTTTCTCCTCCGACCGTCCCGATCAGCATGTACTCTTTGGTCTCGTGATCGTAGCGGAAGCGCCGCACCAGCCGAAAGTTTTCGATCTGCCCGGTCGATTTCACGTGAACGCGTGGTCCGGTGCACTCCATCACCATCTCTCCGATCCGGAGGTGATTTTCGTCGACGTACGCGACCGGCAAGTCGGCCTCGATCAGCGCCTTGATGCGTTTGTCGAGCTCGCGCAGGTCGATATCGGGCTCCTCGGTGAAGTTGATCACAAAACCGTGTTTGACGTCGGAGTGAAGGACGGGGCGCTTGAATCCGTACTCGCGGTCGAGGATGAGACTCACGAGGTCTTCGGCCGAGTGCGCCATCTTCCTGTACTGAATCGTAGCGTCAGATACTTTCTTCAGCGCCGCAGGAAACGGTCCGAAGAAGTTTGGTCGTGATACGATGACCTCCTCGCCGATCGCAAAAAGGATCGCGGCGTTGTACCCGAGGTACGGGTACAAAAGATCGAAGTGTTCGACGACGACCCTGCGTTCGGCTTCGATCGCCTTGTTCACGGCCTCGGCGATCTCGAACATCTGGTGGAACGCCGATTCGTACCGCACGTCGATGTGAAACGTGTGCGCCGCAAAAAAGTCGTTTTCATCGAGCTCGTAGAGCGGCGTCGACCGCCTGTTCACGCCCGCATCGTCGTTCGTGAGCTCGAGCCCCGGGAAAAGCCCGCGGATCAGCATCGACTTGCCGGCTCCTTCCGCTCCGATCACGCCGATCAGCAGATCGCTCGGGTACAGATGCCGCTGCGAGAGGTCGCGCGCGAGGCTGTACATTCGCCGGCGTCCGCGCGGCGCGTAGTACACCGCGTAGATCAAAGTCTCTTTCAGGATGTTCGGCACAACTCACTCCTCTTCGATCTCGAACGACAACGCGAGCAACGGCGCGTGCTGCTGCGCCCCGTACACGTCGGTGTCGCCGGGGCCGCCGGAGACG
Source organism: Spirochaetaceae bacterium (assembly GCA_007695285.1). Classification (GTDB taxonomy): domain Bacteria; phylum Spirochaetota; class Spirochaetia; order DSM-27196; family PXBQ01; genus PXBQ01. Next base: position 18,288 of record REEC01000277.1, on the reverse strand, counting down.
ACCGGCCGCGGCAGCACGACCTTGATCGCCGACGCCGGGTCGAAAAAAATGATCTCGGCGATGAGCGCGGTCTCGATCCCGTATAAACCCGCGATGAGCTCGCGCGTCACCTGCCCGGAAGCTTTGATCGACCGGTACTCGTCCGCCGAGTCAAAAATGATGTCGAGCGTGAGCTTGAACGGTCCTGAGTTCTTCGAGCGAATGACCTTCGCCATCTCGACCAGTTTCTTGTTTGCCCGTCGTGCGCTCATGACGATGCCCCTTGTTCGTGGTTCACGTTCACAATTTCGACCGGGAACAGTCGTTCGATCTCATCGGCGTCGATCTCCAGCAGATGGTACACCGAGAACTCGAAGACCGGCCCCGCCGCGAGATCCGACGGTGAAAACGGGAACGCCAGGTTGCCGGCGGTCGAGATCCTGCCGGGATACCCGTAGTGTAAAAGCGTGGACCGCGTTACCGAACACACGGTGTCGGCTTCGAGCTGAGTCGGTGCGATCACGTCGATCACGATCCCGATCTCGATCGGAACAAACGTCCGGTCGGGCTCAAGAGCGCCCATCACGCCGTCGCGGCCGTAGACGTGGAAAAAAAAGCGCGCGTCGATCTTCTCGCGCTCGAGAATCATCTCGGTCCGCTCGCGCACCGTCGCGAGGATCTCGTCGATCTGCGAGATCATGATCGGGTCGCGGACTCCTGCGATGCTGATTGTCCGGAAGCCGACACAGCGGGCGCCTTCGAGTTTGACGGTATTCACGGCGGCCGGCACGAAGCGCGTGCCGCGCACCTCGACGCGCCCGTCACCGGTCTCGGTGAACACACACTCGGTGAGGTCGAGCGTCCCACCGGGACCGGGCAATCGGTACGGGTCAGACTTCTCGTACAGCGAATGCGCAGCGGTCGACTGACGCGTGAAGACGCGGTCGTCGCTCAACGGGACAAGATCGAACGACTCGTCCCGGAGTATCCCGATAACGCTGTCGGAGCCGGATCCGGGCGTCGCGGCGATCGCCGCGCACTCGAGGATCTTCCCGAGGTGTAACGCCAACCCGCGGTCAAATCCGCGCGCGATCGGAAGCGCCGCGAACACCGACGGATCGTACGCTCGTCCGGCGAGAACGACGTCCGCTCCGAGTTCGAGCGCTTTTTGCAGCGACTCGACGCCGATCTGCGCGACGATGTGGCTCGTCTGCTCGACGACTTCCGGCGTGAGCTCCGCGTCGTTTTCAAGCGGTGATATCCGGCCCGCGGCGATCTTCTCGAGCACGAATTCGCGCGGCACGTCGCTCGGTACGACCGCGAGTTTAAACGACAGGCCGTGTTCGTGTGCGATCTGCTCGATGATCTCGCGCGTCCAGGTCACGTGCGGAAGCGCTCCGCACCCGCCGGCCGTCCCGATCACGACCGGGATCTTCCTCGAAATCGCCGCGGTCAGGATGATGCGCAGATCCCTCATGACTCCGGACCGGTCGGTGAACGACTTACCGATGCCGAGGTAGTACGGTCCGGGGTCGGTCGAACCCGCGTCGACCGCGATCAAATCGGGTTCATACGCCAGGCCGTTCTCGAACGACTTCACAGGAAATCCGTACCCGAGAATCGCGGTCGGACTCAGAATCGTGAACTTTCTCATCGCTTCGCCTCCAGGAGCGCCAGAGTCCGCATCATTTCATTGTACACGACGACCATTCCCTCATCGAAGCCCATACCGGGCTTCACGAGCATCCTCATCGGCCGCGCGGCCAACGCGAGGTGCACGCATACGCGCGCGCTCGTGTCGGTCTCGTTGCACGTTCCACCTTGGTACGCCTCGACGTCGAAACGCGTGCAGTACCGGATCGCCTCGACGACGGTGTGGACTCCGCCGAGATCGGGCGTCTTGACCTGTACCATGTCGCAACACTGCGCGTCGGTGAACTCCATGATATCGGAGAGAGTATTGCACCACTCATCGGCGACGATCCTGACCGTGCTGTTTTTCCGCGCGAGACCGTTTCGGATTTCGCCGAGAGCTGCTATCTGCGCGGGTTTCTCGCCCATGTCGATCGGACCTTCGATGTACAGTCGGTGCGGGAACGCGTTTTCGGCGAGGCCCGCGAGATACTCGACGATGCGCTCGATCCGGTGGTCGAAGATCATACCGATCGTACCGTACACGTCGATATGCAGATCCGGGACGTACTCCGGGTCCAGCCGCACCGCTTCGATGCGCGCGGCGAGCCACCGGATGTACTCGATGAGTTTTTCGCCGCTCCGACCGAGTTTGGTGTCGATCGAGTTGATAAGGCCGTGCGGCAGAACGTCGGCGTTCTTCAGGATCATCTTGTCGACGCCCGTGTAGCGGTCGTCGCCCGACTGCGCGAACAATGGAATCGGCTCGAGGATCAGCGGCAACTCGAACTCGCGACAAACGGTCTCGGTCATCGTGCAGTCGTTCACGAGTGAAGTCGCGTGAAGCAATGCCTGCGAGAGGCCGTAACGCAGCGCCGTGTGGATCCGGCGCCCGTCGACCTGCAGGTTGTCGAAGAACCGTGCGTTCGGGAGGAACTCGTCGACCGACCGCCCGATCAACAGCGGCGTCACGTGTCGCTCGAGAAACGGGATGTAGCGCTCCGGCAGAAACAGCGGATCGCGCCCCCCGGCGCCCGAGTACTGCACCGCCGCGCAGTCGCCGTGCGCGACACGTCCGTCGTCGAGCAGCAGCATGATCGAGATGCACCGCCCGGCCTGCCTGATCGCGGTGAACTCCGGCGTGACCGGCTCGCCGCGGTACACAAAGCCGTCGTGCAGCGCACCGGTCTTGATCGCGCGTTGATCGTCGAAGAAGAAACCCGCGTACCCCGCGGTGTAGATCGTCCGGACGATTTTCATCGTGGGCGCCCCACGAGGTTCCCCTTGCTGATCGCGTAGATATCGTCGATCACCATCTGAAAACACGGCGGCCGGTTTTCGCGTTTCGCCCGCTCGGCGATGCACGCGCGGTGAAACTCCATCACGTCTTCGGGAATCGGAACGTTCCCCGGCTCAAAGATGCGAACCGCGCCCTCGTTATCGCGCACCGGAAGGATCTTGCCTCGGTTGTGGACGCTCGGCGCAAACGGCACGTCGATCACCCCGGCCTCGAACGCGCGCACGCTTCCGTCGAGAAGACTGCCTTCTCCGAGTTCGTACACGCGGCGCATCAGCGACCGGACCTCCGCCTTGATTCTCTCGGCCTCGGCGCGAACGCCGGGTGTGTCGAGCGGCGGCTGATCGGCGAGCATGCTGATGACCTGGCGCGTCGCGTCGAGTCCTTGTTTGTTCGCCTCCATCGTCGGGATCCCCATCGCCTCGTGTGGAGTTTTGACGATCACCTTCGTCGCGCGCGCCATCGCCGCGGCCGCGGCACCCCACGAAATGACGCCAAATGCGCGCGCTTCGCTTTCGGGAAATCCGCCCATCCACTGGTGAAAAACCGTCGTCAACGCGTAATCGGAAAAACCCGCTTCGGCAAAGAACTCGTGCCCGAGCTCGCGCAGCGATACCATCGCGGCGACGTCCTGCACGTAGTTGCCGGCCTGGCCGTACCCGAGCGTGATCGACCTCACGCCTTGCTGCAGAGCGAGAATCCCCTCGATCACCGCGATCGTGTGCCCGATGCACGGCGGAATAAGAGTTCCCGAAAGCGGCCCGAACGGCTCGCGGTTGATCCGGACTCCCTCCTGCTCGTACATCCCGACCAACCGGTCGACGTACTGCCAGTCGCGCAGCGAGTCCTCGAGCGGCACCTTTTTGGTGTACGGGATGTTGTACGAGATCCCCCCGCCCTCGTACGACGTGAACCCGGCCGCGAGAGTGATCTCCGCGAGCAGCCGCGCATCGGGCGTTCCGTGGCGGATCTGAACGGGTTTCTCGAGTTCTTCGACGACGCGGCGGCACGCGGCGAGCCCGTGGTTGACCGCGGGGAAGCCGTTCAAGAGGCTGTGCCCGGCCTCGACCGATCGTGCGATCCCCTTCTCGGCCTCGTCGTATCGATTCTGCCGCGTGTACGCGTCGATCGTCGTCGGAAGCAGATCGCACGACTGCTCGAGATACTTCAGAAGCCGGATGTGCTCCGAGAGAAGCGCGACTCCGGCGCGTGGTTGGATCAAGACGCGGCCGGCGGTCTCGGCCTCGTCGAGCACGACGGCCATGTTTTTGCTCGGTGCCTGCGCGCGGTGAAACTCGACGGCTTCACGAAACTCGACGTCGCGCCCGGTCGGCCACGACGCGCGCACGTTCTCCTGCGTCTTCAGAAACTCAGTAGGGTCAAGCAGCGTATCGGTGAACTTCATACAACCTCCGCGTATCGAGAAGCCGGTGCGCTGAGCGCGGCGTGTTCGGGCCACACCCGCGCGGCGCCGGCAAAGAGAGTCAGAGTGTTTTCCGCGTCTCGGTGAATCTGCCACGAAGCGGGCAGCAGAATCGCGCGTCCGGTCGAGTCGAGACGTTCGCACCGCATGAGCGGAATAAACGGCGGCATCTCTACGGAGGAAAGGAATCCGCCGGATAGGAGCAGTAACTCGGTTCCCTGCAGGTTGATTCCACTCTGAAGCGTGACCGCGCCGTCGGACGTATACACCGTTTGAGCGCGGCCCGCGTGGCGCTCGATTGCACCGGTAAGGCACGCCGCGGCGAGCATCCGGTCCCACCGCGCTTCGGGATCGCCGCTGGTGACGAAATCCGGCCGATCCGGAAGCGAACGCGCGTACGCGCAGAACGCGGTCCAGTCGTCGTCGTCGGAGCACAGCGGTCGCAGAAATCCTTCGCGCGCGGCGAGCACGGCCGCCGCGCTCACGCGCATGCCGAGGTCACCTTCGACGGTGCGGCGGATCGCCGGCTCGGGTGGCCCTTTGAGCACGACCGGCGGCGCGCCGGATGATGCGCCGCCGAACAGCCCCCCGGCCCCGCCGGTCGAGTATACGTCGGTCGTCGCGCCGCCGATGTCGACCAAGCAGAACTCGCGCCGGCCCGGGACGGTCTCCGAGATGATCTTCACGTACTCGTACACGACGAGCGGCGTCGGGAGCACCGGACCGGTCGTCCGCCGGGAGACGTCGTCGAGTCCCTTGCCGTGCGTGATCGAGCCAATGAAGATCTCGCGGATCGCCGCACGCGCGGGCTCCGGGTTCGGCGTGTTCAGGTCGGGCAGGATGTTCTCGGCGACGACCACCGGAAAGTCCGAGAGTTCGCGAGACACAAAATCGGCCATCGTCCTGTTGCCCGCGAACACGATGTGCGGCCTGATCGTGAGCTCACGCAGGACCGCGACGTTCTTTTTGATGAACTCGGTGTTTCCGCCGTCGGTTCCGCCGGTGAACAGGATGATGTCGGGCGCAAGTGTCTCGAGCGCGGCTCGGTCGGCCGAAGTGAGCTCGTACGAGAAAACCGCCTCGATCCGCGCTCCGGCCGACAGGGCGGTTCGGTGCGCCATCTTCAGCGTGAGATCCGGCACGATCCCGACCGCTGCGACAGCGAGGCCACCCTTCGCCGAAGACGAGCACACGATCGGCGGGCACGGTCCGTCGACGCCGGTCCGGACGTCCTCGACGACCGCGTCGAAACCGTCGCTCAGCTTCCCGGTCGTCGTCGGCACGGCGCTCCTGCGTCGACACACGACACGCTCCTCTTCACGCGCAAAAAGGGCAGCCTTGGTCCACGTCGAGCCGATGTCGACCGCGATCAAGTTCATTCTGCACCAACCACGACAGCCGTCTCGAGATCGCCGCGCAACAGCTCGGCGACCTGATCGAGATCGGCATCCGGGCCAAAGACGCGGTCGAACCCCATCGATCGGTAAAGGGTCTCCACCTCGCTCGCGTCGTGTTTGCCGATCACGAGGTTTCCGCCGACGTATAGCACGATATCTCCGAGCCCCCGTTCGACACACCGTTCGCGGAACCCCGCGCAGTCGATCTCGCCGTGTCCGTACAACGACGAAACGAGAATCGCGCGCGCTCCGGTCTCGAGCGCGGCGTCGATGAACTCATCGGGACTCACCATCACGCCGAGATTCACGACCTCGAACCCTTTTTCGGTGAAGACCGCTTCGAGTATTTTGTTGCCGACGGCGTGGCAGTCGCTGCCGATCACGCCAAGAACGATTACGGGCCGATCCATCCTACCCTCCTACCGGGTCAAGAGCTCGGAGATCCGTTCCTCGAGGTAGATCAACGATCCCCGCTCGATCTGGTGTGTGAACTCGAGGAACCACCCGGAGCGTTCCTTGAACCGAGGCAGCGCGGAACGATGGTTCGGAAGCTGCTCCAACGAGACTCCGGGTGGAATGATCACACCGTCGACGTCGGCGAGAAACTCGAGCAGGTCAGGTTTGTCGCTCACGAGCGCGTGTTTGACGACGTTCGGCGTCAGCTGAAGCTCGTGCAGCTTGCGGAGAATTATTTCGCCGAAGCGTGGGCTGATCGTTAACACGGCGATTCGGCTCGTACTTCCGAGCGTCGCGAGCGACGCGATCGTATCCGGGCTCGGAGCGACCGCAGCTTGAAACACCTTCGCTTTGAGCCCCGGGATCAGACCGAGCACCTCGCGGTAATGCGTCGACGTCGTGAGGATGAGGTCGAATCCCGCCAACAGAGACTCGGGATTCGGGTGCTTCTTGAGGTCCGGCAGCAGGAACTTGTGCATCCACGAGCGCGAGACGTATAACAGCTGATTCTCGTAGATCGCCATCGCCTCGGGATTGCAGTCGATGCCCGCGAGGTTGAACTCCTTGAGCTGTTCTTCCTTCTCAAGAAGCTTCACCAGAACGTACGAGCGGATCTCGGAGAGCGAGAAATTGAGTTCGAGAAGCCCGCCGATCATCGACTCGATCAGCTCCATCGCGCGTTCTTTACGGCCGGCCGCGCTCCTGCCGGCGGTCCCGGCGATGTACGTGCCGCTGCCACGGATCACATCGACGATTCCGTCGCGCTCGAGTTCTTCGTACGCCTTCGCGATCGTCCCGCGCGCGACACCGATCTCTTCGGCGAGTTCGCGTTCGGTCGGCAACCGGTCGCCCGGCTTGAGCTCACGGCTCTGCACGACGCGCGTCACTCTCTCGATGATCTGCCGATACACCGGGACATCGCGCGTTCTATCGATACCAATTTTCCACTCCACCGTGTGCCTCCCGGCGCGGCCATTTTGGATCACATTTCGATGCTTGATATAGTCCAATTATAACTGGTCTATTCCAATTTTGCAAGTCAAAAAATCGAAAAAATCGACCATCTTTTGTCGGCGCGATGCTTGACGCCGGGCCGAGCGCATGTTACTTTACTTTTAAACGATTTAAGTACATTAGTTAAGAAGGCAAACCGCGAACACGACGATAAGGAACAGTGTTATGCACGCGCGAACTACGACGAAGAAAAGACGGTTGATCGAACGCGCGAAGGAGCTCTTCATCGCGCACGGATATCGGACCGTCTCGGTCGAACAGATCGCCGAGGCGGCCGGAATCAGCAAAGTGACGCTGTACGCGTACGCCGGCTCGAAAGAGGAGTTATTCATCCGGTGCGTAGAAGAGATCACCGATGAACACTACGAGGGTATGAGGCGTCGGCTTGAGACGATGACCGGATCGATCGCCCGGCTGGAGGAGGTATTCGCGTACAACCTCGAGCAGTACGAAAAGTACTCGATGAGTTTCTACAAAGACATGATGGAGACACCACACGTCTGGAAGGAGATAATCCAGTACCGCAAGACACACGGGATCGCGATTCTCGAGCGCATTCTGGTTGACGGCATCGAGTCGGGCGAACTGCGCCGTGTGAACATCGAGCACACGGTCCGGTTACTCATGATTCTCGGGGAAGCACTCCCGAGGGCGTTTCCGCTACACGAGAAAAACGCGGCCGAAGAGTTCATCCGCACGTACTACGACTTCATTCGGCACGCGTTGATTAATAACAGACCGGGAGGGAATTGATGTTACTGAAAAACGATGTGGGAACGGTGTACTACGAGGTTCACGGACCGGAGAACGCGCCGGCTGTCGTGTTTTCTCACGGCGTCGCGATGGATCACCGTACGTTCGAACCGCAGATCGCGGCTTTGAGCGACACGTATCGTGTAATCGTCTGGGACATGCCGTTTCACGGCGATTCGACGCCGATCGACGAGTCGCTTGCGTTCTCTCCGACGGCCGCGGAGTTCATCGTCGCGATCCTCGACGAGCTCGGCATTCACAAAGCGGTTGCCGTCGGTGTATCGCTCGGAACGACGGTCGGCCAGCACCTGATGGCGAAGTACCCTGACCGCGTGACCGCGGCCGTGCAGATCAGCGGAGCTTCGTTGTACCCGAACTACCCCGCGATAACCAAGGCTCTGATCCCAATCGTCTCGATCATGATGAAACCGTATCCGATGGCCTTTTTGAAAAAGAAATTCGGTGAGCACAAGGCGCTAACTCAACACACGAAGGAGTACCTCGGTGAGACGATCGAACGCACCGGCAAGAAAGCCGTGACGCACCTCATTAACGACATGATCCGCGACCTCGCGACCGGGCTTCCGGCTCCACCGCCGCATCCGACGTTGATCATGTACGGAGATCACGACATGCGCTTCATCCGGAAAATGTCGGAGAAGTGGCACGAGCGCCTTCCCGAGACGCAACTCCAGTTGATCGAGAATGCGCACCATATCCTGAACCAGGACAACCCGGACGCGTGCAACGCGGCGCTGAGACGATTCCTCGCCGAGGTCACCGCGGCGTAACGGCTACCCGTCGGCGCGCTCGGCGAGCTCTTCCCAGCGTTTGGTCTTTTTCTCGACGGTATCGCGGAGCTCGTGATACCGTCGCGTCTTTCCGGCCAGAGTGTCGGGGTCGAGCGCTGCGTCGGCAAAGAAGGACTCGAGTTCCTTGAGCTCGTTCTCTATCAGCTCGAGCTCATCGGGAAGCTGCTCGTACTCGCGCTGTTCACGAAACGACAACCCGCGCCGCAACGAGCGGTCGCCCGAGCGCGCGTCGCTGCGCTCGAAAGCGGCGGCCGTCTGCGGCTTCTTGCTTGGCGCCTTGCGACGCGTTGAGGCGCGATCGCGCGAGGAGCGGTACGCCTCGTAGTTGCCGACAAACGAGACGATCGATCCGTCGCCGTTGAACACGAAAAGCGAATCGGTTAACCGGTCGAGCAGAGCGCGATCGTGAGAGACGATGAGCGCACAGCCGTCGAACTCTTCGAGGTACTGCTCGAACACGCGCAGCGTATCGATGTCGAGATCGTTCGTCGGCTCGTCGAGCAGCAGGAAGTTCGGCGCCGTCGCGAGCAGCCGGACGAGCGTAAGCCGGCGGAACTCGCCACCCGAGAGCTTCGCGAGCGGCTGCGAGAACATCGCGCGTGGGAAGAGAAACCGTTCGAGGAACTGTTCGGCCGTGAGCGTCGTCTCGGCGTTGACCCGGATGCGCTCGGCCTCGTCCTTCATGTACTCGAGCACGGTCATCTGCGTGTCGACGCGGCTTCCGGTCTGATCGAAGTAGACAAACGCCGTCGTTTCGCCTCGCTCGACGGTCCCGCGGTCGGGTTCGGTCCGGCCCGCGATCACGTCGAGGAAAGTCGATTTTCCCGAACCGTTCGGTCCGATGATGCCGACCTTCTCGCCGGGTGTGAACCGGTACGAGAAACCGGAGATCACCGGTTCGGCGCCGTAGCTCTTTGCGATGTCGTGCAGCTCGAGAGCCTTTTTGCCGAGCCGCCGCTGCGCCGACGGTAGCTTCTGCACGGTCGCTTCCGACTCGAGTCCGCCGTCGAGCAGCGCCGCGACGCGCTCCTTTCGCCCCTTGTCCTTCCCGGTCCGCGCGCGGGCTCCCCTTTTGAGCCACTCGAGTTCGGTCCGCAGGATCGAAACCCGTCGATTCTCGGCGCTCTCGAGCCGAGCCTGCCGCTCCTGTTTTCGCTCGAGGTACGTCGAGTAGTTGCCCGGGTATCGGTAAACGCGCCCCCGGTCGATCTCGAGAATCGTGTCGCACACCGCGTCGAGAATGTAGCGGTCGTGCGTCACGAGCACAAAACCCTGCGCGCACGCCGAGAGCCGCTGCTCGAGCCAGGTCACGGTGTCGATGTCGAGATGGTTCGTCGGCTCGTCGAGGATCATGAAGTCGCTCGCGTGCGCGAGGCACCGGGCGATCGCGGCCTTTTTCAGCATTCCACCCGACAATGTCTCGAGCGCGAGGGTCGTGTCGGTCAGACCGAGTTGATCGCAGATCGCCTGATACGGGCGGAGAATCCCCGCGTGAGAGTCCGAATCGGCCGAGACGTAGTCGTCGATCGTCGCTCCCGGCACGACTTGTGGGTTTTGCGCGAGAGTGGCGATGTGCAGATCGCGCGCGCGAACGACCGTTCCGGCATCGGGCTCGGTTTCGCCGGTCAGAAGACGCAAAAAAGTCGACTTGCCGGACCCGTTTCGGCCGACAAGCCCGATTTTCTCGCCGCTCTCGATGCCGACCGTGACGTCCTCGAACAGAGTTCCACCGGCGACTACGTACGCGACGTCGGTCAGGGAGAATATATTCACGCGGCCTGTTCCGTAATCTGATCCGCGGATTTCGTCAAAAAGTGCGTCATTCGGTGCATTTTACCGACGCGTTCCCGCTCCGGCTACCCCGCCAGAAATGGAGACTCGCCGCCACGACGCGAACGCGGTCGGGTACGTTTTGCGTCGAACGGCTTTCTGGGGATGAGAATTCCGCGTATAATCGCCGGAACGGAGAGGCCAAATGACACCGATAAACATGAGCAGCGATACCCAGACGCTCCCGACCGAGCAGATGTACGACGCGATGAGATCCGCGCCGCTCGGAGACGACATGCTGCGCGCGGATCCGACGGTCAACCGGCTCGAAGAACTGGCGGCCGAAAAAATCGGGAAGGAAGCCGCGTTGTTTGTGCCAAGCGGCACGATGGGGAACCTTGTGTCGCTGATGGTACACGCTAAGCCCGGTGACGAAGTGATCGTCGACTCGGAGTCGCACGTGTACTACTACGAGGCGGGTGGAATCGCGAGCGTCGCCGGCTTGATGCCGCGGACCGTGCCGAGTCGGGGCGGCAGACTCGACCCCGAGCAGGTCGCCGCCGCGGTCCGAAAGCGCGACCAACACTTCCCGGTTCCTCGTGTACTGTGCCTCGAGAACACGCACAACCGGAGCGGCGGTCGTATCGTCCCGGTCGAGCTCCAGAATCGGCTCGCGGCGGTCGCGCACGAGCGCGGACTCGCGGTCCACCTCGACGGCGCGCGCATCTTCGACGCCGCGATCGCGTCGGGCCTGCCCGCGGCCGCGTTCACCGAACACGTCGACTCGGTGATGTTCTGCCTCTCGAAAGGCCTGAGCTGCCCGGTCGGCTCGATCATCGCCGGTACCGCGGCGTTCATCGAACAAGCGCGGCTCGTCCGGAAGCGTCTCGGCGGCGCGATGAGACAAGCCGGTATCCTTGCCGCGTGTGGAATCGTCGCTCTGCAAACGATGATCGAGAGGCTCGCCGAGGACCACCGACGCGCGCGCAGGCTCGCCGAAGAGATCGCGACGATTCCCGGTCTGTCGGTCGAGATGGAGTCGGTCCAGACGAACATGGTGTACGTCGATCACACCGGAACCGGGCTGGACACCGACGAACTCCTCGCTCGGCTCGCGACGGCGGGTCTGCTCGCGAGCGACCGAGCGCCGACTCATTTTCGTCTGGTCGCGAACCGCCACCACGGCGACGCGGAGATCGCCGAGGCGGTCGCGAGGATTCGCCGGGCGCTCGCGACCGATGACCGGTAGCCGTTGATCAACCATTAATCGATTGAGAAAAAAAAATAACCACGTATCGGAGGCAGTATTCTGAACGCAATAGTCACGGTAGTCGGCACCGACAAAGTCGGCATCATCGCAAAGGTCAGCGCATTTCTCGCCGAACGTTCGATCAATATCGAGGACATCAGCCAGACTGTGCTCTCGGGCAACTTCGTCATGATGATGATGGTCGATCTTGCCGGAAGCGCAAAGCCACTGGCAGCAGTGAAGGAAGAGCTCGCCGCGCTCGGTGATACGCTTGACGTCTCGATCAGTATGATGCACGAGCGGGTCTTCTCCGCGATGCACCGGCTGTAGGTGGAACGATGTTGTTCTCACCATTCGAAATCAAAGAGACGGTCGATATGTTCCTCCGTCACAAGCTCGACGTGCGCGCGATCACGCTCGGTATTTCGCTTCTCGACTGCGCTGATTCGTCGGGGGAGAAAACTCGCAGGCGGATGCGCGAAAAGCTGCTCCGGATCGCAGGTCGATTGGTCGCGGTTGGAAGGGAGATCGAAACCGAGTACGGTGTCCCGATCATCAATAAACGCGTCTCGGTTACGCCGATCGCGCTGGTCGCCGCGGCGTCCGACGACGAGGATTACACGCCGTACGCGACGACTCTCGATGAAGTAGCCAAGGAACTCGGAATTGACTTTGTCGGCGGTTTTTCTGCGTTGGTCCAGAAAGGATACACGGTCGGCGACCGACGCCTCATCGCGTCGATTCCCGAAGCTCTTGCGAACACCGAGCGCGTCTGCGGCTCGGTCAACGTCGCGAGCACAAGAAGTGGGATCAACATGGACGCCGTACGCGAGATGGGCCGCATAATCAAAAAAGCCGCGGAGCTCACGGCCGGTCGCGACGGGATCGCGTGCGCCAAATTGGTCGTGTTCTGCAACGCGCCCGAGGACAATCCGTTTATGGCGGGGGCGTTTCACGGCCCCGGCGAGCCCGACGCGGTGCTCAACGTCGGGGTCTCGGGGCCAGGCGTCGTAACGGCGGCGCTCGATTCGATGCACGCAAGCGGATTCGACGAGGTCGCCGAGGTGATCAAAAAAACCGCGTTCAAGATCACGCGGATGGGGCAGATCGTTGGAGAGGAGGCCGCGCGGCGACTCGGCGTACCGTTCGGAATTCTCGACCTCTCGCTCGCCCCGACTCCAGAAGTCGGGGACTCCGTTGCGCGAATCCTCGAGAAACTCGGCCTGGAGATTGCCGGGACGCACGGCACGACCGCCGCGTTGGCGCTGTTGACCGACATGATCAAGAAAGGCGGAGTGATGGCGTCAACACACGTCGGCGGGATGTCGGGGGCGTTCATCCCGGTGTCGGAGGACGAGGGAATGGTCGCCGCGGTTCGCTCGGGTGCGCTCACGCTCGACAAACTCGAGGCGATGACGTGCGTCTGTTCGGTCGGTCTCGACATGGTCGCGATTCCCGGCGACGCGAGCGAATCGACGATATCCGCGATCATCGCCGACGAGATGGCGATCGGCATGGTGAACAACAAAACAACCGCCGTCAGGATCATCCCGGTGCCCGGGAAGAACCCGGGCGACTGGGCGGAGTTCGGCGGTCTTTTGGGCGGCGCGCCGGTCCTTTCGACTCATCGGTTCAGCAGCGAAGGCTTCATCGCTCGTGGTGGCCGCATCCCGGCGCCGATCCACAGCTTCAGAAACTGATTTTCGGGCCGTCACGGCAAAACCGGGGGCGTCCCACGCCCCCGGAAGGCCGCCCCCGGAAAACTGGAGGTCACTCGGAAACGCGTAACCCGGTAAACGTGATGCTGCCCAAAGCGCGCAACGCGACGTTTGTGCCCGATCGGAGAAAACCTCGGTCGTTGAACGAAAACAGGTGCCTGCCGTTCATCGTGACTGTCAGCTCATTAGTTGTACGGTCGGCGTGAACCTGAACACGATTGTTGGAACCGATCGACTCAGGAACCATCTTGGAGGCGACGAGAACCATATCGACATCGGAACTCGATCGGTATAACTGAACGTACGTCGCGTCGGTTTGGTACCTTTCGGGGTCCCGCGTCACCCAGACAAGATACGAGCGGCCATAGCCGTACAACCACGGCCTCGTCGAGCCGGACGCGAGGAAATGCACACCGTACCCTCGCCAACCGGACCCCGTCGCGCGTGCCTCGAGCGTCACGAGTGTCTCATTTGCACCGTGCGACCCGGGGACGACGAACTTCGCGTATAGCTCTGCGGCGTCGGTCTGTGTCGTCTGCGCCGCGGTGGTCGTCCACGATCCACTCGCCGCGGTACCCGCAGCGAACCCGGACAGCCGCTCGCGCGTGAGCCGATCGTTTGCGGTCGCCCACGCGGCATCCGTTGGCTCGGTATGAACAACCGCTCGGCCCGCGAGCCGCGCGATCTCGAGTTCCTTCTCCCGAACCATTCTCTCGGACTCCGACAATTCATTTCGCAGGACCGCGATCTCGCGTTCAAGTTGATCGACCACGACCGCGTCCGGAGCGACCCCGGCAGCATCCATCCAGAGCGAGTGGACTGCAAGCTGCGTCGCGACGGCGGTCGGAGCCAAGATTCCACTGAAGCGGTCGTTGTCTATCACGACGTTGTTCAGGAGAATGCCGTCTTCGATCAACTCAGCGGTTACTCTTGAGAGATCGATCGACGAGGGAAGCCCCTCGTAAAAATACTCAGGAACCCTGACACGCACCGTATCACCGCCGTCGTACTCGAGAACCGCCGTGTACGTCAGCCCCTCGTAGCGAATGCCTGTTACATAGAACTCGACGGGTCCGTGGAACAGAATCGATGCGTCCGAGAGATCGACGCGTGCCGGATCGATCATCGCCGTATCGACGTCCTCGAGCGTGACCGTGATCTGACCGAACGCAGCGCAGGCGACCAAAAGAGCCATGGCGATCGTCACCACTTTTCGAGACATGAGAATCCTCCTCGACTGGTATTTACAGATAGTGTAAACCCGGATTCAGATTTCTGAAAGGGCGATTTGGGCAGGCGCGGAAGAACCTCGATCCTCGGACGACTTCACGATCCCGCGATTACCACTCGGTCTCGATCGTAAACGTCAAACCATCGGTCTCGATGACGATTGTGCCGTGGCCGGCAGTCCCGTACAGATCAACACCGCGGAGCGCTTCGATGCGCCGCATCACGACACCGTGCGGATGCCCGTATCGGTTGTCGCTTCCCGCCTGATACACCGCGACCTCGGGGTTCACGGCTTTGAGGAACTCCGGCGAGCTCGATGTCGACGATCCGTGGTGCCCGAGCTTGAGAACCGTCGAGGCGAGCGCAACACCGACGGAGATCATCTCGCGCTCGGCCTCGATCTCGGCGTCGCCGGTCAGCAGAACCGAGAACTCGCCGAACCGCGCACGGACGACGATGTTTTTGTCGTGAAGGTGGCCTTCGTACTCTGCGGCGCTGCCTTCAGGGTGCAGTACGGTGACCACAAGCCGACCGAACCGGACGCTCTCGCCGCGCGAGGGCTCGTGGTACGCAGCGTCGGACTCGAGCATCGCGTCGATGAAGCGCTCAAACGTACGAGTCGTATGCGTCTGCCCGTTGTACCAGATCGTACCGACACGCAGATTCCGCAGAATCGGGATGAACCCGCCGATATGGTCCGCGTGCGCGTGAGTCGCGATCGCAAGATCGAGCGTCTCGACTCCGATTTTAGTGAGATACTCGTACGCGTCGGCGTACTGTCCGGCGTCGACCAGAACCCGGGCATCCGGCGTCTCGAGCAGCACGGCGCTGCCCTGACCGACGTCGATGAAGTGCACGCGCAGGTACTCGGCATGAAGCGCCCCGACGAGAAGGACGCCTGCGGCGAAAAAAAGAATCAGCCGCTTCACAGGGTCGATCTCCCGCGGAGCTTATCGAGTTTCGCGCGGATCACCTTCTTCCGCTGCTCGGTTGCGGCTTGATCGATCGCGAACCGAACCGAGCCCGAATCGGTCTCGTCCGCAGGCACGGGTGTCACGACGTGTCCGTCGCGCGCGCCACGGGGAAGCTGCGTCGCGGGAACCTCGAAAAACCGTCCGTCCGGATCTTCGAGCCGCGCAACTCCCGCGTGGATCGAATCGACGATGTAACTCTTACTCACGATGCTGTCATCATCGCCGAAATCACGTCACGCGTACAGTATCGAGCAGCTCTCCGGCGGCGGCTTTGGCTGCCGCGAACGCTTCCGGCCACGCCGAGATCGCGTCACCGAACGACCGGACAAAACCGGCAAACTCATCCTCGTCGCGTGGTCCGTCGGCGGGCAGCCAGAAGCCGGGCTTCTCGAGCTGAATTCTCGCGTACTCGATCGCGGCGATGCAGTCTTCACCCCACGCAGCGGGTTGGCCGGAGAACAGACCGTACTGCGCTTCGAGCGCGGCGATCCGTCCGGCGAACGCGTGCGCGACCAACTCGGCGAGATAAGCCCGAAACTCGCCCCGCGGCCCGGAACCAAGACCGGCGATCCCCGAGCCGATCACCCGGTACGCGTCGTCGCCCGGGCGAAGCCCAGCTCGGAACGAGTTCACGAGAAGGATCAACAGATCGTTTACCCGCGGATTCCACCGGACAAGTGCGTCGCGGTCGGGTTTCCGTGCATCGGCGGGTGCGTGTTTGATCGAGATCGACGGATACGCCGCGATACCGGCCGGATGCAGCGCGGAAAGGCAGGCGCTCCAGAGACCGTCCTGATTCCGACCCCGCGGCGAGAACGGAGGCAGAACCGAACGCGCGTCGAACGAGACCTGCCCACCGACGAAACTTCCTGCGCCGATAGACGTCTTCGGTACGCCGCGAATTCCCACGGTCGACTCGGCGCACTGCTCGTATCGATCCTCGTCGAACGCCTCGGCGTCGGTCCGGTCGCGGGCGTCGAGCAGGTAGAACGGAGCGCTCGTCCCGAGGTCTCCCCAGTACCCCGACGCGACGACCGCGACGCGGCTCGATTCGGACAAATACCGCGCGACGAACTCCGGGTCGACCGGTGACTCGATCCGCGCGTGGCCGGAGCCGATCACCTCTCGGCACGACCTTCCGAGTAACTCGGCGTGTAGCGCGTAGCCGTCCCGAGACGAGCGAACGCCAAGGTTTTCGCACTCGGAAAGGTCGGCCGCGGCGACGATGTCGTGCGGCCGGAGGTCGGCGTTCACGACGATGCCGGAGTCTGCGTCGTCAAACTCGCGGTACACGGGAAGTACATCGTCGTCGACGCTCATCGCCGCGCGCCCGGCGAGCGCGAGCAGAATCGTGTTCCGGTTCACTCCGGTCCGCACGACTCCCTCGTCTTTGCCTCGACCACTCGGAAAGCCGAGCGCAAAACGCGCTTCGGAGGGCAGCTTCTCGGCGAGCCGCGCGCGGAACGCCGCGTCGAGCAGGTACACGCGCCCTGCGTACGCCGCGGCGTGTCTTTCCGCGACAGCCCGCACGTCCGCGGAACGCCGATCGGAGTCGTCGGCGATCACGATGTCAGGCGTCGCACGATCGTGAAGGTTCTCTATCCACGCCGCGAGCGCGCGGTCGAGCATCTCGGGCCGATCTTTCGTCGGCACGGCGAGCGCGGAGATACCGGGCGCGGGCCGCGGTTCTGCATCGGGGTACCGTTTGATCCAGTCCACGAACTCCACGACGAGTCCGCGCTCGCGCAACTCACCGACCAGAGCCGGCACGTCTTCGAGCGCGGTGTTGTCCCATCCCTGCTCGGCGAGCCGATCCTCGAGCTGTTCGGTATCACACGGTATGCTCAGCGCGCGCAACACCCCGAGTTCCACGGCCGAGAGACTTTCGGTCGCGCCGTCTTCGCTCCGGATAACGACGCACGTCTCACGGTCGGTCCGCACGGAGCGCGCGGGCACGGCGATCAGCTCGGAATCCGGGTCCGCGGCGGCGTCGGAATCCGGGACTGATGCGTCGTCCGGAGCTTCGGAGTCGCGGTCGTCGATACTGTCGTCGGTTTCGCGGCTTTTTCGCGATGAGCGGAAGAGATTCATCCCGATTCTTGCGTCAACAGACCGTACAACTCGACATCGAAGTACATCTCATCTTCGCCGACGCCGATATCGAACCGGTATCGCTTTCGGACGATGCTCGAACCTTGATTAAAGGGGTGGATATAGTCGAAACTGAACTCAATCACGTCCGACAATGAATCATCCGCCACCGACTGGCCGTTCGTGAACTGGACGTCGATCTCATCCACTGCGTTCACTTTTTCGATTGTGCCATCCGGACGGATCACGTAACTGAAAACTTCGGAGATGGACACTAGCTCAACGTCGACTCCCAGAAAATTCAAGAACCGCAACTCGAACGTCAGTGACGTTGGTGCGAACTCGAGGACCTCCCCCAAATAGTACGAGCCACCGGAAGATACGCGGACGCCGTCGTTGTCTACGAGGTACAGCCCCTCACTCGCGGGACCTTGTTCGCCCTGTTCGCCCTGCTCGCCTTGTGGCCCGACAAGCATGTCACAGCCGGCGAAGG
>REEC01000067.1 GCA_007695285.1 Spirochaetaceae bacterium | reverse complement strand
GCTGCGGCGGGTCTTGTGCGGCGCGAAAGCGAATCAACCGGACGATCGCGTACACGGCGACGATGGTCATCAACAAGTCGGTAAACGCCGAGGTGAGCTCGGTCTCGATCTCGATCCACTGAACCATACAAACCCCCGAGGAGCGGCCGTCGTATCGGAACAGAATGTGTGAATTTGCGTCCGATGTCTACTGCCGACGGAACGCTGCGACTGAACTCTTACGGCCGAGTCATGCCAATAGAAAAGCCGTACTCAGCCCAAGGTAGATCGAGACGCCGGTGATGTCCGTGATCGTCGTGAGAATCGGGCCGGTCATCATCGCCGGATCGCGCCCAAGCTTCTTGATCAGGAATGGAATCGTGCCACCGATCACCCCGGCGACAAGGACGTTCACGCCGAGCGCGACTCCGGCTATCGCGCCGATCATCGCGTTGCGCTGCCAGAGAAACGCGACAACCGTGAAGATCGACCCAAGCGCAAGGCCGTTGACGAGTCCGATCGTCAGTTCTTTCCGGATCGCCCGCCAGAAATCGCGGAGCCGGACTTCTCCGAGCGCGATCGATCTGATCGCGACCGAGAGAGACTGGATCACGACGTTTCCGCCCATATCGGTGATCATCGGAAGGAACGCGGCGAGGATCGCGACCGCCGCGATCGTCTCCTCGAATCCGGTGATGACCGCAACCGCGCCGAGATTCAGCAGAATGTTCGCGGCCATCCACGGCAGGCGCATCCGCACCGCGGAGAACGGCGGCGTGAAGAACGACTCCTCGGGCGAACCCGCGTTCATCCCGGCGAGTTGTGCCGCGACGTCGTCCGAAAGGATATCGATCGCGTCGTCGAACGTGATCACTCCGGCGATACGCCCGTCGGAGTCGAGAACCGGTAGCATCGTGAATCGCCGATTCCGCAGCAATCGCGCCGCGTCGGCAGCATCGTCGTCAACGTGCACCGCGACGACGGTCGGGTTCATCGCGCGCGCGAGCGATGTCGTTTGTGGAAATCTCAGCAGGTCACGGAGCGAAACGACGCCGACCGGTTTTTCGTCGCCGTTTGTCACGTAGATGTACGACGATCGTTCGAGTTCCGGCGGCGCCGACCGGATCGCGTCGAGCGTTTGGCCGACCGAGTTCTCGAGCGACACCGAGAGAAATCGTGACGTCATGTGAGCACCCGCGCTACCCGCGGGGTGCTGCGACAACGTCTCGACGTCCGATCGAAACGCCGAATCCACATTTCGGAGCAGCTCGTCGCGCACGTCGTCCGGGAGAACTTGTAGAATATCGACCGCGTGATCCGGCGGAATCGCTGCGAGGAGCGCGGATCCGCCCGGCCTATCGGTCGCTTCGAGAATTTCGGCCGCGAAGTCCGGAGGAAGCTGCCCAAGAATCCTGCCCGCGCGCCGGCGCTCGCCCGCGAGAAGGAACGGCAGGACCGCCTCGCGTGGTGCCTCTCGGAGAACGCGCGCGACGCGACTGCTGGAAAGCGACTCGGCGAGTACTCCCGCTTCGTCGTATCGCAACTGCTCGAGGGCCGTTTGCAGCTCTCGGTGGATTTTGTCGATTTCCTCAGGGCGTAGAATCATCGGATCGACCTCCTGTGGTGGCAATAATAGATGATCGGGGTACTGATGCAAAGCGCGTCGGGAGATTCGGTCCGGTGAGCTACTACCTTCTCGCCGCGAGCCGCTGAAGCCGCGGTCTGTTGGCTCGCTGGACGAGTATAAAAGGCAGATTGGTGAGCACCGCGTAGACCGGCATCCACACTGCAATCGCGATCGGATTCCAGAGGAAGAACGTCACCGAGAGAACGATCGGAAGCCAGTGGGTGAGTTCGGCGCGTCGTGTCTCGGCGATGAAGCGTTCGATATACTCTCGGTCGCCACGGCCGGCTGCCAGAAACGAACGCTTGGCGAATCCACCTGCGAACACGGCACCGGCTTCGGGAAGCAGATCCTTCCATCGATGTATGAGCAGATGTCGCCGGTAGAACCGGCCCTCATCTTCGAACTCTCGTGTGCGAAACAGCGACGTATCGTGGTCAAAAAAACGCTTCGGTATGTGGTGGGTCACAAAACCACTCCCGATGTGAAAAAGAACCCAGTTGAACGCGATGAGCAGGACCCGAATCCACGGCGACATGACGATATCAAATCCGTGCCGACTTCTGGGGCTTGGGCACTCCGTGTGGATACAGATGTACGGCACGGCCGCGCCACTCCACACTCCCACCCGTGACGCGCAACCACAACGCGCGCACCATGATTGAGCCGAAGAAAAGCAGGTGCAAGGGAAAGGTCAGCGCGACACCAACACCAAAGCTCCCGTACGTGCGAACGCCGAGCGCGAGCAGCGCAGCGTACGCAGCGTAGATCGAAAGCGCGGGGAAGACTCCGAGCAGCGCGAACGACGATTGCGCGAGTGCGAATCCTGCCTGGACCGCGACCGTGACCGCACCGATGATCCAGATCGACTGGAGGAGCAAGACGCGGCTCGGGGTCGCGTCGGCGCCTTGCAGGAAATTCTTGGTCCACCCGTTGAACAAATCCCGAGCACCATCCGGATACATGCGAAACGAAACCGCTTCCCCACCGAGGTAGTTCCGGATGGACACTCCGTGAGCCAGGCAGCGTCTGCCGAGGTCAACATCGTCAAGCACGGAGCTACGAACCGACTCGTGTCCACCGCTGCGATAGTACGCGCTTTTTTCGATCATTATGCACGGGCCGAAAAGGCCTCTCGACGATGGACCTACCCCGACGGCGGTAACAACCTGAGCGTTAAAAAGCGCACTGAACGACTCATACGCGCGAGTCGTCCGGTGATACGGCTGCACGGAGACGGCACCACCGCTCGATCTGTGCGCGACGACGAGTTGCTCGAGAGCGGTTGAGTTCATCTCTACGTCGGCGTCGAGAAACAACAGCAGATCGCCGGAGGCGTCCGAAGCTCCGGTGTGGCACGCCCACGTCTTGCCGACCCATCCGGCAGGTCGGGGCGGCGTCTTCACGACGCGGGCACCGTACTCTTTCGCTACTTTCGCGGTTTGGTCCGTGGACTCATCGTCGACAACAACTATCTCTATGGGCATCAACGACTGCGTAGTGAGGCTATCGAGAAGCGCCGGAATCCGGGCCTGCTCGTTCCGGGCGGGGATAATGACGCTTACCGTTGGCGACTGATCGGATGCGTGACGTGCGTCAGCAGGGGGAAGTCGTTCGATCGACTTTCGGACAACCCGTACCCCAAAAATGAGCATACCCGCGACGAGACCACTGAGCAGAAGTGCAGAAAGCAAAAAAACTGCCATGCGTGTAAGGTACACATTCCGGGTGGTAAATGGGTACATTAAACGGAGTATGCGACGTAAACGAAGTCTTTTTCTCACTCGTACTGTCATCACGGCACTCTTGCTTTCGGCCACGACAACCGGGCATGCCGACGGAGGTGAACAGATGCGCTTTCGAGAACGCACCGGTGACAGCGTTCTGTACCTGGAGTCGTCCGAACGACGAACAGGCGATCGCCTGGAACTCCGCTCGGAAAGCTCCGACGGAGAGGTCCACACCGTCGTAGTAGATCCCGAGTCGCTCGAGTCGCTTTCGTGGCACCATGCTGCACCGGAGGCCGACACCGAGTACACCGCGCGCCGTAACGGACGTAGTATCACAGTCGTTGGCCGCAGTAACGGAACACCGGTGAACGAAACGTTTTACCTTGGCGACGAGGACCCTTGGATTCAATCGATCGAGCGGTCATTACGACCATTTGTGCTTTCCGAACGAAACCGGGTTCAGTTCTGGACGATTCAACCGGGCGATTTTCAAGTACGAAAGCTGCTGGCGGTCCGGCGCGGTCGCGGCCGCATTGATGTCGACCACGAGCCGACCGACGTATTTGAGGTGCGCGTGAGCCTGGCCGGGATCGGCAGTATCTTCTGGAGCGCTACGTACTGGTTTCGGGTGTCCGACGGACAGTTCGTCCGATCCGAAGCGGTCCGCGGCTGGCCCGGGACGCCGAAAACGATCGTCGAGAAACTTGCCACCGGCACACCACGGTTGTAGAGGCCGCGGGTTCACTCGCGCGGCGCGGCACTGCGGGTTAACTCGCGGACCCGGCGAGCGACCGCGTCTGCGAGTTTCGGCAGTTGATCCGCGTCGAAGTGGATTCCGTCGACGTCGCTCGAGCGGATAACTTCGGCGGTGTCGAGGAACGCGCAGCCTCGTTCGGCCGCGATCGCCTTGTACGCGGCGCCGAGCTTCCGCGACTTTTCGGTCGCGCCTGCAAACATCTCGGCGAACGCCGTCAATTTCCCGACCGGAGGCGGAGCGAGCAGAAGAACCTCGGGAGCGGCTCCGCCGGGACCACAGTCGCTCTTCTGAATCGTGTAAACCAGCCGTCCCGCGGACTTCGCGATGTCGGAGGCGGTTTTCGAGAAGCGGTGTTTGAGATCGTTCGTGCCGAGCATCAATACGACGACATCGATCGGCTTGTGGCTCTCGAGGCACGGGCCGAGATACGTGAGGCCGTTCTTCTGCCCGTCGACCGGATCGTCGTGCACGGTCGTTCGGCCGTTCTGCCCCTCGTCGACGACCCAGTACTCGTCACCGAGAAGCCGCTGCAGTACGCGTGTCCACCTCT
>REEC01000279.1 GCA_007695285.1 Spirochaetaceae bacterium | reverse complement strand
GCGAGACGATCGGCGCGTATGTCTGCACGTCGTCAACATGACGAATACCCACGCGATGCGCGGGGCGATGCGGATGGCTTTCCCGATCTCCGGGTTTTCACTCAGGATACGGATTCCCGGGGGGATCTCCGGACCGGTGGCGTCGCTCTCGACGCGCCGCCGGCTTGAGGTCAACTTCGACAAGGAGTGGCTTTCGATCGAGCTTCCTCCGATCGAAGTCCACGAAGCGATCGCCTTCGAACTGAACCCGGGTGCGTCACTCGGGCGGACGAGGAGTTAAGGATGGTTCGTTACATTATCAAACGAACGTTGATGATGATCCCGACGCTGGTCGTGATTTCGATCGTATCGTTCGTGATAATCCAGCTACCTCCCGGCGACTTTTTGACGTCGGTTGTTGCAAACCTCGAGGATCAAGGCGAAACGGTCGACAGTGCGGCCTTGGCTGCGCTCCAGGCACGGTATGGGCTCGGTCGGCCCGTGCACGTTCAGTACTGGAGATGGATCTCGGGGATCATCCTACGCGGAGATTTCGGCAGATCGTTCCGGTATAACCGCCCGGTCGCGGATCTGATCTGGAGCCGGCTCGGCTTGACGTTCGTGATCTCTCTGACGACTCTGGTATTCACGTGGGTCGTCGCGCTGCCGATCGGGGTGTACACCGCCGTGAAGCAAAGATCCGTCGGAGATTACATCGCGACGTTTGTGGGATTCATCGGACTCGCGATTCCGAACTTCCTGCTTGCGCTGGTGTTGATGTATATTGCGTTCCGGTACTTCAACCAGAGCGTCGGCGGGTTGTTCTCCCCTGACATGATTGACGCTCCCTGGAGTATCGCGAAAGTTGTGGACCTGCTGAATCACCTCTGGATACCGGTCGTAGTTCTGGGAACCGCCGGTACCGCGGGGTTGATTCGAATCATGCGGGCAAATCTTCTCGACGAATTGAAGAAGACGTACGTGATGGCCGCGCGCGCGCGCGGATTGAGCGAGTGGACTCTTCTTCGGCAGTATCCGGTCCGCGTCGCGCTCAATCCATTCATCTCGACGATTGGCTGGAGTCTGCCGACCCTAGTTTCGGGCGCTACTGTAACCGCGATCGTGCTGAGTCTTCCGACGACAGGGCCGTTGTTGATCGAGGCGCTCAAAGCGCAGGACATGTTTCTCGCCGCCGCCTTCATTATGATGCTGAGCACACTGACCGTTATTGGAACGCTTGTATCGGACGTTCTCCTCGCGGTCGTCGATCCACGAATCAAGTACGCCGGTAGGGGCTGAAGATATGAGTGACAAACCTATACACGACGCGGCGAGCGGAGCCGCTCCGCCACCCCCGAGCGTTTCGGCGGTAATTCCCGAGGCGGCGGCATCGCGATCACCGTTCTCGCGCCACCGGACGCGCGAGACAACCGTCACCGCGGGTCAATGGACGCTGATGTGGTGGCGCTTCCGTAAGCACAAGGTTGCGCTCGCGAGTGGCGTGATCGTCCTGTTGATTTACGTTGTGGCTCTGTTCTGCGAGTTCCTCGCACCCGGTCTGCCCGACGCGCACTCGCGTGATTACCTGTACGCTCCGCCGCAGAAGCTCCGGCTTCGCGTCGAGACCGAGGCCGGACCGCGGTGGCAACTCCACGTGAATGGGTACTCGGTTTTCATGAACCGCGAAGCGCTCCGGCGTGAGTTCACTTTGGACCCCGATCACATTATTCCGTTGCGGTTCTTCGCGAAAGGCGCCCCGTACAAGATGTGGGGTCTATTCGAGATGGAACGACGGCTGATCGGGCCTGTCGATCCGTCCGAGCCTTTCTACCTTTTCGGCGCCGACCGCCTCGGGCGTGACATCCTGTCGCGCGTCATTTATGGTGCGAGGGTGTCGATGTCGATTGGTCTGGTCGGCGTGTTCTTGAGTCTTGTACTCGGTGTGCTCTTAGGCGGTATTTCCGGGTACTTTGGCGGGCCCGTAGACGAGATAATCCAGAGGATTATCGAGTTTCTGCGATCGATCCCGACTATTCCCTTGTGGATGGGACTCGCCGCGGCGATTCCTCGCACGTGGTCAGCACTTCAGGTGTACTTCGCGATCACCGTGATCCTCTCGCTTGTCGGGTGGACCGGGCTTGCGCGTGTCGTGCGCGGACGATTCTTCTCGTTGAAAACAGAGGACTTCATTATCTCGGCGCGCCTGAACGGCTGCAGCCAGCTGAGGATTATCGTCAAACACATGGTGCCGTCGTTCATGAGTCACATTATTGCTTCGGTTACGCTCTCGATCCCCGCGATGATAATCAGCGAGACATCGTTGAGTTTCCTTGGTATCGGGCTGAGACCTCCCGTCATCAGCTGGGGCGTTCTGTTGCAGGAGGCCCAGAACATCCGGTCGGTATCCACCGCTCCGTGGCTTTTGATGGTGCCGGCGTTCTGCGTGATCGTCGCAGTCCTGACGATGAACTTTTTGGGTGATGGTCTTCGCGACGCCGCGGACCCGTACAACACGTAGGAGGCACCGATGCAGTCGAACACCATCCTTGACGTCAAAGACCTGAATACCTGGTTCTATACCGACGAAGGAGTCGTGAAAGCCGTGAATGGCGTCGATTTTTCGATACCGGAGTCCACGACGGTTTGCATCGTCGGTGAGTCCGGATGCGGAAAGTCGATAACCGCGCAGTCGATTCTGAACCTGATCGAACCACCCGGCAAGATCGTTTCGGGATCGATTACGTACCGGTACAAGGACGGCCGTGAGGTCGACATCGTGTCGCTCAAGCCGAAGGGATCGGACATTCGGACGATTCGCGGCAAGGAGATCTCGATGATCTTCCAGGAGCCGATGTCGTCGCTCGGACCGGTTAACAGGATTGGT
Organism: Spirochaetaceae bacterium; assembly: GCA_007695285.1. GTDB lineage: Bacteria > Spirochaetota > Spirochaetia > DSM-27196 > PXBQ01 > PXBQ01. Next base: position 1,780 of record REEC01000279.1, on the reverse strand, counting down.
GACCAGTTGGTGCAGACGATGCTGCTTCATCTCGGTATCGACAAAGACGAGGCGATCAAACAATCGATCGCTCTGCTCGATCGCGTCGGCATTCCGAAAGCCGCCAGCCGAATGGACTCGTACTCTTTCGAGTTGTCCGGCGGAATGAGGCAGCGGGTCATGATCGCGCTTGCTCTCTCGTGCAACTCGCGTCTGTTGATCGCCGACGAACCGACGACCGCGCTCGATGTAACGACGCAGGCCAACATTCTCGATCTCCTGAAAGAGCTGCAGGCGGATTTTGCGATGTCGGTGATGTTCATTACACACGATCTCGGCGTCGTCGCCGAGATCGGGCACGAAGTCGTCGTGATGTACCTCGGGCAGGTCGTCGAGCGCGCATCGGTCGAGGAGATCTTTGAGCGGCCGCTGCATCCGTACACCGAAGCGTTGATGAAATCGATCCCCAAACTCGATTTTGATTCACACGAGAAACTTTCGTCGATTCGTGGGATGGTTCCTCATCCGTTTGCCCGCCCGCCGGGATGCCCGTTCAGCGACCGGTGCGACTACTGCATGCCGGAGAAATGCCTGACCGCGAATCCTCCGCTCGAGGAGGTGCGGCCCGGCCACTGGGTTCGATGCGTGAAGTACAGTGCTTCCGAGGAGGTGTGAAATGCCGTTGTTGAGCGTACAGTCCCTGAAGATGCATTTCCCGTTCTCCGGCGGGGGCGTGTTCAAGAAAACGAAAGGCGTGGTGAAGGCGGTCGACGGTGTCACGTTCGACGTGACCGAAGGTGAGACGCTCGGGCTCGTCGGTGAGTCGGGGTGCGGGAAGTCGACACTCGGTCGATGCATTCTCCGTGTATACGACCCGACCGAAGGCAAGATCCTGTTCAACCCGAACGGTGCGGGCGACAAGGGCGCGGTCGACCTCGCGCGACTCACGTATCGCGAGTTGCTCCCGTATCGGCAGCAGATCCGGATGATCTTCCAGGATCCACGCTCGTCGCTCAATCCACGATTGACGGTGCTCGAAATCATCGGCGAAGCGTTAAAGGTGAACGGCATCGCGCGTGGACGCGAGCTCGAAGACCGTGTCAAAGAGTTGATGGCTCGCGTCGGGCTCCGGCCCGAGTATCTGCACCGGTATCCTCACGCGTTCAGCGGCGGCGAGCGGCAACGAATCGGCATTGCGGCCGCGCTCTCGGTCAGCCCACGCCTCGTCGTCGCCGACGAAGCGGTTTCGGCTCTCGATGTCTCGGTCCAGGCGCAGACTTTGAACCTGCTCGAGGAGCTCCAGGAAGAGTTCCAGTTGACGTACATTTTTGTCGCGCACAACTTGAGCGTCGTTCAGCATATCAGCGACCGCGTGCTCGTGATGTACGTCGGGCGCATGGTCGAACTCGCCGAGACCGCCGAGTTGTACCGGAATCCACTTCATCCTTACACCGAAGCATTAATGTCCGCCGTGCCCCTTCCGGACCCCAAGGCAGTGAAGACGACCGGCCGGATCCGGCTCGAGGGCGACGTTGCCGACCCCGCCTCACCACCACCGGGTTGTAACTTCCACCCGCGTTGCAGGTACGCCACGGAGCGATGCCGCGTCGAAGTCCCCGAGATGCGCGAGGTGAGACCCGGTCGTGTCGTCGCGTGCCACCGCGCCGAGGAGCTGAATCTCGTTGGAATAAGGAAGGGTTAACGAACCCGCCCCAAGATATCGAAACCGAGACCATAAAAAATTTACAGGAGTCATTCATGAGCACCAAAGAGCAAAACCTTCCGGCCTTCCCATTCGGCG
>REEC01000278.1 GCA_007695285.1 Spirochaetaceae bacterium | reverse complement strand
ATCTCGAGACTACACGTGAAGTGCTCGGGTACGTTCCCGAAGAGCGTGAAGATGATCTCCTGAGCGGTTCGTCGCCGGTTCCTTCCGGTGAGTAGGCGGGAAGAAAAGTGCTGACGGACCAAATATTCCGGGCACACGGATACCGGTTCTTTAATGTTTAACGTGCTCACCGCGCGGACACCGCGGCCTCGAGGTGCTGCACGACGGTCAGCCGTGCGGCGACGACGGTCGCTCCGGCGTCCATGAAAGCTACCGCGTCCTCGAGCGACGCAACTCCGCCGGACGCTTTGATGCCGACTCTGTCGCCGACGGTGTTCCGGATCAGCGCGATCGCGTGCATCGTCGCGCGGCCGGGGTTGAAGCCCGTACACGTCTTTACGTGCGTCGCGCCGCAGTCCTCGGCAATCTTCGACGCAGTTACGATCTCCTCGTCGGTCAGTAGTCCTACCTCGATGATGACCTTGAGCGGTTTGTCGGCCGCGCGCACGATCTGTGCGACGCCTTTGATGTCTTCCGAGACGCGTGCGTAATCTCGCGCCTTGAGCGCACCGATGTTCATCATCATGTCGAAATCGGACGCGCCGGTTTTCAACCCCTCTTCGGCTTCCGCGCGTTTGGTCGCGCTCGTCACGGCGCCGCTCGGGAACCCGATCGGTAACTGAGCCAGAACTCCGGTTCCGGACAGCTCGCGGACGAGCAGTTCTAGGTAACACGGGAACGAGACGACGGCTCTGAAGCCGTGTTTCACCGCGGTCCGGCACGCCGCGACGGCGTCGTCCGGCGTCGCGGTGACGGTGAGCGCCTCCGAGTAATCGATCCGCGGCACGAGATCCCGGATTTTCTCTTGGGTTACGGACGAAGCTATCGACATGGTATCCTCCAGAAGGGAACGTGCAAGAGCCGGCACTCGCCGGCCGTTGATGCGTCCCGGATACAAGATATCAGAGAAACGGTGCGGGATCGATCGGTGCGCACAGGAGTATTATAGGAGGAGAACGAGCGGTGACACAGCGTGAGAACACTCTCCGGGCGATTCGTTTTGAGCGGCCCGACTACATCCCGATGAGTTTCCAGATTAACGCGGCGTGTTGGCACCATTACGATCAGGATGCCCTGCAAGATCTGATGGAGTCTCACCGCTTCCTTTTTCCGGGTTTCAAGAGACAGACGAGTGTGAACCCGCAGTACGGGCTCAATCAGCGCAAAGATGAGCCGTATTCCGACCCGTGGGGGTGCGTGTGGCGGACAACCGACGACGGTATCACGGGGGCGGTGCATACGCATCCGCTCGCGGACTGGGACAAACTGGCCGGCTACGCGCCTCCCGATCCGGAGACGACCGACGGGACGTTTCCGGTTGAGTGGGGCAGCATCGAAGCCGGTGTCCGGCATTTGAAAGAGACCGGTCACGTTGTGTGTGGAGGACTCCCGCACGGCCACACGTTTCTCCGCCTGCAAGACATCCGGGGATACGAGAATCTGATCCTCGATATGGCCGACGATGAACCGGAACTAATCACGCTGATCGCGATGGTCGAGCAGTTCAACTACGAGCTCGTGTTGAAGTGGTTGGAACTCGAGCCGGACATCATGAGCTTTCCCGAGGACTTGGGCATGCAGCGCGGACCCATGCTCAGCCCCGACAACTTTCGCAAATTCATCAAACCGGTCTACCGGAAGCTCATGAAGCCGGTGCGCGAGCAGGGCTGCATCGTTCACATGCATTCCGACGGCGATATACGCACCCTTGTCGACGACCTCATCGATGGCGGCGTCGAGGTAATCAACCTCCAGGATCTCGTCAACGGGATCGATTGGATAGCGGACAAGTTCGCCGGGCGGACATGCGTCGAGCTCGATGTCGACCGGCAAGTCATCACCGCGAGCGGAACGCCCGAACAGATCGACAACCTGATCAGAGAGGAAGTCGGCGCGTTGGGGAGCGCAGCGGGTGGCCTGATGATGATATACGGTCTGTACCCAGGCGTGCCTCTTGAAAACGTCAAAGCTCTGATGGACGCGATGGAAAAGTACGCGGGACACTACTCGTGAGCGTTCATCCCGCCGGCCGAGGCGTGGCGTGTCTCGGGCAGAACGATCGTCACGCGCATCTGCCCGTTCGTCTCAACGGCGATCGTGCCGCCGGCTTGCCGGACCATCGCGTGCACAAGCTGCATCCCAAACCGGGCCGAATCGCGCACGCCGGATGAGTCGGACGTGGCCGCGTTCGGCGATCCCGGCCCGTTGTCCTGATACACGATCGTGAGGCCCGCGCCGTTCCGCGACGCTTTGATCGTAATGCGCGGCTCTTCGATCTCGGAAAAAGCGTGTTTCACCGAGTTCGTCACAAGCTCGTTCACAACGATTCCGATCGTTCTGAGTGTCTGCGCGGGAAGCACCGTGTCGTCGGCCGCGACATCGGCGGACAACGGCACGCGAAGGCGAACAACGCGGATAATGTCGTCGACAAGCGGTGGAAGAAAATCCCGGATACTCATCGGCGCGTGACTCTCGCGTCGATAGAGTCTGTTGTAGAGCGCGATCATCGACCTCACACGCGACGCGGCTCCCGAGAGCGCCTGTCGCGCCGAGTCGTCGCGGAGCGTGTCCGCGTGAAGCGACAACAGGCTATGGACGATGCTCATGTTGTTCGTGACACGGTGGTGTGACTCTCTGAGCGCACGGTCTTTCTCCTCGACGAGCGCCTCTATTCTCTTCTCGTCGCGTCGGCGTGCAGTAATATCCTCGATCGAGGCGACCATGCCGCGGAACCTACTACTGTCGTCGAAGATCGGGCTGCCGTTGATCGAGAGGTCGACGCGCGTGTAATCGGACCGGACGATGCTGTGTTGAACGTCGTACACCGAGCGTCCGGTAGACTTCACCAGATTGAACGGCAGCCGCTCATCCGGCAGGGGCTCGCCGTTCATGTCGGTGATTTTCCACGCGGACTCGTCGTAGGTCCGCGTTGTGATCTTGTCTCGCTCCAAACCGAGAATCAGTTCCGCGGCCGAGTTCGCGTACGTTATGTTTCCCTTCTCGTCGACCGTCGTGATCCCGACCGGGCTTGTATCCGCGATCATCGCGAATCTCTCGTGCTCCCGGCGAGTCGCCTGTTCGGAGTCTTTCAGGTTGGTGATGTCCTGGATCATCCCGACGACTCGCTCGTGTTCGGCGTCATACTCGGCGACGGAGTGGATGAATCGGACGGCACCGTCGGACTGACGGCGGACTCGGAACTCGACGTCGTACGGCGTCCCGTTCTCGACGAGTGCCGCGAGCGCTTCATCGAGCATCGAGCGGTACTCGGGCAAGGGCAACGACTGAACGCACGCGATCGTCAACTCACCGTCTCCTACACCGTATATCTCCCGAGCTTGATCGGAGGCGATTACGATCTTCGAACCCAGGTCAAATCGCCACGAGCCGAGCTGCGCCATCGACTGCGCGCGAGCCATGTCGCTCTCGCTCTCGCTCAGCGCCTGCGCGACCCGATACTCCTCGGTCACGTCTCGAAAGACGAGAACCACCCCGATGATCGAGCCGTCGGCGCCCTTGATCGGCGCCGCGGAGTCGGCGATCTGGTACTCGGTTCCGTCCGCGGAGATGAGCACGGTGTGATTCGCGAGACCGACGACCTCGCCGTCGCGCAACACCTGCTCTACCGGATTCTCGCACGTTTTTCGGGTGAGAGCGCTCACGATGCGCAGAATTTCGCAGAGCGGCCGCCCCTCCGCCGTTTCCGCTTTCCACCCGGTCAGCTTCTCAGCCACAGCGTTCATCACCGCGACGTGTCCGTCGACGTCGGTTGCGATTACTGCGTCGCCGACACTCTGAAGCGTGACGTTCAACCACTCCTTCTCCGCGGCGAGAACCTGCTCGCTCTGCTTCCGGGCCGTGATGTTCTGAACAACGACGGTGAACTCGTCGTCTCTCGTCGCAAATATGCTCACCTCGAACCATCCGTTGGTCGGTTCGAAGAAGAGCTCGCGACGGACCGGCTCGCCGGACGAGACGACTTCGGCATACAGCTCGATGACCCCGCGCGCCTGCTCGTCCGGGTAGAGATCCCGGATCGTCCGTCCGATGACCGTCTGTGCGGAAAGTCCCGTGTGCAGCTCAAACGCCTCGTTCACTTTCAGGTACTCACAATCGAAAGGTTCACCGTCCGCGTTGTACAACATACGGTGAACGCACAGACCGTTCATCGAGTGGCGGAACGTGTCTTCGGAGAGTTTTCTTGACTCGAAGAGCCGGAACGCCATCTTTACCGAGGCGATGAGAACGGTCTCGCCGGTGTTCTTGACGATGTAGCCGTACGACGTGATCGTCTCGGTCTTCTCGACGACTTCGGGTTCGGTGTGCGACGAGAGAAACACGACCGGCAGGTCGCGTTCGGCGAGGATCATCTCGGCGGCCTGCGTCCCGTCGATCCCCGACCCCAGGTTGATGTCCATCAGAACGAGCTCGATTTCCGGGTCGTTGATCGCAAGCTCGACGGCTTGTTCCCCGGTTGCGCACGTCACGATGCGGTAGCCGTGGCGCTCGAGCATCGCCGTTTCGCTCAGCGCGATAATTCTCTCGTCCTCGACGAGCAATATCGTGTGTCTGCGCTCGGCCACACCTTCGGCTACGGTCATAGTGAGACTCCTTGCATCGCCACACCCACAAACCCGTCGCCAAGTGCCGTCCGGCC
>REEC01000064.1 GCA_007695285.1 Spirochaetaceae bacterium | reverse complement strand
TTATCGACTTTGAAAACAGCCCAGCGGCGCGCCGGCACGACCCGTCCGGCACGGAAATGAATAGTTTTGAACTGTTTCAGTACAACCCTAACCATCGACCTGTCGCGTCCGGTAGGCTGGAGCACTCGACCCTCAGCATTTATGATGAGACCGGACAGCAATTCTACTTATACTCAGCGGATAATGATGTCAATGAGATTGTCAATGAACTATCCGTAATACAGGCTGCCGTGGAACCGGACGGGTTTGCCGCAATTGAGGTTCACCCCCTGAGCGCAACTCGCTACTTGATCTGGTATCTGGTTTTTGACGGTCCGGGCTCTCATCGCGTTTCTCTGTTGGACCTTTCTGATGACACGCTGTCGGCTCCGTACGAGGCAAACGGCATAATACAAGACGTCACCGAGGGGCCCGACGAGCAATTCTACATTCTCGTGGATCGAGGCGATTTTTTCCCCGAATATGAAGTCGATGTCGTGAGAGTCGACCTCTCGATTCCTGAGTTGGTGGTAGAAATGACCGTGGAACTGTCGAGTGAAAACCCGGAGCAACCTCCTCTGGGCGCCCCTCATCGCTTCGGTGTAGACGCTGCCGGGAATTTCCATGTTCTTGATGCGCCTCCCGCGAACGGATCAACACAGCTTTCCGTGAAAACATTCGACTCTTCAGGACGCTTTCTCAGGAACTGGGCCACTGTAACCTGGGCCGGGCAAGGTCAGTTTTTCCATATTTCCAAAAACTATCAAAACATTGCTGTTTTCAACGATGAAGTCTATGTCGTAGATAGGCGCGGTGGCGGCGACATCCAAGTTTTCGGACCGGTTGGGCAAATCCCCAGTCCTGAGAATTCTTCGTTGGAACGGGCAAGCGATGAGCCCCTGCTAACTCCCGGCCTAAACGATGAATGGTTCCTCACTGTCGCGGTCCGAGACGCCGCAAACAACCCCATTACCGGGCTCATGAGGGACGCGTTTGAGGTGCGCACACTCTCGGGAAACGGCGAGAGTTCAATCGCGTTCGTGTATGACGACCGTGCCCAACCCGGAGTGTACCGATTGGCCGTGGTTCACGATACTGAAGAAACTTTTGGGTTGTCCGTGGAGGTGATGGGTGTCGAGGTGGGCAGCTTTTCCGGATTGACGGTGGGACCGGTGAACACGGCAGACGGCAGACGGTTCATTATCGACACTTTCGGATTCAGTTCCAGGACAATGGTGATCACCACCGTCGGAGACGCGGAGGTCGGAAACATCGAGTTGTTACGGCCGGAACCAACAACCTTTGAGGATTATACGCTCGAACCCGGCGCCGGACCCGGCCTGTATGAGTTGACCGTGACAACCACTGCTGAGGGATTTTACGATGAGTCCGACGACGACAACATACCGCGACAGACCTTACGGGTGCAGTTTGAGAATGCAGAGGAAGGGGATCGGGAGCACATCGACATCTGGTTTGTACGTCGGCTGTAGTGTTAGCCGACAAAGAAACGGAGTTTCGATACTCGCCGAGTTGTGGTTTAGACGTACGGTTCAGTCGGCATACGCTGTCTCGGGCCGGTTTCCTGCGGTTGTCACGGAGGCGCGAGCGTTTCTCGCGGCTGACCGATAACCGCGGACGCAATGAGACGCACTATATTGTGGCGGCACCGGTCAGCCTCCGGTCTTGGTGCAGTACGCGGGAAACAGAGAGAAATCGTACGTCGCGTCGGACATCGGGTAGTACTCCGCACGGTGAATTTCTGCGCGATTCGTGCGGCTTACTATCGCGGTCTCGCAGAGATGAAGACCGGGAACGACGCGCGTGAGACACTCACGGCCGCGGTCGAGGTAGAGTTCGATCACCGATTGGTCGGTGAACAACCTGATCTCGTGCGACGGACCGGACCGGCTCGCGTCCGTGATCGGATTTGCCTGATCTACCGGTATGACGTCGTCACCGACCGAAATCTCCGAATCGGTACACTCGATCGCGACAACGGCGCGGGTTCCGACAAGAAACTCTACTCGTACCGCGGAGCCTTCGGGGACCGTGTATCGCATCGTCAGTTCCATTTTCGCGGGTGAAACGTCGGCGATCGAAACCGAACGCGCGCAGCAAAACGAGGTGTGGTCGACGACACGCTGGACGCCGCGAAGTTTTTCGATCTCGCGTACCGGGTTTCGTTCGAGCGCGCCGTCGGCGCCGATCGATAGCTCGCGCGGTAACGCGAGACACCCGTTCCAGCCGCGTCCCTCGGGAAAGCCGCGAATCCACGCCAAAACGATCGTACGGCCCACGGCGTCGGTAATCGTATTGGTCGCGTAGTACTGTGGGCTCCGGTCAAAGAGACCCGACTCTCGCGCGGTGAACCGACCCGACTCCGCGTCGAACGCGCCGCGGAAGAATTTCACCGGGGCAAAAGGCGAGACGAGTAGCAACCACTCTTCTGCGAGGCGGATGAAGTTCGGACACTCGGGCAGAGAATCGGTTTGGGTCCATTCGAACAGGACGCCGTGGTACTCCCAGTTCTCGAGCGTTTCGTCGCTCGCGTGGAACAACAGAACCGCGGGTGGACGCGTGTCGTCGATTGGGCGCGCCGCGAGAATCAGGAAGTATCGGCCATCGTGCCGGAAGACGAACGGATCGCGCCAGTCGCCGTCGATCGGAAAGGGAACGTCGTCAAGTTGGAGAAGCGGCGCTTCGCGTGGCCGCCAGAGGAGGAACGACTCGTCGCCGTCGGCGATTCGCTGCACGAAGGGTTCTCCCGCGTCGCGGTCGCGCGCGCTCGTGTAGAGCAGGATCGGCGGACGCGCGGAGCGCGGAAGGCAGACGCCGGACCAGCACCCTGTCTCGCCGAACTCCGGGTTCGGAATGAGCGCGATCGGCAGGTGCTGCCACGCGAGGAAGTCGCGCGTGCGCGCGTGCCCCCAGTGCATCCGGTCCCAGTTGTCGCCGTACGGGTTGCTTTGGTAGAACACCTCGTAGTACCCGTCGTGGTACACCGTTCCGTTCGGATCGTTCATCCAGTTCGCCGGTGCGTGGAAATGATAACGGGGGCGCATCGGATCGGCTTCCGCGCGCGGAGTCGCGTCGCGGACCGCGGCGTGAGGGTCCTGTGGATACCCGTTTCGTTTCTTCGTTGTGTCATTCATCGTCGCGCTCCGGTATCGTCAAGGTACAGGCAGTATACCATTCGCGCCAAGTCCGTGTATCTTCACGCATGGGCAAAAAACGATCCAACCGTGCGACCTTTGTCGATATCGCCCACGCCGAGCCGCACCTGCGCGAGGACGCGGCGCGGATCCTGCACGAGACGTTTATCGAGAAAGGGATCGACGCGTGGTGCACGATCGAAGACGCGCGCGAAGAGGTCGCCGAGTGTACCGCCGAGGGCATGATCTGCATCGGACTCGTGATCGACGGTGAGTTGATCGGGTGGGGCGGAGTCAGGCCGATGTACGACACGGTCACGCTCGAGCTCCATCCGCTCGTCGTCCGGCTCGATCGGCAGCGCGCCGGGATCGGCACGACGATCGTCCGCGAACTCGAGGCGCGCGCCGAGGCGGCCGGAGCGCTCAACATCGTGCTCGGCACCGACGACGAAACAGGGCGCACAAACCTCTGTGAGTTCGACTTTGAACAGTTCCCGGTCGGCGAAGCGATCGCGAGACTCAAAAACGTGAACGACCACCCCTTTTCGTTCTACGAAAAATGTGGATACCGCGTGATCGGAATCATCCCGGACGCGAACGGCCCCGGCAAACCCGACATCTGGATGTGGCGGCGTATCCGCGGTAGCAGGACGTGAGCTCAAACGGCTGCGCCTGTCGAGATAACAGCGTAGAGGCGGATCAGATTGCCGAAGAACGGGCGAGCGAGGCGTGATTGTTGTTTGTGGTGTCGTAACTAATTCTTCTCCGAGGCGAGTTTTGCATCCGCGTTTTCCTTCACGTACCGCCGGATCAATCGCCGGACAAATTCGTCACTTGGGTCTTCGGACGCGACCACAGTGAGCGTACGGTGTGGCTTTAACGCCGGTGCCGTACGGAGCTCGTTCTTTCCCTCAATGACTCGAAGGACGGTGTTGAAGAGCCATTCATCGTGAAAACTCTCGACGCCTCTGCGAATGGTTTCATCGTCTCCGGCGATCTCCCGCAACTCGTCCATTTTCTCACATATTTCGGCGAATAGAGCTTTCACCTGGTCAACGGCGTTCCGTGGACGGTCGAACGTGAGAGTCAGAGTCATTCCGATCGCCTGAGTATACCGTACGATTTGACGAACCGAGATCCTGTCATCCGGGCTGTGTTCGATTTTTGACACGGCCGATTGTGTCGTGTTCATTTCGGTAGCCACTTGAGCTTGCGTGAGTCCACGTTGGCACCGTATACGGAAGAGCATCGTGCCGAGTGACGTTTCGTCTACGGTTCGTTTAACAGCATCAATAGTGTTCTCGTCGTCTGTAACGTCGGCGACAAGCTCCGTCACCGATCGAAATCGTTTTTTCCCTTTCATTTTTGTCCCCCCCGGATAGACCTGTAAAGCTTTACTGCATTCTGGATGTCGTCGTTTTGTTCCTTCGGGGTCTTCCCATCGACCGTGGTGGCGTACCGTCCGCAAGCGCTTCGAAGTAACGGTTCAAGTTCGCCATTACCGCACGAAACTCATTCGGTGACTTTTTTTCGAACCGTTTGAGCTTTGCTTTGGCGTTACCGGCGTAGTCGAACGCCCAATTGCTCATAATATATTCCTAATTGGAATGTTCGGCAACTATCCGCAGTCGAGTTTCTAACTGATACCGGACGAAAAAGCAGATGCTTTCAGCTATCTACTACACAATACTTTTTCTTCATGCTTGACGATCACAGCCGTTTCTTTGGAATTACCCTCCTTTTTTCGCAGGGTTCGTAACCGTACGGACTCGCCATGAACGCGAAGATGCGGTAGAGTGAGACATGATCAAAAAATTTGACGATAAACGCGACTGGTTCTTCGAAAAGAAACTCGGCATGTTCGTGCACTGGGGGCTGTACGCGCTTCCCGCGTGGCACGAGCAGATTCTCTGGCGCTCGGAGTATCCTCGTAAACGCTACGAGAAACTCGTCGACGAGTTCAATCCGACGCGGTTCGATCCGGACGCGTGGATCGACGCGATGCTCTCGGCGGGCATGGAGTTCCTCTGCTTCACGACGAAGCACCACGACGGGTTCTGCATGTGGGACACAAAGCAGACCGAGTACAACGTGATGAACACGCCGTACGGCAAGGACGTTCTCGCGATGCTCGCCGAGGCGTGCAAAAAACGCGGCGTGAAACTCGGGCTGTACTACTCTCTGCCCGACTGGCACCATCCGAACTACCCGAACATCGGTCGGCACCACGAAATGTTCGGACCACGCGCCGGCGACAAACCCGACGAACGCGCGTACCTCGAGTTTGTGCGCGCGCAGCTCGAGGAGCTTCTGACGAACTACGGGCCGATCTGCCAGTTCTTCTGGGACGTAAACGTCGCCGAGTTCTCGGACCCGAGCTTCAACGAGACGATTCGCCGGCTTCAGCCGGACGCGGTGATCAACGACCGCGGGCCGAGCGACGGGGATTTCTCGACGCCCGAACGCGAGATACCCGCGGGCAAGGAGTTCTCCCGGCCGACCCAGGCGTGCCAGGCGATGGGCCGCGAGAGTTGGGGATTCCGGGACGATGAAGACTACTACTCGGTGCCGTTTCTCGAAAAAAGCATCTCGACGATCCTCGCGATGGGTGGAAGTTATCTCCTGAACGTCGGCCCCAAGGCCGACGGCACCCTCGTGGAAGAGAACGTCGCGGCGCTCGCACGGATCGGTGACTGGTACCGGCGCGTCGGTGAGGCTTTCGACGGCACGGTTCCGTGCTCTTCGATGTTAGGGACCGGCGCGACGATGCGGATTCGGTACGAGGACATCTTCCTGACAAGGCGCGGGAATACGTTCTACGCGCTCTGCCCGAGTGGCCTCGAGACCGGAACGATCGTGCTTCCGGGCTTCGAGAAAGCACCACATAGCGCGAAGCTCCTGAACGACGGCCGGTCGCTGCGGCCGGTCATCGACTCTCTGCCGTGGCGGTGGAAAGACAAACCGTGTCTCTGCATCCGCGGACTGCCGGTCGATGAGATCACCGGCGAGGTCCTCGTCGTGCGGTTCGAGATGGACGAATCAGCGGTCGAGTAGGCGCTTGTGTGCGATCCTGGCGAGGCCGACGGCAGCGACTGTCGGGCGGCCGATTTCCTCAGGAGCGTTTCCTCACGGAGCGTGTTGACACCTCGGTTTGGACAAAGTAGGTTAGGGTATAGTGCAAAGGACTCAGAGATACGCGGTTCACGACGAGTACGACGGGCCTGTTGTACAAGTCAAGGCCGCGACACGGACGTATCGCAACGGTGGTGACGTCGTGCACGCCGTTCGAGATATTTCGGTCGAGGTTCCCGCCTCGACTATGGTGCTGGTACAAGGGAAATCGGGATCCGGGAAGACGACGCTCCTGAACCTGATGGGTGGGCTCGAACGCCCCAGTTCCGGCTCGGTCGTGTACAAAGGGCGCGAGTTCTCGCGGTACACGCGGCGGCAGACGACCGTGTGGCGCCGTACCGAAGCCGGTTTCGTGTTCCAGTCGCTCGCGTTGCTGCCCGGGCTGACCGCGATAGAGAACGTCGATCTTGCCGCGCGCATCGCAGGTGTCGGACCGCGCGAGGCGATTCGACGCGCCGAGTACTATCTTCACGCGCTCGGGCTCACGGCGCGCGCGAGTCACCGCGTATCCGAGTTGAGCGGCGGAGAGCAACAGCGCGTCGCGGTCGCGCGTGGACTCGTGACCGAGCCGAAAATCCTTTTTGCCGATGAGCCGACCGGCGAGCTCGACCACGCGTTGAGCCGGCGCGTCATGGATATCCTGCGCGCGGTCGTCGACGAAAAAAAAACGACGATCTGCCTCACCAGCCACGATCCCGCCGTGATAGCGTACGCCGACGTCGTCTGGACGCTGTCCGACGGTGCGATCACGTCGATGCAACCGAGAAGCCGAGATAGCCGCGAGGGGAGTTCCGAATGAAATCTCGTGTGAGAGTTGGGCGCGGCGCCGCTTTGCGCGGGCCTGTCGTTGTTGTGGCCGTCGTTTTACTGTTTTCCTGCGGGTTCTTGCCCGAGGAAGAGGAGTACGTTGTCCCGTCACTGCCCGAGCCGCCTCGTGTCGCCGCGGTCGTGACGTATCCTGTCGAACGGGAGGACATCTTTGACGTGATCGAGGGAACCGCGCGCGTCTCGCCGGTACGCGAAACGATGCTGTACTTCGAAGCGAACGGACGCGTACAGTCGCTGTCGGTCCAGCCGAATCAGCGCGTCAGTCGCGGAGAGGTGCTCGCGCGGCTCGAGATAGACTCGATTCTTCACAACCTGAAGCTCGGCGAGATCGACCTCAAGATCGCCGAAGCAAACCTTGAGAAGATGGACGTCGCCGGGACTGTTCCGATCGATCGGAGAATTCAGCAACTCGTCGTCGATCGACATGCCGCGGTCGTCGAGCGCCATCGGTCGCAGATCGACAGAGCGACGATTCGCGCGCCGCACGACGGAGTCGTCCGCCGCGTGCAGATTCAGGTCGCCGACACGGTACGCGAACACGAGCCGGTGATCGAGATAGCGGACCCGGATGAAGTTGAGCTTCAAATGACCGTGTCGGAAGAAAACTACCGCGCGATCGACGCGTTGATGGAGGCCGAGGTCCAGGTCGAGCGCGAAAGTTGGGAGCCGGTCGAGATCACGCGTACGACGCACCTGAATCCACGTTTCGATTCTTCGGTCCGTCGTGAGCAGTTCATCGTTCATTTCACGATGCCCGAAAGTGGCCATCTTTTGCGACCGTTCTCACAACACGCGATGCGCGTCTACAAAGCCCGCCAAGAAGACGCGCTCGTAATCCCGTCCGCAGCTCTCCGCGAGTTTCGTGGCCGCGAGTACGTTCGCGTTCTAGACGGGGATATGCGCCGTGAAGTCGACGTGCGCGTCGGAATTCGAAGCGCCACGCGCGTGGAGATCGTCGAAGGCCTTTCCGAAGACGACGTCGTGATCGGGAGATAAACGTGTTCGTGTTCACGGTTCTCTGGATCACGGTCAAGCGGATCTTCCATAACTGGCGCGTCGTGATCGGCCTCTTTCTCGGCCTTGTGCTCGCGGCCGGGATTATCAGCTCGATACCGATTTACTCTTCCGGCAGTCTGCACCGGAGCTTCATCGAAGGGTGGACCGAGCGCCGAACCGGGCGCCCTCCTTTTGCGCTCATCACCGTTCAGTCGAACGAGAGATACCGGTACGACGTCATGAAGACTCACATCGACGGGACGCGCGAAACGCTTCTCTCAAACATACGCCGTGCCGTCGGGTACGATCCCGAGTTGACGAGTGAGTTCGTGAGCCTTGGTTCCAACTCGGTACTATCATCCGGTGACCGTAATCGGTCGTTGACATCGCCGCGCGGCGAGATCGCGGCTCTGAGCAACCTGACCGACGTCGCCGAGATCATTGCCGGGAGGTGGTTCGAAGAGCGTGACGACGGAGTATTCGAGGTCGTCGTCGACGAGCTTACGTACAATCAGAACGAACTCTCGCTCGGACAACGGCTCACGTACTGGTACCCGAACATGAGCGGGATCGAAGGTCTCGAGGGAACCGATGAATTCGTTTTTGTTGAGGTTGTGGTAACCGGGGTGTTTCGCGCGAAGCCCGGCACGACGATGGCCGAATGGATCTACCCGCCGCCTTTCTTCGACCGGCTGTTCGCGCGTTCTGAGGACGTGCTCGAGCGTCTGATCGGTACGCACAGACTTAGGCCACGCACATTCGATATGTTGTGGGTTTTTGATCACCGGAAGTTGTTCGTGAACCAGTTGCCGAACGTCATCGCGCGGCTCGAGGACGCCGAGGAGCGAGGCGCCGGAGCATCGCCGCCAATTCGGCTCTGGCACCATCCGTTGAATTACCTCAGGCAGTTCGACGAAAAGCGCGAGACGGTCTCGCTTTTCCTGACGACCTTGAGTATCCCGATCGTCGGGATGGTCTTGTACTATATCGCGTTAATGGCGGGTGTATCGGTCGAACACCGGAAAAAAGAGATCGCGGTGCTTCGCAGCAGAGGAAGCGGGCGATCTCAGATACTCCTGAGCTTCTTGCTCGAGTGGGTCCTGCTCGGGGCCGTGGCCGTCGCGATCGGACCGTACGTCGGCGCGTTCCTCGCGCGCGCGATGGGCTCGACAACCGGATTCCTGGAGTTTGTCGGCAGACGCGGGATCCCTGCCGCGGTCGATCTGCGCGCGTACGCCCACTCCGCTCTCGCTGCATCGCTCGCGATCGTCGCCGGGATGATACCGGTTTTTGGAGCCGTGCGGTATAGCGTCGTGACGTATACCGTCGCGCGCGACCGGCGTCCGCGCGTTTCCGGATGGCATCGTTTTTTCATCGACATCGTGATCCTCGCCGTAGCGGCGTTCGGGTACAGCCGGATGACGTGGGAGAGCAGTATCGTTTTGGTCGACGAGCAGCTTCCGGCCGATCCGCTGTTGTTTTTTGTGCCTGTGCTGTTCATTATCGGGGGTGGGCTGTTCGTACTGCGCGTCTACCCGCTCATCATGAACGTCCTGCGAGCGATCACCGCGAAATTTCCGGGCGTCGTATGGCAGATGACGTTCCGTCGATTGAGCCGGAATGCCGGCGAGTACGTTCCGGTCATGTTGCTCTTGATCGTCACCGTTTCGCTTGGAATATACTCCGCCGTGACAGCGCGTACTCTCCGGTTGAATTTCGAGGACACCGTGCGGTACACGGTGGGAGCGGACGTCGCGACCACCGAAGACTGGCATCCACCCGAAGCCTCGGGTGCTCCTGCCTCGGGCACGGTACCTGTCACGTCGGAGCCGCCGTTCTACCGGCGCGAGCAAATCGAGGGGATCGAGTCCGCGGCGCGCGTCTTGCGCGGACGCGTGCAACTGCGGCCGCCGGAAGGTTACGCGAGCGGTAGAACGGTGGCGATGATGGCGATCGAGCCGTACGAGTTCTCGCGTACCGCGTGGTTCCGGCGTGATCTCGCAACCGCGCACTTCTATGACTACCTCTCGCTGCTCTCGCGACACCCGGAAGGCGTGATCCTCGACACCGAGCAGTTCCGCACGGGTGGCTACTCGCTTGGCGACCGGATAACCGTCGTCCATAACGATCAGCAAATCCCCGCGTATGTCGCCGGACACGTCGATTTCTGGCCCACTTTGAACCCATTGTCGACGCCTTTCGCGATCATGAACCTTCTTCACGTACAGGACTACACCGCTCTCGAGCCGTACGGCGTGTGGTACCGGACGAACGACAGTTTCGTCGCGTCGGACCTTGTCGATGCACTGGTCGGAATGGGCGTGTACGTCACGCGACTCGCCGATACGGAGGCCGAACTCGTCGAGCAGAGGCGCGAACCGTACCGGATGGGTTTTTTCGGTATGCTCTCGATGGGTTTTCTTGCCGCGCTCGTCGTCTCGGTTCTCGGTTTCTTCATATACACGTTCTTCTCGATCCGCTCGCGGTTGGTTCAGTTCGGCGCGCTTCGCGCTATGGGGTTTTCGTCGTTTCAGCTCATCGTCGTGCTCGCTATGGAACTGATCGCGACGATCGGCGTTTCACTCGGCGTCGGCGTCGGCACCGGAGTGATTATCTCCCGGGTTTTTCTTCCGTTTATCCGCGAACGCGCAGCGGAGCTGATCTCGGTTCCACCTTTCATAATCGTTGCGCGGAACGCCGATGTGTACGGAATCCTCGGCGTGCTCGGTGTGCTTTTTTTCATCGCGCTCGTCGCGCTGACGGCGATCATCGCGCGTCTTCGGTTGACGCGCGCGATCAAGCTTGGCGAGGAGGTATAGAATGTCGAGCGAAACGCGGCCCGACGATCCGTTCATCGTGTGCGAGAACCTCGTCAAGATTCACAAGATCGACGAGATCGAGGTTGTCGCGCTTCAGGGGCTAGACCTCACGGTCGACCGTGGCGAGATGATGGCGATCATCGGACCGAGCGGGAGCGGCAAGTCGAGTCTGCTCAACGTGCTCGGCGGGCTCGACGCGCCCTCGGCCGGAAAGGCGATCGTGTCCGGTGTCGACTTGATCCGGCTTTCGGACTCCGACCGGATCACGTACCGTCGGACGATGGTGGGGTTTGTGTGGCAGAATGTGAGCAGGAACCTCGTGCCGTACCTGACCGCGCTCGAGAACGTGCAACTCCCGATGATTCTTGACGGCAAGAACAATCGTGAGCGCGCGCGCGAACTTCTGCAGATCGTCGGCCTGGAAAAACGTATGTCACACCGGCCCGCGCGAATGTCGGGAGGAGAGCAGCAGCGCGTCGCGGTTGCGATCGCACTCGCAAACGAACCGTCGGTTTTGCTCGCCGACGAGCCGACCGGATCGCTCGACGGTGAGAATGCGACTCGGCTGTTGCGCGTGCTCGACGACGTGCGGAAGAGTCTCGGCGTCACCGTGATCATCGTGACTCACGATCGATCGATGGCGCGCACGGTAGGTCGGTACGTGGAGATTCGCGACGGCAAGACCAGCAGCGAGGCCGTGCGGATCAGCGATGAGTTGCTCTCTTCGGGGCCTTCCGCCGGGCACGCCACTTTGGACAGCCTCGTGGCGACAGCAGACAGCGAAGACACGGACGACGCAGAGCACGGCGACGGTTCGGCGCGGACCGAATTTTCCGAGCCCGAGTCTCATGACCACTACGTACTGCTCGACTCGGCGGGACGGCTTCAAATACCGCCCGAGATACGCGACGCGTACGGCATCACTCGCCGCGTACGTCTCGTCGACGAAGGCGAACGAATCGTGATCTATGCCCCCGATGAGAAAAAAAATGGGAAACCGAAATAGCCGGAATCGCTGTCCGCCCGACAGGGAATGTTCAACGAGCCCACCGTTCGCGCAGGTACTCGAAGTATAAAATCGCGTTTTCCACCGGAACATTGCTCGGGATGTGATTTCCGACCGCGACCATGAAGCCCGGACAGTCGAATGCGAGTTCGAGCGTCGTGTCGACCTCGCGCCGGATCTCGTCGTGCGATCCGAACGTAAGCGTACGCGCGTCGACTGCGCTTCCGACGATCACGTGTGTCTTCCCGAACTCCTTCACGACGTACTCGAGTGGGATCATCGGTTCAAAAATGAAACCGTCGGCGCCCGCGTCGGCGATATCGGGCATGAACATCGACCATTGCGCGTCCGAACAGAAAAGCACCTTCTTCCCGGCTGCGTGAAGGATTTTCCATAACTCCGCGTACCGCGGGATGATCGCCTGCCGATAGAACGCGGGATCAAGAAACGGGCCTTCGCTCCAGACGAAGTCGTCGTGTTGGATGAAAACCTCGATCCCGGTTTGAGCCCACGCCTCGACGTGCCGGCGCGTGAGTCGAAAAAACGAGTCAAGGACGGTCTCAAATCGGTCGAGTTCTGCCGCCGCGAGCAGAAGATTGTCCCAACCGAACGCCTCGATCGCACCCGAGATAATGGTCTTGTAGTATCCTCCGGTGCAGACCTGATTCGGGAAGTCAGATTGCTTCTTTCCCCACGACGTCGCGTAGTACGCGCGCAGTTCGTCGCGGTCGGGCATGCCGTACTCGGCAACCGCGTCGAACGCGAGAACCTCGTCAGGATCGGTGAACGGGCTCGGGCGAGGATCGCGCCGATCGACTCCGCCTTCGAGGAAGTCCGCGTGACCCATGTCCGTCACGCGTCCTCGCTCCGCCCACGGAACCGGACCGTCGTCGGTGCTCCAGATCAGATCGATCTGCCAGAGGTCCTCGAACAGCGACCGCGAATCGACTCGGCTCTCGTCGAGAAACCGCTGTTCGGCCGGTCCCAGGCGCGAGCCCCGTACGTCGAGCGCGCGCATCAGAGCGGCGTTTGAACAGTACTCGGTGTGCGCGAGACGGGGAGTCGGTCGCAGATGAATCGTCTCAATGCCGATTTCATAACTCACTGTGCTTCTCCGCGTATGCTGAATCTTCCGATAACCGCTTCTCAGTATCGTCGATGTACTCGGTTCGATCAAGGTGCTCGAACATTCGAACAATCGATTTGACGCTCTCCGCCGGGTATAGTACGCTGTCGGTATCCGGCCCGGGTATGAACGCGTCGGCGGAGGTGGTGTGTTATGTTTGGACGATTGGGACCACTCGAACTTCTCCTGATTCTTGCGGCGATTTTGCTGGTTTTTGGACCCAAGAGGCTTCCGCAGATCGGCAAAGCGCTCGGGGACGCGTTGCGAAACCTTCGGAGCCATGCGTCCGCGCTCGAAGGCGAACTCGATACCGACGAAAAATCACGCCGGAACGCGGCGGACAGGCCGCCGATCCCGAACGAATCGGACTCCCGCGACTCCGACTCCGGCGACTCGGCTTCGAGTAATCCCCCATCAAACGGCTCATCGGAGCCGCGTGAGAGTTGACTCAACCGAGCCGACCGACTCTGTTCGTTTCAGATATCGACGGGACGTTGCTTCGGGACGACCGGACTCTCTCCGATTTCACGCGAGGGACGTTAAACGGCCTGATCGATCTCGGTCTGCTGTTCACGGTCGCGTCCGCGCGGAGCATCACGTCGATCCGGCCGCTTCTGCGGGGCCTCCGACTCACGTTGCCGGTCATCGAGTTCAACGGCGCGTTCCTCACCGATTTCACGACCGGAGAACACTACTCGACGTTCTCGATTCCGCACGATATCGCTACCTCGTGCATGCGCGCGATTACCGAAACAGGCGGCTCCCCGTTTGTCTCGACAGTCGCCGCCGGCGCCGATTTTCTCTCGTATGGTGAAATCACGAACGACGGAATGCGGTGGCACCTTTCGGACCGTACGGAAGCCGCCGATCCGCGGCTTCGTCGTGTTCGCGACACCACCGAGTGCCTCGACGAGGACGTCGTATGCTTCACGGTGATCGAACGAGAGCCTCTCGCTCACTCGATTCGGGACGCGGTACGCGACGTCGGAGCCGGCTTGATCGACACAAACCTCTCGGCGCACCGCTACTCACCCGAGTGGTGGTGGCTCACGGTCCACTCGGTCGAAGCGCGCAAAGACCGCGCAGTCGTGCGTCTCGCCGAGTACGCCGGACTGGGTAATGCCCGCGTAGTCGCGTTCGGCGACGACGTGAACGACATAGCGATGATCGCGCTCGCCGACACGGGAGTTGCGGTTGCTAACGCTCATCCGGACGTGATACGCGCCGCCGATCACGTGATCGGCTCGAACGAGCAGGACGCGGTCGCCGACTACATCGCGCGCGAATATGACCTCACACCCGGGTTGACACTTCCGTAACGGCGACGAAAATTTTCGTTGGCTCTCAGAAATTCTTGCGAAGGCGGTCGATCGTCTTATCGGCGAGTTCGGGCGACGCGCATCGGAACTCGTGCGGCGTCATCGCCGCGCGTTCCCGAAAGAGTTCGAAGAAACGTTGCGTAGACCGGAAACCGACCGCGGTTGCGACTACCGAGATCTTGTCGTTCGTCTCGCGGAGTAAGTCGGCAGCCCGCAGCATCCTCGCGTGGATCACCGCCTGGTGAATCGTTTTCCCGGTCTCTTTCTTGAAACGTATCTCAAGGCTTCTGCGGCCGACAGCGGCTCGTATTGCGAGTTCGCTCACCGACGGGATAAACGGCGTATTCGCGTAGATCAATTCAAGTGTGCGACGGATCGCGGGATCGGTTGTCGGGAAGACGCGGCTCGATTCGCGCTCGATCAGGCGGCCCGGCGGAATCGTCACGGGCACCGACACGTGTGCATCGGTAAGAAAACCGTCGAGGCGCGCGGCCGCGGCAAACCCGATCTCTTCGAGCCGCAGGTTGATCGAACTCAGCGACGGCGTCGCGAACTCACAGGTTATGTCTTCGTTATCGACGCCGACGACGCAGAGGGCGTGCGGAACGGCGATACCGGCGGCACGCGCGCAGCGTAGAACACCGAGTGCAACCGTGTCGTTCGCCGCGAACAGGCCCGTTGCTTGAGGAAGCGAAACGAGAAACCGTGTAAGGGTATCGTTATTCGGGCTCGTTTCCCACCATTCGAGCGGCTGTGTGAATTCGTGAACCGGCGCTTCCGTCGTCGAGATGAAGCCGTCTCGCCTCTTGTTCGACCAGAGCGTGCCGGTTCCGCAGTACGCGAAGCGCCGGAGCCCGAGCGCCCGAAAGTGCTCGCCCGCGATCGCTCCGGTCCGCACGTCGTCGTTCGTGACGTGGATGAATCCGTACTCGTCGTAGGCGCCCGCGACATCGACAACCGGAACGCCGATCCCTGCGACGCGCTCAGCGGTTTCACGGTTCGCGACTCGCGCAATTACACCGTCCCCGCGCCACCTCGCCGGGTCATCGAGCGATCCGAACATCCAGTCGTGTCCAAAAAGCTCCCAGCGGGACGCGGATTTTGCATACCGGATCACTCCGCGCACGATGCCGTGATCGTAGATGTCTTTGAAGTCCATTACGAGCGCTACTCTCGGCATTTCGCTTTTCCGGACTCCAGTATTCTCGTTTACGGTTTGAAAATCAAGCGGATTTGGACCCGAGCCAATCGGATATGCTGCCCAACGGTTGAGTGATCGAAAACCGTCTCGTACTGGACCAATGACCAAAAACAAGGGGCTCGTGTTTGGCGTTCCGTACGGCCAGATGAACCTGATACGCGCTCCGCCGGATTAGAACAAAGATGCTGGACATTTTGATGTCCGAATAGTAAGCTTCGAACCGTACTGGAGATAACTACTACAGTAACGATTCGCGTGCATAACGAAAGAGGATGAGGAGAGGTGTCTCTTGACGTATGGTACCGCATATAGTACTATTCGAGTGTCAACTTTTTTTGTGACATGTCCAGTCACCGAAAGCTGATTCAACGGGTTCTGAACAACCCGAATACGGTTAGTTTTCGGGAACTCGACAGAATTCTCACGCGTGAGGGTTGGGTGAAGCGTGGCTCCAAATCTGGGTCAAGTCACCACACATACAGTATGTCAGGCAATGAGACCATAATCACGGTTCCATTCAAACGCCCGCACGTTAGCGCACATTACGTACGCCGGGTAATCGAACTGCTTTCCCTGGAGGAGAAGTATGGAGAATGACAAGGCTCTCGGAGATATCGAGCGTCTGGTTCAAGCGCCGTACAAAAGAGAAATCACTCGAAGTCCTGATGGAACGTGGTTCGGCCAAGTGCCGGAGCTTCCGGGCTGCATGACCGAGGCAGACACCCCCGCGGAGACGCTCGAAATGCTGGACGACGCGATGCGTGCCTGGTTCGAGACGGCTCTCGAACTCGGGAAGGTCATACCGGAACCTGTTGGCGATCGCAAACGTTACAGCGGACGATTCAATATTCGGGTGCCTTCGCCGCTTCATGAAATGCTCGCAACCCGTGCAGCCGAGAGCGGAACCAGTCTCAACGAATACTGTGTCTTTTTACTCAGTTACGGTGTGGGACGACAGCCTTACTTTTCCGCTCAGCACCGTGAAGAACTGCGCCCGTCCTTAAGACGGTGAAAGCCACGCGCGCTTCAGGCGCGGGAAGTTCCGGGATCGGCGCTGAAGTCCCAAAGAGCATCGATCCCTCGGAGGCTTGACGGGCAGGGCACCTCTCGGCGTACTGTGAAGCATGATCGAAAAACCACACACGACAGTACGACCAAAACCCGATCTGCTGCCGACCGTCGATTTTCTCGGCAGAAGACGCACCCGACTCGTGGTCGGCGCAAACCCGTTTGCCGGTTTCAGCCACCAGAGTCCGGCTCGCGACGCCGAGATGCGCGAGTACTACACCGCCGCCAAGATCCGCGAAACGTGGGACCGTGCCGAGGCGGCCGGTATCAATGTGTTCATCACGAACAACGAATCGCCCACCGTCGTCGACGCGGTGAAGCAGCACCTGTCCGCGGGCACGTCGATGACGTGGATCACGCAGGTCAACTGCCGGCTGGTACCCGACATGCGCGCCGCGATCGATGAAGCGGTCGAGATAGGGTGTTCGGCGCTGTACTTCCACGGCGCGTTGACCGACGCGTTGTACGTCGAGCGAAACGGCCGGCAACTCGCCGAGTGGTGCGAATACGCGCGTTCGCACGGTATCCCGGTCGGTGTCGCCGCGCACGCGCCGGAGGCTCATCTCTGGGTCGATTCTCTCGGGCTGGTCGATTTTCACGCGGTCTGCTTCTTCAACTGCGGCAGCCTTCACGACGGCAAGGGCGAGAAATTTCACCTCTCCGACGTACCAAAGGCGGTCGCCGCGATCAAGGCGATCAAGAAACCGTGCATCGCGTACAAGATCATGGGCGCGGGTCGAATCGACGCGCGGATGGCGTTCGAACACGCGTTCGACTCGATCAAGCCGTCCGATCTCGTGAACGTCGGAATGCACCGGGGCGACAACGACCGGATCGTCGAGGAAAACGCCGGGATCGTGCGCGAAATTCTCGCGCGCGACGGTGAAGAATAAAGCAGTGCAAGGGAGGACACGATGACGTACGATTTTGTTGGGCGCTCGAATTTAGAGGTGAGCCGAATTTGTCTGGGGACGATGCATTTCGGCGTTTCGGCCGACCGGGCCGAATCGTTCCGGATCATGGACGCCGCGCTCGAGATGGGCATTAACTTCTTTGATACCGCAAACGTGTACGGCCGCGCGGCCGGACCCGGCGCAACCGAGACGATTATCGGGGAGTGGTTCGACCAGGGTGGCGGACGCCGCGATCGGGTGGTGCTCGCGACAAAGGTGTACGGGCAGATGGTGAGCTCACCGGGACCCAACGAGAAGAAGGGTATCTCCACGTACAAGATAAAAAAACAGGTTGCCGACTCGTTGCGGAGGCTTCGAACCGACCACATCGATCTCTACCAGGTGCACCATATAGACCGCCGCATCTCGGGTGAAGAGTTCTGGGGTACGTTCGAGAACCTGCATCGAAACGGCGACGTATCGTACTTCGGGACGAGCAACTTTCCCGGCTGGGGACTGGTGAAGTACCAGATGATCGCCGAACAGCGCGGCGACCTCGGGATTGTTTCCGAGCAGACGCAGTACAACCTCTTGAGCCGTTACCCTGAGCTCGAGGTGATCCCCGCCGCCGAGCAGTTCGGAATCGGAGTAATGCCGTACATGCCGCTCGCCGGTGGGTTACTGACCGGTAAAAAATCCGCGCAGTCCGGGTCACGGACCGCCGAGGTCGAGTCCGAGTACGGGCTCCCGATCTCACAAAATACGCAGCTTGCGGAGTTCTCAAGAATCTGCGCTGAAGTCGGCGAGCCGGAGTTCATCGTCGCGATCGCGTGGGTTCTCGCGAATCCCGCGGTCTACTCGGCGATCGTCGGAATCCGGTCGGTGAAACACCTCGAGGGTCTCGACCGCGCCGCGTCGCTCGAGTTGCCGCCCGAGATACTCGATAGACTCGGGAAGGTCTTCGATATCAACCGCGGTCGTGCGCTGAAACCGGGCCCCGCACCCGAAGCGTTCGCGTGGTGAGTAACCGGTACCGCGAACTCACGACGCCCGAGTAAATCGGAGAACCGGTGCGACGGTCTTCGAGACGTCGGTCTTGAGCGTGACCCGGACACCGCGGTCGATCGGTTCGGCCGCGGCTGTGCCGGGTTCTCCGAGCAGCTCAACCGAGTCGCCGGCAGCAAACGGAAAGTCCGGGATAGAGATCGTCGATCGTGGGGCCGGGTCGATGACCGTCGCGTATACCGCCCGTTCGGTCCGGGTGAATCTGATGTCGTTTCCTTCGAGGGTACGCGCGTCGGGGCGCGTCCACGGGCGCGTACCGTAGATCGCTTCACCGTTTTTCTTCAACCACGCGCCGAGTTCCATCAACGGCTTCTTCTGCATTTCCGGAATCGTCCCGTCGGCGGTCGGGCCGACGTTCAGAAGCAGATTCCCGTTTTTACTGACCGTGTCGACGAGCGATACGATGATCTCGGCGCCTGTCATCATCCGGTCTTTGCCTTCGAGCTGATTGTAACCGAACGAGTTCCCGATACCACGACACGTCTCCCATTTCTCCGGACGAACATCCGGATACGTCTTGTACTCGGGCGTCCGGAAGTCGTAATGGCACTTGGGTTCGAGTTCGAGGCCTTCTTTCTTCATCTTGCGGGTCATCCTCGCGACCGCGGCTTTCATTAAAAGTCGGCCGAGAGGGTTGCCGGGGATTTTTGTCTGAGTCCACCGATCGTTGATTACACCGTCTTCTACCGTGTTGTAGTAGTCGGCGAACAATCTGTTCACATCGCAACCGGCCGGATACCCGATGTCGTTCCAGAGAATGTCGGTCTCGAACCGTTCGATAATTTCGTACCAGTGCGCGGTTGCGTACTCGATGTACGCTTCACTCTGGCGTTGATTCGAGAGAAACGAAAAAAAATCGGTTATCGGGTCCGTGTTGAAAGTCCAGTCGAGCACCCCTGAGTAGTAGTGTCCCATCTTCAGTCCACGTTTTCGAACTTCGGTCGTGAGTTCGCCGACAAAATCTCTTTTTGAGAAGTAGTTTTCTCGGACCGGGTTGTCTTTCTTCGTCGGCCATAACGTGTACCCGTCGTGGTGTTTGGTCACCATCACGACGTACTTCGCGCCGGCGGCGGAAAACGTATCCGCCCACGCTGCAGGGTCCATTCCGGCGGCCGCTTCCTCAAAAATCGGCTGGAAGTCGAAGTACGAGAATTTTGAGCCGTACGAGGTCCGGTGGTGTTTATACGTCGGGTGTTCGGGGATCTTCATCGAGTTCATGTACCACTCGGCGTACGGGTTATTGCGCATGAGCGCTTCCATGCCGCCTTTTTTGATTAACTCTTGAATATCCGCGCCGACCGGCGCCCACGCGGGAACCGAGTACAAACCCCAATGGATGAAGATGCCGAATTTCGCGTCATGAAACCATGCAGGAACCTCGTGCGTCGCCAGCGATTCCAAAGTCGGTGCAAACGTCATCACCATACCTCCGAACGATTACCCGATTGTAGACCCAATCGGACCGGTCGGCAAGCGCAAAATCTGGAGTGTGCGCCTTTTTTCGTCGCCGGCTTACGCCTCGTGTTCCGACCGCCCGGCGAGCCAGTCCTCAAGCCTCGCGCATCTATGCGGGCGAATCCTGCTCCGCGCGAGAAATCCCGCGCCGTGTTGCGGCATCGGGTCCTGATCGGTCGGCTGGTAGCGCAAGTCGAGGCTCCACCGTACCGACGACGTGTTGTTCGGAGTCGACATATGGAGAATCCTGTCGTTGAAAATGATCACGCTTCCTTTCTTCACGGGCAACGGAACGATCTCGACGTTCACCAGGTGTTTCTCGTCGGTCTCCGTGAAGCCGGTTCCGGTCCGCGTTTCCTCGTGGTACGAGAGAACCTTCATCCGGTGAGTACCCGGCCAGATGTGCAAACACCCGTTCTCGAGGTTCGCGTCAACCAAAGCCACCCAGGACGTCAGAACCGGTATCGCCTCGGCGTCGCGCCAGTACGACTTGTCCTGGTGCCATGGGACCGCGCCGGCCGATACGTTCGGCACTTTCGGACGTGTGTTGTAGACGGGATTCGAGTAGATTTCAGGACCGATCAGCGATTCGATCGCGTCGAGGATCTTCGGGTTCGACATCATGTCGAAATACCCCGGTAGCCGGTCCCTCCAGCTCCTGCCGTACTTCAGAAACTCCTGTTCGGACAAGCCGTCGAAAATTTCGGCGAGCCGCGTCTCGAACGGGCTGTCCTCGTGCTTGTCGGTAATTAACCCGTTTGAGTAGAGGTCGTCCGCGATCTCGCTCACTCTCTGAGACATCGATTGTTTGACTTTGGCCATGTCGTTCTCGTCGAGCAGTCTATCGAGCACGACGTACCCGATCTCATCGTACTGCTCGACCTGTTCGGCCGACAGACTGCCTCCGCCGGCTCGGTACTTCTCTTCGAGAATTACGCGGTGTTCAAGATATTCGACGAAACTACTCATGCGGGTCTCCTTTGATCCGACCGATTTCGATTAATCATAACATAAAAAGTCATAAAAAAAAGTCTGAAGTAATCGTATAGAACTGAACGATGATGAGGACGGCGTTGAGTCGGTCGGGAGAGAGTTTGATTAGCCGCTCTCCGACCCGCGTGAAAAAGCCGCTATCTGCGCCGCGTCGGCGATCGTGTAACCGTCTTCACTCGGGTAGAGCGCACCGCCGAAGTGAATCGCCGGGTTCCCGGTCGCCGATCGGTCCACGACGGCACGGCGTGGCGAGACATGAATCGAGTCGCATCGCGTTTTTTCGACGATGAGCCGGTAGTTGGCGACGTTGATTCCGCCGCCCGGTAAGATTTCGATCCGTCCGCGTGCGTGCGCGATCATGCGCGTCAGCATATCGATGCCGTCGACCGCGCGCGCAGCCTGGCCGCTCGTGAGGACCCGGTCGAAACCGAGATCGATCAGGGCCTCGATCGCGTCAAGCGCATCCGGAACGACGTCGATCGCGCGGTGAAAAACCTTCTCGGCACCGGCGCATCGTTCGATCAGCTCGCGGCATCGACCGACATCGACAGTACCGTCGTCGCGCAGGACGCCGAACACGATGCCGTCGCTCCCGTTTTCCACGTAGTACTCGATGTCGCGGCGCATCGCGTCGATTTCGGTCTCCGTGTACGAGAATCCACCCGCGCGCGGGCGGACCATCGTGACGACCGGCAGCGCCGTTGCGCTCTTCACGCCGGCGAAACACCCCGGGCTCGGCGTCAGCCCTCCGAGAAAGAGCGCCGAGTTCAGTTCGATCCGGTCGGCGCCGCCGGCCTGCGCGGAGATCGCGTCGTCGACCGATCCACAACACACCTCAATTTTCATGAACACCTCGTGTGACGTCCTGTTTGCTCGTGCCACGGCGGCCAACCAGCGCTCGCGGGTCGGTGACCGCGTACATCATTCCCGCGACAGCGAACAATAAAACGCCGGCCCCCAGTACGGTCAACCCACGGTATCCAAAAAGCCCGGCGAACACTCCACCGATAATCGGCGCGATCGCAACCGAAGGCGCGACGACCGTGTTCGTGATTCCGATGAAAGTCGGTCTGTCCTCGGGCTCGCAGAACTCGAGGGTGATGTTCATCCGCGAGACCATCTCCGCGGCCAGAAACAGCCCCATGCCGACGAAAGAAACCGTATACACCAGCGGTGAGCGAGCGAGGAATCCGACGACGTTCCCGACAACTAACGCGATTGCTCCGCATACGAGCACGGTCTTGTGCCCGTGCCGGTCGGCGATGACCCCCCAGACGAGGTACATCAACGCCTGCGTCGCGGCAAGCGAGCCGGTATACACGCCGACCCACGTCGCGTCGACCCCGAACCGCCTGACCGCGCCCACCATGAAAAAACCGTTCGCCATCGCACCGATGTGGATAAGAGACTCAAAAAGAAGGAAGCGACGGTAGTTCTTTTCCGATCGCAGAAGAGACGGGAGTCGCCGAAAGTACTCCCGATGCGTTATACGCGGCTTGATCGACGGACTGTCTGGTTCGCGGTTTAACGCGAGGCCGACCCACGAAATTGCGGCTGCGAGGAATGAGAGAGCAAAGAGGATAGCGAAGCTGTGAGGAAACGAGACACGGCCGAGGATCAGCCCGACGCCGGCCGCGCTCAAAGCCGCCATTCCCGCGCCTA
>REEC01000105.1 GCA_007695285.1 Spirochaetaceae bacterium | reverse complement strand
GTACTCGTCGTTTCCGAGCAGTACCTGAAAAGCCGCGGCGGCGAGCCGCGCACGGCGGGTCCAGAACGGCTTCAGGTAGAGTTGCCTATCGGTGTCCCGCTGCACGTCGCGGTACATCGTGTACGTGAGTTTGGGAATCTCGTGAACCGCAGCGAGCACATCGGCGCCTTCCGCGAGCAACGCGGACAACGCCGGGTGCGACGTCAGCTTGGAAGGATTTCGCGCGGCCTCGACGAGTTCGGGGATCAGAATCGCCGCGGGCATCGGTTTTGAGACCAACGGTTCGAGTTCTTTTTGGGAGTATGCGATATTGACTGTCGACATCCAACCTCCTGGCAGACCCGCTACACCACCGATCCGACGCCTTGAATCGAAAAATAACACTCCAAGCGCCCGATCCATATACGATAAATATTTCTTATATGTGACAAGTCATGCTACCACAGTTTCGAGAATTGTCAACTCTGACGAAACCACAGAAAACAAGCGACGAACTCGCGAACGCTTAGATAATGGTGCCGCGTTCGAAGAAATTCTGATTGCCAACGGGGCGTCGGAAAAAAATTGACATTCGACCCGTCTGTGTTACAATGGGAAGATCAAATACGGCTAACGATTGTCATATTTGATCGTGGCGCGTCGATGCAGGATGTAACCGCGTACCGACTAGGGCTTGTCGCGTTCAAATGGCGGTCGGATCTGCGTAAACTAAAGGAGTTCATCATGAAAAAAGTCGTCGGATTTTTTCTCATCGGCTTGATCGTATCGTCAGCGTCCCTGTTTGCCGGAGGCGCGAAAGAGGCACCGGAGGCAGCCGTTGCAGCCGAGGTCGGAAACGAGGCACCACAGCTAGCGGCGCTTGTCGCACGCGGAGAGCTTCCGCCTCTTGAACAGCGTCTACCGAGTGAGCCTCTCGTCGTTGAGCCGGTCGACCGGATCGGCGAGTACGGCGGAACGTGGAGGCGAGCGGTCTTGGGCGGCGCCGACGGAGCCAATATGACGCGAACGGTTCTCTACAACATGCTGGTTCGGTGGGCGCCCGACTGGTCGGGTGTGATCCCCGACATCGCAAAGTCGTTTACTGTCAACGACGACTCAACCGCGTTCACGTTTCAACTGCGCGAAGGGATGAAGTGGTCGGACGGACACCCGTTCACATCGGCCGATATCCGATTCTGGTTCGAGGCAGTGTTCTCAAACCCGGACCTGACCACAGGAAGCCGGGACGTCGCGGGTGTTGAACTGGTGGACGTCGAAGTCCACGACGAGTACTCCCTGACATTTCGGTTCGCCGGCCCTTCCGGGCTATTCCTTCAAACGCTCGCTTCTCCGGGCCTTGGCGCAGACGTCGTGAGCCACCCGCGCCACTACTTCGAGCAGTTTCACGCGGAGTACAATCCGAATATCGATGAGGTTTTGCGCGCAGAAGATTTCGGCGACTGGGTCGATCTCTTTGATCACAAGAATGACCAGACGGCAAATGTCGAGCAGCCGACGTTGAACGGCTGGGTCGTCACGAACCCGTACGACGGAACCACGACCGAAGTCCGTTTTGAGCGGAACCCGTACTACTGGAAGGTCGACACGGAAGGAAATCAACTCCCGTATCTCGACCGAGTTGTATTCGACGTGTTGCAGGACGCCGAAGTCGTGTTACTTCGGACCTTGGACGGACAGTATGACTTGATCGGTCGACACGTCGCGAACGCCGCGAACAGGCCGGTTTTGTTCCAAAGTATGGACCGCGGAAACTACCGGTTCCTCGAAGAGGTCTCTGACTCTTCCACCGCGATGGCTCTCCATTACAACTTCAACCATCAGGATCCGGTGAAGCGCGAAATCATCGAAAACAAGGACTTCCGAGTCGGTTTGTCTCATGCGATAAATCGCGACGAGATCAACGACTTGATTTTTGCGGGACTGGCCGAGCCGTGGCAGGTTGCGCCGTTACGCACATCGGCCTTTTTCGACGAAGAGTTCGCGAAACAGTTTACCGAGTACGACGTTGATTTCGCAAATGAGCACCTTGACCTCGCAGGGTACACTCAGAGAGATTCGCAAGGGTACCGGTTGGGGCCCGACGGCAACCGGATCAGCCTCATGATCGAGCTGATTAACTCGGACGAGCAGATCGCTGCGCTCGAGTTGATACAAGGTTACTGGCGCGAGGTAGGGGTCCATATGGATTTCCGCCCAATGGACAGATCTTTGTTGTGGGAACGGAAAGGAAACCTTCTGCACGACGTTATGGTTTGGCAGGGAACCGGAGGGCTCAACCCGATTATGACGCCGGTCCGTTGGATCCCGGTGGCCGGTGGTGCGCACCACGGTATCGGCTGGTCGAACTGGTATAATAATCCCGACCACGCTCTCGCCGTAGAGCCACCTGCACCCGTGAAAAGAAAACTGGAATTGTACGACGCCGTAAGATCGGTCGGCGATCCGCGCCGCCAACACGAACTCATGACCGAAATCCTCGAGATCTCGCGCGAGAGCTTTCGTTTAACCGGAATCGTCATTCCCCCACCCGGCTACAAAGTAGTGCGCAACGATTTTCACAATGTGCCTGAAGTCATGCCCGGGTCATGGAACTACCCCACACCGGGTCCAACGAACCCCGAGCAGTATTTCACGACGCGCGGACGTTAACGTCGGCTCGGCGAACTGCTGCAAGTTACGCTTTGCGGGCACGGGTTTTCACCCGTGCCCGTTTCATTTCCGGCCGGTCAACTCGAACACCGTGAGATTTGCGTACTCGGCTATCATCGGAGCCATCTGACGGAAGCCTATCTTGCCGTTCTTCAAGGCAGGTCCGTACTCGTTGCCGTCGTCGACCCAGCGAATCACGTCCAGATCGTTGATCGAAAAAGTGATGTGACCTGTAAAGATCGTAAGCCGCATATGGTACGGCGGAACCGCATCGAGCACCGACGGGATTGGGTCGGCGCCTTGCGCAACCAGATGGAATCCGTAGCTCTTTCTGAGATTGCACGTGTTGAACGAGCGAACGTTCTTCCGCCTGAAGTACGACACATGGTACGCGTCGATGTCGCCCTTGTTGTACTGATCGTACTCACCGGTACGTCGGGCTAACGTTGGAGCAAAGAGGTCTTCACCGTTACGGCCTCTCGCGGCGAAAAAGAACATGCACAATCCCGGTTCATGAACCGGGTAGAAATCCCACTCGATCCCGACGTTCGCCGGGAAGTCCTCAGGGCACCAGAACAGGATGTTGGCTCGCTGGTCATGTTCCGGTCCGAGTATCGACTCGAGACGGAGTCGCTCTCGCGGGTAACTCGTCGCGCCGAAACCTTCCATCACGAACCCCGCG
The DNA here is from genome assembly GCA_007695285.1 of Spirochaetaceae bacterium. Taxonomy (GTDB): domain Bacteria; phylum Spirochaetota; class Spirochaetia; order DSM-27196; family PXBQ01; genus PXBQ01. Next base: position 1,463 of record REEC01000105.1, on the reverse strand, counting down.
GTGTCGCGCTCGGACGCGAGAGCATTTGAGTAAATCGCTTTCTTCTCGTAAAGCTCCATCGGAACTCTCCGTCACAGCCACGGCTGCGGCTCTTGATCGCGAATCGACTGTTCCGACAAGAACTGCCGCGCCGCGGGGTACCACTTATCGTTCACATCCTCGAGCGCACGCAGGATCTTCGCGCGATACGACGCCACGAGCTCGGCGCACTCCGGGTCGTCGATGCGATTCTCCAGCTCCGCAGGGTCCCGCTCAAGATCGTAAAACTCATCGGTCTCAAACGGATTGAACACGTACTTATAGTTTCGATCCCGAAAAACCCTGATGACGACGGGTTGCATCGTGCCGTGGTGTTCCGTCAGTACGAAATCGCGACCGCGTATAGTCCCGTCGCGTCCGATGACACACTGAGCGTGGAGTCCGTCGGGAACGTCCACGTTCGCCGCCGCCAACATGATCGGGTTCAGGTCATGGAACATGATGAACTCATCGGAGACCCCGGTCTCAAGGACGCCCGGCCAGGCGACGATCATCGGGATCCGAATCAGCTCATCGTAACCGAACTCACCTTTGCCGATTCTGTTGTGCGCGCCGGCAAGCTCTCCGTGATCGGCGGCGAAAACGATCATCGTGTCATTCTCCGCGCCGAGCGACTCGATTTCATCGAGCACTCTTCCGATCTGTTCGTCGATGAACGCGATGTAACCGTAGTACCGCACCAGATTCGCCTTGAGCCATTTCTCATCGTGGAAACAGCTGCAGAGATTCGCGTTGCGATGCTGCCGCCACTGCAGAACGGGTTTGCCGCGGAAGTCTTCGGAGAAGTTCTTCGGCAACGAGATCTCGTCGGGAGCGACCAGCGCCGAAAATCGCCGTGGCACGATCCACGAGACGTGTGGACCGGAGAACTCCGCTCGAATGTGCCACGGCTTCGATTCCGCGTGGTACCTCCGCATCAGATCGATCGTTCCGGTCGCGACGCGATGTTCGTGAAACCGATCCTCGTCGCCATCTACGACACCACTCATGATCTCGCCACCCGCGATTTTTTCCTTCACGAGAATCGGATCGGTAACCGTGTGCCGCTCCCCGCGCGCCGGAACGACGTCGTCAACTCCGTACTCGGTCGGAGAGGTCGTGTTCGATATATGCCACTTTCCGACCTGCCCGACAACGTACCCGTTTTCTTGAAGCGCACGCGTGTACGTCGGTATCGACGTGTCGAGGTTGTCGCGCAACCGGGCCGAGTTGTGGCAGTTGTTGAACATCCCGTGCGCGTGCGGAAGCAACCCCGTCAGCAGACTCGCGCGAGCGGGCGTGCATTGCGCGTGAGGCGTGTACGCTTGCGTAAAATGTACGCCGCGTCGTTTCAACCGTTCGATATTCGGCAGTTGGACCGGAAAATCGGCATCGAGCGACGCCGCAATCTGTTGATCGACGGTAATGAGCAGAATGTTCATCGT
>REEC01000166.1 GCA_007695285.1 Spirochaetaceae bacterium | reverse complement strand
CCCGGACGCTTTGACCGGCGAGTCACGACGCACTTGCCGTCGGTCAAGGATCGCGAAGAGATCCTCGCGATCCACGCGCAGAACAAGCCGATGGCCGACTCCGTCTCGCTCGCCGAGGTCGCGAAACAGACTCCGGGTTTCAGCGGAGCGGACCTCAAGAACCTGTTGAACGAAGCGGCGTTGCTCGCCGCGAAGAAGAAACAAGACTCGATCAACATGGTCGACATCGTGTTCGCGCGCGACAAGGTCATGCTCGGCCTCGAGCGGAAAAACATGACCGTGAGCGCCGAGGAACGGAAGATCGTCGCGTTCCACGAGGCGGGTCACGCCGTGACCGCAGCGATGCTTCCGAACACCGACCCGGTGCTCAAAGTCACGATCATCCCACGCGAGCGGTCGATGGGGATGACACAACAGATGGCTGACGAGGAGAAGTACCTCTATAGTCGTGACTACCTGAACGACCGTATCGCGGTGATTCTCGGGGGCCGGGCCGCCGAACAGTTGGTGTTTGACTCGATCACGAACGGCGCGCAGAGCGACCTCGAGCAAGCGACGAAGATTGCGCGCAAAATGGTGACCGACTGGGGCATGAGCGACGTGATCGGTCCGTTCTCGAGCGGCGAGAAAGAAAACATCTTTCTCGGCGAAGAGCTCTCGAAACACCGCGATTACTCCGAGAGCACCGGCAAAGAGATCGACAACGAGGTGTTCGCGATTCTCCGCGCGGGACAGCAGAAAGCCAAGGAAACTCTCGAGAAGTACCGCGAAGGACTCAATAAACTCGCCGACGAACTGCTCGAGAAGGAAGAGCTCGGAGCCGACGACGTGCGCCGGATTTTGAACCTCGCGTAGTTAGCGGGCTCAGTACTCGTCCGCGTCGAACCCGGGTTCGGCGTCCTTCGCGGCTTTCACGAGTTCTTTCGTCGAGAGCATGCCGCACGCCGCGGCGATGTCGAGTCCACGCGACGTGCGGATCGTCGTCATGAGACCTCGCTTGATCAGAGCGTCACGGAACGCGTTGATCCGTTCGGCAGACGACGAACGCAGCGGCGTACCGGGAATCGGGTGGAACGCGAGCAGATTCACGCGGCACCGGATGCCCGTGAGGATCTTGACGAGTTCACGCGCGTGCCGGTCGGTGTCGTTCACGCCGTCGAACATGATGTACTCGAAAGTCGCGCGTCGATGACGCGAGAGGCCGAACTCGCGGACGACCGCGATCACCTCGTCGAGGCCGTGTACGGTCTCGATCGGCATCAACTTTCGCCGCTCATCGGCGAACGGCGAGTGCAAACTTACCGCGAGGCGGCACTGCGTCTCGGTCAGGAACCTCCGCATTGCGGGGACCAAGCCAATCGTCGAGACCGTGATCCGGCTCGCCGCAAGGCACAATCCGCGGTGATCCGTGAAGAGCGAGAGGCTCTTCAGCGTCGCGTCGAGGTTGTCGAGCGGCTCGCCCATGCCCATATACACGATGTTCGTGACGTTCTCGCGCTCGGGAAGCGAGTAGTACTGGTTGATGATCTCCCTCGCGTCGAGTTGCGCCTGGAATCCCTGCTTGCCGGTCATGCAGAACAAACATCCCATTTTGCACCCGACCTGCGTCGAGAGGCAGAGCGTCGCGCGGTTGGGTTCGGGGATGTACGCGGCCTCGACCCAGCCGCCCGAATCGGTCGCGTAGAGGTACTTTTTTGTGCCGTCGGTCGACGCCGACACCTTGATCGGCGGGTTAGCGCCGACCGATATCTCGGCGCCTAACCGGTCGCGAAGCGCCGCCGGCAGATTCGTCATCGCGTCGATCTCGGTGACGCGCTTCGCGTAGATCCAGTCGTAGATCTGGTCGCCGTGGTACGCGCGCGCGCCGAGCGATACCGCGAGCTCGCGTAGCTCTTCGCGCGTCGAACCGAGGAGTTTCGACGGGCTTCGCGCGGCCGTGTTTTCGCTTTCGGATGTTGCCATGCTGTTCATCCCGGCCAGAATACCACAAAAAGCGCGGGTCCGGTCGAGCCCATACGCGGCCGCGGCATCAGAAGTACGTCTCGGCGACGATGTCGGTGAATCCGACGCCCTTCGCGATCAGGATGTCGCGCACCGTGACGATCATGCCGGCGCTGCCGCAGAGTAGGTAGCGCGCGTCGAGCGGTGGGTCCCATTGCTCGACGTACTCGGTGAGTCGTCCCGCGAAGAACCGGTCGTCGCGTTCGCGCGTCACACACGCGACGTACTCGAGAAGCGGCACCGCTTCGAACAGCTTTCGTCCGAAAAGCCGTTCGACGGTCCGACTGCCGTGAATCAGCGTTTTTGGCGCGGAGATACCCGCGCAAACCATCGAGATAAATGGAGCGACGCCGGTGCCGTTCGCGATCCAGGCCGATCGGCGCGTGGGGTCGTCCGTGAAGCTGCCGCGTGGCAGCGAGGCGAGCAGATAGTCTCCAGGGTGCAACCGCGCGAGTCGAGGCGTAAGCGCGCCGTCGTGCACTATGTCGAACAAGACACGAATAACCGGTTCCGTCGGGGCCGAAGCGATGCTGTACCAACGGGGATCGATCCCGGAGTCAGGAATCGTGAGTGCGACGGTCTGCCCGGCGTGGAAACCGGCGGTCCGGTCGAACTCGATGATCATCGCGTCGGGCGCCACGTCGCGAACGGCGCGAACGGCGACGCGGTGCAGCGTGTCGTTACTCTTCTCGAAAATCGTTTCGCCCCGTGCCATAAGCTGATAATGTAGTCGTTGTGTCGTACAGCGTCGAGTTACCCACGGAAATAATACATAACTGGTTCCGTAATGAATACTTACGCTCGTTCCGGATTTTTCCTTGAGGCTTGCCTGTATTTAGTGTTATTTTTCCGAAAAACATTGACCAAAAACACCACATATGGTGTACTGAGCGTGTTATGAAAATAAAAAGAGTGTTCACAGAAAAAGGTAGCGACCCCTACGGTTCAATCCGGTGGGTGGCGCGTACGTCGGAGATCCGGAACCCGGACGGCTCGGTCATATTCCGTATGGAGAACGTCATAGTACCGGATTTTTGGTCGCAGATCGCGACCGACATATTGGCGCAGAAGTACTTCCGGAAGGCCGGGGTGCCGATGGAAGACGGTTCATCGGGCGGCGAGACCGACGCGAGGCAGGTTTTCCACCGACTTGCGGCGACGTGGCGTCTCTGGGGTGAACGAGCGGGGTACTTCGACTCCGAGGAGGACGCCGAGACGTTCTACGACGAAACGGTGTTCATGCTCGCGAATCAGATGTCCGCGCCGAACTCACCGCAGTGGTTCAACACCGGGCTTCACGCCGCGTACGGGATTTCCGGTCCACCGCAAGGGCATTTCTTCGTGAACCCCGAGACCAACGAAGTCGAGAGGTCGACGAGCGCGTACGAGCGGCCGCAGCCGCACGCGTGTTTCATCTTGAGCGTCGAAGACGATCTCGTGAACGAGGGCGGGATCATAGATCTCGTCGCGCGCGAGGCGCGCCTTTTCAAGTACGGTTCCGGAACTGGGAGCAATTTCTCGAAAATCCGAGGATTGAACGAACCGTTGAGTGGTGGTGGGCGGTCGTCGGGGCTGTTGTCGTTTCTCAAGATCGCCGACCGCAGCGCCGCGGGAATCAAGAGCGGCGGGACGACGCGTCGCGCGGCCAAAATGGTGACGCTCGACGTCGATCATCCCGACATCGAGAAGTACGTCTCGTGGAAGGTCGACGAAGAGTACAAAGTCGCGTCGATGGCGGTCGGCAGCAAGGTCCTCGACCGGTACACGCGCGGGATCATCGCTGCGATCGAGTCGTTCTCAGGGCCCGAGGCAGACCGGTACCAGCCCGACACCAATCCGGAACTGAAGAAGGCGCTCGTCGCCGCAATCAAGGCCGACGTCCCGACGCCCGCGCTGTACCAGCTTTTACACCTCGCGCGGCAGGGCGAGGCTCCGCTCGCGCGTGCGATTTTCAACACCGAGTGGGACGACGAGGCGTACAACACTGTGAGTGGCCAGTCGTCGAACAACTCCGTCCGGCTCTCGAATGAGTTCATCCAGGCGGTGCTCGACGACGGCGACTGGACGCTGCGGACACGGACCGACGGAGCCGAATGGAAGAGCGTCAAAGCGCGTGCGCTCTGGGATCTTGTTGCGCGCTCGGCGTGGAGCTGCGCCGACCCCGGTGTACAGTACCACACGACGATCAACGAGTGGCACACGTGCCCCGAAGACGGTGAGATTCGCGCGTCGAATCCGTGCTCGGAGTACATGTTCCTCGACGATACCGCGTGCAACCTCGCGTCGCTCAACCTGATGCGGTTCTACGACGTCGCGAAACACCGATTCAAGATCGAGGAGTACGTGCACGCGGTCCGGATCTGGACGCTGATTCTCGAGATCTCGGTCGTGATGGCGCAGTTTCCGAGCCCCGCGGTTGCGCGTAAGAGTTACGACTTCCGGACGCTCGGCCTCGGTTACGCGAATCTCGGAACTCTGCTGATGGTGATGGGTATCCCGTACGACTCCGATGAGGGGCGCGCGATAGCCGCGGCGCTCACGGCGATCCTGACCGGTGAGTCGTACGCCGAGAGCGCGCGGCTCGCGCGGCAAGTCGGGCCGTTCCCGCGATACGAGGGGAACAAGAAGCACATGCTGCGCGTGATCCGAAACCACCGTCGCGCGGCGTATTCGGTCCCGGCCGAACAGTACGAAGGGCTCACCGTCGTGCCGCAGGCGATCGACGAGACGCTCTGTCCCGAGTACATGGTGAAGGCCGCGCGTGTGGCGTGGGACTCCGCGCTCGAGCTCGGGGAGAAGCACGGGTATCGGAACGCACAGG
>REEC01000222.1 GCA_007695285.1 Spirochaetaceae bacterium | reverse complement strand
GAGCCGGACGAGCCGCGCCCGAACCCGCGCGGCGGGGACGTTACCGGTGCCGCGCGCCGTCGCGCGGGACCCGCCGCCGGACGCGGGGGGACCGCTCACCCGCTGGGCGGGCCGGTATGGAGCGCGGGGGAGACTTCCCCCGCCTCACCGCTCCGCGGGCTAATAAAACCCGCCGGCCGCGCGCGCCTTCTCGAGCACGCGGACGCGTGAGCGGATCGACTCGGGCTTGATCGCCTGCTCGGCGCCTTCGCGGATGACCGCGTAGAGGTTGTCGTACATCGTGATCGCGGGCTTCGGGGCCGGAGCCGCGCCGGCGCCCGCGTCCGCGGTGCCGCCGAGTTCCCACGAGTCGCTCTTCCAGTCGAGCGGCTCGCTGTTGTAGCTGCGGTCGGGGGTCGGAACGTCGGTGACCGGGCGGTCGGGCATCGTCGACCAGTCGACCCATTTCCAGTCGAGTCGCCCAGCGGTGCCGCGCAGCCCGCCGGACTTGCCGGCGACGAACCACCTTTCCTGTCCGTACGCGACGCAGTCCATCAATTCCACCTCGACCGTCGGCCGTCCGGCGCCCGAGAGAATGAGCTTCAGGTAGTCCTCGGCGTCACCGCTGCAGAGACACCGGCGCATCTCGCACCACACCTCGGGATCGTCGCCACCGAAGAGCTCCATCGCGTGATCGATCGGGTGTGGACCGTTGTTGTTGAGGCTCCCTCCGGACATCGACTTCATCGTCTGCCAGTCCCACCGGCGCTTGAAGTTGTGCCAGCAGATCCGGATCAGCTGGATCTCGCCCAACACGCCACTTTCGACGATCTCCTTCACTTTCTGAAAGTCCGGTTCAAACCGCCGCTGCTGAAACGGCTGAAGCAGTGTGCCGGATTTCTTTGCCGCCTCGAGCATGAGGTCGACGTCGGCAGTCGTGAGGCCAAACGGTTTCTCGCAGATCACGTGTTTTCCGGCCTCAAGCGCCTGTACGGTCATCGGCGTGTGGTACGCGTTCGGCGACGCGACGACGACGAGCTCCACCTGCGGATCGGCGAGCACGTCGTCGACCGACCGCGCCGCGCGGCAGCCGAGGTCTTTCGCCGCCTGATCGCGGCGGTCGGTGTCCGGGTCGTACACCGCGCTCACGACGAACCGGCCGCCTTGTTTGCCGATCGTGTCGACGTGGATGCCCCACCCGCTTCGGCCCAGACCGATAATGCCGACTCGAATCGGGTTGTTTTCTTTGCTCATTGATTTCTCCTGTAGCTGAAAAGATTTTGGCGAACCGCGGTTCCGCGACCGGGGTTCTTTGCATTGGCCGTGTCGTGGATGGTGCCTTTGTTCACACGATTCTACCTTGTGTGGTCGGCGGAAGCAACCTGGAACTGCGATGCAACTTGGAAACTGCCATGAAGCTTGGTGAAACGCGCCGGTAGGGGCACAAAAACCGCGGCAGGAGCTGAGTTCACCAAGCTTCGTGGCAGTTTTGGGGAGGCCCACCGAACAGGGGGATTTGATTTATACTGACTCCGGCGACGGCGAGCGCACAATCCTGTCGCGGCCACACCGGCCGCGCGGTTCAAAGGAAGGGAAATGAAAAACAACATCAAGTTGAGTTTGAACGCGTTCTCGTTCAACGCGGTACTGAACGGCGGCGCTCTGTCGCTTGACGGTTTACTGGAGTTCGCCTCGGAGCAGAAATTTGCCGGAATCGACCTGACGGCGTACTACGTCCCGGGGTATCCCGAGGTTCCCAAGGACCAAGTCCTGTACGAGATAAAACGAAAGGCCGCGCTCCTGGGGTTGCACATCAGCGGCACCGGAGTCCGGAACGACTTCACGGTCGAGGACGCGACGAAACGACACAAGGACGTTCAACTCGTGAAGGACTGGACGATCGCCGCGTCAAAACTCGGGGCACCGATCATGAGGATCTTCTCGGGCACGCAACCGGTCGCGCCGTCGAACTGGGCCACGGTCGCCGAGCGGATGGTCGGCGATATCAAAGAGTGCGTCGCGTTCGGTGCCGATCACGGCGTCATCGTCGCGCTGCAGAACCACAACGACTTCATTCAAACCGCCGAACACGTCGATTTTTTCATCGAGCGAGTCGGGTCGCCGTGGTTCGGTCTGGTTCTCGACATCGGCAGTTACTCGCGGCTCGACCCGTACGACGAGATCGCCCGCAACGTCCGCCACGCGGTGAGCTGGCAGATCAAGGAAAAGGTGAACCATTTCGGCGAACCGAAGGACGTCGACCTTTCACGAATCGCAGAGATCATCGGAGAGAGCGAGTATCACGGCTACCTGCTGGTGGAGACGCTGGGGCCCGGAGATCCGCACGAGAAGGTGCGTGCATTTTCCGAGTCGGTGAGAGGCGCGTTCGGGAGCAATCTATCGGTGTGATGAACATGGCGGAGGTGTGCGATTGTGGGTCAAGAGCTTAAGGACAGGGAGTATTCGGCACACGTCCCGACCGGACAACCGCCGCAGTCTAGCCAATCGCGACCTCAATCGTCGAGACGTACTGTTCCCCGTGAAGCCGCTCGGTTATCTCCGATGCGGCGGCTTCCTCGAGGAAGAGCGTTATCGCCTCACGGAGGTTCTCCCTCGCCTCGGGGATTGTCGCGCCTTGACTGGCTATGTCGAGTTCAGGGCAGAGAGAGAGGAAAATATCGTTCTCGCGCTGGACGATAGCAGTGAATGTACGTGTCACCCCATAATTTCCTTGGTTAGCGGATTGGTGGATTGGTTTCCTCACGTCCCCACCGAACGATTATCATCGAAAAAAGAAGCGGCGCGTATCGATGCAATCGACGCGATTCCGCTTTGAGTCATTCTACCGGTGCATGAGTCGCCGCGCAAGTTACGGCACGTGACCGTTATCGGCCCGGCAGTCTGCGCGGCGCCGACCGCCTACAGCCGCGTGTTGTTGCCGCGGTCGCTGACGCGCGCGTTCGAGAGGTCGACGCGAGAGAGATCGTTGTTGTTGCCCGTGATCGTGACCTCGCCTCGGATCGCGAGACCGGAGAGGCGATTGCTGTTGCCCGAAACGATCACGTCGCCGCGGATGGTCGTGCGATCGGTACCCGCCCCGGAGATCGACGAGTTGTTCGAATCGATCACGAAACGCCCGGTGTAGGTTCCCGCCTCGAGTCGGTGCGTCGTGTTGTGCCCGATACTCACGCCGGTCAGCGACCGGTCGTCACGAGGCGCCGATCGCGCGCCCGCGAGAGAAAACGACGCCTGGAATCCCGCACACGCGGAGACGAGCGCGACGGCGAGTATGATGACGGCTAAACGGAGTGGTTTTTTGTTCATCAGGTAGTATAGCGTTTTTTCGGTTTGTGGGTGGAAAGGCCGGAGGTTGTTCAGCCGTACCGCGCCGGCGACACCCGCTCGTCAATTGGGAACTGCAACGAAGCCTGTTGAAAACACCGCAAAACACGCTGAGAACCGTGTTTCGGCCCCTGTCCACCAACCTTCGTGGCAGTTCCTGAAAATCGCTGAATCGTAATACTTCCTGAAGCAGGGGAAAAAAAGCACACGTATAGAGGAGTATGAGAGAAATCATACTCCGTGAAATTGAAGATGAGGTGCCGGTTGAGGCATTCACTCCGCCGTTCTGCCCGAACCCACGATGCCGGGAGCACACCCGCGATCTGAAGAGCGGGCCCTCCGATGAGAGGTGGTTCTACCGGCACGGGCGGTACGGGACCGATGCCTTCGGCGCGGTGCCACGCTTTCGCTGTCGGCGCTGCGGACGCGGGTTCGGCCGGCAGACATTCCGGGTCGACTACTACGCCAAACGCGTGATCGACTACCGGGAGTTGTTTCAGCTGCTGGTCGCGTGTTCGAGCACACGCGACATCTGCCGCACCGTAGGCTGCTCAACCGGCACCACCGCGAACCGCATCGAGCGGCTCGCCCGACAAGCGGTGGCGATGCACGGCGATGCGCTGATGAAGGTCTGCATCGATGAGCCTGTCGTGGTCGACGGGTTTGAGAACTTCGCGGTGAGCAAGTTCTTTCCGAACAACGTTAACATCCTCACGGGGGCCGAGACGCAGTTTCTCTACGACTTTGATTACCGCACGATCCGCCGCAGTGGACAGATGACGGCGATACAAAAGCTTATACGGAAAAAACTTGAGAGGCTCTACCGTGCCGATCGGCAGGCTCTCGTGAAAGGCTTCACCGCCCTGCTCGACTCCCTGATGAGCATCCCTCGACGCAGCTACTCCATTCGGCTGCGCACCGACTGCAAAACCGAGTACCGCCGCGCGATCGAGTCGAACCGTCACTACCGGTTGCTCGAGAAGGCCAGGGTCATCGTGCACGAGAGGACTCCGAGCACCGAGCCGAGGACGCGGCATAACAAGCTGTTCGCGGTAAACTATCTCGACCGGCAGTTCCGCAAGGACTTAAAGGAGTGCGTACGGCGCACCGTGTGTTTCGGCCGCAATATCTGCAACGTGATGCAGAGGATGGTGGTGTACCGGATGTATCACAATCACTTCAAGGCGTTTCGGCACCGGAACCCCGGTCCGACGCACGGATCGATGGCAGCGCTCGATGAGAGATGGGTCTCCCTTCGGCTCTCGCGGCTGTTCGGCTGGAGAGAGTTCCCGAGCCGAACGATTCTCAACCCGAGCGATCGGGCGGTCTGGATGCGAGAACTCGTAACGCCCTTGAAATCCGGGGCTGAGTACCTGCCGAAATTCGCCTGGTACTGAAACGCGTTCACCATTTTTCGCGGCAGTTAACTTTTATTGAAGGAGAATCGCGCGTTCATGTCTGGCGGGCCACGAGGTTACGAGAATGTCACCAAGGTTTGCCGAGACCGGCTTGTTTGCACAGTTCGTTTGCAGTAATTCGATCAAACCGGCTGTGACGCTTGATTGGGACGGTTTTCTTTCCGTTTCC
>REEC01000276.1 GCA_007695285.1 Spirochaetaceae bacterium | reverse complement strand
GTCAGCTGAGGGTACGGTTCAAGAAAACAAGTGGGTCGACTGGATCCGCCAGGATAGCGGTATCAACGTCGAGTTCTATCCGGTACCGCGGTGGGAGGTAACCGAGACGTTGAACCCGGCATTCGCTGCAGGCGTAGCACCCGATGTCATCAATGACTACTCGCGCGACAACATGGCACTTTTCCACAGTCAGGGAGTGCTTGCTCCGCTCGACGACTGGATCGAGCAATATGCACCGAGGTTAAAGGCGTACCTTGACGATAACCCGGCGCTTGAGCCGTTCTTGAGATTTGGTGACGACAACCGGCTGTATGCGGTCACAAACATGCGGCCTTTACACTCGATCGCGAACCATCAGATCTGGATTCGCAAGGACTGGCTCGACAACCTCGGGCTAGAAATTCCGAGCACTGAAGAGGAGTTCTTTGCTGTTGCCGATGCTTTCGTCAATGATGATCCGAATCAATCGGGTGAGAACGATACCTTCGCTTTTGCGGATGGTCATCCGTATACTCCGATAGTGCGGGCGCTGTACGCCGGTGGAGGACACAATCGGAAGTGGCTTGTCGACGACGACGGGAACGTCATGTACGCGCGAACCGCCGAACAGACGCTCGATTATTTGCGCTTCCACAAGATGGCCCAGGATAGGGGTTGGGTCGATCCGGAACTGATCACGGACCCGAACTTTGAGCGTCAGGTACGCCTTTGGGTAACCGATCGCGCCGGGATTTACTTCGGGCAGGTGGGCCCGCCACAGTTCGACGACTTGAAGGCAAACGTGCCGCATGCCGACATCGTACCGATGCTGTCGTTTGAGACGGCGCACGGACGCCATGGTCTCTTTCAGGAACCGCCGACTCAACGGTACATCGCGCTGAACGCCGAAATCGAGAATCCCCAGTTGGCTCTGGAATATCTCGAATGGCATCTTTTTGAAGGATGGTTCACGTTGCAATTCGGGTTCGAAGGTGAACACCACGAGATCGACCAAGCAACGGGATTGCCGCAGTACCTGATTTTCGGCCAGGAAAGGACCGACAGACTCAATTACAATGTGGAGTACCGCCTTCTTCATCAATTTGAGCTTCCTCCCGGATGGTTCGCTCATCTCGCGCCTGAAGACGATCCCCACGAACAAGAAAGGGCGCGTCTTCAGGAACAGGCTTTGCAGACTCAACTCTCAGTACCATACCGCCGTGATATGCCGTATCGTCCGTCCATGCGCGAGTTGCTCGCGTTCTACGACGAATTCGATCCCGTATTCGACGATATTTTTGATCAGGTCGTGCGCGGCGATGAGACCCCCGAGTGGGGCTATGAGCAAACGCTTTCGGAGTGGAGCCGGCTTGGTGGACCGCGGATGGAGGAGATCGTACAGGAATGGTACGACCTTGAGGCGCCCGGATGGGGTGACTGGCGACTCGATCTTGAAGGGATGTTGGCCGAGTTCCTCGGTGAGTAAACGCACGAACGAGCCACTATCCGGTCGGCTGACTGCCGTCCGAACGAGAGTACCATTGGAACGAGGGCGCCCCGGGCGCCCTCGTCTTATCAAGTCAGAAACGTGTAGGGGATAGGCAAGCCTCGGCGTTTGGAGGAAGAGGACAACGAGATGACAAGTTTCATCAATGCGAGAGAAATTGGAGCCAAAGGAGACGGTACATCGAATGATACCGACGCCATAAACTCCGCGATCAGTAATTGCGCGGCCGCCGGGGGTGGACAGGTTTACCTTGCTCCCGGGATCTACGTATGCGCAACAATCCACCTAAAAAGTAATGTTGTCCTCTTTCTTGACGCTGGCGCTATCCTTAAAGGTGTTGACGATCCTGATGCGTATACGTCGTACATGCCGGACCACAAGAAATCGCGATGGCACCGAGCATTGATATTGATCAACGGTGTCGAGAATGCGGGTGTAGCGGGGCCGGGCAGTATCGACGGTGGCCATGTTTTTGATCCATTGGGTGAGGAAAAAATGCGCGGACCACATACGATCCTGGTAGGCTCGTCCAAACAAGTTTGTATCCGGGACGTGACGATCGTCAACTCGGCGAATTATCACATTTTAGTGCTCAGCAGCGATGAGGTCGATGTCAACAATGTGGCGGCGTACGGCGGATGGGATGGCTTCCATATTCGTGGTACCGAAGATCGTGCGTGCCGTCGTGTTACCGTCACCGGCTGTCGGTTTTTCACCGGCGACGACTGCATAGCCGGTGCGTGGGTGGACGACATGGTTATCCACAATTGCCTCCTGAACAGTTCATGCAACGGCATCCGCTGGATCGGTCCCGGTAGCCGGATCCTGATAAGCGATTGTACGATCTTCGGGCCGGGGCGGTATCCGCATCGGACGCAGGACCGGTACAACTCGCTTGTCGGGATAATCCTCCAACCAAGCGCGTGGACACCGATGCGCGGTGAGCTTAGCGACGTCACAATATCGAAGATAGCGATTCATAATGTGATCAGCGCGTTCATGGTTTATTCCAAGCCGGGCAGTTCTGTTGGAAACGTGGAGTTGAGTGGAATCAAGGCAACGGGGGTCTATGGAGCACCGTGTACGGTCGAGAGTTGGAGCGAAGATGCTGTGCGGGCGGTTACCCTGCGCGATGTGTCCGTCAGCTATCATTATGAGAAGGACAGCGTTCGGAAAGATCTTGAAGTCACGGAACCAAAAACCGGTTCGCGAGTCATGCCGGTATGGGGACTCTACGCGCGCCGCACTCAGAAACTCGTGTTGGAGGATGTACGTTTCTCGTGTGACGCCGAGGATGAGCGACCGGCGATTCGCAATGATCAAGTCGGTGAGTTTCATCACGACAACCTTCGCCTTCCTGCATGGGCGAAAAACATGCAGACCAACTCGCCTGCCGTGAAATGATCGGTAGTAGCACTCGATTTCATCGTGATTTTGCGTATCACCAGTGATTTGAACTGTCGAGTTACCCGCGATAGCACACCCGACGATCGGCTATGCTCGTGGTCTTGACACGAGACGAAGTTTGGGGAGTTCAATGGCTTCGAAAAGCAAAGACTATGAAAGGCGGTTGTTCGCGTATATTGAGGGCTGTGAGGAATCCTACGAGGATTCCGTTGCGATGCTTCGTCGTGAGTGGACGTCTTCCGGCTATCACTCAAACCTCCCGTCGGGCGCGATTGTTCACCCTACGCGCGAATCGTTCGATTACGCCGTTGCGTTGATCGACAGTGGAGACAAGCCATATGTCGATCGTGGCCATCGTGTCCTTACAGCATGCCTGAACCTGCAAGAAAAAGATCCGACCAAACCGACGTTCGGTTTCTGGCCATACACGCGCGACGAGTCGTTGGATGAAATGAGCCCGCCGGACTGGAACTGGGCGGATTTTTGCGGCGCGCGGATCGCGCTCTTGCTTCACGACCACCGTCAGAATATCGAGACTGAACTCCTCAATGAGCTCCAGGACGCTTTGCAATGCGCAGCGTATAGTATTTTCCGGAGAAACGTTCAGTCCGGGTACACGAATATCGCGATTATGGGAGCCGGCGTTTGCGCTGTCGCCGGCGAACTGCTTAACATCCCTTTTCTGGTCGAGTACGGCCGCCGGCGCCTATCCAATTTCGTAGAGCACACGGAGTACCACGGCGGGTTTAACGAGTACAACAGCCCGACGTATACGATCGTCGCATTGGAAGAGGCCGAACGGATACTGCACCTCGTTCGTGACCCGGCCTGTCGTGACTATGCGGAACGCATCAGGCGCGAGGCGTGGCGAGTGATAGCCGAACACTTTCACCCGGCGACTCACCAGTGGGCAGGACCGCACAGTCGTGCATACTCGGACCTACTCCGCGCGAGCACAGCCGGCAAAATAACGCGGCGAACAGGTGTGACTATACGCGCATTCGAGAATCGACCGGAAAGCATAACACCAAACAGGGCCGAACTCCCGGAGTTTGTCCCGGAGTTACCGTGTCCGGACGACCATGTGCCGAGGTTTTCGCGACTGCCATCCACGCCAACCGTCATAGATGCGTCCTTCGTGCGACGTGTTCCCGAAATTGCGTCCGTCACCGGATATACATGGCTGTCGCGCGACGTTTGTTTGGGGAGCGTCAATCATGACTCGATGTGGACACAACGACGGGGGCTCATCGGTTACTGGCCGATCGCCCCGGACAATGTAGCCGTTTTCCGCTGCCGGTTTCTGAAGGACGGAAAAGACTTTGCCAGCGCGGGTATCGTGAACAATCAAGAGAATAACTGCGTCTTGACTGGAGTTCATTTTCTCGAAGGACACGGCGATTACCACATTCATCTCGATCGGCCGGATGGGGGCCTTTTTTCGGCTTCGTCTTTGATGTGCAGGTTTTCGGTGACAGGGCCCGGTGTCCAGGCCGACGATCTCGGTGGCGGCGTTTTTCGCCTGTCTGCCGGTTCACACGTCGTCTTCCTGTTTACAGTACAGGCCATATTCGATGATAGGCCGATTGTGTGGCGTCATGAGACAACGAGTGGCTCCGCTTGGGTCGAGGCTGTGTGTCACGAAGGCGAACCGCTGCATTTTTCGATATCCAAACTCGGGACGGTACGTCTCATCTCGGGACTGTATGTTGTGGGTTCCGACACGGTCCCTTTATCCAAAATACCTAAGCAGAGGCTTCCTTCAGTGAGTGCCGAGGGCCATCAGTGGACGGCAAATTGGTGCCCCGAGCCGGAAACGAACCTCTCGATCTCGCTTCCGATCAGCAGTTCTGAACGACTCGATGGAAAGTGACGATTGGTTTGGAATCGATTCCGAGCAGCAGGCCGCGATACTTTCCGGCCGCGCGCGTCGGAGATCCGCTACCAATAACGCCGCTGGTGCCGCAGTTCACCTTGACATATCGCGCCTCGGTCCGTACCGTACGAAATCATGAAAGTACTCATCACAGGTGGAACAGGAGACGTCGGACGCGCA
>REEC01000122.1 GCA_007695285.1 Spirochaetaceae bacterium | reverse complement strand
TCGGCCACGAGGACTCGGCTTCGGTGTCGCGCGTGAGCAGCTCGTCGAGCATCGCGACGAGATCAGGTCGTCCGAACCGCTCGGCCATCGCGTAATGAATCGGCAGCGGACTCCACCGGTTCACATCGCCGAAGCTGCACCCGATCGCGTACGGCGCGAACTCGAGCGGAAAGTCCAATGTCTCGGCGACGCCGTGCAGACCGAATAACCGGTGTTCGCGCGCGAACGCGTTCTCGTTCGATAACACGTACATAAACGCGTACCGCATCCCGTAGTTCCAGTATCCGACACCTTCCTCCCAGCCGCCGTCGGTCTTCGCTAGCGTCTCAAAGTACGGCGCGATCGACTGCTCGACACGATCGAGCACCGCGTCGGCGTCCGGACCGAACACCTCGTGCATCGCGATCGCGAGCATCCCCGCGCCGCCGCTGCAGACGGTGTTCCAGTTCGAGTGTTCGTTTCGAAACCAGTGCGGCGGCTCTTTTCTCGCGGTGTTCTCGAGGTACGGCTCGATCACCCACCTCCGCGCCATACGCTCGATCATCGTTCGATCTTCCGCCGACATGTTCCCGGCAAGCCAGTCCCACGCGATCGCGATCGTCGTCGCGTTCTCTCCGTAGCTCAGATCGAAGAAAGCCTCGGGCCGCGCATCGTTCTTTCTCATGCTCAACCACGACCAGTACTGCCACGACGACATCTCGCGCAGGTGTTCGATCACCGCGGCGCGATATGCCTCCTCCCCGGTGCGGTACCACTCTACCAGAAGCGTCACGACTCTCGTCTGCATCGCACGCGCGCGCAGAAGCAGCGCGTTATGCGCCTCGACCGGATACTGGACGACCGGCGACCGGCAGTACTCGCGCGCAGAGTTCCTGACAATCTGCGCCGACCGCACAAGAATCGGGTTATCCGGACTCGTGTTCAGGCGCGAGAGCGCGCGTTTGCCGACGTACAGCCTCGGGTGCTCGCTCAATTTGGTTTTCATCGCGTACCTCCGTTTCAGGGTGCAGCCGGCAGGACCGGCGTTATCTCGGGATCTTGAGTATCAGCTTCGGCCAGTTTATCATATGGATCGTCGATATCAACCCGAGTTCCGGAGTCCCCATGCCCAAACCCAACATACTTTTCCTGATGTCCGACCAATTGCAGGCGCGTGTCTTTGATCCCGACCATCCCTGCCGGACGCCGAACATCGACCGCGTGATCGCGCGCGGCGTGCGTGTCCGGAATGCGTACACGCCGAACGCGATCTGCTCACCCGCGCGCGCGAGCCTGATGACGGGGCTTCTTCCGCACAACCACGGCATGCTGTACGTCGAACACAACGTCGACCCGGATCAGAGCTGCCTCAGGACCGAGCATCCGCACTTCGCGCAACACCTCGAGAAAGCGGGCTATGAGACCGCGTACTTCGGGAAGTGGCACGTCGAGAGGTCGCGAGAGCTCGACCGATTCGGATGGCGGACACACGATATCTCGACGCGGCCGGCCGACGCCGCGCCGGCTGAATTCGTGCTCCGCACCGACAACGTGCACGACGGGTACAACACGACGCCGCTCTACGGTGTTGTCACAAACCCACCCGAGCAACGCCCGATGGGAGCCGTGACAAAAAACGCGCTCGGTTTTCTCCAGAAGCTCGGGAGTAACGGACTCGGGACGGAGACGCCGTGGTGTTGTTTCGTCAGCCTCACAGAGCCGCACGATCCGTTCATCTGCGGCAAAGAGGCCTTCGATACGTACGACGTCGACTCGATCCCGATCCCGCCGAACTGGCACGACGATCTCGCCGAGCGGCCCGGGTTGTACCGGAAAGCCGCACGGATCTGGCAGCACCTGAGCGACCGACAGAAGCAGGAAGCCGCCGCGTGTTACTACGCGTCGATCACCGAGATCGACACGCAGTTCGGGAAGATCATCGACGCGGTCGATCGCGCCGGACAACTCGAGAACACGATCATCTGCGTTATGTCCGACCACGGCGAGTCGCTCGGCGCGCACGGTTTGTACTGCAAAAACATCTCGGCGTCGGAGGAAATCTACACGATCCCGATGATCCTCGCCGGCCCGGGCATTAAAAACGGAAAAACAACGACGGCGCGCGTCGGGCTTCACGACCTCTGCCCGACGATCCTCGACCTCGCCGGCGCCGAGGCGATCACGCATCCGGACTCGAAGAGTTTTTCTTCCCTCGTCGCGGATCCGGATGCGCACGAGAGCGAGTACACCTCCGGCTACGCCGAGTACCACGGCGGGCGGTACATAATGACGCAGCGCGTCGTCTGGGAGAAAAACTGGAAGTTTGTCTTCAACGGCTTCGACTTCGACGAGCTGTATGACCTCGATACCGACCCGTACGAACTGAAGAACCTCGCCGCCGACCCGGAGCATCACGACCGTGTCCGAAAGATGACCGAGACGATGTGGGGTGTCATCCGCGAAACGCACGACAAGGCGCTGCTCGAGTCGCAGTACGCGATCTTCCGGATCGCGGCAGTCGGACCCAACGTCGCCAAGGGCCACGCGTAACCGCCCCTTGCACGGTCCCGCCTCTTCGGGCATAGTTTCGGTACGGAGGCCCCAATGGCGCGTCACACTTTTGTTCCGAACACGTACCACACGACTATCGGCCAACACAAGCCGGTTCTTCACGTAATGCCGGGGGACTCGGTCTCGACGACGACGGTCGACGCGCGGGGTTTCGATCAGAACGACAAACAGGTCGCCGACCGCGGAAACCCGATGACCGGCCCGTTTTTCATCGACGGGGCCGAGCCCGGCGATACGCTCGTCGTTGTGTTTAACAGGATCCGGCCGAACCGCACGCGGGGGTTCACGTCGCCGCGCATCGCGCCGATCGTGCTCGACCCCGGCTTCGCCGTGACACACGCGGACGGTGTCGACCACTGCGACTGGGACGTCGACGCGGCTTCGGGTAGCGCTCGACTCGTCGAGCCACGAGCGCAGATCTCGCGGCTCGCGCTGCCGATCGCTCCGATGATCGGCTGCTTCGGTGTCGCTCCGCCGGGAGGACAGGCGATCTCGACCGCGACATCGTCGACGCACGGCGGAAACATGGACTATCGCCGCTTCGGCGAAGGGATTACGGTGTACCTGCCGGTATTCGTTCCCGGAGCGCTGTTCCACCTCGGCGACGGGCACGCGGTACAAGGTGACGGTGAGATCGTCGGAACCGGGATCGAGATCTCGATGGACGTCACGTTCACGGTCGACCTGATCCGCGGGCAGACGATTTCGTGGCCACGAGCAGAAACCGACGAGCATCTAATGACGGTCGGAAACGCGCGGCCGCTCGACCAGTGCGTACAACACGCGACAACCGAGATGATCAAGTGGCTGCAAAATGAGTACGCACTCGACCCGCTCTCGACGCACTCGCTCCTCGGGCAGGCGGTCGAGTACGAGCTCGGCAATATGTACGATCCCGCGTACACGATGGTGTGCAAGCTGCAAAAAAGCCTGGTCGATGCGATCTGTGCTGACCCGCGAGGTTGATCCGAAGGCTCGGCGGCGGCGTATCGGCGAGATTAAAAACTCAAGGCAGGAGTCCGTATGAAAATCACCGACCTTAAGTGCGCGATCATCGGTGGACAACCGACCGTTCGAGTCGCGACCGACGAGGGCATCGACGGCTACGGCTCGATCGAACGCGCGAAGACGTACATCAAACCACACGTGCTTTTTTACCGGGATTACATTCTCGGCGAGGATCCGCGCGACGTCGAACGGGTGATGCTCAAGATTCGCCGAATGGCGAGTTTCAAACCGTGGGGCAGCGCCGTGAGCGCGATCGAGACCGCGCTCTGGGACATAGCCGGCAAAGCCGCGGGAGTTCCGGTGTACCGGCTGCTCGGCGGAAAGGTGCGCGACAAAGTCCGCGTCTACAACGGGAACGTACGGTTCCACATGGGAGGCAGCTCGGTCGAGGACTATGCGCGCGTCATGAAGCAGATGAAGGAGTCTCCGGAAGGTTTCTCGATCATCAAGCAGGGTGTCGCGTACCACGGGCCGATGGCGCGCGAGGTCGACGGGTTCGGTTACGGTGATGTACGCGGCGGAAGCCCACACCCGAACCGCGGTCCGCTGACCGAGCGGGGTCTCAAGCACGTCGTCGCGTGCATCGAGGCGATGAAGGACGTGCTCGGCGACGAAGTCGGACTCGCGCTCGACTGTGGCCCGGGCTTCACCGTGAACGACGCGATCCGCCTCGCGCGAGCGGTCGAGCATCTGAACGTCATGTGGCTCGAGGATCTCATCACGGGTGACTACACCCCGTACGTCAACGCGGAGTTGTACCGCGATGTCACGAACGCGACGTCGACTCCGATCCACACCGGCGAGCAGGTCTACCTCAGGCAAAACTTCATCGAGCTCATCGAGAAGCGCGCGGTCTCGATCGTCGGCCCCGATCCGCTCGACGTCGGGGGCATCGCCGAGCTCAAGTGGATCGCCGAGTACGCCGATCTGCACGGCGTCTTGATGGCGCCGCACGGCACCGGCGACGGTCTGCTCGGACTCGCGGCGTTGACACAAGTCTGCGCGACGATGCCGGACAACTTCATCGCGTTCGAGTACCCGACCGCTGCGACCGATTGGTGGCCCGAGATCGTCGAAGGTCTGCCCGACCCGATCGTGACGAACAGTTTCGTCGACGTTCCCGACCGACCGGGCATGGGAATCGATCTTATCCCGGACGCCGCGCGGAAGTATCTGAACCACGACGACGCGGATTTTTTTGATTGAACACCATGAAAAAAAACACACGGGAGCAGGCTGAGTACATATGACGAAAAAGACTATTGTTCTCCGAGGATCACAACTTCACCCTGTCACCGATGAACGCAACTCGGCAATCGCCGAGTTGGCGCCGGAGTACTCGATCCTGATCGAACCCGACGACGACGTACTCGCCGACGCCGCCGAATCGATCGAGATCGTGTTTGGATCGCTTCCGGGTCCGGTTCAGGACCGAGCGACCGCACTGAAATGGGTCCAACTACAGGGAGCCGGCGCCGACCGGTATATATCGTTCGCGCGCGAGCGCGGCATCACGGTCACAAACGCCTCGGGCGTTCACGCCGAACCGATATCGGAGCACCTGCTCGCGATGCTGCTCGCTTTTGCGCGCGAGCTTCCGCTCGCGTTCCGTCATCAGAGCTCGCACAGCTGGAAGTACGACCGACACCCGGAGGTGTTTGAGCTCTCCGGGAAACGCGCGCTCGTCGTCGGGACCGGAGCGATCGGCGACGCGTTCGCGCGGAAAGCCGCGGCGCTCGGCGTCGAGATCGTCGGTGTCCGGAGAAACGCGCCCGGCGACGGACGCGCCGCGGCACCGTACACAAAGATGGTCGGCCCGGCCGCTCTTCACGACGAACTGCCCGACGCGGACTTTCTCGTGATAACGCTCCCGCTCACCGACGAGACACGCGGGATGTTCGGTGCGGCGGAGTTCGCCCACATGAAAAAAACCGCGTACGTTTTCAACATCGGCCGTGGGCCGATTATCGACCAGGACGCGATGATTGACGCGCTCAGGTCCGGGCGCATCGCCGGCGCGGGACTCGACGTCTTTGACCCCGAGCCGCTCCCGGAGGACTCACCGTTGTGGGAGATGGAGAACGTCATCGTCACGACGCATTACGCGGGTCTGACGCCGCGGTACGCCGAACGGCTCTGGCAGATCTTTCTCGAGAATCTCGGGCGGTACGTCGCGGGTGAATCGCTCGAAAACGTCGTCGACGTGACCCTGGGGTACTGACCCCACCCGCGAGTCGCGGGAGTCAAACCTTTGTGTACTGGTGTGATCTACCCTCGACAACCGGGCGACGGTGTTCGATCGCTGCGAGTGAGTACTCGACGACCTCGTGCACCTCGTCGGGCGTCATACACCCGATCGCGACCATGTCCTGCGCCCTGATCGAGTTCCAGACAAAGGTCAGCCCGACGAACGGGTTCAAGTGGCCCGCCGCGAGCGGTTTGATCGTGAGCACCGGTTTCTTCGCGTCCCAGATCATACGGTGCACCGTCTCTACTTCCATTTGCATCAAAAAACCCGACGCGTTGTAGATCTGGATGTACGACTCGACGTCGTACTCGTTCGCATCGGCGTACTCGATGATCTCGGGCATGTGCGCCGAAAGACCGGGCGTCATGCCGTGTTCGCGGATCATCGCGAGATAGTCCTCGATCCTTTCGATCCGCCGCTCGGCCTTGTTCACGAGTTTCTCGACGACGTAGTGAAGCGGCATGCAGATATCGACTCCGGCGTCCGCGCAACTCCGTAGAAACGCGTCCGCCTCGGCCCGCGCTTGGTGGGTGTCGGCGGTGTCGAACACACCGAGCTCGATCACGGTGATCTTCTTTCCGGTGTTTTGCTCGGCGTCGCGAATCCCGTCCATCGCAAAATCGCTCTTCACGAGACACCCGATAATCGTATCGACTCCGTACGAGAGGTACGACTCGCAGATCTCGGCAACAGCCTTCCGGTTGTTGTTAATCTCTTTGATGTGCCGGTCGCGCGCCTTCGTTCGATGCGAGCCGCCCATGATGTTGTTCGTGCCCATGATCATGCGGGAGACCGACAACTCGCCGATCTGTGTGCGTGGAAACGTCGTGTTCTGCATCTTTCGCCTCGTTACTTCAAGTTTTTCTCGATTCACGCCAGGATCGATTCGGGTTTCCGTGTCTGTTTCAACACAAACAACACGATGCATCCGACCGCGACAACCGCCGTCAGCACCGCGCCGACCCCCGCGAATCCAGTTCGGAACCCATACACGTCGATCGTGTGCCCCAAAACCGGAGTGAGCACCCCACTCGCTTCCATCCCCGCGAAGAAGTAGATGCCCAAAACCGTCGACTGGTTCTTCTTCCGCACGGCCGTGACGAGGTACGCCTCCGAGACCGGCATCCGCACAAAAAGCGTCATCCCGATACCGAGCATCACGAACGCGACCACGATCCAGTGGGGAGCCGCACCGAGGAAAATAATCAACGGTCCGGTCGCGATCGCAAGGATCAGAAAAACCGTCAACGGTCCGTACTTGTCCGATATCGACCCGCCGAGCGGCGACGCCCAGAGCCCGGTCGCAAAGAACGCGGAGAGGAAAATCGCGGCGGCTTGTTCGGACGCCCCGAATACGTCGACGAGGTACAGCGGGATGAACGCGATCACCGACCCG
Source organism: Spirochaetaceae bacterium (assembly GCA_007695285.1). GTDB lineage: Bacteria > Spirochaetota > Spirochaetia > DSM-27196 > PXBQ01 > PXBQ01. The sequence continues at coordinate 62,404 of REEC01000122.1, read as the reverse complement.
GTGAACGCACCGACGGTCGCGGTCATGACCAGGAACACCGTAATCACCGATGGCCGCGTCGGGACTTCCGCGGCCGCGTCGTCGGAACGAGCGGCAGCCTTGTCCGGCCCGGTACGCGCGCGAACCTCATCGCGCGTCAAGATCCAGAACAGCGCGACGCCAAAAATAAACACGGGCAGCGAGATCGCGACGAACGAACCGCGCCACCCGATCAAACCCGCGATCGCGACTCCGACGAGCGGCGAGACAAGGTGGCTGCTGCTTCCGCCGATCAGGTGCAAGCCCAACGCTTTTCCACGCTGAGGAGAAGGAACCGCCGCGGAGATGAGTGGTGCCGCGGCTGGGTGATACCCGCCACCCGCGATTCCCATCAAGATGAGAAAACCGATCAACGCGCCGTACCCGACCGACAGACCGACGGCGGCTCCCGCGAGCGCGACGCCCGCGATACCGACGGTGAGCACGTACCTCGGCCCAATCTTGTCCGCGAGCCATCCAGCGGGCAGCTGCCCGATCCCGTACGCGAGCGTGAACGCCGAAACGACGAGCCCCGACTGCGCGTACGTCAATCCGAAACCGTCGCGGATGAACGGCAGGAGCGGGACGACCAAAGCGGTCAGCAGATGGTGAAAAAAGTGTGCAAAAATAAAAAGCAGGATGTACTTGAACGGTTTATGATCTTCCATGAACTCCGCCGGTGCTGAATTGATGTCACAGGATTCTACCACAAACGCGCGATAGCGAGAACGATATTCTTCCGCATCTTTATCGAGAACATGGGTTTTCGATCAGCTCAGGACAGAGCACTTGCCAACGCTCTTTTTTGGCCGTATGTTTTTAGTATTGTGAAAACATTAAACGTCCTGACGTTACCGGCGCTCGTCTCGCGCAGCGTCGAGTCATTTCCCGACCTTCCCGCGTTTGCGTTTGTGGGTGGGCAATCGATGACGTTCGCGGATTGCGACCTCACGGTCCGCGAGACTTCGCGCAAGCTTTCCGGGCTTGGCGTCACACGCGGTGACCGGGTCGCGATCTTGAGCGAGAACATGCCGAACTGGGCGGTCGCGTACCTCGCGACGACGACGATGGGCGCGGTCGCGGTTCCAATCCTTCCGGACTTCACCGAGGTCGAACTCGCGAACATCATTGAACACGCCGGCGTTCGTTTGATCTTTGTCTCGCGCCGGCTCGCACCGAAGATCGCCGAACTGAAGAACCTCACCAAAATAACACTCGACGACTTCTCGGGCCTACCGGAAGCGGACGCCGCTGCGCCCGCGACCGCCGACGCGTCGGACTCGGTCGGGAACCCCACGGAGGACGATCTCGCGGCGATTATCTATACCAGCGGCACGACCGGAAACTCCAAAGGCGTGATGCTCACGCACAAGAACATCGTCTCGAACGTCGAGGCGGCGCGGCCGATCGCCGAGATGGTCCCGGGCGAATGCATGGTCTCGATCCTGCCGCTCTCGCACACGTACGAGTGCACGATCGGGATGCTCGTACCGTTCTCGGCCGGCGTCAGCGTCTACTATCTCGAGAAGCCACCGTCACCGACCGTGCTGATGCCCGCTCTCGAGAAGATCAAGCCGCACTTGATGCTCTCGGTGCCGCTGTTCATCGAAAAAATCTACCGCGCGCGCGTCGCTCCGAAGCTGCAGGGATCGCCTGTGTTGCGCGTCGCGTGCAAAGTACCGCCGCTCAGAAAAATCCTTCACCGCGCGGCGGGGAAAAAGGTCATGGCCGTGTTTGGCGGCCGGCTCCACTTCTTCGGTATCGGAGGCGCGGCGGTAGCGCCCGACGTCGAGCAGTTCATGCGCGATGCCGGATTCCCGTACGCGGTCGGGTACGGCTTGACCGAAACCGCGCCGTTACTCGCCGGCTGCGGCCCGAGCGATACCGTTTTCCGCTCGACCGGACCCGCGCTCGAAGGCGTCGAGATCCGCGTCGCACAACCCGATCCCGACACCGGCGAGGGAGAGATTCAGGCACGCGGTCCAAACATCATGCGCGGATACTACCGCGACGACGAGCGTACCACCGAGACGTTCACCGAGGACGGGTGGTTTCGCACCGGAGACCTCGGCACGATCGATGAACGCGGCCGCGTCTTCATCAAGGGCCGACTCAAGAACATGATCCTCGGACCGAACGGTGAGAACATTTACCCCGAGGAGATCGAGGCCGTGATCAACGCAAAACCGTTGGTCGACGACAGCCTCGTGATGCAGAAGGAATCGGAACTCATCGCGCTCGTGAATCTGAACATCGACTCGTTCAAGGAGTACCTCGGCGAAATGTCGGCAAATGTCACCGACGAGGTCGACCGACTGCGCGCCGAAGCGGAGGTATTCCTCGGCGATCTTCGAGACAAGGTCAATGCCGAACTCCGGTCTTACTCGCGGATTACGCGCTTCATCCCGCAGATCGAGCCGTTCGAAAAAACGCCGACGATGAAGATCAAACGGTATCTGTACGAATCGCGCCACGGCGCTACGTAGAACGGGACTCCTTGGCGAGGGTGCTGCTCATCTGCAGTTGCAGCCACCGTGCCGTCTCGAGCAGCGATGGGCCGTCGTGGATGAGGTTTCGCCCTTTCTGGGTGTCGGACACGATAATGTCGGGCACACGGGCCCACTCGCCCCAGTGCCTTTTTTTCATCTCGGCGGAAAAATCGACGACGAACTCCGGCTCGTGGAACCCGAGATAAATCGTCGGCCGCGCGTTCTCGATTGCGTCGATATCGAGTTCAATATACGACCCGGGGTGCGCTCCGAACACCGGCCGGCCTCCGGCGATCTCGATCGTATCGTGGATGAACGTTCGGCCGCCGATCGTGCGTACGTGTGGACCAAACCATAACTCGACGTAGACGCGTGGGCTCTCGCCTTTCCACGCCGAGCGAATCTCTGCCGCTCCGGCGGTAAGCCTCGCCGCGAGCTCCCTTCCCCGCGAGGTATCGCCGGTTAGCGCGCCGAGTCGAATCGCCGCGTCGCACACGCCGACAAAACTTTCGGGTAACGGAAGGGCGTACACCGGATACCCCAACTTCTTGAGTTTCAAGCCGAGCGCCCGCTGGACGCCGCTCGTCACGATGATCAGGTCCGGATCGAGCGCGGCGAGCGCCGTTTGGTCGATCGAGAGATAATCACCGACGACGCGCCGATCACCGGTATCGACGTACCGCGAACAGTAGCTCGAGACACCGACGATCCGATCACCGTGCCCCATCGCAAAGAGCGACTCGGTGAACCCTGAGTTCAGCGACACGACACGCTTTGGGTAAACGGGCAGGTCGAATATGTGATCGAGTAACTCATTATGAACGTTCATCTAGTATCACTCCTGTGCGTCACTCCTGCGCGATACCCCCGCGAGTATTTCTTGTTCGATAGTTGAGCACATCTCGCGGTACGACACGAGCCCGTGTTCGTGAACGAGGCGGTCGAAAGCCGCGCGGGTTTCATCGGGTTCGACAAAGAACTCCCGCGGGCAGCCGCCGGCTTCCTCACCGAGAATAATCAGCCGCCGGGCGCGTGCCGCGAGTTCAAGGTTTCGGACATTGCCTTTCCCGAATGGAAACGCACAGAGTATCGTGATATCGGCGGTCTCGACCATCGATGAGGCCGAACTCAGTGCCTCGTTGTCGATCTCGGCAAACGCGGGAACTTCGGCGTACGGAATTCCGAGCGCTTTCCAGAGCCGCGCGTCGCTGTCGAGTTCGTGCGCGACGCCGCCGGTGACCGAACACCCGATCCTGTGCAGAAAACGCGTCGTATTCACGCCGCTGCCCGCGCCGCCGATCACGTGAACCCGGAGGCCACGCGCCGCACCGCTCGGCGGGATCGGAGAGACCGTAATACTCCCGGTCGAGTCGTTTCTCCCGACGTGAACGGGCGTGTGATAACACTCTTCGACGAGCTCTCGCGTCAAGACCCGGTCCGGTAATCCCGCCGCCCTGACCTTCCCATCGTTCATCAAAACGATGCGCGTGCAGTACTCGGCGGCGATGTTCAAGTTGTGCAAAGCGATGATCGCGGAGAACCCTTCCTCGCAGAGGTCGCGCACCATTTGCAGCAGCGTCGATTCGTGCCCGATGTCGAGGCTCGCGGTCGGCTCGTCAAGAAGGATGATCGGGCTTTCCTGAACGAGGACGCGCGCGAACAGCACAAGCTGCCGTTCACCGCCGGACAAGGTCGGGAACGGACGATCGGCGCGGTCTTCGAGGCCGACGTAGCTCAAGGCGCGCAAAGCGGCCTCGCGCTCGCGGCTGCCCGGCGAGCGGCCCATGCCGATCACCGGGTACGAGCCCATTTCGACGACCTCGATCACCGGAAACGGGAATTGATCCGGGCCGTGTTGGCTCAGGTAACTCATCACCTTCGCGCGGTTTCGCGCCGAGTACGACGCAAGCGCCCGGCCTTGCAGCGTCACACTCCCTTCAGTCGGAGTCAGAAATCCGATCAACGTGCGCAAAAGCGTGCTTTTTCCCGCGCCGTTCGGTCCGATCAAGCCGACGAGTTCGCCTCGCCTGAGCTCGATCTCGACGCCGTCGAGCAGAGTCGCGGTTCCGATGCGGTACGTCAGATCTTCGGCCCGTAGCACCGGAGTCGCGTTGCCGCTCATACGGTGCCTCTCCGCTGGTACCGGATTATCAGAAAAATAAAGTACGGTCCTCCGATCACCGCGGTCACGATGCCGGTCTTGATCTCGTACGGCGCAAACAACAAACGCGCGATCACGTCGCACAGAAGCAAAAAAATCGCCCCGGCGAGTGCCGAGTACGGAAGCAGCGTCCGATGGTTCGGCCCGGTCACCATTCGCACCAGGTGCGGCACCATCAGCCCGATAAACGCGATCGGCCCCGCGAGCGTGATCGCCATCGCGGTCGCCATCGACGCGAGCACGAGAATCGCGACTTTCACGGCCTCGACGCGCACGCCGAGGCTGTGCGCCTGCTCTTCGCCGAGCGACAGCAGGTTGAGCGGATTCGCGAACAGGCTCAGCGCCACGACAAGCACGACGATAAACGGAATCGGGACGACGACGTTCGCCCACGTGCGGCCCTCAAGGCCACCCATAGTCCAGAAGATGAATTGACTCAACGCGTACTCTTCGGCGAACACGAGCACCGCCGAGACGAGACCGCTCAGAAGACTCGAGACCGCGAGACCGGCGAGGATCACGAAAATCAGATGCGTTCCGACACGGCTTGTCGCTATCGTGTACACAAACGTCGCCGCCGCGAGCGCTCCAACAAACGACGCACCGGGCAGCGCGAGCGGATGAATAATCGCGACCCCGCTGACGATCGCGAGCACCGCGCCGAGGCTGCTCCCGGCCGAGATCCCGAGGATGTCGGGACTCGCCATCGGGTTCCGAAACAGCCCCTGAACCGCCGCGCCGCTCACCGCGAGCGCGGCGCCCGCGAACAGCGCGGCAACCGCGCGCGGGAACCGAATGTGGTACACGATCGCGTACGCACGGCGGAGCGGCACCTCGAGTTCGGCCGGATCAATGCCGCCCGGCGACACGAGTCCGACCAGAATCCGCACGACCGCGGCGACAGGGATTCTGACCGCTCCGAGCGCGAGCGCCGCGATGAACGCGACGACGAGCCCCGCGGTCAAAACCGCAATACCCGTGGTCGGAGCCGCGGTCCGGTGTCGGACTTCCGGCATCAGAATCGGTCCGGATACACCAGGCGCGCGACAAACTCGGCCGCATCGATCAGGTAGTGACTGTACGTGCCCTTGAGCGACTCGGGGATCATAAAAACACGATCGGACTCGATCGCCTGAAGCCCCGCAAACGCAGGATCGCCGGTGACTTGCGCGCGAAACTTATCAGCCGCGTCGTCGTCGCCCCAGATGTAGCCCGGCAGGAAGATCACGTCGGGATCGAGCTCGACGAGCAGTTCTTTCGACATCGGGACCTGCCCGAAGTCGCCCGCCTGAAACGGTTCCGCGGCGTTCTCGACACCCGCGAGGCGAAGCACCTCGTTCCACGTCGTGTCCGCACCGTTCGCGGTGCCCCAGTTGTTGTAATCGATGCTCGTCGCGCGTTCGGCCTCCGGAATCTCGGCGACGACGCGCGCAAGAGCGGCGACGCGCGTCTCGATACTCTCGATCAAACCGTCGGCGGACTCTGGTTCACCGACGATCTCGGCGATTCGCCGTATGCCGTCCTTGATACCGTCGACCGTGAACGGGGTATCGAGCTGGTACACCGGAACGCCCGCGGTGCGCAGCTGCGCGATCTTGTCCGGCTCGCTCCAGTTGGCGGCGAACACGATGTCGGGGAAGATGTCGATGATCTGTTCGACGTTGAAGTCGACGCGCGGTGAGACCGACGCGGCTTCATCCGCGACGTTTGAGTACACCGGGTCGACCGCGAGACTCGAAGCGCCCGCGAGCCGGCTCGAGTCGATGAGATCGAACAGCACCTCGTCGCTGAACAGGCTCAGAGAGATGATCCGCTCGGGTCTCTCTTCAATCGTGACCCGGTTTCCAAGAGCGTCGGTCACGCTCATCGGATACATCGCGTCGGAAGCCGCCTGCGTGCCTTCCGCGCGAGTCGTCTCCTGCCTCTGCGATTCGGGGTTTCCACCTGCGAAAACAAAACTGCCGAGAAGAAGGAACAGCGAAACCGTCGCTGCCCACCGAGAAATGCCACGTGTCATGGGGCACCTCCTGTATGTGATACGCGTACAGGTATTGTGTACGTAGGTTCCCGTCTCCTGGCTTACGGATCAACCGGGTGCATCGGCCTTCCCAGCGATCGAGTAACCTCGATCACCAGTGGCCGCCGCGATGCCCCGTCCCCGCTTACAGTGGCGCGTCCGCAACGGATTCTCACCGTTTTCCGATAGAACCGCGTGCATGGTAACACGACTGGGTCGCGAAGGCAACATGTATTGCCGCCCGTTCCCGACCGTTTTCGCGAAAAAATGAGTTACGAGATTTCGGCGAGGTAGCGTTTGAGATTCTCGAGGCCGATCGATAAACCGAGCACGGGATCTTCGATCCCCTCGAACTCGATCGAGACGGTCCCGGTATATCCCGCGCGTTTCATGATCTCGAGGCACTGTCGGACCGGGACAACACCGTGCCCGATGATCGCGCCGCGCAGATAGTTTCCGCCGCGGGTCCGGAACCAGCCACGCCCCGGGTCGGGTTCGGTGCCCGCTTTGACGTGGAAGTCCTTGGCGTGTAGATGGCTCGCGAACGGCGCGATGCGTCCGACCGCGTGCGTCGGGTCTTCGTCGGCGCAGAGAAAGTTCCCCATGTCGACCAGGATTCCGAAGTTCGGATGGTCGACGCCGGCGACGAGTTTTTCCATTCGGTCGGAGTCCTGCGCAAAAAGGCCGTGGTTCTCGACCATCGTCCGGATCTTCATCGATGAGCCGATCTCCGCGACCTTCCGACAGCCGTCGGCGAGAGTCGGCACCGCCTGGTCAAACGTGCCCGCGAACCTCCACGTTGCGTCGTGTCGCATACTCGGCGACCCCAGAATTTGCGCGATCTCGAGCTCACCGCGCAGACGCTCAACTTCTTTTTCAGGCGGCACGTCGCAGCCATTAATGAAGTCGGCTTTTATCGTGTAGTTCCCGATCTCGATCCCGACGCGCCGACACTCGGCCGCGAGCTCGGCCGCAAACGCGACGAGCGTCGACTCGGGCGGAACCGTGATCGTGCTGAACTCGATCACCTCGAATCCGAGCTCTTTCGCCTTCGCCGGTATATCGATGAAGCGCATCGCCCCGGACTTGACCGACGCGGAAAAACTGTACGAACTCACTCCGATTTTCATCTTTTTTTCTCCTTGATTTGCCGCGATTGATTGCGACGATCCGACGTTATTTGAGGCGCGCGATCGCTTCGTGTAGAAATTCTACTGCGAGGCCGATGTCGGCGTCCGGGTTTTCTCCGACCTCGCGCTCGATCGTGAGAAACCCGTCGTACCCGACATCGCCAAGAGCGGCGAGGTACTCGTCGAACTTCACGGCGCCTTCGCCGAGCGGAAGTTCTCGGAAGTACTCTTCGAGGCGAAAATCCTCGATCCCACCTTCGGCAAACGCGCGGTAGATCGTCGCCGGATCGGTTTTCTTGAGCATCACACCGTCCTTCGCGTGTGTATGCACGATCAGGTCGCCGACCGCGTGCACCGCCTCGACGGGATCCTCGCCGATCACCATCACGAGGTTCGCGGGGTCAAAATTCACACGGACTCCGTTGCACGGCAGCGACCTGATGAACCCGCCGAGTCGCGCCGCCGGTTCCGGTCCCGTCTCGATCGCGAACGTCGCGTCCATCGAGTCGCCGAACTCGCCGAGTTTCGTACACGCGTCGTGCAGAATCGCGTACGTCGGGTCGTTCTCGTCTTCCGGGACCACTCCGATGTGCGTCGTAACGACATCGGTACCGAGATCCTTCGCAAGATCCATGATCCTTTTCGACCGATCGATTTTACCGGGATTGTCGCGCGCGACGGCGAATCCGTGACCTCCGAGATCACCGCAGATCGCCGCGACGGCGAGACCTTCGGAACGGATAAAATCGACGAGATCTCTGCGCGCCGTGCTCGAGAGGTTTTCCGGACTCATCTCGCCGTCGACCGCGTACATCTGAAGCCCCTCCGCGCCGAGCTCGCGCGCACGACGAATCGCGTCACGCACCGGGAGCCGCAAAGAATCGGTCATTATCCCTACACGCATGGTCTGCCTCCTGTTCGGCCGGTTATTATGCCTCGATCTCCCGGTCCTCACGCGAAGACCGGTAGAACATGTCGAGTACTTTCTGAACCGGCAAAACCTGGTCGATGTCGGCGCGGTTCGGTGTCCCGGTCAGGACGGAGTCGGCGAAAGCATAGAACTCGTTGACGTAGAAGTCGGAGTCCTTTTTTATCGGCCGTGACTCGTACAGGAAATCGTCTGTCTGGCCGTACACGGTGAATCCCCCGCCGTAATCGAGCCGGATCCCGCCTGTCTCTCCGAGAAAGTCGACGTGCGCGGCGCGTTCATTAATATTGTGCGCCCACGCGCCCTCGAAGTTGATGAAGGGCCCGCCGGTCCGGATGATGCCCGAGGCGTACTCTTCGACGTCGTACACCCCCGAGTAATCTGGAGGTCCCGCCCACATATCGAGAAACTTATACGCCCGTGGATTCCGCGCGAGCCGGCCGAACCCTTTCCCACTCACCGATCGAACGTCCGGACCGTCAAGGATGAAAAAAACGAGATCGACGTAGTGAACTCCCCAATCGATCATCACGCCACCGCCCGCGCGTTTTTTGTCGGTGAACCACGTACCGAGGCCGGGAATGCTGCGGTACGCCTTGAACTTGATGTTGACCTGGTAGATCTCGCCGAGCTCGCCGCGCGCGATAATCGACTTGATTTGATTCACCGAGTCCGCAAATCTGTTCACGACTCCGATGACGAGCCGCTTACCGTTCACCTTCGACTCACGCGCCATCGAAACCGCATCGTCGTACGTTGTCGCGATCGGCTTCTCGCAAAAGACGTGTTTTCCCGCGCGAAGCGCGTCGATCGTGACGCCGGCGTGCAGATGGTTCGGGATACCGACGGTCACCGCGTCGACCGAGTCGTCGGCGAGTACATCGCGGTAGTCCGACGACGTCGTATCGAGTCCGGCGATCTCGGCTACCGCTGCGCCCGCCGAGTCGTCGATGTCACACGCAGCCACGACACGGCAGTTGCCTGCTTTTTTTATCGCGGCGGCATGAATACGTCCGATCGTCCCACACCCGATAATCCCGATCTTGAGAATGTCGCTCATGCCGACACTCTACACGGATTCTCGATGTCGCGCCTACCGTCTGCGTCGCGAATGAGCAGAAACCGGTGCCGCGGAACTCGAACATGTGGTACACTATGATCCATGTCCGAGACACAAACACACACGAAGTCCCGGCCCGCAACGCGCTTCACGGCGGTCGAGATCCGAATGCGCAAGATTCGCCGCCGGTTCGACGCGACGAAAATCGACGACATTCCCGCGACGGTTCGATCCGAGCTGTCGGCCGGCGGAGTCACGTTCGCACCCGGAGAGAAAATCGCGATCGGCTGCGGGAGCCGAGGGATCGCGAACCTACCGGAGATCGTCGCGACGCTCGTCGAAGAGATCCGTCGCGCGGGAGCCGACCCGTTCATCATCCCGGTCATGGGATCGCACGGTGGCGGGACGGCAGCCGGGCAGGCACAATTTCTCGCGGACTACGGTATCACCGAGTCCGCGGTCGGAGCACCCGTGAGATCGTCGATGGACACGGTCGAGCTTCCGTCGGACGGCCTGCCGCACGGTTTGTTCATGGACCGGCTCGCGTTTGAGAGCGACGGTGTCGTTCTCGTGAATCGTGTCAAACCACACACGGACTTCCACGCGGCGATCGAGAGCGGCATCATGAAGATGTCGATCATCGGACTGGGTAAACACGATCAGGCGAATACGATGCACAGCTTCGGAGTCCGTGGGCTCAAGGAGCTACTCGTTCCTGCGGCGCGGAAAATACTTCAGACCGGTAAAATCCGCGCCGGGATCGCGCTTGTCGAGAATGCGTACGACGAGACGATGGTTATTCGAGCTCTGGGGCCGGAAATCGTCGAAGCCGAAGAGATGAAACTACTCGATGTTGCGCGTGCGGCGATGCCGCAGCTTCCGCTCGACTCGATCGATATCCTCGTCATCGACCGAATGGGCAAGGACATCAGCGGCGTCGGTATGGATCCGAACATCATCGGTCGCATGAGAATCGCCGGGCAGGACGAGCCGGACTCGCCGTGGGTCACGCGGATCGTCTGCACCGATCTCACACCCGCGTCGCACGGAAACGCGCTCGGGGTCGGGCTCGCCGATCTGATCACCGATCGACTGTACCGGAAGATCGATTTTGAAGCGATGAACGCGAATCTCTTCACGAGCACTTTCCTCGAGCGTGGGAAGATCCCACCCGTGGCATCGGACGCGGAACAGGCGGTCGCGTACGCGCTTCGCACGTGCGCCAAACCCGACCCACGCGCCGCTAGCGTCGTGCGCGTTCGTGACACCCTGCACATCGGAGACCTATGGGTCTCCGAAAACGCGATCGATGAGGTGATGAAGCGCGACGACGTGGAACTGCTCGACCGATCGGAGCCACTCATCGGGTCCGATGGTGAACTCACACCGTTCTGAAAACGCGGACACTGAACGACGCCGTGCCGGCGGCACCGTGAATCCTACTCCACCAACACGATCTGAAGGTCGCACACGTTCGTGTTGGTCGGTCCGGTCTTGTAAAGACCGTCTATCTTCCCGAAAAAATGGTACGAGTCGTTCTCCGCGAGGTAGCGCCGAATCGAGAGGCCTGCGGCAACCGAAGCCTCGACTACCTCGACCGAGGCAAACGCGCCGGCGGCGTCGGTCGGCCCATCGGTACCGTCGGTCGCAGCCGAGAGAAACGTGACGCCTCGGTACGCGTTCGGCCGTGCAGCGACTTCGGCGAGGAACGCGAGCGCCATCTCCTGATTGCGGCCGCCTTTCCCGGCCCCGTGCAGAGTCACCGTCGTCTCTCCGCCGGCGAGGAAACACGCGGGCCTTGCGACCGGAGATCCGAGTCGCACGAGATCCTTCGCGACACCCGAGAAGACCTTTGCGATCTCGCGCGCTTCGCCGGTCAACTGGGACGTCAGAACAAGCGTGTTGAACCCGAGCTCTTCGGCCGCGCGGCGCGCCGCTTCGAGCGCGAGCGCGTTTGTCCCGATCAGAACGTTGTGCACTCGGTCGAAAATATCGTCACCGGGTTTTGGCGTCTCCGGGATTCTGCCGGAACGTCCATCTTCGAGAACCGTGCGCACCCGGTCGGGCAGTTTGTCCGCGATTTTATACTTCTCGGCAATCTCCCACGCATCGTCGAATGACGTCGGATCGGGGCTCGTCACGCCGGAAGCGATACTCTCGAGTTCATCGCCGACCACGTCGGACAGGATCAAACTCACAACCGTGGCGGGGTGAAGGCTGCGACAGAATCTCCCGCCGGTCACCGCGGATATATGCTTTCGGATGCAGTTGATGTCCTGAATCGGTGTGCCGGCCTCGAGCAAAAGCTCGGTGGTGCGCTGCGTGTCTTCGAGCGTCACTTCGATATCGTCGGTTTTCATCGGCAATGTCAGCAAAGCCGAGCCACCACCGGAAATCAACATGAGGCAAAGCGTTTTTTCGTCGGCGGACTCGGCGAGTTCGACCAGCCGGCCGGTCGCCGCGACACCGTTTTGGTCGGGCACCGGATGCCCCGCTTCGGCGATCTCGATCCGTTCAAGCTCGCGCACGTGCTCGTACTTGACGACGATGAGGCCTTGATCGATCCGGTCGCCGAGTACTTGCTCCACACCGAGCGCCATCGACGCACCGGCCTTTCCGGCGCCGAGCACGACTATCCGCTCGAACGTCGACAGATCAAAAGAGAGTTCCTGTGTTTCGGTCTTGATGTTGAGAGTGTCGGCTGTGAGCGAGAGGCAGTCCGTTATCATCCGGACCGGATCGACTCGCTTGAGCGCCGCCTCGGCGATCTTGCGTGCGGCTTCCTGATTCATGTCTTGGCTCCTTTTTCCGTGGTCGAAGTTAACGTTTCGGTTCGGTGCCGTCGACGTCGCCCGTTGCCGTATTCGTTTTTCTATCGCGGATTCTTTTCTTGCCGGAGACCGGACTTGAACCGGCACAATCTTTTCGGATCGGGGGATTTTAAGTCCCCTGTGTCTACCAATTCCACCACTCCGGCGGCTTCGCAGATGATACACCGTTGGCCGTTGCGCGGTCAAGGAATTGCCCTGCGGCCCCAGCAGTTCGCATTTTGCATTGAAAATGCGAACTGCCTATGGCCTCAGTTCAGATCCTGGCCGATTTCGTGGCTTTTTCGTGTCGTTTCGACACGAAAATGCAGAAATCGGAGTTGGGGTCTGGCACACGCCTGCTAAAATTCGAACTGCTGCTGCGGGCCACCGCCGGCGGTGAACTCATCATGCTCCGGGGTCGCAGTTTTGGCGATTTTCGGTCATGATTCGCGTACCATGATAGATACCCACACGCACCTGCTTGAGATCGTGAAGAAGGAACTGTTTCTCGAGACGGTAATCACCGAAGCTCGTGCGGTCGGGGTGACAAGGATGATCGATGTCGCAATTTCACCCGACGACTGGGGCGAACGCCGCGAGCTTGCGGACAAGTATCCCGAGGTGTCGCTGACGCTCGGCGTACATCCACACGCGTGCGACCGTCCGGATCTCGAAGCGGCACTCGCAACCGTCGAGGAACTCGCGGACCACGACGACATCGTCGCGATTGGCGAGACCGGGCTCGATTGGTTTCGCGATTACGCGCCGCGCGACGTTCAGTTACGGGCGTTTGAGAAACAACTCGAAATTGCGCGTCGGTGCGGAAAGCCGGTCATCGTGCATAACCGGAACGCCGACCACGACGTGATCGAAGTTATCCGGCGTGTCACACCCGAATGTGGCGGAGTTCTTCACTGTTTTTCATCAGGATACGACATCGCGGCACAGGGGCTGGATCTCGGCATGTACATATCGTTTGCCGGAAACATCACCTACAAGAATGCGTCTGAGCTTCGTGAGGTCGCGAAGCGGATTCCGCTCGATCGCCTACTTGTCGAAACCGACGCGCCGTACCTCGCTCCGGTTCCAAAACGCGGTCGCGTGAACACGCCCGGGTTTGTTCTTTACACGTACGCGGTCGTCGCCGACCTGCTCGGTGTTACAACAATCGAACTGGCCGATATCGTGGATCGAAACGCAACCCGGTTGTTTGAACTCGCGCGGTAGCCGCCCGGTCGCCGAAGCGACCATCAGCTACGAACCGGGAGGCGAATCGTTACCTTCGTTCCGACGCCGACGGTGCTCTCTACATCGAGATCACCGTCGTGCGCTTCGACGATGTTCTTCACCACAAGCATTCCGAGTCCGGTTCCGCCGTCCTTCGCCGACGAGTAAAACGGCTCAAAAATTCGCTCCCGGACAGCATCGCTCATGCCTTCGCCGGTATCGCTGATCTCGAACACGACAATATCGCCACGGCGTTCGACGATGATAGAAAGAACGCCCGACCGTCGCATCGCCTTGCGCGCGTTATCGGCGAGGTTTATCAGAACGCGAAGCATTCGCTCTTCGTCGAGAATTGTCGGTTCCCGATACCGCACATCCGACTCGATCGTTATTTCGCGCGAAGCGAATGAATCGCCGATGTACGTGCGTAGATTCTCGATCAAATTGTCGAGCGAGACGATATTCATGTTCAATCGGATTTCACCGCGCGAGTAGTCGAGTAACTCACCCGCGAAATGGTTGATCCGCTCCGCCTCTCGCACGACGCTCCGCGCGTACTTGCTCACACGTTCGGCGTCGGTGTGATGCATCGAGATCATCTCGCCGTATCCTTTGAGGATCGAGATCGGGTTACGGATGTCGTGCAAGATCATCGACGAAAATTTGCCAAGATTGGAGAAACGTTCGGCCCGAAGCAACTCGTTCTGTGCGGCCTTGAGTTCGGCGTACGCCTCCTCAAGTTTTGCGTTTCGACGGCGCAGGTCTTCGACGAAACTTTCATTGCTCGTCCTCACCATCGCCGAAAGCGATCTCACGATAGAAATTGCGATCCGAGGGTTTTTTTCGAGCACCTGTGCAAACTCATTGCGCGCGAGATACACAACGCGAACCTGTGTCCTGGCTTTGACCGTCGCGCTTCGAGGCAGGTCGTCGACAAGCGCCATCTCGCCGAATAAGTGTCCTTTTCCGTGCACTGCGAGCAGGTCGGCGTCGTCGCGTTGATAGTCCTTCCAGACTTCGACTTGCCCGGACATCACGACGTAGAACTTCTCAGCTCGCGCGTTCTCCAGGAAAATCACCTCGCCCGGCCCAAATTCTTCCTCGGTGCACATCGTGGCGATCTCCTTCACCGCCTCGTCGGATAGGTCGCGAAAAAAATAGATGTTCCGAAGGAAATCGAAATAATCTTGTGTTGTGCCCATAAAAAAAGCCCTCGCGCGGAGGGCTACCGAGACCGCTTAGCGCAGTCTCGCACTAAAACGTCCGTCACGACGTCGGAAAAAGAACTCAACAAGTACCCGCCCGCATCACCACGAGTCGACCATGTCGTCGGGATCCCGGCTCTCTTCGGCGAAGAGATCGGTTACCCCGCGCAAATCGTCAAAGTACACGTAGAACGAACCGTACGTCTCCATCAACGCGGGTTCGATCAGAAAACCGACGACTTGGATGCCCGAGCGGTTCAGAAAATGGGGATCCCGCTGCACGATCGTCGGCGGAATCGCAGTGGTCATTTGACGCCAACCCGAAAAGTTTAACCGCCCCATCTGAAGGACGGCGGTGTTTCCAAAATGGTCGCGAATCATCACGGAGACGCGGTGGTTCAGGTTGCGCCCGACCACCCAGACCGACAGAGTTTTCACGATTCCAGGAACGTTCAACGGTCGGACCGGCGCGACTACAATGTGCGTGTTGTTGCGGCGGAAAAACTCAGCTTTGACGCCGAGCACGAAGTCATCGGCCTCGACAATTCCGAGTTCCTCTTCTTCAGGAATCGGCTGCTTGTCCGCCGGCGCACCCGGCAATCTCCGGTGCGTTATAACGCCCGAATCGATCGGCATGTAAACGCGCCAGAACCCGGGGTCCTCAAAACGCGAGACCGATATCTCGACCAATCTCTGCTGCGCAGTGTCCCGACCCAAATTGTTCGCGGCATTTGTCTGTTGTCCAAATAGCACCGAGGCGCACAGAATAAGGCCAACGGCAAGTATCGTTCGTTTCATCGTCATCGCTCTCCTATCGGCCCGTGGCTTCGGCCCAGATTTCTTCGAGCATCTCGGGATCGCCCAGATCCTCACCATCGAATCGATCGCGGAACGTATCGGTCAGGATTTTGATCTCGTCGAGATAGACGTAAAAACCGTCGACACGTTCGGTCGGACGCGTCCAGAGCACGATCTTGACCAGTTCCAGCCCCTTGTGTTGCGGAACGAACCGAACGGTTTGTGGTATGTGGGTTGGAACGCGAGTGCTGAGGTTGCGCCATCCGCGATAATTGATGTTTCCTAACGGCAAGACGTGCGTGATCCCACGAAAATCCTCGAGGTGAACCTCGATGTAGTAGTCGTAGTTTGATCCCCAAACCCACATGTCGATCTCTTGTACCTGACCCGGAAGGGGAATCCCCCCCGGCACTAACTCACCGTCATCGTCCTCGACCAACGGCATGAACTCGAGATAGTTGTACCCGAGCCGATCGAACTTGGCTTCCACGCCGAGCGAACGGAGCTCACGCCCTTCGGGTTCGCGGCGGTACAGCGCGTCCGGCCACGCGCGAACCCAAGCATACTTGGGGTATTCGGCGGTTATAAACTTGCTTCCCGTGACCGTCCAGCGGCTTTCTTCAGGGTCGTCAAAGTCTTCGATCACGACTCCCTGCAGATACCTCGTCTCGCTCTGAGCGTAGGCGGGAGAAACAAGGAGAATAAAGAGTAATGCTGCACACAGTGTGAGCAGGCCGCTTTTTTTCATTCTCCGCTCCTTTAAATTTCCAAAATAGTTTCCGAAAAAATTTCAACGTCTAGGAACCAGTTCGAAGTATATTTCCATCGTGATCGTTTGTCAAATGAGTCTAGCGCGCTGAAAAGAGTTTCTTCAAGGCTCTCCATTATTCGTGAATGACCAGTCGGGCTTCGACCACGACGGCGGAGCGCCCCGACGCCGCACGAATCGCGTCGAACAAATCCGGGTACACGGACTCGACGGTCGCGTAAACGTTCGGGAACAGCGAGGCATCCACGTTCTCGGAAACGACTCGTCGCCCGCTCTCCGCGAGCAGCTCGAGAGCGTATACGCCCGCGTGACCGAGGAACACAGCGACAATGCCCGGGTCCTCCGCGATCGCGTCTCGCGCGAGCTGTCGCGCACGGTCACGAGCCGGCAATCGGCTCTCGCGGACAACGCTCAACGACGTGACGGCAATCCGCGCGGCTCCTCGTAGAAACGCCTCCATCTCGTGTTCATCGCGTTCGGTTTCGACCACAAACAGCGCCACGCCGGGCGCCTCCTCGTCTCGTACCGTTTCCGCGACAAGCTGCCCCGCCTCTTCGAGCGCTCGCGAGCGGTCGAAAAGCGCCGGTGCCACGATGTCGGCGAGATCGCTCCTGCCGAGCGAAAAAACGGTTCGATCCGGGTGCGCTGCGGCGATCCGTTCGCCCGCAAATGAATAGAGAGGTGACAATACAACTTTGGAAACCGTCGTGTCGATGAGGTACTCGGACACCAAGCGGTACACGTCGTCGGGAGACTCGACGACTCGACTCAAAAAAGGCCGAGAAATCGGCACCGGCGACTGCGAAAAGAGTTCGCGTCCAGCGTCGGAACCGTGAATCGCTTGAAAATACGGGTCGGTAAAAAAAACGACATCGGGCTCACACGAGACGAAAACCGAGACACACACGCCGAGAAGAAACAAACGCCCAAACACGCGCCCGTTCGCACAAACTCCCCGGCCCCGCGATGGGCGGGTGCGCATCGCGGAAAAACTCAACACCGTCACACCGTCACGCCGCCCCGCCGGTCTTTTCATGGTCGGCGTGGCTTTCAAGCACGCGTACGCGGAGAAACAAGAACAGAAACGCTCCCGTGGCCGTCACTATCGCGACGACGAGCGTCGTCTCTACGGGGTACACGAAGTACCATAAAACGGATATGAACGGAAGGCCGAACGGGATGATCGCGAGCGCGATGATCGTCACGAGCTTCATCCAGCCGAAGACCGATCGCGCCGTAACAACGAGAATCGGAATTAAAAGAAGGACACCGACACGGAGCGACGGAACGAGAATCGTGTCGTAAATCGAGAACCGTGCCGAACCAAACACGATGTCGAGCAAACCGTACACCGAAAAAAAGGCCGCGAGAAACGACATCAGCGACGTGAACACAGCTGTCTCCGACTCCTCGA
Organism: Spirochaetaceae bacterium; assembly: GCA_007695285.1. Classification (GTDB taxonomy): domain Bacteria; phylum Spirochaetota; class Spirochaetia; order DSM-27196; family PXBQ01; genus PXBQ01. The sequence goes on along the minus strand of REEC01000122.1, from coordinate 44,378 downwards.
AAACGCGCCGCTCCAGAAAAAAGAATGCGCCGATCGCTACCAATAACGGTATCGTGAACGTGAACACGGCTGAAAAAAAGTAGACGCCGAAAAATGAGATCTCGAGAGGGACGAGAATCGCCGAGAGGACGAGGATCCCGTACACGACGAGACCGGTTACGAGCCCCTTCACAACAGGAAACACCGTAAACCGTCGCACCGGAAACGGCGCACCGTTGAGCACAAGTACGAAGGCGTACGCGAGAGGCACCGCGGTCAAAAGATAGAGTACCATACTGCCCCGGAAAGTATCACGGATACGGGCCTGATACAACCGGTCGCGGAGAACATGACGTACCCATTTGACTCTTTCGTTCCGCAATGATAGATTGTATGATCTATTATCGACGATCAGCGCGTCACTATGAGGAGGCAGATTGGCTGCAAAAGACCTACTTATCAATGAGATGATACGGGTTCGGGAAGTTCGACTCGTTGACGAGAATGGTGGCCAGTTGGGCATCGTTCCGACTGTTGAGGCGCTAAAAATGGCGCGGGAAAGAAGCCTCGATCTCGTGAACGTCGCGCCTCAAGCCAAACCGCCCGTCTGTAAGTTACTCGATTACGGGAAATATAAGTTCGAGCTCGAGAAAAAGACGCGCGAATCGAAAAAGAAACAGAAGTTGGTGCGGATGAAAGAGATCAGGATGCAACCGAAGATTGAGGTGCACGATCTTTCGTTCAAGACCAAGCATATAAAAGAGTTCCTTGACGAAGGAAACAAAGTGAAGGTGACCATTCGGTTCCGCGGACGCGAGCTCGCTCATACGGAACTGGGGCGGAAGGTCCTGGAAAAGGTGCTCGATCTGCTCGACGGAGCGTACGTCATGGATCGCCCACCCGCGATGGAAGGTCGGTTCATGTCGATGATCATCAGCCCGGGCACCAAGAAACAACCAAAAGAAGCACAAACCGAACAAACGGAGTGAAACGAAAATGCCGAAGATGAAGACTCGAAAAAGCGCCGCGAAACGATACCATGTGACCGGCACCGGAAAAGTACGGTACAAAAAACAAGGGCTTCGCCATATCTTGACGAAGAAGAGCACCAAGCGAAAACGGCACCTTCGGAAAACCGGGATTCTCTCTCCGGCGGAAACAAAACGCCTCAAGACGGTTATGCCGTACAGCGTTAAGTAGCCGAATCGCACGTAGCGCGCAAATTTAGACATACAGAAAGGAGTCGTACAAAATGCCACGAGCAGTAGACGGCACACGACGAAAAGACCGCCGAAAGAAGTTACTCAAACAAGCTAAGGGTTACTGGGGACGCAGAAGCACGCTGCATCGGACCGCCAAGGACGCCGTCGCGAAGTCCTTCATGTACGCGTATCGTGATCGCCGGACCAAAAAACGCGAATTTCGCGCGCTCTGGATCACGCGTATTTCGGCAGCGTGCAGAGCAGAAGGCATCACCTACTCCCGGTTCATCGAAGGTCTGAGCAAATCGAACGTCGAACTGAACCGCAAGGCCTTGTCCAATCTCGCTATCGAGGACCGGGATGCCTTCCGGAGCCTCGTGACCAAAGCGAAAGAAAAACTCGAGGTATAACGATGTTAACGCTCGATCAAATCCGGCTGCTCGAAAGAAAAGTCAACGCCGCGGTCACCCGCATCGCGGCGTTGCGCGAGGAAAACTCGCTTCTCGAAGGAAAACTCGGAAAAGCGCTGGACAAGATCGACGAACTCGAAGCGAGAATCGACCGTTTCAAGAACGATCAAGCCGAGATCGAACAGGGTATCCTCTCGGCCCTCGGGCAGCTCGACAAGCTCGAAGACATAGCCGCGGCGGGCGATGACGATGACCTCGACGATGCCGACGCGTTCGAAGGCGTGCCGAGTGACGCGTCGCCGGGCGAAGCGGTAAAGCCTGCCGTATACCTCGAGACCGCCGATACCATACCCACCGGTCAGCCCGATACCTCGGAAGAGCCCGAATCCGACGACGCGCACAACTCAGACGGGACCGAATCCGGCGCATCGGACGAACTCGACATTTTTTAGCGGATGCGGATCGAGCTTCTCGGCACATCATTCACGATTCAAACCGATCAAGATCCTGAATACCTTGCGCGCCTTTTAGAATACGTACGCGGCAAGGCCGCCGAGGTCTCGGCGTCGGTCACGACGACCGAACCGTTGAAACTTGCGATCCTCTCTTCGATCCTCCTAGCCGACGAGCTGTTCAAGGCACGAGAGTTCGGCTCAGCTCCGCGCGGGGATGCGGAGGCTGAACAGATAGCCACACGAATCCTGAGGCTATTGGACGATACACTCGCAGAAACAGACGACTCTGCCGACGAGTAGCACCGAACATCGCTACGAAAAAAACGTTTTGTGCACGAAAAACGATTCACGTCCGCTGAAACCTTTCCCTGTCGAGTCGGTCAAAGCGGCAGCCCTCGACCGTACAGATCTGCGCGGCAAGCAGGTTCGCGAATCGTACGGCCGTAACGGGATCACGACCGGCCGCCCATTTCGAAAGAAAGCCGCCGGCAAACGCGTCTCCCGCGCCGGTTGTGTCGACCGCGGTAACCGATGCTGCCGGTACCGACTGCGGTGTTCCGTTGAGAATCACGACCGCTCCGTCCTTACCACGCTTCATTATCACCAACGGAGCGAGCGCGGCTGCCCGCTTCGCGACTTCCTCGACCGGGTGTTCGAGAGCGCCTAACAGCGTTCTGAGTTCGCTTTCGTTCGCAAACAAGATCTCGACCGAAGTCGGGATCCACTCCAGCAAAGAGTCGCGATACCGCGTCGCGACGAACGGATCGGCAACATCGAAAGAAACAGCCGTGCCGGCGGCTTTCGCAGCAGTCGCAGCCGCTCGCACCGCGGCCTCCTGGTTCGGCGTGTCCCACATGTAACCGGTTGTATGAAAACACGACGAGTCGCTGAGAAGCGCGAGGTCGAGGTCGTCGATGCAGAGACTTCGAGACGCGCCGAGGTGAGTGAACATCGTGCGTTCGTGGTCGGGTGTCACAAAAACCACCGACGACCCGGTGACGGTCGATTTTTTTGCGAGTTTCGGTACGACCCCGGCACGGACGAGTTCGTCGTGTAACTCGTCCGCGGCCGAATCGTTTCCGACGGCGCCACAGTACACCGTCTCGATCGTTTCACGAGCGACCCACGCGATCGCGCGAGCGGTATTCGCCGCGCTCCCCCCTGCGGTCCGAGTACCTCCTTTCGTGTTCGGTGGAGTGACCCTCTGTTCGGGCGACTCCACGAGGTTCATGCTGCCTCGCTCCGCGCCGGTTTCCGCAAGAAACTCGAATGAGACGCGTTCGATGATGTCGATCAGCGGATTACCGACCGCGTATATTCGGGGACGCTCCATCGTGAACTCCTTTGTTGACATCGGCTACACGTTTGCTTAGTATCATCACGTCGTATGCCCGTAACTACCAGCCAACAGATCGCCCAGTACTATGAACATTTTCGCACGATCGATGTGACTTTCACGAAGGAAGTCATCGGCGTTACCCTTTTGAATCCAAAACAAGTCTTCATCAAGTGCCTGGGATACCAGTGGCCCTGCATCGTGTACTCGAGTTCGATGGAGGGCGCACGGATAATAACAAATTTAAAAACATCGCTCAAGGATGCGCTCCAGAAGTCAAACAACCACATCTCGCTCCGATTCAGTTTCTTCGATCGCGAAAAGGTTGACCCGCTCGCCTTTTTCGTGCCCGCCCGAATACTCGGGATCACTCCGTATAACAAGGAAAAACCCGAGCTGGTATTCCTCGCCGTTCAGTTCACTCAGCGGCCACCCGATGATCTGATCGGCACGCTTGGCGAGCTCCTCGAAGCGAACGTCAACTCAAAAAAACGAAAAGAAGAGCGGATCGTCGTCACCGTCGAAAGCCTGAAAAAGATGGGGATCGCGTCGAAAAACTCGCATATTTTGATTGACGGTGTACCACGCAAGTGTATCCTCCGGGACGTCTCGTTCTCAGGGGCACGGTTTATCGTGTTCGGCGTGGCTAAGTTCATTGTGAACAAACAAGCGATCCTGCACCTGCCGCTTGAAGACCCCGACGACACCGTCGATCTTCAGGGCACGATAATCCGATACGAGCCGGTTGAAGGCCGTTCCGATATCGGCGCGTACGCGATGCAGTTCGTGGAGGATGAAATCCCCGTTCAATTCAAGATGAGAATCAACCAACTCTTCCGCGGGTCGAAAAAGAAGAAACCCGGGGCCGACGCGGAGGTGAATAATGGCGCATAACCCGCTCGAAAACATCGTGTATATCGCGGTTCCTGAAGAACTCGAACGATCTCTCGGAGCGTTTACGCTCGATCCTTCGGTCCTTCTTCCGGTCGAAACGACCGGCCCCGCCGAAAGATGGGACCCCGCCGAGTTGAGTTGGGAGATGATCATCGCTGCGATGCTCAAAATTCTCGCGTACGAGCCGGATCACGAAGACTCCGGGTACTACCGAGAATTTATCGGCGCGGTAAAACCCGACGTTCTCGAAGAATTGACGAACACGGCGATCGTCAAGGCTCAAAACGAACAGTTCGAGATCGCCGAAGAGATTTTCCGCGCGATTCGCGGCCTTGCACCCGGAAATCAGCGCACGGCGCTGAATCTCGCGCTCTTGTTCGAGCAAAGGGCCGAACACACCGAGAACACCGAACTTCGTATCGAGTTTGAAGAGTCGGCCGCCGAAATATACCATGAGTTAGTTTCGGGCACCGAAGACGTCATACCGGACGTCAACTTATACGCGGGGTATTTTTTTCTTAAGACACGCGATTTTGAACGCGCGTTGCACCATCTTCGCGCGTACGTCGACGAAGGCGATGACGCCGAGAAGATTCGCACGACGCGCAAGACGATCGAAGAGGTCGAAGAACAGAATCTCCAAGATACGCTCTTCAAAGAGGCTTATGACTTCATCCGAATGGGACGTGAAGATGACGGTGTCGCACGCGCCCGTTTATTCGTCGAAAAAAACCCCGATATCTGGAACGGATGGTTTCTTCTCGGCTGGGGTTTGCGCCGGCTCGAAAAGTACGAAGAAGCTCGTGACGCGTTTCTCAAGGTGGTACAACTCGGTCAGAGTTCGGTCGATACGCTCAATGAACTCGCGATCTGCCTTATGGAGCTCGATGAGTTCGCCGAAGCGGAGAAGAATCTGCTCGCGGCTTTGCGGTCCGAACCCGAAAACACGAAGATAATGGCGAACCTTGGAGTGCTCGCGATGAAAAAGGGTGAGCTCGAAGAGGCGCGGCGGTTTTTTGAGGTCGTGCTTGAGTTTGACCCCGACGACACCCTCACTCAACAGTTGATTTCCCAACTCCCGGACGCCGAATAACCCGCAGCGTCGAAAATCGTCATTTTTACACGATTTCTCAGGAATTCCGCTCAAGTATTTCGGCGTTCCGGCCGATACCTTTGATTGGCGAGAGGTTCCGTGTCGTATTGAGTCCGAGACGACACCACTCCCTATTCGTAGTATCGGAATCACCCGGCGCCGGGTTGAGAAAAAAAGGAGGTAAAAGGAAAAAAATCACACGCATCTCGCTTCTATTTGGGGGGAACGGCAAGGATGCCGTCCCGAAGAAAAATCACGGAGGAATACATGATCATCAATCACAACCTCAGCGCGATGTTCGCGCAGAGACAGTCCGGCCACACGGTCGGTCAAATCCAGGGCAACATCGAGAAACTCTCATCCGGTATGCGGATCAACCGCGCGGGTGACGACGCGTCAGGGCTCGCGGTGTCCGAGAAAATGCGAAGCCAAATTCGTGGCTTGAACCAGGCATCGTCGAACGCCGCGAACGGTATCTCGCTCATTCAAACGACGGAAGGATATCTCCAGGAAACAACCGATATTCTCCAAAGGCTTCGCGAGCTCTCGATCCAGGCGTCAAACGGCATCTACACCGCGGAAGACCGCATGCAGATTCAGGTCGAGGTGTCTCAGCTTGTCGCGGAGCTCGACCGGATCGCGTCGCACGCGCAGTTCAACGGGATGAACCTCCTGACCGGACGTTTTGGGCGCGAAACCGGAGAGAACGTCGTCACCGCTTCGATGCATTTCCACATCGGCGCGAACATGGACCAAAGAGTCCGCGTGTACATCGGCACGATGACCGCGACCGCGCTCGGTATGCGCGAACAACAGGAGATCTTGTCGCTCTCGACGCCGGAAAGCTCGAACCGGTCGATCGGCTTGATAGACACGGCGCTTCGAGCCGTGAACAAGCAACGCGCGGACCTCGGTGCCTACCAGAACCGTCTGGATCTCGCGATTCAGGGAATCGACATCGCAGCCGAAAACCTTCAGGCGTCCGAATCGCGTATCCGCGATCTCGATATGGCGAAGGAGATGGTCGACTACATGAAGAACCAGATACTCATGCAGTCCGGAACCGCGATGTTGGCTCAGGCGAACATGCAGACACAAACGGTATTGCAATTACTCGGATAGCGCATTAAACTTACCGGTGGTGGAGTCGGAAAATCCACCACCGGTTTTAAAACGCCGAAAGTTAACTTTCGGCTTCGCTCTTTGAAAAAAAACCCGACCTGGGCGTTGAAAACTCGGGGGGAATCGCACCGGCACGGCGCGATCCTCTCTGGGTTGTCGGTTGTGATTGGTGAGACAGCGCGATTTAGTCTTGCCATGATCGCCGTCGGCGCGGATGGAAGCGCGACGGATCGCGCTTCCAAAAACCATCAGGGAGGGTGACATGATTATTAACCACAACACGAGTGCCGCTTTTGCCAATCGCGAGCTCGGGGTCCGCGGAGCGTATCTACAACGAAATATTGAAGCGCTCAGCTCCGGCCTCAGGATCAACCGAGCAGGCGACGATGCATCGGGACTCGCGGTCTCGGAAAAGCTGCGAAGTCAAGTCCGGGGTTTGCATCAGGCGGAACGGAACATCCAAAACGCCGTATCGTTCATTCAAACGACCGAGGGGTATCTTCAGGAAACTCAAGACATCCTGCATCGGGTTCGTGAGTTATCGGTACAATCGGCCAACGGGATCTACACCGCCGAAGATCGGATGCAAATTCAGGTAGAAGTGTCGCAGCTGGTCGCGGAGCTCAATCGTATCGCGTCGCATGCGCAGTTCAACGGAATGAACATGCTGACTGGTGCGTTCTCTCGCGACTCCGAGGTCGCAACGATGCAGTTTCAGATCGGCGCGAATATGGATCAAAACGCCCGCGTTTACATTGGAACCATGACGGCTCAGGCACTCGGCCTGGCGATGGCTCAAGGCGAGGCGGACGGATTGACGATTTCAACGCCGGAAGGTTCAAACAGGGCGATCGGACTCGTGGACAACGCGTTGCGCATGGTCTCCCGACAGCGGGCTGACTTGGGTGCTTACCAGAACCGGTTCGAACTCGCGCAACAGGGCATCGCAATCGCGGCGGAAAACTTGGCCGCGGCTGAGTCGCGGATTCGCGACGCGGACATGGCGCGTGAAATGGTCGATTTCGTAAAGAATCAGATCCTCACGCAGGCCAATACCGCGATGTTGGCCCAGGCCAACATTCAGCCACAAGGCGTTCTTCAGCTCCTGGGGTAACCCGGAGAGTCTCGTAAAAACACCGGACGGCGGGTAACGCGGGACGACGGACGCGGATCAGGAGAAGAAGTTTCTGGACGTCACTTCTTTTCCAGTATTTTTTGATGATGAGAGGAGATCGCGCTCTTCTCTCATCGTCGTCTTACACGGAGGTAAGATTATGTCCATGGAAATTGCCGGAATTTCACGTGCGCATCCGGATTCGTCATCGGCTTCATGGTTGCACCGTGGAGAAAAAGCGGCGTCACAGCCCTCCCCTCCACCATCTACCGTTGAAATTGAGGCATCTATAGCTGAGTTGGAGCGAGTTTCTGGGGCGTTAAACCGACGGTTGAAATTCTCGATCAACCGTGACCTCGGGCAGGTCGTCGTCAAGATAGTCGACGCTTCGACCGATAAGGTTATCAAAGAGCTTCCGCCGCGTGAACTGCAACGGCTTCACGTCCGAATTCGTGAGACAATAGGGCTGCTTTTTGACGAACGAATATGACGACAGCGAGATGGCCGGCGCTCAAGCGCATTTGATTTCCTGCGATAGCGTTTGAACGAGCAGCCGACGGGAGGGGTTGGCTATGTCCGATATATCAATACCCGGCGTAACGAACAGCCGGTTCAATACTCAACAGATGATCGAAGAACTCGTGGAGCTGGAACGTGCGCCGATTCGGCGGATGGAGTCTACCCTCGAGACACACCACGAAAAGAAACGAGTTTGGCAAGACGTCGGCCGTCGAATGACCGAGGTACGAGACGCCTCGCGGCGGCTGTACGGCGTCGACAACCCGTTCGGAGCGCGTCGGGCTTTCTCGACCGCCGATAACGTCGTTCGCGCAACCGCGTCGCGAGAAGCGCAGGAAACCGTCAACTCGATCGAAGTCCGACAACTCGCGCAAGCCGACACTTTCCTCTCGCGCAACCTCGACCTGGATTTTCGCGTCGAAGAGGGCCGTTATACGTTTCGGATAGGTGACCGTGACGAGACTTTCACTTTTCGTGGTGGGTCGCTCGCCGAGTTCGCGACCGCGTTGAACCGAAACATCGGGACGCTCGTTCGCGCATCGGTCGTGCGCAACACGCCGAACACGCAGGTTATCTCGATCGAGTCCCGGATCACGGGCGCGGAAAACCGCCTTATCCTCGCCGACGACGCGGTTGAGTTCGCCGAAACGGCGGGTATTCTCGAGCGCGTCACCGAACGCTCGTATGACGTCCCGATTGCATCGGGCACGATGCGGCCGTGGACCGAACCGATCGACCGCGATGCCGTCTCAGTTTCCGACGGTGTTCTCGCCGTCGGCCCAGGAGGTGAACTTACGATTCCGACTCCCCAGGTACGCCTTGAACCCGGAATGGTGATGGAATTCCAGGCGCGTGTGACGCAGCGAACACCTGAAGAGTGGACACCGCCGCCGAGCCCTCCCGGCCCGAACATCCCGGACCTTGGAGGCGTTACACTCGAGGATGTCACGGTGCAGAACGTGCCTTCGCGCCCGATTCTCCCCGACCTCCCGAGTCCCGAACCACCGCCCGTCCGCGACGACTTTGCGTTCCTGTTCGCCGGGACCGACGGACGTACGGTGCCGTTGCCCGAAATAACCGACGGTGAGGGGTTCCGTGCGTTTCGGATACCGATATCGGAATTCGTCGATTCGCTCGACACTCTTCACATCCGCAATCGCAACACGTACCGGGATATCGAGATCAGAAATATCACGGTGTTCGATCCCGATGCGCGCGGTGAACACCGCCCGGTCAACGCGCTTCGCACCGCGCAGGATGCCCACGTGCGGATAGACGGAATCGATGTGGTTCGGTCGTCGAACGTCGTAGACGACCTGATTCCGGGTGTCTCGCTCGAGTTTTTACGCGCATCGCCGGAACCGGTCTCGATCGACGTACAGCCCGACCACGAGGCCGTCAAGGACTCGATCATCAACTTCGTCGGCTTTTACAACCAACTACTCCGCGACATCAATATTCTCACGCGTTCGAGCTCGGACATCATATCCGAAATCGAGTATTTTTCGCCCGAGGAGCGAGAACAAGCCGAACGGAGGCTCGGATTACTTCAAGGCGACAACACGCTCAACCAGGTCAAGAGCCGGCTCCAGATGATCGCGATGAACCCGTACGAGACGCGCGCCGGAGCAGACCTGCGGCTGCTCGCGCAGATCGGAATATCGACGAACGCAGGACCGATCGGTTCGCGCTCGTTCGACGCGAATCGGCTTCGCGGCTACCTCGAGATAAACGAACAGGTTCTCGATCAGGCGCTCCGGGACGACTTCCAGGCCGTACGCGACCTGTTCGGACGCGATACTGACGGCGATTTCGTGATCGATTCGGGCGCGGCGTACGAGCTGCAAAACTTCATGACGCCTTTTGTCCAGTCGGGTGGAATCATAACCACACGGACGAGCACGATCGACACCCAGGTTGCACGAACCGAACGCGACATCGAGAATTACGAGCGACGGATAGAACGATACGAGGCCGATCTGCGGCGGCAGTATGCCCGTATGGAGGGAGCGCTCGACTCGATGGAGTCGCAGTCACGCGCGCTCGATAACTTCTCATCGCAACAGAATAGGCGATAATCGATGAAAATTCTCGTTAACGATCACGAGCTCGACCACACTCTCGAGGACGAAAACACCGTAGGAGAGGTCATCGACGCCGTCGCGACGTGGCTGCGCGCGAACGGGCGAAGCATCGTCGAGGCTCAGCTCGACGGCGAGACCGTTCGACTCGAGCCAAACCAGGCATGGCGGGCCGACGCGGTAGACACGGTCGACACCCTCGGGATCCGTGCGCGCGACTCGGCGGAAATCAAACTCGACGGCTACGACGCGATCATACGGTATCTCGACGGATTGAGCGCAGCGATCGAAACGGGAGATGCCGGCGAACTCGCAGACCGCACCGAAGAGCTTGAAACGGTGAGGGAAACCGTTGGGATGATGCTCTCCGAGCATACCGAACTCGTCGATTCGATCTCCGAGTCACTCGCGTCGACGCCCGACACAGCGCATACGCCGATCGAGTCTCTCAGGACTATCGTCGCGGGTCGTATCGCCGAACTATCTGATCCACTAAGAGAAGCCGCGGTGACCGCGGCGCTTCTCTCTCGCCTCGTACCCGACGTTCAGGATGTCTCCGTGCGCCTTCAAACGAGCCGTGACGACGAAGCGATCGCGACGATCATCCGCTTCACGGAGCTTCTCGGAAAGCTCGTGCGCCTTCTCCCGGCCGTGATCGCAGCGGCACCCGAACTTTCCGAGAAAAGACTCGAGGGAGCAACGCTCGGTGAGTTTACCCGAGCTTTCAACGCCGTACTGAACGAACTCTCCGAGGCCTTTGTCTCGGGCGACTACGTTTTGATCGGCGATGTCCTTGAGTATGAAATCGCACCACGAATAGAGTCTTTGGTTGCGTACCTTCCGTTCGGCGAACGCGAGAACAACGACTCATGATACCGATTCTGCAAACTCGGGCACCTTTCGAGGGGTTCGGGGAGACCGATCCGATCGCCACGATCATCATGGCGGTTTTTTTCGGGATACTCATCGTCGCCGGAGTCGTGTCCGGCGTCTCTTCACGCGGTTCCGGGAAGAAAGCCGGCGGACGTACTGTCGGGTCGTCGCTTCGATCCGACGCACGGAAAGCCGGACTGTCGGCGAAGGACGTGACGCTGCTCAAAGAGGTCGCGAAAACTCTTTCGCTGGCGACACCTGAACGCCTTGTTTCAAGCGACGCGTTTTTTGATGCCGCGTTACGCAGAATTCTCCCTCTGATCGAGAATGGAAACGATCCGGAATCGGTCAAAGAGGACAAGAAATTCCAACTCTTCGAGATCAAGAAGAAACTTCTGAACAAACCCGGCCGAGACCGCTCACTCGATTCGAGTCGTCGACTGCGCCTTAGTCAGAACGTCCGCGTCACACTCGATGGGAAGAAATGGCTTGACGCGGTCGTTACCGGCAACACGAAAGACAGTTTCTGTATCGACCCGCCACGCGACGAACGCGATCGCATTGTCGAGATACCGCGCGACAAGAAGCTCGGCATTACGTTTTCTCCCGACGGTTATCGCGTCTACACCTTCGTCACGACGGCCCTTGCGTATCGGACCGTAAACGGGGTTACGATGCTGTACCTCCGCCACGTCGGCCCGATCAAAGAGACGCAGAAACGGAAGTCCCCACGCCGCGACTCATCGCTTCCTACCTACTTTTACGCGGTGCTGATTCTCACCACGGGGTCCGGTAAGCGCGAAAAGAAGCGCGCGGTCGTCAATACCTCGAAAAGGTTCTTCGGAAAGATCGTCGATCTCTCGGCCGGAGGCTGTGCGATTCAATCCCCACAGCCGCTTGTATCCGGGACGTTATTGAAGATCGAGTTCACCGACGAGGATGGAACGCCCGTGACGGCGTTCGGCAAAGTCCAGGGCTCCGCGCGAACACGCGGTGGAGGTATCATGCACATCATGTTCACCCGGATCACGAAAAAGAACCTCAATACCATTCAGGCCTACGTTTACGGCGTATCGTAAACCGCGAACCGGACAACTCTCCCGTTCAGGAGGTACCTCCGGGCTAATCTTGACCGAACATAACGAATCACATACAGTCACCGGCATGAAAGTACTCGAGATTAACAACATCGCGCGCAAAGACATGCCGATCAGCTACCGTCGCATCTACTCGGGTGACGTCGTACTGGAAAACACAGATCACGAGTCTTTCCAGATCCCGATCGAGTTCGTGCTCGAACACGTCGCAACCGGCGGTTTCGAAGTGCAAGTCGCGATCACCGACGAGCGTGTCGCCGACTCGACTCGAGACGCTATCGCTCAGCACGTCGAAACCCTTGAGAAAAACGGACAGTTGCCCTGAGAAAAGCAAAGACGTGAAAAATTTTGCGACGGTAAACGCCGACGAAACCATCCGAATCGGCCGCGAGTTTGGCCGAACGCTCCCCGACGGTGCGATCGTCGTCGTTTCCGGCCCGCTCGGTGCCGGAAAGACCGTTTTCACGCGTGGCATCGCTGAAGCGTGCGGCGTAACCGACGAAGTCACCAGCCCGACGTACACGTTGGTTCACGAGTACCTTGGGAAACGACGCTTTTATCACATCGATCTCTATCGCGTTGCCGACGAACGCGATTTTGACAACCTCGCACTCGACGACATCATCTTTTCCGACGCGGTAACCGTCATAGAATGGGGCGAGCACGCTTCGCCCGACGTTCGAGACGCCGCGTACACGGTCACGATCGAGGTGCTCGAAAACGGAGCACGATCGATCACACTACAGAGTGCGCCATGAAAATTCTCGCGATCGACACGGCGACCGAAATCCTCAGCGTCGCTTTTGTCGCATTCGACTCCGCGATTCGGGTATCGTACGACATCTCGACGGGGCTTCGTCACTCGGAGTCGTTGCTCCCGACGATCCGGTGGGTACTCGAACGTGCGGGATGCACGGTTGCCGACCTCGATGCGGTCGCGTGCACGAGCGGCCCGGGTTCGTTCACGGGCCTCAGAATCGGAATGGCAACCGCGAAAGGGATCACCGCGGGAAGCCGCGCGGTGCTCGTCACGATTCCCACTCTCGACGCCTACGCGGAGCCGTACCACGGGTTGTCCCGCATAACTGTGCCCGTCATCGACGGGAAAAAGCGTCGGTTTTTCTCATCGGTCTTCGTAGCCGGCCGGCGGGCAACGGCCGATACCGACCTTCCGCCCGCGCGAGTCGTCGAGACGATTCGTCTCGCGATCGAGAACGAGCAAACAGACGAGGGTCGCGCCGACTCGCCGATTCTTGTCGTCGGCCCACACGCCGCGCGATTTCTCACGGTTGTCCCTGAGAGTTTGGCCAAAAGATTGCTCGCGCCGCGGGTCGACGTCTCATCGGCGCTTTCAGTCGCTTTTCTTGCACGTCGTTCGGCCGAGGCCGGCAGCTTCGCAACCGATACGACCGCTCCCGTGTATCTCCGTGAGAGCGAGGCGCGGCTTCCTGACGCGTCACGACGGCGAATGTGACTTTTCGGTCTTCGGCCTGCGGGTTGGCGGCCGTTGTCCCGGGCTTACTCGTCGGTTTTGCCGGGGAGGAATTCGTCAAGATTCGGCAGGTCGGCGCCCGTTTGGGCCGCTTCACGGTTTTCTTCCTGAATCGCTCTGTAGACCTCCGCCCGGTAGACCTTAATTGACTTTGGCGCGTCGATCCCCAGCCGCACATGATCCCCTTTGATCTCGACGACCGAAATCCGGATGTCCTCGCCTATCATGAGCTGTTCGTCGAGCTTGCGCGAGAGAATCAACATCGGCGGGCCATCTCATCGAGAACGTCGTGTTTGGTCCGCCACTCCGGGTTGAGCGAGATCGATTGACGCCCGAGGCGGGAGAAGCGGTTGATGATGACAGGCCCTTGCAGATTCGCGGTTATCGGCGATCCGTCCGACGGTACCGTCACGATTGCGAACACGAGGATTTCCTCTTCGGTCGGGTTGCCGATCTCATCGAGGTCTCCGTCCGGTATCTCGAGCACGTAGTCCGCCCGAAACACGTACGGGTTGATCATCACGAACGCTATGCTGGGTTCGTCGATGCATTGGAGCCAGTAAAACGGCGGTCTTTCGGCGTCGAGTAGCGCGAAACTCTTCAACGCCTCGAACCCGAGAATGCCTCCGGGAAACGAAATCAACTGTTTCTCGTCGATCTCTTGCTCGCCGAACGGTCTCGTCATGATCGTCATTGTCATTCTACCTGAGAAAGTCCAACAAACTCGGCTGAATCACGCGCGCAGCAACCGAAAGCGCCGCGCGGTGCGTGAATTCGAGCATCTTGAGCTCCATCGTCGCCTCCGCAAGGTCGATGTCGGTGATCTTCGAGTTCCACTCTGTCATGATCGGAATCTGCGCGTCCACGCGCCGGTACGCGTGTTCGAGCCGAGCTGATTGCGCGCCGAGTGACCCGAGCTCCGACAAGATATTACTCATCGCGTCGTCAATGCCGCGGAGCGCCGAACCGCCGACGTTGATCGAATTTCCGGCGTACAACTCGTCGCGTAGTCTGATAACGACGTCGAACAACGAGCCGCCGAAAGCCTGCGCGCCGGCGGCAAGGTTCGCAGGAGGGCGCGACTCCGCGTCGCGAACCACCCCAAGATCCTGAAGCACCGTACCGGACGTGTCCTGCAACCAAACCTGGTGAGGAGTCGTCGTCTCGAGAATCAGACCGTTTGTAACCGGGTCGAGTCGAGCCTTCACTCCCGCGGCCGAGTCGTTTATTTTGGCGATTATCGAGTACACGTTATCACCGGCCGCGATGTCGATGTGCGTCGTGTTGATCATGATCGACGCGTCGTCATTAACCTGATACGCCGATGCGTCGTTCGCCGCGAAAATTTGCTGGTTTTCCGCCCAAAAAACGCGATTTCCCGGATGGTTGAGCGGCATGTAAGAACCGTCGGACACCTCGGTTTGTTTGACGCCGATGTCGCCGATGTACTCGACATGCGTCACGACGTGCCCGGACGCACCGGGGACGTTTCCGGTTATCGTTCTGAACGGAGTCGTCCGTGTTCGTTCACCCGCAAAGATGAAGTTTCCGTCGCCGTTCTTCGCGTTCGCTATCTCGACGAGTTCTCCGAGAAGCTCATCGAGCTCCCCGGCCATGAGCTTCTTATCGTCCGGAGAGAACGTTCCGTGCGCACCGGTAACCGCGAGTTCGCGTGCACGGTGAATCACGTCGACCGCCGAGCGCATATGACCTTCGGTGACCCGGTGGTTCATCGTTGCATTTTGAATGTTCGACGTGAAGCGTTCCAGCCTCGAGATCTGCGACTGATAGCGCGTCGAGTGCGCAGCAGCCGTCGGGTCGTCCCTGAGGTTCAGGATTCGCGTCTGTGCCGCCATACTCGACTGGAGCCGCGATAACTGCTGCTCCCGGATTCTACTATGATACTGCATGTTGTCCGTCGGCGTGTTCGAACTGATTCGCGTCATCGGTCTATACTCCCAATCTGTTTATTATCGTGTCGAGCATCCGGTCTACCGTCGTGATAAACCGTGCCGCGGCGTTGTACCCGTGTTGGAACTTGATCATCATCGCGAGTTCTTCGTCGATGTTTACACCGCTGATCGCTTGGCGAAAATCTCGGAGGTCTTTCATAATCTGGTTTTGTGTCGCGATTGCGAGAGCCGCTTGCTCGCCCTTGAGCCCGATCTCGGCGACCGCGTCGGCGAAGTAGTCGTCGAATGTCGCCGTTTGACCGACCATCACGGGAGAGTTTCGGAGCGCGGCTACCGCAAGCGCGGCGGCCCCGTCGCCGGATTCCGCAGCACGGCCCGCGCTGCCGAATCCCGCGCCGATCGTCGCCGGGTCGCCGGCGATCTCCGGGTTGACCGCGATCCACCCCGAAGGGTTCATGAGCGGGGAGACCGAGAACCGGGAATCGTCGCGTAGCGCCAACGCGGCATCCGGTTGATCCCACGCGTACGCGCCGTCGGGTCCCGTCGCGGGAAGAATTCCCGCGTACCCCACGAGAAACTGCCCCGAGTCTTCGACGTTTCGGATCACGAAGTCCGGATTTTCTCGGTCGGCGGCCGCGGTTGCCCGGAGTTCGAGGCTTCCGTTCCGGTCGATTCGCGCGACAACTTCGGCGCCCGATGTGTTTATCCGCGCGACTATGTCGCGCACCGTGTCGGTTGGGTTGTACTGAACATCGAGAGTCCCGGCGGCCGCCGAAAAGGTCATCGTTCCCGAGAGTCCGATCTGTTCGTTCGCAGTAAGTCTATGCGCACCGGTCATCCGGTAGAGGTACGTCGAGTCGAACGCGCCGTCGCCCGAACGGTCGTAGTTGCCGAGTATGTTTTCGACGAACGGATACTCCGAGAAAAAGTCGGTGTCCGTGCGTCCGTTTAGGCCGTACGCATCGCGATGAATCTCGTTGACGAGATCGACGAAGTTGATCGTCATCGTGTCGAGCTTTTGGATCTCGGTACGAACGTCTCCGTCGCGAAGCTCCACGAGCGCACCGAGGCGCCCGCCGCGGATACGGACGTCTTCGTCCGAGTGCGCCCATACGACGCGCGAGAAGCCGTTGTCGAGTGGTTCGGGACGCGTATCGAAAGGACGCGCGATACGCCCTTGCACAAGGTGAAAACCACCCGTGTGAACGTGGAACTCATCGGGATCGCGAGAATCGGTCGTAATCTGGATGAACCCGGAAAGTTTCTCGACCAGCAAATCCCGTCGGTCGAGAAGGTCGTTCGGATTGTCGCCGACAGCCTTGACCTTGATGATCTCCTCGTTGATTTTGGCGATTTCTGCGGTGAGGTCGTTGATTTGCCCAACCGAAGCCCGCACATCGTCGTCGAGCATGGTCCGAATCATGTGCAGACTCTCGTACCGTGAGTTGATGCCTTCGATGAGCGATTCGCCGCGCTGGAGCAGAACGTGTCGCGGAGCCATCTGTTCCGGAAAGATCGAGAGTTCCTGCCATCCGTCCCAAAACTGGTCCATCAAGTGCCGCACCGAAAGGTCGGACGGTTCGTTGTAAATCTGTTCGAGCATCGACACGTACGAGTCGCGCGTTCCCCAGTAACCTTCACCGTTTGCCTGCGCCACGAGACGTTGCTCGAGCAGACCGTCCCGAATCCGTTCGATGCGCGCGACGTCGACGCCCTGCCCGATCTGCCCCGGACGTTCGGCGCGGTTGAGTTGTGGTCGGTAGATCGCGTCGGTCGCGCTCATCTCGACACGCTGGCGTGAGTACCCCTCGACCGACGCGTTTGCAAGGTTATGGCCGACCGTCGAGAGCCCGATCGAGTGCGACAGTAGACTTCGTTTCCCAATTTCTATTCCGGAAAAGGTCGATTGCATTGAACTACTCCCGTCCTGGTCGGTTATAAGTGATGGTTTACAACCACCGGCGTGTCGGGGTGCTCCGTCGACGCACCCGAACGCGAATAAAGCCGTCCTTTCCTCTCCGGGTACAGCTCCTGCAGCACGCTCCGAAGAGTCGTATTGCTCGATTCGACGTACGCGTCGACCCCGCCGGTCAAAGAGCGCACACGCATCACCGCGATTTTCAGCTCACGAAACAGATGCGACAGATGCTCGCGCGACTCGAACGGAACCGAATCGAGCAGCTCAGAGAAAAGTCCCACGGACCGTAAACCGAGTCGACTCCTGAGCGCATCGTACGTCCGCGACCGCTCTTCATCAACGCGGACGATCTCTTCGGAGTACTCGTTCATTACGCGGATCACACGGTCGAGGGTAGGCCAATCTTTCGCGACGACAGCATCAGCGAGAGTTCGTTCTTCCCTCGCAAGATCCGTGAAAAGCAGGATCTGCGCGTTCAAAACTTCGACAAAGTCGCGATACTCCGGTATATTCACTCGCCTAACCCTCCCCAAAAGATCACGCCCGACGTTTTATCCCAACCGAGCGATTGTCATTTTGATTGTCGGCGTTTCGCCGACCGCTCTTGAGACCGCGCAGAATTCCCGGTACACTTCACCGAGATTATGAAAGTGATACACCGCTGCTTGACCCTTGCGATCGTTTCCGGGTCTATGTTCATTTCGGGGATCTCCGCCCAAAATGCCGGCACGTTTTTCTCCGACGAGCCGGTTGATCGGCTCGTCGATCGGCTCATGACCGAGATGACCGATGAAGAAAAAGTCGCGCAGGTGTTTCTCGTCGGGTGGGACGGCGTCCGCCCTTCGGCGGAGATCATGAAATGGATCACGACGCGAAACATCGGCGGGGTGAAGGTTTTCGGGTGGAACGGCGAAAACGTGCGCGAACTCGCGCGGTCGATCGGCACGATGCAGACTGCGGCCGGCTCGACCTCAAACGCGATTCCGCTCTTCGTCGCGACCGACCAGGAAGGAGGCTGGGTCCGTCACATAAAAGGCACGACGAGCCCGACCCCCGGAAACATCGCGATCGGCGCCACGAACCTCCCCGACGACGCGTATCGTACCGGATACTACATCGGCCTGGAGCTGCGTGCGATCGGCGTGAACCTCAATTTTGCGCCGACAGTCGATGTCTACGTTAACCCCGAAGCGCACGTGATCGGTCCGCGCGCGTTCTCGGACGATCCGGTACGGACAGGTGTGCTCGGCACCGCGTACTTCCGCGGGCTCGATGCGGCGGGCGTAATCGCGACCGCCAAACATTTCCCCGGTCACGGCAACGCGTACGGCGATTCGCACGGTGTTCTCCCCGTCCTGACCGAGACGTACGAGGAGCTCGCCGCGCGCGACTTGATTCCGTATACAATGTTGATCTCCGAGGGCATTCCCGCGGTGCTGAGCGGACACCTGAGCTTTCCGAACATAACCGGTAACGATACGCCGGCGTCGATTTCTTCGGTGATCAAGCGAGACATTCTGCGCAATCGCATGGGTTTCGACGGACTCATCATCACCGACGACATGTACATGGGCGGTGCGATCGTGTACGGAGCACGGAACGGAATGGACTTCGCCGAGTTGTGCTACCGCGCGCTCGCGGCGGGAAGCGATATGCTGCTGCTCGCCGAGACTCCGGCGATCAACGACGCGATCTGGAGTCGCGTTTTCACCGCGTACACGACCGAACCTTCTTTCCGTGCGACGATCGATGCGTCGGTCAGGAGAATCCTGCGCACAAAGATCGAGTATCTGCACGCTGAGGACCGCGTACCGCTCGTCCCGGATCTCACCGACCTCCCAAACCTTGTCCCCACGCCCGACGGTGAACGGTTTTTCATAGACCACGCGTTTCGCAGCACGACGATCGTACGATCGCGAGATCTGCCGCTTGCCGCGCCGACGAGCGAGCGTGTATTGATAGTCGGAGCCGATCCGGCCTTTTTTCGGGAGGCACGCAGGGCTTTTCCGGGGGCCGATACGTACACGTTGTCCGGACGATCGATCTATTTCGGGGCCCCGGAAGATAAACGCAACGTCGCTCGCCTCGCACGCGAGTACGATACGGTGATTTTCCGCCTTGCGTACCAGTCGAGCCTCGACGTCCTACGCGAGCTCGAGCACATCCCTGTCCGCGTCGTCGTTCTCTCGGTCCTGACGCCGGTGTACCTGCGCGCCGTTCCGTGGGTTCCGAACGCTGTTGCGGTCTACGGTATGACACCCGCGTCGTACGAGGCCGGCTTTGCCGCAATTCAGGGCCGAATCCGCGGCGAAGGACGTTTGCCGATCTCGTCTGTTGGAGATTGAGCGGTGAGCTGGACGATCGTCGATATCGCCGAACGCCGACGCGTCGAACCGTTTCTTACGCACCGTGAAAACCGATGCGTGGCTTTTACGTCTCGACTTCTCGACTCAAACTGCCGTGTGTACGCGTACGAGAACGCCGGCGAGATTCTCGGTGCGGTTCTAAACGAACCGAACGGTTTTTTCTACCCGGTATTTGTCGATGGCCTGCACCATAACGGCGCCATAATGCCGTTCCCGCGGCTGCGGTCGACACGGCTGTACTCGATCATGGGATACGATCCCGATGTACGGCTTTTTGCGGGGTTGCTCCGGTATACAGCTACCGATACGATCCGGTACCAGCTCATGAGTCGCGGTCTCGATCCCGCGCCGCCCGTGGTCGACGATCCGGAGTTGGCAATTCGTCCGGCACGCATGACCGATATCGAGACTCTCGTCCCGATTCAGGGCAGATACGAGCTCGAGGAGGTCCTTCTCCCCGGGCACACGTTGAATCGCGAGTCGGTACGGCGCCATCTGCACGGCTCGATCAGGGATCAAATCGTAATCATAGCGGAGAAAGGCGGTATTCCGGTCGCCAAGGCCGGGACAAACGCGCGTGGCCGGACATACGACCAGATCGGCGGCGTGTACACCGAGCCGTCGCTTCGCGGTCGGGGGGTTGCACGCTCGCTCATGGCGCGCGTTATCGAACACTGCCGTCTCGACGGGAAAATGACGGCTCTGTTTGTCAAGACCGAAAACCGGCCGGCGATCGCGTTGTATCGTCGTCTCGGCTACCGGGTGGACGGCGAATTCTCTATCCTGTATTTTCGCTGATATAGTCTGGGATAAAATCGTTTTGGACAAAGCCGAAGGAGTCGTTCTGTGAAGATACTGATGGTGACCAGCGAAATCGGCACGATCGCAAAAACCGGGGGCCTTGCCGACATGGTCGCGGCGCTTACCAGAACGCTCGCGGCAAACGGCCACGATGTTCGGGTCGTTATGCCGCGGTACCGGTTCATACGCCGGGAGACGATGGTCCGACACGAGGCGCCACTCGGCGTACCGATGGGTACGTCCGAACGTTGGTGTGCCGTGTACGAGACGGAGCTTGGTGCGATACCACGCGCGACGGTGTACACAATCGAACACGACGCGCTCTACGATCGCGACGGCGTTTATGGGACACGTTCGGTTCCGTTTTTCGAGGACAACGCTCTTCGGTTCGCGCTTCTGTCGCGCGCGGCGTTTCAAGTCTGCCGTGCACTGCACTGGATTCCGGATGTAATCCATTGTCACGACTGGCCGACCGCGCTCGTCCCCGTCTACGCGCGCACGCTTGAAAATCGAACTGAGTTCGACTCGACAGCGACGTTCTTCACGATTCACAATCTCGGTTATCAAGGCCGATTTTCCGCAGCCGACGCGGTTGAGTTCGGCATTCCCGCGCCCGAACTCGAAAAAGCCGGCGTGGTCGTGTCGACAGGGCTCAATTTTCTGCGCGGCGCGATCAAGAGCGCCGACTGCGTGACGACAGTGTCCGAAGGGTACGCAGCGGAGATCACGACACCCGAGTTCGGGTTCGGGCTGGACAGTGAAATCCGCGCACGCGGCGATGGAGTGCGCGGCATCGTAAACGGAATCGACTACGACGAGTGGAACCCTTCGACCGATCCGTACATCACGCCGCGGTTCGATAGCGACTCGCTCGAACGCAAAGCCGAGGCGAAACGTTCTCTCCAGACCGAGTTCAACCTCCCGGTCGACAGTGCAACCGCGGTCGTCGGCATCGTGTCGCGCCTCGCCGAACAGAAAGGATTCACGGCGTTGTGCGGACCGACCGGCGCACTAAACCGAATCGCCGACGAGATTCCGGTGCAGATCGTGATCCTCGGAACCGGCGAAGAGTGGATCGAGCGCGATCTCGAGCAGCTTTCGGCCGCGAGAGCAAATGTCTCGGTGACGATCGGATTCGACGAACGCCTCGCGCACATTATCGAGGCCGGCGCCGATTTTTTTCTGATGCCGTCGGAGTACGAGCCGTGCGGCTTGAACCAGATGTACTCGCTGCGGTATGGAACAATTCCGATCGTCGCACCGAACGGCGGACTCAAAGACACGGTGAAACAGGTCGATCCGGCAACGACCACGGGAACGGGTTTTTTTATCGCGCCACTCGACTCCGACGGGATTTTCGACACGGTCCGTCGCGCGGTCGAGTTGCGGAGTGTCTCGCCGGATGCAATCGACACAATTCGGCTTGCGGGCATGGCCGAACGGTTCACGTGGCAGCGATCGATGGAGAACTACATCGCCGCGTACGAGACGACCGTTGCGCGCGTACGTGCGGCCGGTCGTGACGGTATCTCACCGTAACGCGGCGATCTTGCGTTCGATCCGTGCGCGGCGCTTCTCGAGTTCGGCAGGCGCGCCGGCGGCCGACCGACGCGTGGAATCGCGGCACGCGTCACACAGCATCTCGACGACCGAGAGCGCCTCTTCGTACACGCGAAACCGGTGTTCAAGCAGTTTTGCGAGCTCCAACCCGGACGCAAGGTCTCCGAACTCAGTGAATACGCGTGCCCAGACCGTACGAGCGTCGTCGTAACGACGTTTTCTCCGAAAGATGAGTCCCAGCTCCCTTCCCGCGTCCAGACGCGTCGTGGAGTCGCGCGCGGTCTCGAGCGCGATCGTCAGGATCACTTCGGCCCTCCGTGCCTCGGTTTCCGAGACCGAGCGGGCGGCGACGAAACGCGCAAGGTTCACCGCATCGATGCCGTTGAACTCCGTCCGCTGAGTCGTCGCGTCGACCATCTCGCGGGTGAGCCGCGCGAGCGTCGTGATGTCGGTTCTGTGGTGCTCGAACACGTCGAACAAACGGTCCGTTCCTCCGTCGGTCAGGTACTCAAAGTACAGTCCCGGGATCTCCCACCCATCGGCGTCGTGCTCGCGCGAGATACCGAGCACATGCCTCTCGATCGCGCCAAGGTTGCACGCGCCGATCACCGAGCGCCAGAAACGCCGCGCCGGATACAACAGATCGATGTGTTGCACGTCGGGAGGTCTCACTCCGTTCATGACGCATCGCCCGAGCAGGAGCGGCCAGTCAAACGACCGCCCATTATACGAGACGCAGATCGCGTCGCTTTCGAAACACCCGATTATCCCACGCAGAAACTCCCGCTCACCGGGATAGTCGGTCAAAAAAAACTGACGCACGGCGAACTCGTCCCCGAGTACCTCCCCGCACCCGCCGAGAAAAATCACGGTACCCGCGCCGCCGGACAGTCCGGTCGTCTCGGTGTCGAAGAAAACCAACCGTCCGCGTCCGCGAAAAAGCGACGTGGAACCCGACTCGACCGAATCGATCGCGGCGCGCAAAGACTCGTCAAGTGGCGTCCTTGTGCATCGCGTGTACACAAACTCCCCGACGCGGGTCCAGTCCGGGCCCGGAGCGACGTCGCGCGGGTCGCCGGCCCGTGGTTGAGTACGGGCGCCCACCGGAGAGACCGGGTTTCGATCATCACAGGAGGTCGCTCGTGCTTTCTTGAGAGCGAGCAACCGCTCTTGCAGCGTCATGTGGTCAACCCTCGTCCACCCCGGGTTCCCGCGCGGAGTCCGGCGCATCGGCTTGGAGCCAACTACCGAGGAACGTCAAAAGCGCTTTTTTGGGATCGCGCGTGATCTCGTCCGCGGCGCGCGGGCCGACGCACGAAGGGCACCCCTCCGCGCACGGGCACGAACGGATCAGATGGTACGCCGAGACCGTCACATCCCGGATCTTCTGCACAAAGGTCTCTGCGAGCCCGGTTCCGCCCGGATACGCGTCGTACACGTACAGGCACGGACGATCGAAGTGCGGATCGCGCACTCGTTCGGCAACCCCTATGTCGCCGGGGTCACACAGCAGAAACACCGGCGCGACGTTTTTGATGACGGTTCCGAGTCGCGCGATCACCGGCCCGATATCTTCGGTCCGTAATGACTCGAGCGCGACGCCCGATCGGGTTCCCGGGGAGAAAACAAACACCGCGGCGCGCGTATGCATCTCCTCTTCGGGTAGCGCGATGTCGCCGTACCCGATGTTCTCGTGCGTATGAAACCGGATCTTCTTGAACTTCGCGACGTTGCTGCGCACGAGAATATCGGCGACGACAATCTCGACACCACTCAACCGGATCGTCTCGTCCTCGATGAGGACCTGGATGTCGCGTTTCACGATCGCGTCGGTGTAGTAGTCGGCGTCCGACTGCTCGACGAGGCACCGGCGGTTCTCGAGATCGAGTTTGGTCACGCTGAACTGATTCCCGCGGTGAATGTACACCGCGTTGTCGAACAGCATCTCCTTCGCGGAGGGCCGGTCCATCTCGCCGATTACGTCGTGTCGTCCTTTCGTCGTATCGACGATTACGATGTTTTCGCTCGTTGCGGTGCGCAGCGACACGCCTTCGGACGGATACCCGCGGTCGGACCAGTAGTACTTTTCCCCGCTCCGCCGAACCGTACCTTCCTGTTCAAGCACATCGAGCAACCCATCGACCGGTGTCGGGAAGCCCTCGTCGCGCGCAAACGGTATCTCGAACACCGCGCACTTCAGATGATCGGTCAGGATGTAAATGTTATCCGGGTCGACAAACCCCGACTCGGGCGACCGACCGAAAAAATACGCGGGGTGTGTCGCCATGAACTGATCGAGCGGCGACGCCGAGGCGACGGCAACCGCGATCGATACCGCGTTTCGCCTACCCGCGCGCCCGGCCTGCTGCCACGCCGAAGAGATCGAACCCGGAAATCCCGCCAATACTGCCGCGTCAAGACCACCGATATCTATTCCCAGTTCGAGCGCGTTCGTCGAGACGACTCCGTGGATAGTTCCGTCGCGCAACCCTTTTTCGATCGCGCGCCGTTCATTCGGCAGATACCCGCCGCGGTACGACTCAACGGTGATGCGCGCGTTGTCTGTATAGACGTTCGCGAGCGAACGATTAACGTAGCTCGCGATCAACTCGGTACGCACGCGCGATCGCGCGAAAACGATCGTCTTCACGCCGGCGGTTAGAAAGCGGAGCGCCAATTTCTGCGATTCATTCACGACGCCCGCCCGGATTCCCTGAACCCTGTCGACCAGCGGCGGATTGTACAGCACGATGTGCTTCTCGCCCGATGGCGCACCGTTGCGATCGATCAGCTCGACCCGACGCTCTAGTACACGTTCGGCGAGTTCCTGCGGGTTTCCTATCGTCGCCGAACAACAGACGAATGTCGGCGACGCTCCGTAGAACGCCGCGATTCTCTTCAACCGACGAAAGAGATTCGTCAAGTGAGACCCAAAAACGCCGCGGTACATATGCAGTTCGTCGACGACGATGTACTCAAGGTTCCGAAAAAACTTCACCCACTTTGTGTGATTCGGCAAAATCCCAACGTGAAGCATGTCCGGATTTGTGATGATAATCTGGCCCGAGTCGCGCGCCGATGCACGGAGCGAGCTCGCAGTATCCCCGTCGTACGTCGCGACTTTGACCGGAACGTCGCCGAGAATGATATTCTCGTTCAACTCCGATTGCTGATCCTGCGAGAGTGCCTTTGTCGGGAAGATGTACAGAGCGCGGGTTTCCGGCCGCTCGAGCACGGTTTGCATCACGGCGAGGTTGTAACACAACGTCTTCCCCGACGCCGTGGGGGTCACGACGACAGCGTCGCGCCCCGATCGTGCAGTCGCGTACGCATCGGCCTGATGCGTGAAAAGCGACGTAATGCCCTTGCCGGCGAGCGCAGAGGTTATGCGTGGATCGATATCGACGGGAAGCGGAGCGTACACTCCCTCGCGCGAGGGAATTGTCTCCCAGCGCGTCACGCACTCCATGAACGCCACGTCCGCGCGCAGATCTTCGATCACCTGTGGTATCAGACTCATCCGCCGCCCTCCCGCGAAAGCGTACTCACGTCGACCGATCGCTGTCAATGAGATCCTGGTGAAATTCCCGGTTCCTGACGTAATTTCCTTGACCGCACTACTCTCATGACCATACAATACGGCAAGAGGATAGTTATGAACAAGGTTTTGTCCATCATCATGGGAGGCGGGAAGGGTACGCGCCTCTACCCTTTGACGAAGAACCGGGCCAAACCCGCCGTACCGTTCGGCGCGAAGTACCGGCTCGTCGATATTCCGATCTCGAACAGCATCAACGCGGGGTTCAAACAGATTTACATCCTCACGCAGTTCAACTCGGCATCGCTTCACCTGCACCTCGCGAACACCTACATTTTTGACTCGTTTACGCGCGGGTTCGTCGAGATCCTCGCAGCCGAACAGACTTTCGATCACTCGGGCTGGTACGAGGGCACCGCAGACGCCGTTCGGAAAAACTTCGTTCACTTCAGGACACAAAACCCCAGCGACTACCTGATCCTCTCGGGAGATCAGCTCTACCGGATGGATCTATCCGACTTTTATAGACGCCATCTTGAGTCGGGCGCGGACGTGACGGTCGCGACGACTCCCGTTACACGAGAAGCCGCGGTGGGCTTCGGTATTTTGACCGTTGAAAAGGACGGGCAGATCAACGCGTTCACCGAGAAGCCTCCCCTATCGGTCGACATCTCCAACATGAGAATACCCCAAAACCTTCATCCGGAAAAACAACAGCTCGCGGCCGGTAAAGAGTACCTTGCGTCGATGGGGATTTACTTCTTCAAGGCTGAGGCTCTTGAAAAAGCCTTGAACAACCAGTTCACGGACTTCGGGAAAGAGATCATCCCGATGCTGATATCGCAGATGAAGGTCTTTCCGTACGTTTACACCGGGTTTTGGGAAGACATCGGCACGATCAAGTCGTTTTACGAAACGAACATAAACCTCGCGACTATCAATCCTGACTTCAACTTTTACGACGAGCATGCGCCGATCTACACGCATCGCCGAGATTTGCCCGCGTCGAAGTTTAACCGGTGCGAGTTATCACGCTCGCTCGCAGCAGACGGTTGCGTGATCACGAACGCGACAATCCACGGTTCGATCGTCGGGATCCGAACGTTCATAGAGTCCGGATCACATCTCGACGGAGTGGTCTGCATGGGCGCAGACCATTACGAGACGGCCGAGGACCGCGCGGAAAACCGACGTAACGGGATACCGGACATCGGCATCGGACGCGACGTGGTCGTGCGACGGGCAATAATCGACAAAAACGCGCGGATCGGCGACGGCACCCGCATCGGCACGTCGGACGGTACACCCGAGGACGGTGATTTTGAGCACCACTATGTGCGCGACGGAATCATCATCATACCGAAGAACGCGATCGTCCCGCCCGGAACGATCATCGCGTAGAGCGACGCAGCAGCGAGGAGTCGCCGGGGACTACTGGAGCGAATCGAATAAACCCGACCCAAAAAGTCTCTCATACAGCCGCCGGTCCGACTCGACAAGCGCGAGCCGCTCGAGTTCGGCAGCCGCTACCCACCGCAGCGTACGGTGTTCGCGGGTTTGAGGCGATCCGGTCCACGTCGTGACCTCGAATGCCACCAGCCGGATCTCCCTGCCGCGGTGCGAAAAACGGGTCTCACCGATCTCCGCGCCGATCTCCGCTTCGATCCCGAGTTCTTCGCGCAGTTCGCGCCGTAGCGCGGCTTCGGGCGACTCGCCGGGCTCCGCCTTGCCTCCCGGAAACTCCCACCGATTACCGACGTCTCCGCCCGCCAAACGCAACCCGACAAGGATCTCATCGCCGCGGCGGATGATCGCCGCCGTCGAGACCGACGGCTTCGCGGACACCTGACAGAGACCTAAAAAAACAGAAGACGCGGAACGAAGAAATGCAAAACACCGATAACGATCGCCACGATCCCTACGGTGTTCCGACGCTCGCCGAGGATGCCTCCCAGCCGGAGAGCGAACGCGAACGGCGCGTCGACACGCTCAAGATACGCGATCAGGATGAGCGTCACACCCGCGACGAGACCCGAAAGCGCCGGCAGCAGATCCCCGACCACGACGACGTCGCCCGGCGTCACGAACACGATCCGCAACGCGCCGACGACCACCGCCAGAGTACCGACTACGGTGTAAACCGTTCGGCTCGTGAGAAATTCCGGGTCGAATACGACCAGCGCTCCGATTTTCTCGCGAAGGAACAAATGCGACAACAGATAACCCGCGACGAGGTTCGTCGCTACCGACAAAAAGAATAACTGGTACATCTCTGCCTCCTCGTGCGAGAAACAAGTGACTTTTTCGGTGATTTCGTCGTGAAGCATAGTCCGAACAGGATTGCCGGTCAACCTCCCGTGATCTCCGTTCCGAAAGGACTCCTATTCGCTGAGGATGTCCGTCGCCGGCGTGAGACGTTCACCACGGAACTCGATCTCGACGGAAACCACTGATGCGCCGAACGACTCGATTGTACGGCGCACGACAGTCTCGGCTCCTTCGCTGGGGACGACGTCGGTAACCGTCGTCCCATCGGGGAAGACCACGCGAAAAACCGGGTCCGTCGCATCGGGCGCGTCCCGGGGTGTCGTGGTCACGCGAACCGTGATCAACAACTCGTCACCGAACTCGACCGCGCGAACTGAAAATGTGTACCCATCACGCGAAACACTCGTTTCGTCCGGGCGCAGCACGACAAAGAACACAGCGGCGATGATCGCGAGAAAAACAAGATCGATCAGAACGATCACGAGACCTTTGTTGCGCCTGAAGAAACCACCCTCGTCCTTATTGTGTTTACCACGCATCGCAAGACGTTCTTCCCGGTTGTAATGGTACGCGTGCTCGGAAAATCCTTGTGTCGGGTCCCTGTCTTCGCGGCGATTTCTCTTCATGCGCGTATAAACCGGTCGTTCGCGATCTGGGCGATATACCCAAAAAGCTGCTCGGCGGAGAACCATCCGATCTGCTGCGCCGCGAGCTTGCCCGCCTCACCGTGGATCACGACCGCCGCCCGGGCGGCCGCGGGTGCATCAAGGCCGCGTGCGAGCAGCGCACCGACGACTCCCGCGAGAACGTCGCCGCTACCGCCGGTCCCGAGCTCCCGGGTCATGCCGTCCCATACCGCGGTGGTCTCGTCTGGGGAAGCGATGTACGTCACGAAGCTCTTGAGCACACAGATTGAGTTGAAGCGCGTCGCGGCGTCTTTCGCCGCGCCAAATGGATCGGCGAGTACGTTCTTGATCGCAAGACCGAGAAGCCGAGCGAGTTCGGCGGGGTGCGGCGTCAAGACCCAGCCCTCGTGCAGATCGACGGTGCCGGCTTTCTCAGCGTACCCTGCGAGAAGAACGAGCGCGTCGGCGTCGAGCACGCCCGGACGTCCGTCGGCAATCAAAGCCTCGAACGTTTCGGCGCGTCCCTCGCCCGTTCCCCATCCTGGACCGAGTACAAACGCACTCGCGCGTCTCGGCGGTTCGAGATATACCGTGGACGGCCGAACCATGACCGACAGACAGCGCGCGGCTGCCGCGGCGTACTCGGCGTCGTCAATCGTCAACGTCACGAGCCCCGCACCCGCGTGAACAGCCGCACGCGCGGCGAGGACCGCCGCCCCCGAGGTGCCGACCGCTCCCGCGTACACGGCGACGTGCCCACGGCGACCCTTGTGCGCGTCGGGCGAGACAGCATCGAGCACGGTCAATTTGTCGCGTTCGTCGAGCAGAACCGCATCGTGCTTGGCCGATACGAGCAACTCGGGCGGGAATCCCGGCGACACGACGGATATCGCTCCCGCGTGAGGCCGGACTGCGAGGCGATAGAGGCTCGTTTTCGGCAGTCCCATAGTGAACGTCTCCGATGCGTCGACGATCGGATCGCTCGTCGAGAAACCGTCGTAGGCACCGCTCGGAACGTCGAGCGAAACGACCCGTCGAGGTACCGCGTTCACAAACCCGACGATTTCAGCCGCGGCGGGCCGCAGTGCGCCTTTTATTCCGGTACCGGCGATGCCGTCAACGATACAGTCGGCGTCGTCGATCGCGGTTTCCGCCGCACCGCGGTCGGACTCAAAACTCAAGACGCGAACCCCGTACGACGCGCACGACGCGACACCGTCGGACCGTCGAACGCGGTCGTCAACGGCAACAACAATCGGTCGGTATCCACCGTCGCACGCGGCGCGCCGTGCCATCACGCACGCGTCGCCGCCGTTATTGCCGGGCCCGACGAGAAAAACGATTCTCGCGTTTGGATAAAGAGTGTCGACGAGCCGGTCGAAGGCTCTCTGCCCGGCGTTCTCCATGAGAGCCGGGCCGGGGATTCCGTACCGGCTCTGCGCCGCGCGATCGATCGCCGCCATCTCGTTCGCCGAGACAAGAGGCGTCATGATGTGCTTCCGATTAGCCGATCCGTCCTCCACCACACGACGCGAGCGACGTCATGCCACGCCAATAGGCCGACAAGAATCCCCTCGGGTGAGACCGAAAACGCACTATACTCGATCTCATCATCCTCGATTGTCAACGTTCTTCTCCGGACGACGCGTCCCGACGCGTTCTGGATCAGGAGCTGCGCTGAATTCCCCATCTCGCGCGAGAGAAAAAAGAGATTCCGGCCGGGGCCCACGCCGATCAACTCGTAGTGAAACTCAATCTCTTCACGGTCGAACGGGTTGAACGTCGATACACGTCGACGGTTCGCGGGGACCTCGAAAAAGTCCTCGTATCTGCCGGTCGTCAAATCCAGCCTGTACACACGTGACGGATCCATCGTGATCCCGCTACGCGCGCCGGTCGTTTCGTCGTGAGACCGGCGATAGTAATTGAGCTTCAGGTACAGCTCCGTATGATCAAACCCGGGCACAACGGTCTCGAGCATCGCGACGACGTCGGTCTCGTCGCCCGGAATAGGAAGCCGGTCGAGCGCGATCTCGACGGTGAAACGTGCATCTCCGTCGGCGGAGAACCAGTACACCAGCCAGCTGGTCATCGTCCGGGAGAGAACGATGATCTCGTCGTTCCGGTTTACGTGAATGTCATGAATGAACGGAAACGGCGTGCCGCCGATACCTTCCTGACCGATATAATCGACTACACGTCCTGATGGCGAGAATCTCAGAACAATGCGGTTGAGAATCACGTCGAGTTGATCGTCGAAAATCGATCGCTCGGGAGGGAGTCTGTCCTCGACCAGCATCGTTTTGTCGTTCGTGATCGCGATCGCCCCGGTCTGGAGGAACGGGTACGAGTGCGCCCGACGACTCGCCGCGAGTCCCTCGCGCGGGCTCTGAAGCGACACGGGACGCGGGTTCTCATCCGGATCAAACACGATCCCAAGCAGATCTCCGTACGACGTGAACTCCATTATCTTGTTTGCGTTTCCGTTCGCGATATAAAAGATACCGTCGCGCATCCGCACGCGGGTGGCGGCGTCGTACGGCAGCCCCTGCGCGAGCAGAAGGTCGAGTTGGTTTTCCATCTTCCCTATTTCAAGATCAAAAAGGTGCTCGCGTTCGAATTGGGGGATCGAACGAGCCCCACAACCGGCGAGAAGCATCAGCAGGATACCGAGAAAACACGCGATCGTAGCACCAGACTTCATCGTTTCATACTACTCGGCGCGCCGTTCAGATGTCAATCTGAACTACCGTCGTGCCGCAGGACGCCGGTTCGGGGAATCTTGACCCCGGTATCCGAAACGTATACATTTTCTCCATGATCCTTCACCGAGTAATCGATTTCGTTTTCGGTTCAAAAAACAAAAAAGACCTGGAATCGCTGTTACCGATTCTTCATCGCATCAACGCGTACGAAAAGTGGGCCGTTGCGCTTCCCGAGCATGAGTTTCCGGCACAGACCGAGAAATTCAAGCAACGATTGTCCGCGGGAGAGTCGCTCGACGACGTACTTCCCGAGGCTTTCGCTCTCGTGCGTGAAGCGGCACGAAGAACGCTCGGCGAGCGCTTGTACGACGTTCAGCTGATGGGCGGGATCGTACTTCATCAAGGCCGGATCATGGAGATGAAGACCGGAGAAGGAAAAACCGTGTCGTGTGTCACGGCCGCGTACCTGAACGCGCTCGACGGACAAGGCGTTCATGTCGTCACGGTCAATGATTACCTTGCCGAACGCGACGCGAACTGGATGCGCCCGGTGTACACCTACCTTGGGCTTTCGGTCGGGACGATTCTCTCGACGATGGATACCGAAGGGCGTCAGCTCGAGTACGGCCAAGACATAACGTACGGAACGAACAACGAGTTCGGATTTGATTATCTGCGCGATAACATGCGCTACGAGTACGATAAGGCGGTTCAGAAGCACCACCACTTCTGCATCATCGACGAGATCGACTCGATCCTGATCGACGAGGCAAGAACACCGCTCATCATCTCGGGCGTCGCCGACGACGACACGCGGAAGTATTTTGAGGTGAATCGCATCGTCGGCGATCTCACCGAGTGCGAGAAAGATCCTGAGACCGGCGACTACCCCGATGAAGACCTTGTCGGCGATTTCAAGATCGACGAAAAGGGCAAAAGGGTTACGTTCACCGACGAAGGTCTGAATAACCTCGAGGCGGCGCTTCAGAGACGCAAAATCATAACGGGCTCTCTCTTCGACGACGAAGGATTCGAGTACATCCATCACGCGACGCAGGCGATGCGCGCGCACAAGCTTTTTCACCTCGATACCCAGTACGTCGTGAAAGACGGCCAGGTCCAGATCGTCGACGAGTTCACGGGGAGAATTCTTCATGGGCGCCGATACTCCGACGGACTTCATCAGGCAATCGAGGCGAAAGAAGGCATCCGGATCGCGCAACGGAACAGGACGCTCGCTACTATCACGTTTCAGAATTTTTTCCGCATGTACGACAAGATCTCAGGCATGACCGGAACGGCTGAGACCGAAGAAAAGGAATTCGGTAACATCTACGGGCTCGACGTCGTGGTCATCCCGACCAATCGACCCGTCGCTCGTCTGGACCAGGACGATGTGATCTATATCAATGAGAAAGAAAAGTTTGACGCGATCTGCGACGAAATTCAGCGAGCACAGAATAAGGGGCAACCGACGCTGGTCGGAACCGTTTCAATCGAAAAATCTGAAACGCTCGCAAAGCTCCTGACCAAGCGGGGTATCCCGCACGAGGTTCTGAACGCCAAAAACCACGCGCGCGAAGCGCTGATAATCGCCGAAGCCGGCGCAAAAGGCGCCGTGACAATCGCGACAAACATGGCCGGCCGCGGTACCGACATCAAACTGGGCGGAAACCCCGAGTATCGCGCACGGCGGCGCGCGGGCAGCGAGGCAGGCGATCAGGAATACTTCGCCGCGCTCGCACGCGAAACCGAGGCGTGGCGTCCGCAGTATCGCGAAGTCCAGGAAGCCGGCGGCTTGTACGTGCTCGGAACCGAGCGTCACGAATCGCGACGCATCGACAACCAGCTCCGTGGCCGCTCGGGCCGCCAGGGGGACCCGGGCGAGTCGAAGTTCTATCTTTCGATGGACGACGACCTGATGCGTCTGTTTGGGCGCGGTTCCATCAACCTCAAGTCGATCATGGCGAAAGGTCTACCGCCCGGCGAGCCGCTAAACCACCCGTGGATCAACAAGAGCATCGAACGCGCGCAAACGAAGGTCGAAGAGCGGAACTTCGAGATACGAAAACACCTTCTCGAGTACGATGATGTGTTGAACGAGCAAAGAAAGCTCATTTACGACCAACGCAATCAGATCCTGAGCAACGACAATCTTGCAGAACGAGTCATCGTAACCGCCCGCGACGTCATCGAGGAAGCGATTGAGCCGTACGACAACGCGCGCAGCGACGATCCGTCACTGTTGCCCGAGTTTCTCACAGCCTTAAAGGAACGCCTACTCTTCACGCCAAACGCAACGGTCGACGACCTATCGCGGCTCAAAGCGAGTGAAATCGTGACGAAACTCGTCGAGGAGTTACGCGAGGAAGTCCGGCAGAAAGAAGAGTACGTCGGTCGGCGCGAACTCAATCTTGCGATCCGTTTTGAGTATCTCCGGAATATCGATCATAGATGGCAGGAGCACCTCGAGAACCTTGAAGCGCTTCGCGAGGCCGTGTATCTCAGGAGTTACGCACAGCGGAATCCGCTGCTCGAGTACAAGCTCGAGGGGTTCCAGATCTTCGACCAACTCGTTTACGACATCCGCGTCGCGATCGCGCGGAAGCTGTTCGCGGTGAAAGCCGACGGTTTCCGCCGCCGCGAGCCGATCCGCCACGCCACGGGCGGCGCGGTCGAGTCACATCATCAGATGGGGGTCTTTGCGGGCGCCGCGGCACGCTCTGCGGCCGGGGGCGCGGCGGTCGCGGACCGGGCTCAAGTCAAAAGGACCGTACCGAAGGTCGGACGGAACGACCTCTGCCCATGCGGAAGCGGCAAAAAATACAAACACTGCCACGGCTCGTGAGAGCGCGTATTCCGCGTTTTACGGCAGGTACCGAAGCGGGTCGACGAACACGCCGTCTTTGATGACCGAGAAATGAAGATGCGGCCCGGTGCTGCGTCCGGAGTTTCCCATCAGACCGACACGGGCGCCTTGCGACACCGTCTGCCCGACACTCACCGAGATCGTGTCGAGGTGCGCGTAGAGGGTTTGAAACCCGCCGGCGTGCTGCATGATCACAAACTTACCGTACGTCGGGTTACGCGTCTCGACGTGAGCGATTCGGCCGGAACTCGCCGCGACAACCGGGGTACCGGGCGTATTCGCTAGATCGATACCGTTATGGAATCGCCTGAGTCCGGTGAACGGATCAACTCTCATCCCGAAGCCCGAGGTGAACCGTCCGACGGTCGGATACCGAAACAACTCGCCGAGGATGATCTTCAACTCGGTCGGGTTCATCCGCCCACCCGGGACAAATAAAGTCTGCCCTGGCGCGATTACGGCGCTCGCGAGATCGTTCGCGTCGAGCAGGGCGTTCACCGTAGTACCGTATCGCGCCGAAAGAGCGCTTAACGACTCTCCACGTCGCACGGTGTGTACGACCCCGTCGGCGCTCGGAATCCGGAGAACACGCCCTGCCGGGACACGACGAGCGTCGGTAATCCCGTTGAAACTGATCAGCGTCTCGACGCGTATGTTGTTTCTGAGCGCGATCCCCGAGAGCGTATCACCGCGTGCGACCGTGTACTCCCGAACCGAGAGCCTCTGAAATCGTGATATGTCCACGTCGACCGGTTCGTCCATATCGGCTCGGTTGGGAACAAGCGACGCGAAAACCGTGTCGGCATTCGTACCGGCTTCCGGCAATACAACCGCGGGCAGACGATGCAGCTCAGAAACGCGCGCATCGAGCGGTGCGTACAGAAACCCAAAAATTGTGAAACTCACGACCATAGCCGCGTACACCGGCGTGTGAACGACGTGATAACCGGCCGTGATGAAACGCAGAAGAGCCGAAAGGATCTCGAGCGTCGCCGCGGAGACATCGGCGACTGCGCGCCACACCGTTTCGGCACCGAACGACGCCCGATTCTTCGCGGTATGGAGTCGTCCGGCAGACGCGGCGCTGTTGTACGCCGCTACGGTGGCGCTCAAAGACAACTCCGAGTAACCCGGAAGCTGTCGCTGACGGCTCCGTGGCGTGGCTTTTCGCGCGCGACGGTTATTGACCTTCTGGTTTTCGATTGCTGTGACCATAACAGTATTCGTATCGACATTTTGCGAGGGGCGTATTATAGTAAATATGCGTCAGGAGTAATCTGGTCCCGCATGGCCGCCAAAAGGCGATGAATTCTTGTTGTCCGAGCGGCCAACGGTGAGTAGGAGACCAATGGACGGCAGCCCGTTCCGAACAATCGGCACCGCGGTCGTTTTTTTCTTGTTGGGTGTGGCGGTCCCGCTCGATCTCGTCGTCGTGGAAGGACACTCAATGACCCCGGCAATCCACCACGATGACAGAGTTCTTGTTCATCGCTCGGCGTACGGTCTGCTTGTGCCGATCATCAATGTGTATGCTTTTACGTGGAACAGACCGAAGTCAGGAGATATTATCGTGTTCGAGTCACCTGAGGACTCACGTTTGGTCGTGAAACGGGTCGACTCGGTTCTCGTGGAGACCGACACCGGACGCGATCTCGTTACGGTTCTTGGCGAAAATATTGATGTATCGCTCGACTCCCGCGGATATGGTGCTGTTCCGCTCTCCGCCGTGCGCGGACGAGTCGTGCGGACGTTCAGGCCGGTACGCCGATCGGCTATACCATCGGGATAGTGTCGATGACCAACGGTACGCCGAAGACACGCTTTTTTGTTCTGCTCGGACTCGTCGGGGTTTTTGTTCTCGTGCTTTTTTACCAGTACGCATCGATCATGATACGTCCCGCCGGCGTTCGTCAGCGAAACACACAACAAACCGGCATCGTCGAACGCGGTCCGATTCTTGATCGCAACGGAAGGGTTCTCGCGATCCAAACCGAACTCGACACGGTAACGATCTGGACCCCCGACGTGACCGATGCCGAGAAAACGGCGACCCTTCTCGGCGAAATTCTCGACCGCTCGGCCGAGGAAATTCTCGACCGTGTGAGGAGCGCGCGCGGCGATATCGTTCTGCAGCGCGCGATCACGCCGAGTCAGAGTGATTTAATCGCTCAGCATCGTTCCGAAGGTCGACTTCGCGGGGTTACGCTGCGTCCGTTCCCG
This sequence comes from Spirochaetaceae bacterium, assembly GCA_007695285.1. Lineage (GTDB taxonomy): Bacteria > Spirochaetota > Spirochaetia > DSM-27196 > PXBQ01 > PXBQ01. Next base: position 7,927 of record REEC01000122.1, on the reverse strand, counting down.
GGCAGAAGCTATCCCGAGCGGACGCTCGCGGCGAACGTCGTCGGTTACGTCGGAGTCGAAAACGTCGGGCTCGACGGAATCGAGTACTCGCTCAATAACGAACTACTACCGGTTCCCGAGACCGGACGACCCGTATCCGGGAATCAGGTCTTCCTCACGATCGACGCAAATATTCAGGCGATGGCCCAGGCAATCGCTGAACGCGGCCGCGAAGAGCATAGCGCGGACTCGGTTATCATCATCGTTGCTGACGCAACAAACGGTGAAATCCTCGCGTACACAACCGATCCTACGTTCGATCCGAATACGTTTGGTCGGTACACCGCGGATGAACGCCGCAACGCTCCGGTACAGAAGATATACGAGCCCGGGTCGGTCTTCAAGGTGTTCTCGATCGCGTCGATTCTCCAACTCGGAGGGATCGTTCCTCGAGATCGGTTTGAGACGTCCGGGGGCTACATCAACGAATCGCTCGGCTTCTCGATTACCGATCTCGCCGACCGCGGGACGCTCGACGTCGAAGGTGTAATCAAGTACTCGAGCAACGTCGGCTCCGCGATCGCCGCCGACACGGTGTCCTCGGACGCGTTTTTTCACATGTTGCGCCTGTTCGGATTCGGCGTTCAGACCGGTATTATGCTGAACGGTGAAGAACGGGGGATTCTCGCACGGCCGGAGTTCTGGTCAGGACGCACGCGTCAGACAATCGCAATCGGTCAAGAAATCGGTACGACCGCGATCCAGGTCGTTGCCGCCGCAACCGCGCTTGCGAACCGCGGCGTGTTGCTCAAGCCGCAAATCGTCAAGAGCATCGTCGCGCCCGACGGTCGCATTCTCCAGGAGTTCGGGCGTGAACCCGTCCGCGAGGTCGTTGCGCCGTGGGTGGCCGACACGATGCTCGAGATGATGTACTCCTCGACGCAAGGCGCGGGTCTCGCTCGTCTGGTACGCATCGACGGGGTGAACGTCTCGGCCAAGACCGGCACGGCGGAGGTTTTTGATCTCACCGAACGGCGTTACTCACAAACCGAGTTCATTGGCTCCGTGCTCGGTATTTTCCCGACCGAGGATCCCCAGTTCATCGTGTACGTGATGGTCGAGCATCCTCGTGGTCCGTCGATCTACGGTGAGAGGACGGCGGTACCAATTCTCAACGAGATCAGCGAGTACATCGTCCAGTACACCGGAATGCCGCGCCCGGGCGACGCCGTCGCGAGACACAGCGGACGCGTCGCCGTCCGGCACTCCGACACTCCCGTCCTCGAGACACACGTTCCCGACTTCACGGGTGTTGCGAAACGCACTATTATGCCGCTGCTCAACCGTGAAGACGTCGAAATCCGGCTCATGGGCAACGGTTGGGTCGTTGCCCAAGATCCCGCACCCGGAACCGCGTATCGCAGCGGGATGGTGATCACGTTGGAGCTTGAGTGACGATACTCGAAAAGAACCTCGCGGCATTGTGCGACGGCAGAGCTGCCGCGATCCGCACCGCGGTCTTAGCTGCCACACCGTGCGGTCGGTTCTGCGTCGTGGAGTCACGCACCGGAGAGCCGACGGCGACGTATCATGGAGTGTACCTGCATAGCCGGCACGATCCACGGCGCGAGGCCGAACGCGCGTGCGCTGCTATGGGCCGTGGTGTCGGAGTCCGTGTGATCGTCGGTTTCGGGCTCGGATACCACGTCGAAGCGGCGCTCGCGAGCGATCCTGACGGCGATATTGTCGTAGTCGAACCGAGTCTTTCGGCGTTCCGGTCTGCGCTCGAAAAGCGCGACTGCACACAGTGCCTCGGCTCGCCTCGTGTCGCGTATCTGATCGAGGCCGATCCCGAGTCGGCCGCGTCGATGGTTTCCGACAGATTGGCCGAGGGCGTCGCGGTCCACCGCAATACCGCGGTCAGGTCGATTCACTCGACGTACTGCGATGAACTCGACCGGAATTTCGAGGCGCTCCGCTCTCGTCACGACATCAACCGGAATACGCTCAAACGGTTTGGCCGCACTTGGGTTCGAAATCTCTCCCAAAACCTGCGCGTGATCGCAGAATCAAAACCCGTCGAGAAGTTGGCGATGAAACACGCGGGGGTACCCGCCGTTGTGTTTGGCGCCGGACCGAGTCTCGACGATGCTTTGCCACACGCGCGCGCGCTCTCCCGGCGCACGATTATCGTGAGCGTCGATACCGCGCTCAAGCCTCTCGTTCACGCGGGAGTCGTCCCGGATTACGTCGTGATCGTCGATCCGCAGTACTGGAACACACGACATCTCGACGGCGTGCCGGAGACGAGCGCATCGGTGATCTCCGAGTCGTCGACGCACCCGCGCGTGTTTCGGATGGTAACGGGTGAAACGTACTTCTGTTCATCGCTCTTTCCTCTCGGCCGGACGCTGGAGTCCGCGCTCGAGCCGTTCGGGAAACTCGGTGCGGGTGGTTCGGTCGCGACGACGGCGTGGGACTTCGCGGTGCTGCTCGGATGCACGCCGATTCACATCGTCGGGATCGATCTCGGATTCCCTTCCCGACGAACCCATTTCAGCGGAGGATTCTTCGAGGAACGGATGTACACGTTCTGTGATCGCTTTCAACCCGCCGAACAACTGTTCCACCGGTACCTTCACGACGCCGGACCGTACCCCGTGCCCGCTACCGACGGCGGTGAGGTTCTGACCGACAAACGCATGATCGTGTACAAGTGGTGGTTCGAGAATCAGCTAAAAATGCACCCGGACCGCGTTTGCTACAACCTCTCGCCGGGCGGCGTCCGTATCGACGGCTTCCCGTACAGACGGATCGACGAACTGCTCGCGCTTCGGCCGTTCCGTGCGGCGCGCGATCCCTGCGATGCCGGGAAACCCGTCGAATCAACACGCGCATCGGCTCATGAACGTCGAGCTGCGATACGATCAGCGGTCGGATCGCTCATCGAGCAACTCCACGAACTCGCGACAGTGGCACGGCGCGGAGTCGACGAGGTAGCACGCCTCCGTGAAGACCCTGCGGCTTCGCCGGCGAACCTCGACCGGATCGACGAGGAAATCCGGGCACTCGAGTCGCGCGAAATCGCGGGGTTTCTTATGCACGATGTCGTCGAATCGATCATGAACTCTTCGAAGGCTGAACCCGAGCGTGCGTCGGTGCTTTCATCGTCACACGCGATCTACGCCGGCATCCTGATTTCCGTCACATACCATCTCGACGCGCTGTCGTTCGGCCTCGAACTACTCAAAAACCCACGCTAAAGGAATCGTGGCAACGGTCGATACTCAGTGTAAGGGTTTCGCAACCCCTAAACGGTATGCTGTCTGCGCGCACTCACGTGCGACACGACGTCCAGGCATACCGTTTTTTTATGTCCACCGCTTTCGCGCGCACGAATCCCGAGAATAGCGCTCTTGTTTGTTCGCTGCATTCCCGGTAGATTCATAGGTTACAGGAGGATGTATGCCGACGGCGACCGCGGATGTGCTCGATGAGCTCGTGAGAGCAAGCGCGCTCCTGACCGAGGCGAACAGCGTCACGCGCTTGATCGCGGCCATGGTCGAACAGGCGAACGACATCACCCGGTCAGATCTCGCCGCGTTTTACCTACGAACCGACCACTCCGAAGAGGTCTCTTTCAAACTCTCGTATCGAAGAGGACGGCTCGATTCGCCGAAGGAGCTCGCGACAAACGGCGAGCTCGTTGAGTTTCTTGAGGAGTCCGAAGAAAGCGTTGTTCTGCTCGAGCGGAAAAATAGCCCGTTCAACGAGCTCTTGCTCGACTCAAACAGCGCGTCGGGGGTCGCGCTGCCGCTCGTCACCGGACGCAGCCTTCTCGGCGTCCTGATCGTCAACTCGCGCGAAGAGCGGTTCTACGGGCGCGCGCGTCTTCAATTTCTCGACAGCCTCGCGCGGATCGCGGCCGGTGTTCTCAACAACGCACAACTGTACCGCGAGCTCCAGGAACACGCACGCCAGATCGAGGAACTCCAAAGATATCAGGAAAACGTCTTCAGCTCGATGACGAATCTTCTTGTCACGACCGACGAGTCGGGACGCGTACACTACTTCAATCGTGCCGCGGCTGAACGTTTTGCGCTCGACGAGGCGCGAGTCGGACTTACGCTCAAGGACATTTTCGGCAAAGGTCTCACGAAAGACGTGTTCAAGACGATCGATACGGTCGAACAAAACGGCCAAACGGTGCTCGGGCTGGAAGGTATTTACAAGACCGACGAGATAGACATCGACTATTCGTTGAACATAGCTCCGCTCCAGGGGAAACGGGGCCGACACGAGGGGCTCACGTTGATTTTCACCGACCAGACAGCCGAAAGCCGTCTCAAGCAGGAGATGAAGGTCGTCAGCGAGGAACGTCGGCTTATCAAAGACATGTTCTCATCGTACCTGTCCGAAGACATCGTGAAGCTGCTCGTGGAGAACCCCGATCTTGTCAAGCCCGGCGGTGGCGCGCGCAACGCGACGGTGTTCTTTGCGGACATCGCCGGATACACGAACTTTTCGGAAGGGAAAGACCCGGCGTCGATCGTCAAAATCCTCAATGAGTTTTTCGAAGAAGCCGAACCGATTATCCGCAGACACCGCGGATACCTCGACAAGTACATCGGCGACTGCATAATGGCGGTGTTCGGCGTGCCCGTGGACGCAGGCGAAGAAGACACCGTCCACGCGGTGACGTGCGCGCTCGAGCTCCAGATGCTCGTCAACTCTCCGCGGAGAACGTTCTTCCGCGGAGAAGCAGAACACCTCCGAATCCAGATCGGCATGCATACCGGACCGGTTGTCGCAGGCAACCTCGGCGGGTCCCGCCGGATGGACTTCACCGAGATCGGCGACACGGTCAATGTCGCCGCGCGACTCGAAGGCGTTGCGGTCGCGGGTGAGATCATCATCACCGAGAATACGCGTCAGCACCTCGGTGACCGATTCAGTCTCGAAGAGCGAAAGCCCGTCGAAGTCAAGGGAAAGAAAAAGCCGATCAAGATCTTCAACGTCATCGGTATCGACCAACAGAGCGCGTAAACAGGCGCGAGAGAGGAAGACATGGACGCAGTTCTCAAGTTCATATATGAGTTGCCGGTACTTGCACTCGGCGTATCCGGCGGAGTCGTCGGGCTGTTGATCGCCGCGGGCATCGTGACGGTGGTCCGGCGCGTCGTCTTCATCCGGCGCGTTCATGCGTTTCTCGCGATACCCGGCGATCAGCGCGTCGAGGATTTCTTCACGCCGAAACAACTGCTCCGTCGTTCGCGAACGCTGGAAAAAATCGCAAAAAAAACCGACATTCGCCTGATAGTGGACCTGGGCCTCGATCGACTCTGGTCCGAACGGCTCGCGAAGAAGGAACGTCCGGCCGACTTCCGTCGCGTTCTCGCGTACGCGACCGAAAAAGGTCTGTTTGCGTGTTTCCTCTCGGCCCTGAAGAACAAACGCCTCTCGCGCGCACTGCACGAGTACCTCGATGAACACGACGACTTCCTTGTTCTCAGAAAGCTCGCACTTTCGGGGCGAGGTGAAGAATTCGACGGCGCAGTAGCTCGCGATTTTTTCTCAGGCCGTATCGACGAAATCCGCGAGATGACCGGCGACCCGGAGTGGCCCGCACGGTACTTCGCTGTCAAAATCCTTGTCCACGACGACGACGACCGCAGCGAGCGCGCCTTGTGGGACACTTTGGCCGATCCACACGCTCTCGTCCGCCGCACGGTTGTCTCGGAGATGCGCGGTGGCGATCGCCTCAAGCTCTACGATCGGCTCATCGATCTGTTTCTTCACGATCCGGTCTTCGAAGTCAGAAAAGCCGCGCGCGACCGGATATCGGCGGACCTAAAAGACCTCTACACGCTCAACGCAAAAGATCTTCAACCGGAGGAGGTTATCCACGTCGTCGAGCTGCTCGACCCGAAAAACGGCGACGACGAGAATGCGGCACTCGAGCTGCTCGCGGGGGACGATCTGGAACTGCGGCTCGCAGCCGCACGCTTCCTCGTGAAGTCCGGTCGTCTCGAAAGCCTCTTCCTCTCGGTTGACTTCGCCGATCTTGACGCACTCAACCGCGTCAGGTCGCTGCTGACAAACGCCGTGGAAGTCAACGTCGTGGATTTCCTCTCGGCGCTACAACGTCAAACCCAAACCGCACCGTTACTCGTCGCGGCCGGAATTCTCGCTCACCACGGACCCGCCGAGCTGATCACCGACCTCGCCGAGCGCGTGTTTCGTCTCCAGGACGGTGTAACGCAGTCGTACATCGAACTCTACACGGCAACGGCGCAGTGCGTCAGCTCGCGTGGTCCGGACGCGGCGCATCGACTCCTGGCGAATGAAATCAAGCCGCGGAGGGAACACCCCGACCTGCTTCGCGCCGTTCTCGACGCGATTCCGAGCGGACGTGACCACGTATACCGCGCGCCGTTGATCGACGCGCTGCACGACCCCGATTTCCCGGAGCGCGCCCACCTCACGGCGGCCGTGATGAGACTCTCACCCGCGATCGTACTGAACGACTCGCTGCGAATCGTCACGTCCGGGCGCGAGAACTATCCGCACCGCGTCCGCATCGATGCTTTGTCGCTTCTCGGCGAACTCCGACTCCCGTACGCGCTTCAAGATATCCTCGAACACCTCCCGACGCTTCCGACCGAGGCGGCGCGCGAGTTTGCCAAGATCCTGCAAGAGTACTCTCCGAAGGAACTCGAGAGAAAAATCCGCGCTCTGCTCGATAGCGTCGACGGCAACATTCGTGCGGCCGTGATCTCGATCTTGCCGGGAACCGGCAAGAAGACATTCCTTCCCGACGTCCGGAAGGCGCTCAGCGACGCTGCCCCCGAAGTTCGCGTCGCGGCCGCGTGGGCGCTGGTAGATTTCGAGGAATCGCGCGCGCTCAACCAGGCTGTCGATCTGCTACGCGACCCGGTCGAGCACGTCCGCATCGAGGTCGCCCGCGCGCTCGCGGTCGGCGGTGGGAAACCCGCGTACGACGCTCTCGCGCGCACCCTCGCCGATGAGAACGAAGTCGATACCGTAAAACTCTCCGCGATCGCGGGCCTCGGCGAATCGGGTACCCCCGAAGCGGTAGACGTACTGATTCCTGTGTTCGAGCACAGTCCCGACCTTGTCGCAAAGGTACAAGCGGCACTCGCCGCGCGCCCGACGAGCGCCGCGATCGCCCGACTCGTCGGTGCATTCAAGGACGGCGAACCTGATTTACGTGACTCGATCGCGCGTGTCTTCACGCTGATGGGTGAGAAAGGCGAAGACGCGATCCGCGAGCTTCTGGACCAGGACATCGCGTCGCTACGGCCGTACCTCGCTGAAATCCTTGATACGACCGGCTACATCGAGTCGCGCATCCGGCTTCTGAACAACCGCAACCCGCGTGTCCGCCGCGAAGCGGCCGAACTGCTCTCGCACGTCGCGAACAACGCGGCGTACCGCGGCATCGTACTCGCCGCGCGCGACCCGGACGCCGAAGTTCGGGTCAAAGTCACGCGCGCGCTCGAAAAACTCGCGACCGAAGAGGGCAAAGATCTCCTAACCGCCCTCGAAAACGACCCCGACCGCAAAGTCCGCAAATACACCCACTGGGCCCTCGAACGCCTCCGCGCGAAGGAGTTGTGAGGTGTCGGAATCGTTATTATGGCAAAATAATATCGCTTACTGTCGTCTCGAACGTCAGGGTCTGTCCTTCGTACGTGAGAACAAATTTGTCGCCAAGCCATCCGTATGTCGGTGAGAAATAGTATTCCGCCGTTGAAAAAGTTATGCCCTCCCACTGACCCGATAGGTCAACACGTACCGTAACGACGTCCGTGGCCGTAAACGGTCCGGCATCGCGCGTTCCACCTGTCGCCGCTATCCGAAAGGGAACTTCGCTGAAATCATCGTAAAGAATATATGACGTGAACGACCCGGTCCACCGGGTCCC
>REEC01000109.1 GCA_007695285.1 Spirochaetaceae bacterium | reverse complement strand
TACTGAGCCGACGCGCAGTGTTCACCGCGCGCGAACGCGCGTGCGCGTTCGGCGTCGTCGGTGCTCCAGCCGTACGCGCGGATCTTCCCGGCCGTCACAAGCTCCTCGAGCACAGCCAAGACGTCGTCGACCTGCTCAAAAGGAAGGTTCCCGACGTGCAGCTGGTAAAGATCGATGTAATCGGTCTGGAGTCGCACGAGCGACGCGTCGCACGCCGAGCGGATATAGTCAGCGTCGGTATTTGAGCCCGTCAGTTTACGGGTCGCCTCGTCGAACGTGTTGCCGAACTTGCTCGCGATCACGACCCGGTCGCGGACGGGTTTGACGGTTATCCCCAAGACCCGCTCGCTGTGGCCCGCGCCGTACACGTCGGCAGTGTCGAAGAACGTCACGCCGTTGTCGATCGCGTGTTGGATCGATCGAGCCGACTCGCTGTCGTCGATCTCGCCCCAGCCGACCGGGGTTTCGTCGCGGAACGCCGGGCCACCGATAGCCCAGCACCCCATTCCGATCGCACTGACTTCGATTTCACTTCGTCCCAGTTTTCGTGTCATTCGTTCCCTCCCGACGGCAACTCGACTATGAAAATTATAACATGATTTCGATCTCGGCGTTCTCGCGAAGTCTCTCGATGTACGTCTCGATCGCGTCCTGTTGTGCATCCTGGCCAAGAAATTGCTGAATCTGCGCACGCACCTCGTCAAAGCTTGTCGCATCGGCTTCGCGTCGGTCGGTCACGCGGATGATGTGGTAACCGAACTGGGTCTCGACGATGTCGCTTGTCTCGCCGACATCCAGGTCGAACGCAACCTGCTCGAACTCACCGACCATCTGCCCTCGGCCGAAGAACCCCAGGTCTCCGCCCCGTTCGGAGGTTCCGTCCTGCGAGTACTCCTGTGCGAGTTCGGCAAACGCGGCACCACCTTCGATTCGGTCGAGCACGCTTTCAAGTGTCGCTCTGGCCTCCGCGCGTTCGTCGGCATTCGCGCCGTCCGTGCGGATCAGGATGTGGCTCGCGCGGACCTCGTCACCGGTCGCGAAAAGGTCAGGATTGTCGTCGTAAAAATCGCGTGCGGCCTGTTCATCGACGCCGACTCCGACGAGGATATCGCTCTCGAGAATCTCCTCGACGATCATCTGCTCGACGATACTCGCCTCGAGCGTCTCGAGCGTCAGTCCTTCGCGCTCGAGCACCTCTTTGAACGTCTCCTCATCCGGGAATTGACCGCGGATTTCGAGCATCATCTCCTGTACCGCCGCATCATCGGGGGCAATCCCGCGCGCCGCGCCGTCCTGCAAGACGAGTTCACGGATGATGAGTTGATCGAGGATCTGTTCCTCGAGCATTGCCCTCTGTTCGTCCTGGATCTCGTGTCCCTGAGCTTCGTACTGCGCGAGCTGCTGCTGAAGCTGTCGGTTCAGAGCCGACCGTTCGATTACGCTGCCGTTTACCGTAGCCACGGCGTCTTCCGAGTCGCGCGCGCACGCGGCAACGGCGACTACTGCCAAAGTCAAAAGGAGGACCAAGCGTCCTGCGTTTCTCATAATAAACCTCTATGCGTTGAATTTGTTCCGAAAATGACGGTATCTCCCCAGTCAAACACGGAGACGCAGTGTGTGTAAACACACTAAGGCGAAAATACTGCGTGTTTGCCCGGAAGCCAAACCACGGGAGCAAAAAAATGGGTATTGATCGTGTTTTTTTCGGGATTACAGCTGCATCACCGCGACGAAGTGCGATACGGTGCCGCCGAGCACAAAGAGGTGCCAGACCGCGTGTCCGTACGGGAGTCGTTTCGAGAGGTAGAATACGGTTCCGAACGTGTACGACAATCCGCCCGCGGCGAGCCACACGAGCGTCTCCCGCGGAACCGATTGGACCAGCGGCCGAACCGCGCCGATGACCGTCCAGCCCATCACGATGTACACGAGCGTCGAGAGCTTTCGGTACTTTCCGATAGTGAAGACTTTCAGAACGATTCCGGCCACGGCCAGACCCCATATCACGCCGAACACGGTCCATCCCACCGGTCCGCGCAGCGGCACGAGCGTGAACGGCGTGTACGTGCCCGCGATCAAGACGAAGATCGCGAGGTGGTCGATCATCTTGAACGTGTTTTTGGCTCGCCCGGGCGGCATCGCGTGGTACACCGCCGATGCCGCGTACAGAAGGATCATCGTGACCCCAAAAACGGTAAACGACACGATCCGCCACGGGTCCGAGGACGACGCGGCGCGCACGATCAACGCGACGGTCCCGCCGATCGCGAGCACGGCACCAAGCGCGTGCGTCGCAGTGTTCGTGATCTCTTCCGACGGGCGGGAAGCGGTGCTCAGACGCGCCTCAGTCCGCGAAACGTCACGAGCCGTTTGCCGGCCTCGTCCCAGAGATTGAGCGGGATCGAGGTGAAGCTCTTTGCGATAGTGAGAGGCTCTTCGAGCTCGAGTTCCGGGATCGCGGCGAGAGCCCTCGGCAGATTGTAGTTGGGTATTCGAGGACGAAGGTGATGGATATGGTGCAAACCGATGTTCCCCGAGAACCACTGCAGGATAGCGGGTAGTTTGTAGTACGAGCTGCCGTGTAGCGCGGCGTCGAGCGACTCCCACTCGTCCGACCGCGCCCAGTACGTCGGGTCAAACTGGTGTTGCACGTAGAAAAGCCAGATCCCCGCGGCTCCGGCGACCGCCATGACCGGAACCTGGATCATCAAGTACGTGCCGATACCGATCGTGAACCACACGGCCGCGACGATCGCGAGGATCATCGCGTTTGTGAACCAGACACTCGCGATCTGTTTTTTCTTTGCGTGTTGCCCGGGGAATCGCTGCGCGATCAGAAACATGATCAGCGGGCCGACGCCAAACATAGCGATCGGGTTCCGGTACACGCGGTACTTGAGGCGCGTCCATCGCGAACTCTTGGTGTACTCGTCGACGGTCATTGTCCAGACGTCGCCTATACCGCGTCTGTCCAGGTTCCCTGCGGTCGAGTGATGAATACCGTGCGAATGCCGCCACTCGCCGAACGGCGTGAACGTGAGCACGCCCAGAATGTTGCCGATTACTCGCATCGCGGTCCGTGACTGAAAAAACGAACCGTGACAGCAGTCGTGGAAAATAATGAACAGCCGGACCAGAAACGCACCCGCGGGGAGCGCGAGAAGCAGCGTCGTCCAGTACGGGAGTTCGGCGCGAATCGTCGTGAACATCAAAACAACGAGCGCCAGATACGGGATGAGAGTTGTAGCGAGCTGCCATACGGCTCGCGTGGTGTTTGGTATCTCGAACGGCTTGAGTCGTGCGACGAGCTCGTGTGCTTCCGTGCCGTGATTGTCGGTCATAAATAGTAACTCCTTCAGCTGGTACGACGCCCGCGGCGTCGTTTTGGTTGCAGCACACCGCAGATAAACCAATATAGACTCGTCGGCCGTAGTCCTTGGCGTTCCTCCTCAATATAATGCTGCGGTATGGCAACTCAAACACATTTTGACTCCGGGAATCCCGACTCCGAAAACGGTGGAAAGGAAAGTTCACAGAATTCACAGATTGGTGACGCATTGCGCCGAATCTCGTCGCGGCCGCTCGACCTGTCGTCCGGGTTTCCGGAAATCGCCGCGCGCTGGGAACAATGGTGGGCGCGCGCCAATCGCACGCCGCTTGTTCTCGGCGGAGTGCGGAAAAAAACCGCGGGACGGTGGGACAAGGCGTTCGATCTGCTCGGCGATCCGTCTGCGTGGCTCGAGGTCCGTCGTGCGCAGTGCGAGAACACGTACTGGATCGACGCGACGCCGCCGAGTATCCGGGTCGATATCGGCCCGGTCACGATCGGAGCGTACGTCGGAGCGCCCCTTGAGTTTGATGCCGAGACGCAGACCTCGTGGCAGACGCCGATCATCGAGGACTGGGCCGCGGTCCTGGATTCGGGGTTTACCGCGGACGGGGAGTGGCTCCCGCGCGTGAAGAATCTGCTCGCGGAAACCGCGCGTGACGGTGCGGGGCGGTACCTGGTGTGCTTGCCCGACTTGAGCGGCGCAATCGATACGCTCGCAAACCTGCGCGGGACCGAGTGTCTGATCGTCGATCTCTTCGACGAACCCGAGGCGGTCAAGGCCGCGGCCGATGCGCTCGTAACCGTGTGGGAGCGGATCTTCTTCGATTTCTACACTACGATTCTCGATGCAGGATCGGCTCCCGTGCAGTGGCTCAACGCGTGGTCCGACTCGCCGTACACGATTCCGACGTGCGACTTCAACGCGATGATCGGACCCGGTCAATTTCGGGAGTTCTGCCTTCCGTCTTTGAGCCGTCAGGCCGCGATCGCGGGCCGGTGCCTTTTTCATCTCGACGGTCCCGATGCCGCTCGTCACGCTACGGCTCTTGCCGAGACGCGTGAGATCACCGCGGTGCAGTTCACTCCGGGTGCGGGAACACCGTCGGCGCTCGCTCACGTTCCGATGTTCCGGATGCTGCAGGACGCCGGGAAACCGATCCTCGTTATATGTCCATACGACGAGACCGTCGAGCTCGTCCAAAAGCTCGATCCGAAGGGGCTCGCGATCTGGCCCCACGACGTGCCCGGTATCGATGCAGCGCGCGAGCTCGAGGTTTCCGTTGCGGGCCGACGGAGTTGACCGGCATTGGGGCCGCCCGGAGCGGCCCTTGAACGAGACCCGGAAATTTGGGTAGCTTGAGCGTGCGCTAAACACGGAGGAAGAAATGGGAACGTTCCACGAAATGTCGGTGCATGAACTCGTCCGAGCGATGACGCTCAAGGAGAAAGTCTCGCTTCTTTCGGGGCTCGACGACTGGCGAACGGTCCCAATAGACCGTCTGGGGATTCCGTCGATCACGATGACCGACGGGCCGCACGGGGTCCGTGCGAATTTCGAGCACACCGCGCGCGCACGCGACGTCTCGACGGCGTTTCCGTCGGGTGTCTCGATGGCCGCAACCTGGAACGAAGACCTGATCCGACGCGTTGGGTCGGCTCTCGCCGAGGAAACCCGGGCGTTGGGATGTCACGTTCTGCTCGGGCCGTGTGTCAATATCGTGCGGCATCCCCTCGCCGGGCGCAACTTCGAGACGTACTCGGAAGACCCGTTTCTCGCGGGGCGAATCGGTGTCGCGTGGGTGACCGGGGTGCAGGCGCAAGGGACCGGCGCGTCGTTGAAGCACTTCGCGTGCAACAACCAGGAGACCGAGCGGATGCGTGGGAGTTCCAACCTCGACGAACAAACTCTGCGCGAGATATACCTTCCCGCGTTCGAGATGATCGTGCGGCATGCGCATCCGTGGACCGTTATGTGCGCGTACAATCGCGTGAACGGCGTGTACGCGAGCGAGAACGAGCATCTGCTGCGGGAAATCCTCAAACACGAGTGGAGATACGACGGCGTCGTCGTGTCCGACTGGGGCGCGAACCACTCGACGATCCTGTCGGTGAAAAACGGTCTCGACCTCGAGATGCCGGGTCCGGCGCGACATTACGGTGACGCGCTCGTGCAAGCGGTGCTTCTGTATCAGGTCGAGCAGAACGTCGTAGACGAGGCCGCCGAGCGTGTCGTTCGTCTCGTGAAACGCGCGGTCGAAAGTGACGCCGCGTCCAAACTCGACGCTGAGTCAAAAACCGGCTCGCTCAATACGGACGAACACCAGCGGCTCGCGCGCGAAGTCGCGCTCGAGGCGATTACGCTTCTCAAGAACGACGATACGTTGCTGCCTCTCGACATCGAGCAGTTCCGGTCGCTCGCGGTGATCGGCCCGAACGCGGTCGATCTGCAAACGGTCGGCGCCGGGAGTTCTTTCGTCGAGTCGCCACACGTCGCGAAACCGCTCGACGCGCTGCGCAAAAGGCTCGGCGCCGATTTTCCGGTCGAGTACGAGAAAGGTTGCGACAACCACGAAGACGCTCCGGTGATTCCGCGCGATTTCCTCAAACCTCCGGCCGGTGAAGGATCAGGAATGCTCGCGGAATTTTTCGAGGGCCGAACCGCGCACGGGAGACCACTGCTCGTCAAGAACGAAGGCGTCGAGCAGTGGTGGTGGGGGCGCGGCCCCATCGACCGGGACGAGTATCACGTTCGGTTCTCCGGACGACTGCGTGTTCCGGAGGCCGGCACGTACCGACTTTACCTCGAGAATACGGGCGTCGGACGGCTTTCGATCGCGGACGCGGTTCTCGAGAACGAGGCCTCGCGCGACCCGAACGATCCGGTCACACGGTCCGACACGACGATTGTGCTCGAGGCCGAGACCGACGTTCCGCTTACGCTCGAACTCACGAAGAGCGCCGGGGACGGGTATCTTTTTGTTGCACTTAAGATGGAACGCGTCTACGCTTCGGGAGAGGACGACCGGATCGCGCGTGCGGTGGAACTCGCCGAACGGTCGGGTAGGGTCGTCGTGTTCGCGGGAATGGCCGCAGGGTACGAGACCGAAGGGCGCGACCGGCCGCACATGATGCTGCCGAACCGACAGAATCAGTTAATCGAGGCCGTCGCCGATGCCAATCCGAACACCGTCGTCGTGCTGAACGCGGGATCACCTGTGTCGATGCCGTGGATCGATCGTGTGAGCGCGGTCCTGCTCGTGTACTACCCCGGCATGGAGGGCGGTGAGGCGATCGCCGATATTCTGCTCGGAAATGTCTCACCGAGCGGAAAACTTCCCGTGACGTTCCCGGTTCGGCTCGAGGACTCGCCGGCCTTCCTGCAGTTTCCCGGAAGCCGCGACGTGCCGTACGGAGAGGGGTTGTTCGTCGGATACCGGTTCTACGACAAGCGTGACCTTCGCGTCCTTTTTCCGTTCGGGCACGGGCTCACGTACTCGGAGTTCGCATTCCGCGACTTGACCGCGCCCGACGAACTCGTCATCGGCGACCAAGGCTTCGCGCTGACGGTCGGCGCAACCGTGACAAACACGGGGACCCGGGAGGCGTCGGAGACCGCGCAGCTGTACGTCGCGTTACCGGGTGATCGGTCGGTTCCGCGGCCGCCTCAAGAGCTGAAGGGCTTCCGGAAGGTTCGCCTGAAACCCGGAGAGTCCCAAACCGTGATATTCGAACTCGACCGCCGGTCGCTCTCGGTGTACGACCCGTATACACGCGACTGGGTAGTCACCCCCGGTGAAGTCGAGATCCGCGTCGGCGCGTCGTCGCGCGACATCCGGCTCCGAAAGCGCCTGCGGTTGGATGTTGGGTAGCCAAATGGGATAGTGTACTCGCGCACCGACGTGAGCTGACCCGCTCACTCGTCCGGAACTCTCTCACCCGAATCGAACACGACGTTTCCGGGTTCAAAACTCGCGGTGTCCACGGTCTTCCGGTAATCATCGACGTCGTCGAGTTCACGTTTCAGAGCGCCGAACCGATACCGGAACACCGGAGGCTTGCCTTCAGCACCCGGGCGGACTTCCTCTACGTCTGCGGATTTCTCCGCGGCAAACGCCTCAACCGTCTCCTTGATTACACGTTCGGCGTTTTTCGGTTTCTCGAGCTCGGATCGGGGTCGGATATTCTCAGGGATGACGTTTTCCGGATGAGCGATGATCTCGGCGTACACGGTCTTCCTGAGGTTTGCGCGCTTGATCTCTTCGTTCCGCGCGGAGTCACGGATTCGGCGAACGAGTGGTATTCCAAAGAACAAGAGCGAGAAGACCATCGGTACGATCCCGAGAACCACTCCAAGGAACAACACTCCGGCACCGAACTCGAAGAAGAGCGACAGCACAAACAGGAAAAAGATATCGAGGCCACGTTCGACCGTAACCGCCGTCACCAGAAAGGAGTACGCAAAAAAGTACGCGCCGAATCCGAGATTCACTCCGTTGAAAATCCCGATCCACCGATTGAGGCTTTTATTGTTCGAGCTGAACGCGATCGTCGGGCGCCTCTCGTTCTCGAACTTGCCGTCCGCGATCGTCTCACGAGTTTTCATGAGCTCCGGGAACGAAAACACGAGCGTGCCCGATTCGGTGACCGTCGGCACGCCGTCGTACTCGACAAGCAACCGGCTCACCCGCGCGTTGGCATCGGCGTACGTCGCGCCGGTCATCGCCATGACCTCTTCGGTCGTGATTATCCCTTTTTGCGACCGAATGCGAGCGATCAACGCGCGGGTTTCGCGCTCCTCGAACGCCTCTGTTGTGTCCTCCTCACCGAACACGTACGCGAAGACCGAGTTATGCAGCCGTCGACCGCCTTTCGCCGGCCGCGAAACGGCGCCGCGATGCCCTCGGCCGTACATACCGCGCGAGTCGTTCCAGCGGTAACCGGTTCCGCTGAAGAGGTACATGTAGATGAAAAAGTTGATCAGCCGCGACGCGAGAAAGAACCCCATGAAACCGCCGCGGCGCGAGCCTCCGCCTTTCGACGACGCCGATACCGCGATCGACGCGACGACCGCCGCGAGCAGAAGCAGCACAAAAAACGCAAAGTACCCGATGAGCATCACGACGATCCAGACTTTGAAGGCGAGCGCCAATACTTTGCCGGCAAGACCGGCGGCGCGCGCCACGGCCCGACGCGCGCGAGCGCGCAAACCCGTGACCCGATTCCGAAAGCCGTTCGGGAAGTAGTACAGGATTGTTCCGGACTCGGTGACCTTGAGCTGCCCCGCGTACTCGAACACGATCCGGTTCATCGCGAGTTCGACCTCGGACTTCGGCAAGCCCGTCTCCGTGATGATGTCCGCGATACTCGAGTCGCCTTTTCTGCGCTTGACAGCGGTCAGGACTCGGCGAGTGACTTTCTTGTCAGACACGTGGTGAACCGCGCTCAAGTTGCTCATACGAGTAAGGTACTGCAATCTGCGAGCGCGGCCAAGAACCGTGCTACCCGATATCGTAAATCGAGTGGACCGTAAAACCGTCCTTCGTCGTTGGTGGTTCGGTCGATGACTTCGGCGGGGCGGGCGGTACGACGGTCGGCGCCGACACCGCTACCGTTACCGGCTCACCCGGAAGCACGTGGAAGAATCGGTCGGAGTACTGAAGCCGCGATCCCGGTGCGTCGAGCCAGACCCAGAGAGCGGGCTTTTTGGCCGAAACCGTCACCTCAACGCCGTTCGCCGCCCGGCGTGTCGTTATCGACAGTTCAGGGTTCTCAAGCTCGATATGCTTCGGCCGCGCGAAGAACGTCACGTTGCGCGAGACCGTGGTGTTGTCGTCCGGGGTAAACTCAAAGAACACCAACGCGCGTCGATTGCCGATCTTTGAGAGCTCATCCTTGAACGAAACGGTCGCGGTCTTTTTCGATTTCTGCGCGCCGACCGTGACATCGCGTCCGTCGGTCGTGATCGTTTCACCGGTAGTCGAGAGAAGCCTCCACGACAGCCGTCCGCGGACCGCCGAGGTGCGATCGTTCGTCACGTGGAACTCGATCGTACCCTTCTCGACGTCCTCCACGCCCGAGACCAGGACCGGCGCGAAAAAATCCCTCGCCATGTACTGCAGACCCTTCCAGTTGCCTTCGGAGTCGATCGACGACCAGCTCGCGACCGGCCAGCAGTCGTTCAACTGCCAGTACAGAGTCCCCATACCGCGCGGCATGCTGCGGCGCCAGTGCTCAACCGCGTACTTGATAGCCATTCCCTGCAGGACCTGCGACGCCCAGAGCGTCATGTCGTGCGACACCGGCAAGCGGAACCACGACAACATGTACTGAAGGATCGCGTCGTTTCCGATATTGCTTCGCTGGTGGCGATCCATGATGTAACTGCTGATGTTTCGATCTTTCGGTTCGGTGAAGCTTTCGACGACACGTGGTTCAGGGAACGACTGGAACCCGAACTCGCTGTTGAACCGGTGTTCGCACGTGCGGTACCACTCGAACGGCTTCCGTCCGTGCCAGACTTGCCAGAGATGCGCGTCGCCCCATTTTGGATTCTGAACGTCTTTGCGGTCGCCGTGCGGCGAGTGGGGACTCGACGGCCAGTACGGTGTTCCCGGATCGTGTTTCGCGACGACTCCCGGAATCAGTTTATCGAACAGACTCGAGTACTGCTTCCACGTCATCTCGCCGGGGTTGTCGCCGATGAATCCGCCGATCTGTTCGATCTCGTTGTTTCCGCACCACAACGCGAGCGACGCGTGATGCCGGATCCGTTTCACGTTATCGATCGCCTCGCACCTGACGTTCTCCATGAACTCGGGGTCAAACGCCGGGTACGCGCTGCACGCAAACATGAAGTCCTGCCAGACGCAGATTCCGTACTCGTCGCAGAGGTCGTAGAACACGTCGTCTTCGTAGATGCCTCCACCCCAGACGCGAAGCATGTTCATGTTCGCCTCGGCGGCGGACTTGATCAGGAATTCATAGAACTCGCGCGTGACACGGGTCACGAATGTGTCCGCCGGAATCCAGTTTGCACCTTTCGAGAAGAACGGTTTCCCATTCACGACAAACTGGAAACTCTCGCCCCACGTGTCTTCGTGTCGATCGAGTTCAAGCGTGCGGAGACCGATTCTTTTCTTTGACGAGTCGAGCTGTAACCCTCCCGCGTCGAGGATCATAACTTCGAGTTCGTAGAGATTCTGATCGCCCATTCCGTTCGGCCACCACAACGCGGGGTTTTTCACGGTCAAACCGAGCTCGAACTCTTTTTTCTGGACCGTGCTGCTCGCCTCGGCGACTGCCCTACCGTCGAATCGTAATACAGCCTTGACCGTGACCGGTTCGGTGTTCTTCGGCGCTCGCTCGATTCGTCCACTCACGGCAAGATCGACCGATTTGCGGCCGTGTTTCTGCGCGACCTCGAACTCATCGATTCGCGACGCTGAGAATCCGCGCAACACGATCGATCTCCAGATTCCGGCGGTGACACACATCGGTCCCCAGTCCCATCCGTAGTTGCACTGCGATTTGCGGATGTAGTTGCTTCCGGAAATCCGGTGATGGTTGATTCCGGTCAGGTTGAGAAATTTCTTGTTCTGAAGTTTGGTGATGTACGGGATCGTCGATGCGAACGAGATCCGAATCCGGTTCTTGCCCGGCTTCAGCGTATCCTTCACGTCCCACTCGTACGTGCGAAACGCGTTGTCCGTTGTGCCGATCCGTCTGCCGTTGAGCTCGATAGTCGCGAGCGTATCGAGCCCGTCGCAGCGCAGGGTGATCGCTGACTGCGAGAGCAGTTCGTCACCAGGATCGAACTCGCGCGAGTACACCCAGTCGGTCTCGCCGATCCACATCTGTGCTTCCTCATTGTCGCGATAGTACGGGTCTTCTATACGTCCTGCAGCGAGCAGATCCGTGTGAATACAGCCGGGAACGGTGGCGGGAAACAGGTCATCGGAGCCTGCGGCGTTCGCGTTCCACGCGCCGCCCAAATCGATTTGGATCATAATGTTCTCCTGAGTTTTATCCTATGCGTGATACGCGCCATAATAGCCGCATCTGCGGTTACCACGCAACTGCATAGTTCACCGAGCTACTCCCGGCGGTACACGCGGACGCGTCGGGTGTCTTCGAACAGTTCCGTGAGTCCAAACCGCTTCCGGATGTACTCAAACGTGCGGTGCGTGTAAAACGCGGTGTGCGTGAGATCGCGCGCGTAGAACCAGTCCGAGAACTCCGTCTCGTCGTCAAGGAGTTCGGTCATGATCGTCACGACGCCGCCCGGACGAACGAGCGAAACAAGGTGCGATATGCTCTGCGCCGGATCGTGAAAATGCTCGAAGCACTCGGTGCAGAAGACAAAGTCGTACGGCGGACGCAGATCGATCGGCCGGAAGTACGGGTCGTAGTCGTCGCACCGGATATCGTGGGCAGCGAGCATCGCCGAGATCGTCGGACCGGGCCCGCAGCCGTAATCGATACCGCGCATTCCGGCCGACAGGTACGGAACGGTCGGATCGACCGCGCGCGAGAGGAACTGAACGTACCCCGGATACTCGGGGCCGTTATTGTGGTGCTCGTACCGTTGCCGCTCATCGGCGGGTGGAAGCAGATCGGCGCGGTCGACAAAAACCAAATCGCACGATCCGCAGCGGCGATAGCCACGTCTGTCGGGTCCCGTGAGACTCGACTTCTCGCGGCCATCACCGCACAGCGGGCACGGGAAAACTTCGCTGCTCACTACATCCTTGTGTCACGGACCATTCTCAAAGAGTCCGGCGAGGGCTGGGCACGGTTCACATCCTGGTGTCACGGACCATTCTGTTAATCGTGTCGATGACCTGGTTGATGTCGGTGAGGTCCATCGGCAGGAGCACGTTTGTACCTTTGCGCGCGAGTTTATCGAGCTCACCGACGTACTGCTCGCTGATTTGAAGCGTCAATGCGGCGTCTCCGCCGGGTGCGTCGAGAGCCGTCGCGATTCGCTTGATACTCTCGGCGGTCGCGTGCGCGATCGCGCGGATCTCCGAGGCGCGCCCTTCGGCCTCGTTAATACGGCGCTGTTTCTCACCTTCGCTCTTGTTGATCGCTTCCTCTTTGATACCGACCGAGTAGTTGATCTTCGATTCCATTTCGCCAAGGCTCCGCGCGATCGCGGCGCGTCGTTCGCGCTCGGCGCGCATCTGCATCTCCATCGCGGTGAGGATTTCGTCCGGAACGCGGATGTTCTGGATCTCGTACCGTGTGATCTTGACACCCCACGGTTCGGTCGCTTCGTCGATGCTCTTGACGATCGTGTTGTTGATCTGCTCGCGCTCCTCGAAAGACTTGTCGAGCTCGAGCTTCCCGATTACCGAGCGCATCGTCGTCTGCGCGAGCTGGATTGTCGCGTACTGAAAATCAGTAATACCGTAGCTCGCTTTCTTCGGGTCCATCACGCGGTAGTACAACACGCCGTCGACCTCGACCTTTACGTTATCGAGCGTGAAACACGGTTGCGTCGGCACGTCGATCGCGATTTCCTTGAGGCTGTGGTGGTACTTGACTTTGTCGATGAACGGAACGAGGAGCCGGAATCCCGGGCCGAGAGTCGATGCATACTTGCCAAGCCTCTCGACGACGAGCGCCGTCTGCGCCGGGACGATGCGGATGCTCTTGAGCAGCGAAACAAGAACGACAAGACCGAGGATCGAGAGTACGATGATGAGCGGGAGAAACGGATTCATGCCTGGCCTCCTTGAGTTCGCGCGCCCCGCGCCGAATCAGCGATCCGTGTCCCCTCGCTCGGGCGTGTCTCGCCGGCGGGAGAGCGACCCGGATCGAGGACGCGAGCGTCGGATGGAAGAACGGTCTGGAAAATCGCCTTCAGCCGCGCGAGGTCGTGCGGAACGACGGTAGTCGACGCGGTGTCGAGAATCTTGCCGAGCTGGCCGACAAACTGCTCGGCGATGCGCAGCGTCGCCGCCTGCCGGCCTTTCGGCAGGCTCATCGCGACCGCGACGTCCTTGATCCCGTCGGCGGTCGCCTCGGCGACGACTTCGAGCGCGCGAGCACGACCCTCAGCCTCGTTGATTCTGCGCTGGCGCTCGCCGACACTCAGGTTAATCGCCTCTTCGCGGTCGCCTTTCGACGAGTTGATACGCGCGCTTTTTTCACCTTCGCTCTTGAGAATCTCCGCGCGTTTCTCGCGTTCCGAGCGAACCTGGAGCTCCATCGCCTCGAGTACCGTGTCTGTCGGCGTGATGTCGCGGATCTCGTATCGTGTTACTTTTATGCCCCACGGATCGGACGCCTCGTCGACGCTCTTCACTATCGCGTCATTGATGCGGTCGCGTTCCGAGAAACTGTTGTCGAGCCCGATCTTCCCGATCTCCGAGCGCATCGTCGTCTGCGCGAGCTGAGACGTCGCGAACCGGTAGTTGTCGATGCCGTAGCTCGCCTTTTCCGGGTCGACGACCATGAGGTACAGAATTCCGTCGACCGTGACCTGTACGTTATCCTGCGTGATACAGATCTGTGGTGGGACGTCGATCACCTCTTCCTTCAGGACGTGCTTGTACGCGACCTTCTGGATCGCCGGGATGACGAGGTGAAAGCCCGGTCCAAGCGTGCGGCGATACTTCCCGAACTGCTCGACGACCCACGCTTGTTGTTCGGGCACGATCCGGATCAACTTGAAAAAAACGATGAAGAAAAGAAACAGTGTGCCGATCGACAGCAGATACACAAAAAACGGTTCCATACGTACTCTCCCTTGTAACGGCGTTAAAAAAAACTATTCCGTGTCGTGAGGTTGGTCGTCCGGTGCGGGTTTCTGGTCGTCGGACTCAAAAACGTCCAGCATCGATCTGGTAACAAGGAACGACATCCCTTCTTTTTTGAGAATTTCGACTGTTTCCCCGGCGTCGATTGACTCATCGTAGCTGATCGCCTTCCACGTTGTCCCGTGGTAGCTGATTCTTCCCGGCGCGTCGGGTGTTATGCGCTCGGTCACGCGCGCGGTCTGGCCACCGGCATCCTGGTCCCCCGAGCGGTCAAAAAGCGACCCTTTGAAGACGCGCGAGAACGTACGTCGAAGCGCGAAGAGCGATACTCCCGACATCGCGAGCCATAACACGATCTGAAGCGGAATCTGCGGTCCGAGGCCGGGAAGAAGCGCGGTCAGGAGTGACATCGCGAGCGCCCCGAGTCCGAAGAAGAAAATAACAAACTCAGGAACGATGAACTCGGATCCGATCAGAACCAGACCGAGAATCGCCCAGACCAGCGATACCATATCTGATGGTAAGTCCGCGCGGCCTACGGTGTCAATAAGGGTTTTGCCCCGTGTCGGCGAGTTCGGCCCGTATCGCGCGTTCGGCGGCTGAGACGCGCGCCTCGATCGTACCGCCGACGCGGATCACCCGCGCTCCCGCTCGCGCGACCGCGGTGGAAGACCACTCGACGGACCGGCTCGGCCCTGCCTCGGGCTCGTCGACGATGAAGAGATCGTACCGTGACACCGTTGCGTGAACGATCGTCGCGTCGGCAACCTCGCGGCCGATCAGTCTCGTCGCGATCTGAACCGAGTCCGTCGCCGAGAATAGAAGTCGCACGGCATGACGCGCAAGAGCGTTTTCGGACGCCGCGTGAGCTTTCAGGACGAACGGCAGATCGTATTCGGTCACGGGATAGCCCGTAACCGAGCTGAACACCGCGTCGTACGGCGCCGCGAACACCGTGCCGAACCGCGTTGCGAGTCGTGCGGCGAGAACGCCGTCGTCCGACACGATCGATACGCGGCGGACAAAGAACGGTCTCACGACGTCGGGAATGTAGCGCCAATACCGGAACGGATCGTTACGGATGGCACTCGCCGATACAGGGACGACCGTGCGCGCGGGGTCGACCGGGATGAAACGCGCGCCGAGAGAGTGCGCAAAATCCGGGCCGTACGACTCGGAAGCGAACACGAACTCGATCGGTGTCGTGACGGCCTCTCGGATCGTCGATGCCCAGATGTCGGTCGCGCCGGGTGCGTCGCGCCGTGCAGCGTCGTTCTCGGTCGCGACGTGAACGACGCGCGCGGAGGGAAACATCTCGCGTAGCCAAAGGACGCGCAACTCGCCGGGGATCGGCTCACCGGGCAACGTACAGCACAGGACAACAACGTTATCGCAGAATTCCAGCGCGAACTGAATGAGGTACTTGTGCCCGACGTGCGGCGGCATGAATCTGCCGATCACGACTCCCGTTGTTCGGTCCATTGCGTCACCGTATCCCGATGAACCGCGTTGTGCAACATCCGTCGTGACTATCAGGAACGGGTCGATTCCTCTATAATCCGTGTGAGGGAGAGCGATGAGCGAAAACAACGACTACGCGATTGGTTTTGACATGGGTGGAACAAAGATGCTTGCGGCGGTTCTGAACGCGGAGTACGAAGTCGTCGCGAAGAACAAGGAAAAGACGCCGTCGGAAGCCGGCAACGAAGAAGTTTTTGCCTCGATCGTCGAGTGTGTCGATGAAGTGCTCGAGAAAGCCGGCGTCAAGCGGAAGAATCTCTGCGGGATCGGGATCGCGATTCCGGGTCCGATCGACGTTGCTAACGGTATCGTTTACCGTACGCCGAATCTCGGGTTGCTGGAGTTCCCCCTTCGTGACCGCCTGTCGGAAGCGATCGGCGTGCCCGTGGTGCTCGAGAACGATGTAAACGCCGGAGTGTACGGCGAGTTTGTGAAAGGGTGCGCGCGTGGATTCCTTCACGTTGTCGGGCTGTTTCCGGGAACCGGAATCGGCGGCGGTTTGATTCTTGACGGCAAACTGTACCGCGGCTCGCGCGGCGCCGCCGGTGAGATCGGGCACACGATAGTCCAGACAGACGGCCCGTTGTGCGGGTGCGGTTCGCACGGGTGCCTTGAGTCCGTCGCGTCGCGCACGGCGATTGCAAAAGACGTCATCGGGCTCGCCGCTTCGGGCAAGGCGCCGTACGTCTTCGAGAACGCCGGGACCGACATCCGGAAAGTCAAGAGCGGCACGCTGCTGAAAGCGATCGAGGCTGGTGACACTGCGGTTGCCGACGTCGTGTACCGGGCCGCGGATTTTCTCGGCATCGGCATGGCGAACTGCGTGAACATCTTCAACCCTGAGATAATCGTGCTGGGCGGTGGACTCGTGGAGAAATTCGGCGCAGAGTACATCGCGCGCGCGGACACCTCGATGCGTCGACACGCGATGTCCCACCTCGTCGCGGACGTCCGGATAAAGGCTGCGATACTCGGCGACTACGCGGCGATCATCGGGGCGGCGGCGTTGGTTCGGGAACTCGGTAAGACGGACGCTGCATGACCCGTCCCCGTGTGCCGCTTGAACCCGGCCGGATCGTCGGCGTCGTAGATATCGGTGCGACCGCGATTCGCCTCGTCATCGCCGAGATCGGGCCAAACGGTACCTGGCGCCGACTCGACCGTGCCGGGAAACCGATCTCACTCGGCCGGGACGTCTTCACGACAGGATACCTCAGCGCCGAGTCGATGCGGCAGTCCATAAAGATCCTCTCAGGGTTTCGCGAATTGCTCGACGGGTGGGGAATTACGACGTCGGATGTACGCGTGATCGCGACAAGCGCGGTACGCGAAGCCAAGAACCGCGACATGTTTATCGATCGCGTGTTCGTCCGAACGGGGTTCAGGACGGTCGTCGTCGAGGGGGTCGAAGAGAACCACCTCACGTATCTCGCGGTGCAACACGCTCTCGCGCCGAAGCGACAGGAGTTTCTGAAAACCGGGTCGCTCATTATCGAGGTCGGCGGCGGCTCCACCGAACTTATGCTGTTAAACCGCGGACAGATGGTCGCGGCGCACTCGCTGCGAATCGGGACCGTGCGGATGGAACAGCAGGTTCGTCCCGGTTGGGACACGGGGCTCCAGATCGAGGAGTATCTCAAGGAGAACATCCGCGTGACCCGTGAGTTGCTCGACGCCGAGATGAGACTCGACCGGGTCAAGTTCTTTGTCGCGGTCGGGGGGGACGCGCGGATCGCCGCTGCGACCGTCGGACGGAAGACCGGCGACGCGTACTCGGAAATCGCGGCCGACGATTTCCGGGCGTTTGTCGCGGGACTCATGCAGTGCAGCATCGAAGAAACGGTGCACGAACTCGGTGTGACGTACTACGAAGCCGAAGGGCTTCTACCCGCGCTGATCGTGTACCGCGGCTTCCTCGAAGCAACAAGTGCCGACACGCTTATCGTGCCCGACGTCAGTATTCGCGAAGGGGTGTTGGCGACGTTCGCGCTCGGGACTGAGGAAAACGTTGTCCGGCAGTTTTACGACCAAGTCATCGCGTCTGCGCGCAGCCTTGGCCGAAGGTACCACTACGACGAACGACACGCGCTTCACGTGCGTGAACTCGCCGTGCAGATCTTTGACGGCATGAAAGAGGATCACGGCATGGACGCGCATTGCCGGCTGTTGATCGAGGCGGCCGCGATCCTGCACGATATCGGGTACTTCATCCGCTCGGCCGGCCATCACAAACACGGGCAGTACATAATCGAGAACTCCGAGATCTTCGGTGTCTCACGGACTGACGTCAGGATCATCTCAAACGTTGTCCGGTACCACCGGCGATCGGCGCCGATGCCGACACACCCGAGCTTTTCGTCGCTACGGCGCGAACACCGCATGGTTGTGATGAAAATCGCCGCGATCCTGCGCGTTGCCGATGCGCTCGACCGGGGCCACATCCAACGAGTGTCGAGTGTGAGCCTCGAGCGAAACGAGGACGATGTGATGTTTCACTGCACACATACCGGCGACATCTCGGTCGAGAAGAACGGCGTTGCGGTGAAGGGTGGCATGTTCGAAGACGTGTTCGGTTACCGAGTTGTTATCTTATAGCAAGTTATGGGGAAAGAATGAGTTCGGATAAGTTCCTGAATCGTGAGTTGAGTTGGATCGAGTTTAACGCGCGCGTTTTGTCGGAGGCTTTGAACCCCGAGAATCCACTTCTCGAGAGATTGAAGTTCCTCTGCATCGTGTCGTCCAACTTCGACGAGTTCTTCATGGTCCGTGTCGCCTCGATCAAGCGTCAGCTTCGCACGGGTGGCTCGGTGCGGTGTCCGTCGGGAATGCCGGCAGAGACGCAACTTGCCGAAATCTCGCATCGTGTCAAAGAAATAACAGCAAAAAAATACCGGTGCTTGTTGACCGAGATCTTTCCGGGACTCGCGCGCGCGGGCATCGTGTACACGCGATCCGATGAGTTCACGCGCGCGCAGGTGGCGTTTACCAAGACGTTTTTCACCGAAGAGGTGTTCCCGGTACTGACCCCCGTCCGCGCGACTCCCGGAAAACCGATCCCGTACTCCGGGAACGTGCGACTGCACATAGCGTTTCTTCTGAGACCGATGTCGGCCGACGCGGTCGACGCGGCCGACGCGGCCGAGCAGTCGGCTCCGGTCGGAGTCGAAGTCGCCGACGACGCGCAAGCCGAGTTCGTCGCGGTCGTGCAGATACCTCCGTCGCTCGACCGAGTCGTGTTTATTCCCGACACTACGCACCCGGCGGCGTTCACGCTTCTCGAACACATCATCGTTCAGAACGCATCCGCGTTGTTCCCGGGATTCGAGGTGCTCGAGTCGGCCCGGTTTCGAGTCACGCGAGACGCGGATCTCGGTGTCGACGAGGAGCGCGACGAGGACTTCGTCGAAGCGATGGAGCAGGTGCTCGAACACCGCGAGTTCAGCCTTCCGATCCGCGTCTCGATCAACCGCGACGCAGGACGGCTCGCGACGATCATTACCGAGTCGCTTGGTCTCGATGCCGGCGACGTGTACATCAAGGACGAGCCTCTTGACCTCTCGTGTCTGATGGCCATTGTCGGTACATCCGGGTTCGATGAGCTTCGCGATGAGCGGTGGACGCCGATCGAGCCGCCGGCGCTCTCGAATGTGCAGTCTCTCTGGGACGCGATATCCAAGCAGGATTTCCTGCTCCATCACCCGTACGAGTCGTTCGATCCGGTCGTTCGGCTCGTGCAGACGGCTGCAGACGATCCGAAGGTGCTCGCGATCAAGATGACTCTGTACCGGACCGGGGGCCGGTCGGCGGTCGTTCATGCTCTTGAGAAGGCCGCTCAGAACAAGAAGCAGGTCGCGGTGCTCGTCGAGTTGAAGGCGCGGTTCGACGAGGAACAGAACATCGCGTGGGCCGAACGGCTCGAACGCGCGGGCGCGATTGTCGTGTACGGGATCGCGCAGCTCAAGGTCCACGCGAAGGCGCTCATGATCGTTCGGCGAGAGAACGACGGAGTCAAACGCTATCTGCACTTGGGGACCGGCAACTACAACGAGAAGACCGCGCGGTTGTACACCGACATCGGTTTATTGACGACGCGGGCGGACCTTGCGTACGAACTCGGTCTGTTCTTCAACGCGATTACCGGGTACTCGGCGATTCCGACCTTGAGCAAACTCGTGATGGCGCCGAGTTCGATGAAGGCGCGCGTGATCCAGTTGATCGAACGCGAAAAAGTGCGCGCTGAGTCGGGGGCACCCGCGAAGATCATGGCGAAGATGAACTCGGTCGCCGATCCGGACGTCATTGATGCGCTTTACGCGGCTGCTCAGGCAGGCGTGACGATTCTCCTGAACATACGCGGAATTTCGATGCTTCGTCCGGGTGTGAAAGGACTCAGCGAGAACATTACCGTCGTAAGCATCATCGACCGGTATCTCGAGCACACGCGCATGGTGTACGTCTACAACGACGGCGCCGAAGAACTGTACCTCACGAGCGCGGACTGGATGCCGCGGAATCTCGAGCGACGAGTAGAGCTACTTTTCCCGATCGAAGATCGAAAACTCATGATACGTGCGCGCGGGATTCTCGAGACGTTCTTTCGTGATAACGTCAAGGCGCATAAGCAGAATCCCGACGGCAGTTATACGCGGCTCATCCCGAAAGACGCCGAACCGCTTCAAGCTCAGAGGACTTTTTATCAACAGCTTCGGGCGCTTGCCGAGGACGAGGCGCCCGTGAATCGAAAAGAGTTCACCGTCCGCCGAAAGTCGCCGAAGGCCAAACCGTGATTCGCCGGCCGTGAAGGGGCTATTCTGTGTACGGCCTAAATCGACTGCGCGGCCTTGATCTTGGTGTACACGTCGCGGAAGATCGCGTTTCGGTTGACCGCGTACGCGGTGCGGATCAAATGGCGGCTGGGGTCGAAACTCCAGCGAAACCCGTCGTTCAGGATCGGTGCCGGCCCGAGTCCCGACGGAACCCAGTCCGGATTCACGACGTAGGCGACCGGTGCTATGTCCCAGATGACCTTGCCGTACGCGAAGTGGTCGTCGGAGTAGTCGCGAACGATCGACGTGAGGTAGCGGCCGATCTTACCTGCCTCTCCGATGTGCGTTTCGACATCCGCGAGAGTCGTGATCATGTGCGACGCGACCGGTTGGCACGGCACGATCACCAAAGGAACTCCGGAATCGAGTAACACGCGCGATGCGGCGATGTCCTGAAACAGGTTGAACTCCCGCGTATTCGGCCAGTTTGGCCCGTGCCCGCCGAGCCACACGACGACGATCCGCGACACGAGCTCGGGTTCTAGCAGAAGCGCGGACGCGACGTTCGTGATAGCGCCGATCGCGATCACGTACAGCGGTCGTGTATCGGAGCTTTTTGCGCGCGCGATCAGATCCGACGCGGCCGCGCTCTTCTGCGGGTGTTTCTCGTCTTTCAGGAATGCCTTGGATCCCGGAAAAACGACGTCGGCGGACGGTGTTCCGAGAAACTCTGCGAGCCGAAGAATCTCGTTGTAGCTCTTCTTCATGCCGTCGCCGGCGTTGCGTGATCGGTCATTGTGAAACGGCGCCGCGTACACGGCCTCAAGTTCGATCTTCTCGCGCGAAAGCGCAAGGTACGACAGCGCGAACTGGTCGTCTATCTCGTTGTACGTGTCGGTATCGAGAACGGCGCGGATCCGACCTCCGTGTGGCAGAGAGAGCCTTTCGGCCCTGAACGCTTCATCGAGAATCGGAAATCCCATAGCCGCCTCCGGTAGTCAAGGTGAGAACGGCATCGTGGTACCTGCAATGTTCACGATGCCGTGGATGCGCTTCTACAATACCCTTTTGGCGTACGTCGTGTGAAGAAGCTCGTGCGATACGTGCCCAAGCGGTTCGCCGAGAAAATCCTTGTACAAACTCATCACGGCGGGATTCTTGTGCGACGCGCGCATCTCCTTCCCTTCGTCCTCCTCGTAAATCGCCGCGATCCGCGCGCGGCGGACGTCGTCGCTCGTGAACCGCGGTTGCCCGCCACCACCGATGCAGCCGCCCGGGCACGTCATGACCTCGATGAAGTGGTACTCGGCCTCTCCGCTCTTGATCCGCTCGATCAACTTGCGCGCGTTACCGAGCCCGTGCGCGACCGCGAACTTCATCTCGACGCCGTCGAGGAATGCCCAGTCGGCGACCGGATCGGTCACCGTGACCGATGCCTCTTTGACGCCCTCGAGTCCGGCGATCGACGCGATATGCAAATCGGCGGTCGGAATAGGGCGTCCGGTCACGACCTCGTGAACCGTCCGAAGCGCCGCTTCCATAACTCCACCCGTATTCGCGAAAATATCCGCCGCGCCGCTCGAGAGTCCAAGTGGACTGTCCATCTCTTCGTCAGGCAGCGCCGGGAAATCGATCCCGGCCTCGAGGATCATGCTCCCGAGTTCGCGCGTCGTGAGCACGTAATCGACGTCGGCAAAGCCGCTCGAGTTCATCTCCGGCCGACCGGCCTCAAACTTCTTGGCCGTACACGGCATCACCGATACGACGATGATGTCTTCCGGCGCGATGCCCGCGACCTCGGCGTAGTACGTCTTCGCGAGCGCGCCGAACATCTGTTGTGGTGATTTGCAGCTCGAGATGTTCTCGATGATGTCCGGGTAAAAACCCTCGACGAACGAGATCCAGCCCGGCGAGCACGACGTGTACTGTGGCAGCGCCGCGGGTTTTTTGTCGTGTAGAACCGACTTGAGCCGCATCAGCAGCTCGGTTCCCTCTTCCAGGATCGTGAGATCCGCGGTGAAGTTTGTGTCGAAGACTTTGTCGAATCCGAGTCGGCGCAGCGCAGCGCACATGCGGCCGGTGACGCGCGTGCCCGGAGGCATTCCAAAGCACTCGCCGAGCGCCGCACGGATCGCGGGAGCGGTCTGCACCACCACGTGCTTTTTCGGATCGGCCAACGCCGCCCAGACGCCGTCGACGTGCCGGTTCTCGACGATCGCTCCGACCGGACAGACCGCCGCGCACTGGCCGCACTGGACGCAGAGGGTCTGCGAGAGCGCCGAGTCGAAAGCCGGGCCGATCCGAATCCCAAACCCGCGGAACTGAGAATTCAACGCGCCGACGCCCTGAATTTGATTGCAGACCGTAACGCAACGCCGGCACTTGATGCACTTTCCTGCGTCACGGATCAGCGCGGGCGTGCTGGTGTCCTGGACACGCGCCTTTGCTACCTCACCTTCGAAACGCAGCTCGCGGATGCCGGCCGCGTGGGCGATCTCTTGCAGTTCGCAGTCGTTCGTGCGCTCACAGTACCGGCAGTCACCGTCGTGTTCCGATAGAAGCAGCTCGAGCACCGCCCGACGGGCCTGCCGCGCGCGAGCGCTGTTGGTGCTTATAACCATTCCGTCCATGACCGGCGTTGAACACGAGGCCGGAAGATTCCTCGCGTGTTCCACCTCGACGACGCAGACGCGACACGCGCCGGTCGGAGCTTGTCCTTCGAGTCTACAAAGCGACGGGATCTCGATCCCGATGCTCCGGGCGGCTTCAAAAATCGTCGTGCCGGGCTCTACGGAACACTCGACGCCGTTTATCGTTATGGAGTACATAGTGGGCTTAAGCATGCACGGCCTCCTTCTTGAGCAGTTCGGCTCCGACGTCGCACCTGAGGCACCGTTCGCACTGGCGCAGCGCGACGGGTTCGGTCCACGGGAGTTCCACTTCGGTGAAGTTGTTTCGTCTGCGTTCGACCTCGATCGTCGGCAGAGGCTCGCGTTCGTACGCAACGGGATCAGAGTCTATATCAAACGGAACATCGACAGTTCGGTCGATGCGCCAGAACGCCCTTTCTTCGCCGCACAGGTATGTATCGATCCCGACCGCGGCGCGTTCGCCCGCGGCGATCGCGTTCACGACCGATGAAGGGCCGGTCGCCGCGTCGCCCCCGGAGAAGACCCACGGCAGCGAGGTCTGGCCGGTCGTCGGATCGGTCCGGATGAATCCGTCGTCGTT
>REEC01000274.1 GCA_007695285.1 Spirochaetaceae bacterium | reverse complement strand
ACTTGCGGAAGCTCTGCGAACGGAACGTGCGCCTCTCCGGCTTCAAGGACGATTTGCAGAAAAGTTGGGAGTACACGATCTTCTCGCTCCTGATCGAGGACGTGTACCAGACGATCGTCGAGTCCGACGCGTACCCGGCTGCGGTTCGCCGGCGCGCGGCGATCGATCTGATTCACCTCTGGGAGCACCGTTTCGACCGGAACGTTACCGAGTACGCGCCGACATTGATCGATCTCTGGCGCGTTCGCAAACGGATCGCGCCGGTTTTCGGCACGATGCTCGGTACTATGGAGCTCATGCGGATCTCAAGCCTTCTCTCGACGCGGTGGTACGGCTTTCTCTCGGAGTACGGCGACGATCCGGAGGTGATTCACGCGCTCGAGGAGTTCATCTTCGGCCTCACGTACGAGCAGATCGCTCGGGTTCGCGAGGCGATGCGAACGCGTCACGTCTCGGTGATCGACCGGGAGGAACTCAACACGATTCTCGAGCTCGAGATGGTCCCGGACGACGTTTCGGACGTTGACCCACGCCGGATGTACCTGTTCTACCAACGCCGCGCGAAAGCCGCCGACCGTCGCCGATTCTCGCCTCTGCCGGGACCCACACGCACGCTTGAAGAAGCGCTCCTTGTCCAGATGATCGAAGAGCAGACACGCAACGGTGACTACCACGAAGCCTGGTGAAACCGGGTGGTTAGGCAAGAATTCCTTCAGTAGAGACTGAATTTCACCAGGCTTCGTAGCAGTTACCTTGAAAAGCCCTGAGACACGGTATACAAGTACAGCAGGTATAATTTGTAGTTACACCTATTCCCGCCCGAGGAGGCGTCTGTGAGCGAAACAAACCCAATTCCCGTCGCAAACCCTGTCGCGCCCGAGCATTTGCGCGACGAGTTCAGCCGGCTCAAGCCGATTCGTGAGTACAAGGGAGCCGAGGTGTATCTGTTCCGGGCGGCCGACGCCCCGGCGATCATGGACGAGATCGGTCGGATCCGTGAGGTAGAGTACCGGAAGATCGGTGCCGGAAGAAACGTCGAGAGAGACATCGATCACTTCGATACCGACCCTGACGGCTACGCGCAGTTGGTCGCGTGGGACCCGGAGAACGCCGAGATCGTCGGAATGTACCGGTTCATCCTGGGCCGCACCGTTGCGCACCACGGTGACCTTTCGGCGTTGCGGACCTCGACGATTTTTGAGTTTGCCGACGAGTTCGTGACCGAGTACCTGCCTCGCTCGATCGAGCTCGGAAGGTCGGTCGTGAACAGCAGCGCGAAGCGCGCGATCCTCGGGTTGTTCGTCGTCTGGGCGGGGCTCGGCGCTCTCGTGAATGAGTACCCGTGGCTGCGGTATCTTTTCGGAAACGTCTCGATCTACGCCGACTGGCCGCAGGCCGCGCGCGACGCGCTGCTCCGATTTCTCGACCGCCGACACCGTGGTCCGGTCAACCTGCTGCGCGCACGTCCGCGGTTCCGGTACAAACCTTCGCCGCCCAGGTCCGATACGCCGGTTCGCGCAGAGTTATCGTACGACGCCGATTACCAGGCGCTCACCGATGAACTCGGCGGCTTCGGACTCACGGTTCCGCCGATTCTGATCTCGTACATGCGCGCCGCCGACCGCGTCGAGACGTACGACACGGCGCTCGACCCCGACTTCGGCGCTGCGTACGAGACCGCGATAGTCGTCGACGTCGAGAGCGTGAACGACAAGACCCGCAATCGCTTTCTCGACAACTACGAGAGCATCAATAGCGACGCTTTTCGGCTGTGATCGACCGGCGCGTCACGACTCACGTCGCGAAAGACGCGCCGGGATCTGCATCACGACCGCACCGACCGCGAGTAATCCGAGCCCGGCGAGTGGGATAAGCCCGATCGTCTCACCCGGAATCGCGATCGCGACGACGACGAGCGGCACCGTGACGTACGCGACGTTGTACGCGGTCGCCATCATCGAGACGCGGCAGTGGCGGAAGTACGACCACTGTATCATGCCGAACGCGCCCGCGGCGCCGAGAAAGCTCACGATGAAGATCCACCAGTTAATTGGAGTTTGAGGCAGAAATGTGCTACCTTCCGCGCCCGCCTGCGCGACACCCTTCATGACAGCCTCGAGTGCGGCGAGTCCACCACCAAAAACACCGAACAACAACTCCTGCACGGAAAC
This sequence comes from Spirochaetaceae bacterium, assembly GCA_007695285.1. Classification (GTDB taxonomy): domain Bacteria; phylum Spirochaetota; class Spirochaetia; order DSM-27196; family PXBQ01; genus PXBQ01. Next base: position 2,806 of record REEC01000274.1, on the reverse strand, counting down.
GGCCGTCCTTTTCGAGACGATCGCGACAAGAGGCGCCGCTATAGCCCACGCGCCGGCGATGATCAACACGGTGTTTCGGTTCGCGAGATGCATTCCGGCGACCGGCGCGACGATCCGTCCGGCTCCGACGACGAGAGTCCCGGCGACAACGAGCAGCGCGCCGACTAGACGTCTCTGCGTCGTCCGTTCGTTAAGCGCGAGCCGGGAGAAGATCAGAAGCGAGACAAGACCGAGGCCGTACATCGAGGTGTAGTACACGGTCGGCGCGAAACGGTTCGCGATCACGACCCAGAGTGGATTCGTGAAGTTCATCGCGACGCCGACCGCGTAGATCGCCGACGAAGAGCTCCGCTTCGCCCCGGCGCCGCGCAGCAGAGACACCCCGTGTTTCATGATGCCTTTCGAGAGGTGAATCACCGACGTACCGACAAAACCGACCGCCATCGCGATCATAATCCCGGTGTATGTCGTCATACGTCGGCTCTGTCCGACACGCCGTGGCTCAGCCGATTTCCAACATGCGCTCAACCGCGCGTCGCGCGGGTACCGCGATCTCGTTTGGAACTTCGACGGCAAACTGCTTGTATAGCAGCGCGTCGCGGACCTTCGGGAGCGTGATCTTTTTCATGTGCGGGCACGTTTGACACGTCGTGACAAAGTGTTTCTCGGGGAAAGCCGAGCGTAAGTTGTCGCCCATGCTGCACTCGGTGATGAGCATCACGTTCGCCTTCGAGTTCGACCGGATGTACTCCTCCATCTGCGACGTGCTTCCGGTGAAGTCCGATGCGCCGGTCACATCGGTGTCACACTCGGGGTGAGCGATCACCGTGAGCTCGTCGAAGTGCTGCCGCGCAAACGCGATGTCGTCGGCGCGGTATAACTCGTGCACCATGCACTTCCCTCGCTCCCACGAGATGATCTCTTTGCCGGTCTGGAGCCGGACATTGCGCGCGAGGTATTCGTCGGGCAGGAAGATGATCCGGTCGGAATCGAGACTCTCGACGACCTTCACCGCGTTCGCGCTCGTGCAGCAGATGTCGGTCTCCGCCTTCACCGCGGCCGAGCAGTTCACGTACGTAACGACCGGCGAACCGGGGTACTTTCTCTTGAGCTCTCGCACATCCTCGGCGGTGATGCTCTCGGCGAGCGAACACCCGGCGAGTGGATCGGCGATCAAGACGAGTTTGTCCGGGTTGAGGATCTTCGCGGTCTCGGCCATGAAGTGAACGCCGTTGAACAGAATTATCTCCGCGTCGGTCTCGGCGGCGAGTCGTGAAAGCCCGAGCGAATCACCGACGTAATCGGATACGCCGTGGAAAACGTCGGGCGTCATATAGTTATGGCCGAGAATGCAGACGTTCATCGTGCTCTTGAGGCGGTGGATCTCTTCGATCAACGGCATCGCCTCGGCGAGCTCGTGAGGCATCATCGTTTCGGCCAGTTTTTCTCGAACGGAGTCGAGCGTGTGTGTCGCTAACATAGAACTAATATACCGATCCGGTGTTTTTCTATCAAGATTTATCGAATTCCACTCCGGAGAACGCTCTGACGGGCGTCTTTTCATGATTCGCCGAGCATACCATAATGGAAGCATGACTGGTTTGATCGTCCGCGTCGGCGCCGGTGTAATCCTCGCCGCCGCGGTCCTTGGCGGGTCTGTGGTCGCGCTCGAGCGCAGCGTCGTGTATCACCCGATCGCGTATCCCAGGGGTTCATGGCACCCGGAGGAGTTCGGTCTCTCTGTGACCGATCACTATTTTGAGACCGACGACGGGCTCACTCTGCACGCGTGGCACGCAGAGGCCGACCGGCTTGGCGCTGACCTCCGAGGCGAGTCGGGGCCGCGCCGAACACTGCTCTGGTTCCACGGCAACGCCGGCAACATCACGCATCGCGCCGATAACATGAGGCTGCTCGTCGCCGAAGGCATCGATGTTTTCATCTTTGACTACCGCGGCTTCGGCCGCAGCGAAGGGCGCCCGTCCGAGAAAGGACTGTACACCGACGCCCGCGCCGCGTACGCCTACCTCACCGAGACACTCGCGGTACCGCGTGACGAGATCGTTTTCTTCGGCAGGAGCCTCGGCGCCGCGGTCGCGGTCGAGCTTGCACTCGATCAAGCCCCGGCGGGTTTGATTCTGGAGTCGCCGTTCACGAGCGCACCTGCGATGGCGCGCGTGATGTTCGGCGGCCTCCCGCTCGGTTTTTTGATCTCCTCGCGCTTCGACACTCTCGAGAGAATCGGCCGGGTGAATACTCCGGTCCTGATCGCGCACGGCGACCGCGACGAGATCGTCCCGTATGCGATGGGACGCCGGATCTACGACGCGGCGAACGATCCAAAAAGCTTCTACCGAATCACCGGCGCAGGGCACAACGACACGTACGTCATCGGCGGGACTCCGTACTTCCGGGAGCTGCGCGCCTTCTGGGAAGGGCTGTAGCCTACCGCGATGCCCGGTGCGCCGCCCGGTGCACGGCCCGGTGCGCGGCCCAATGCGCAGCGCGCCTTACCGCTCTACCGCCCGCCGGGCCGCGATGCCGGCCTCGCGGAAGCCGTCGTTGAGGATCGTCAAGTCGAGCGAGTGCATCACGAGGCGCAGCCCACGTGGTGCCCATTTCGCGAGAGTTTTTTCGGGCGCGTGCATGCCGAAGATTTTGCCGTTTCGCCGCGCGGCTTCGGCGACGCGCTCGATCGCGGCGTCCTGCCGCGGCGTGTCCGGGTTCCCGGGTGAACCGAGCGAGACGGCAAGATCGTTCGGCCCGATCAGGAGCGCATCGAGCCCAGCGACCGCGGCGATCGTAT
>REEC01000169.1 GCA_007695285.1 Spirochaetaceae bacterium | reverse complement strand
TGATTCGGCAACTTCCCATGTACCTGAAATTTCTTCACCATCAGAAGAGAAATCATTGGAGGAGATCAGGTTCGACGTCGTTTTTCTCGGAACCGATGCGATTGATGACGAGGGCCGGTGCCTTGTTTCTACTCCGGAAGAGGCTCGACTCGCGGGCATCATGAGGAAAGCCGGGAATAAGGCTGTTTTGGTCGCGGACCACACGAAACTCGGGGCGATCGGTCACATCCCCTTTTCCCGTCTTGAAGAGTTCGACGCTTGGATCACTGATACCGGAATCACGCCTGAAAAGGAACGCGCCTTTTCGGAGATGACGAGCGTCCACACCGTCACCCCCGTGTGACCAAACACCAACCGCTGTATCGGACGCGATCGCTCGCGGGAGGTCCTTGCTGTACCACGTAATCGCACTATAAACAATTGACAACTTCGGTGTTGCGCGCTAACGTGATTAAAATTTCCCTGGAACTTGAACGAATTGTTCGATAAATGCGGCCGCGGATGAACACTTCGATAACTAACGAGCAAGGAGGCCTATCTTGAAAACGCTACGAGTCGGCGCGGCGACGGTCGACATTTCTCCGATGACGTCGCAGTTTCTTTTTGGATACCCTCACGTCGAGAGGTACAGCACCGGAATACATGACCCGCTACAATCACACGCGGTTTTCTTCTCCTCCGGGAAGCCTTCGACGAACGAATCTGAAAGTGCAACGAGCCGAACGGTGCTTTTCATCGCGAACGACGTAATAAGAATAGACAAGTCGGTCGCACGCGAAGCGCGTGAGCGGATTCGCTCCGCAACGGGCGTACAGGAACAGACGATCATGATCACCGCGACGCACACGCACTCTGCGCCGAACATCGTCCGGTACGCGAGCAACATGGACGACCCGGTTGTGCCGCCACCCGACCCGAAGTATGTGCGTTTTCTCACCGACTCGATCGTCGCCGCGGGAATCGCAGCGGTCGAGAACGCGGTTCCCGCTTCGGTCGGTTTCGCCGCCGCGCGAGCGGAAGGGGTTGGGAGTAACCGCCGGAGCGTCGACGGACCGTCGGACCCCGAGGTTCCGGTCGTCGTTGCGCGCGACGAGAACGATCGTGCGATCGCGTGTATGCTTGTGTACTCGATGCACCCGACAGTCTTGCACGAGGACTCGAAACTCGTAAGCGGCGACTTCCCGGCGTTTACACGTCGCTACCTCTGTTCGTCCGTGTTCGGTCGAGAGATTCCGATCGCGTACCACACCGGCACCGCAGGGAACCAAAGTCCGCGACACATGACACGCGAGAACACGTTCGCCGAAGCCGAGCGTCTCGGAAACCTGCTCGGCCGCGCGGTCGAAAAGGCACTCAAGACGGTGGAGTACAGTTCTGAGTTCACGATCGGCTCGGCGCAGGAGTTTCTCGATCTGCCCCGAAAGGTTTTTCCCGATCCGGCTGCGGCTGCGGAACGGCTCGCGCGCGTGCGAGAACGGTTCGAAAAACTCGCGCGCGAAGGAGCGCCCCGGCAAGAGATCCGCACCGCGGAGACCGATGTTTTCGGCGCGGAGGAAGTTCTCACGCTCGCGAACGCCGCGGCGCGCGGTGTGCTCGACGAGTACTACGAGCAGTGCCTCCCGGCCGAGGTCCACGCGATTCGGCTTGGCCTGCACACCTACATCGGGTGGCCCGGAGAGCTCTTCGTCGAGTACGGGCTCGAGCTCAAGAGACGCTTCCCGTCGGCGTACGGGATCACGCTCGCGAACGGTGGACTCCAAGGGTACGTCGTGACCGAAGCGGCCGCAGCGGAAGGCGGATACGAGGCGTCCAACACGCTTTTCGACTGGCGGAGCGGTCCTCTGCTCGTCGACGCCGCGGTGAGAGTCGCGGAGAGCGCGGCCGGCGGATGAGTCACCGCGGAAGGGTACGGCGATGGGTGTAGTTCTTGGGCTCGATCTCGGGACCAGTTACATCAAAGCGGCTGTCGTGTCGCGCGAAGGCAAACTCCTCGGGCTCGGTCGGACGCGGTTTCCGGTCACGACGCCATCGCCAGGACGCGCGGAGGTTGAGATCGCCGCGTTCATCGACGTAGTCGTCGAGACGGTTTCCGAGGCCTTAGACGCGGCGCGCTGTGAAACCGCTGAGATCGTGGGTGTGTCGTACTCGTCGCAGGCCAACACGTTCGCACTGTTTGATTCGCAGCTCGCACCACTTACGCCCCTCGTGGTCTGGACCGACGTCCGCGCCGACGAGCACGACGCGCAGCTCGATGCGGTCGCGCAGGATCCGGAGTTCCTCACGACGACCGGCCTCGGAGCGTTCGGCAAAAGGATGACGGTCGCGAAACTCAACTGGTTTCGACGACACCGTGCAAAGACGTGGGAGAGGACGCGGTACGTCTTGAGCATCTCCGATTTTGTCGCTTTCTTGCTGACCGGTCAAACTGCGGGCGATAGCTCTACGGCGTCGCTTCTCGGGATCTGGGACGTCGTGAACGCGCGCTACTGGGAGAAAGCCCTATTGGCCCTCAGACTCGACCGTAGTTTATTCGCGACGGCGCGCAGACCCTCGACGATAATCGGGGCCACAACGCACACCCTCGCGACCAGACTCGGACTGCCTGAAACCGCGGTCGTGTCGGCCGGGAGTCTCGATCACGCCGCCGCGGCGGTCGGAGCGGGTATAGGTCGGCTTGCGGACGCGTCGGAGTCCACCGGCACCGTACTCGCCGCGCTCGGGTTGATCGATCACTTCGGCGTGGAAACCGGGATGAGCACCGGACCGTTCGCGGTGGACGGTCTGTTCTACAAGCTTGCGTTCAATGACGATGGCGCGGGGCCGCTCGAGGCGTATCAGAAGGCGTTCGCGCCTGGATTGACGCTCGCCGAACTCGGGGATCTCGCGGCTTCTGTCCCTCCGGGCGCAAATGGAGCTACCGGAACACTCGATCTCGAGGAAATCGGCGATTCGCCGAGTCGAAACCTTAATCGCGCGTACGACCATGGTACGGTCGTACGCGCGATCATGGAGCAAGTAGCGTTTTCGCTCGACGGCCTTGTTCGCTCCGCTCTCGACGGGCGGAAGCCCCGGGCGATCGTCGCGACAGGAGGAGGCGCCCGAAGCGACGTCTGGCTCCAGATAAAGGCGAACGTGCTCGGATGCGATGTAATCAGAACCGACTGCGAGGAGCCGGGCGCGTTTGGCGCCGCGGTGTACGCGGCTGTCGGGTGCGGATGGTTCGGCTCGGTTTTTGACGCGCAGAGCGCGTGGCTTTCGGAAACCGCGCGTTTCCGACCTACCACCGACACGGTCGAGGCGTACCGAAAGATACGTGCCGAAATCGCTCCCCAGAACCCGCAGTAACGTGGCGTCGCGATCGTCACGCGTCGCGCGTCGGTCCCAACCAGCCCGGGAGAACGGCCGCGACGAGCTCCTTGAACCGCTGCGCCGCTTCGAGCCCGGCGTCCTGGTACGGGGATTGAAGCGCGAGCGGAAACGCGGAATCGCTCAGCCACGCGTATATTTTGTCGTACGCGCCGTCGATATGCGCGCCTGTCTGTCCGACGGTGGTGAGAATCGCGTGCTGCAAAACGCTCATCTCGCGGATCAACCGTCTCATCGATGCGACGTCACCGTCTCGACCGGTAGCGTACACCTCGAGGATCCGTTCCGGAAAGACCGCGCTGACCGAAACCAGAAGGCCACACCGAATCCCAAGAAGCGATGCGGTCAGGTAATCGAGTTCAGTGAAGAAGTGGCACAAATCCGGCGCATCGCGACTCAGTGAAAGGAGCGACGCGACGCTATGCCCTCCGGATTTCGTCGCGACCAGGTTCGGGTGCTCCTTGAACATCGGGACGTACTCGGATCCCGTAAGCACGCGGCCGCTTCTCGCGTTGTTGTAATGGAGAAATCGGGCTTCCGGATACGCGCCAACGACATCCCGAAAAAACACAGAACGCTCCCGGTCGTTTACGGTTCCCCACGGGGGCAACGATACCTGAAAGTCCGTGAATCCAATCTTCAGGCCGAGTTCGATCCTCTCGCAGGCCTGGGCGGCCGACATCGCGATCACCCCGAGCTGCCGAAGGCCGGTCAAGTCACGGACCTCTTCCATGAAAACTGAAGCGATCCGTCGACACTGGGGCACGGTTACCGCGTATCCTTCTCCGGCTGTACCGAACAAGTACAGGTTCTCGATTCCCGCGGCTCGGAGTAGTCGAACCTGCCGTCGAAACGGTTTCTCGAGGAACTCACCCTGGTCATCCCACGGCACACACACGGTCGCAAGAGCACACGGCTCGCATCTCAAACCCGACTGCTCTATCCCGGTCATGGGAGAAGAGCCGTTCAACCGAAACGCAGCGCGAAGACGTCGGCGTCGCGGAGTTTCATTCTGAGGCGAACCGGCCGGCCCGCAAGTTCTCCGAATCTCCGGTCCTTCGGCTGAATCTTCATCTCGATCTCGTCACCGAAAATCACGCCGAACTCGTCGAAACCGAATCCGTCGATTCTCTTTTCGTCGGCATCGAGGACCTCGAGTTCCACCGAACCGGCGGCCGAGGTCGAGAGGTTCAAGAAGAGAGCATCGCCCGTAAACACAATCGGCTCGGTCACAAACTCGCCGCCTTGCGACGGCGCGTTAATCGAGACGAACCCGTCGAGTCGGGTCGTGAAACGGCGCATCCGCGTGCCGTCACCGACGTAGTACGCCTCCGCACTGTAAAGCGAGATTTCTTTCGGTGCATCCGCGAGCGCGGACTCGGTTTCGATCAAACCCCACGCGACGAAGTTGTTCCGGTTGACCCACCGGCTCTTCTGGAGACCAGGGCGAATATACGCCTCGGTCCATCGCCGAAACTCCTTTCCGTCGCGACTGCTCATGAACACGGCATCCGATAGGCCACGCGCCGGATGATCGGTCGGGTTCCTGTCGGGCAAAAAGCGTTTCGGGAATCCAAGGTAGATCTGCGAAGCGCGGTAGTACGGTGCGATCTGATTCGTGTAGAGGTGCTCGACCGGAACGCCCGGATACGTTATCCACTCCGGTTCGGTCCAATTGATG
>REEC01000123.1 GCA_007695285.1 Spirochaetaceae bacterium | reverse complement strand
CGCGCAAACGCGTCCAGTCGATGCACCATCCTGCACAGTATACACCGACCGACGATGTCCGTGTAGTGACGATACCGGTCATCGGCGTGCGCCTTTTTTCATGCGCTGCTCGCGAGTGATCCTCATCCATTTTCGTCGCTCGTCTTCGCGGGCCCGACGGTCGGTTTGCCGTCTGAGGAACGCCGCCTCGCGCTGCAGGTCGAGGTACCGGTCGTACCGATCGGCCGAAATCACTCCGTCAGCGAGCGCCTCTTGAACCGCGCACCCGGGTTCTCCCGTGTGCGAACAGTCGTTGAAACGACACGCGACCGCGGCCGCCGCGATATCCGGAAACGAATCGGCGACGTCCCACTCGTCGCCCCAGAGTTGCAACTCGCGGATCCCGGGCACGTCGATTACGAGAATCCCGGACGGCAGCCGGTACAGTCCCTTGTGCGTCGTCGTGTGCCGTCCCTGCATGTCCGCTCGCAGCTCTCCTTCGCGCTCGAGTCTCGTCCCGGCGAGTGCGTTGAGCAGACTCGACTTTCCGACGCCGGATTTTCCGACGAGACACACTGTCTCGCCGGAAACGACTTCGGCCACGAGAGAGTCGAGCCCGTGGCCCGACTTCGCGCTCACGACGTGAACCGGGATTCCTTGCGCGACAAGCTCTGCTTCGCGGCCGATCTGCGCGATCGTCTCGGGCTCCGCGCTGTCGCTCTTGTTCAACACGACGATAGGTCGAGCGCCCGATCGCCTCACGATCGTGATTAAACGCTCGAGCAATCCGACCGAGAACGCCCGGCCACCGTCGAGTCCAAACACCATGAACACCGCGTCTATGTTCGCCGCGATGACCTGCTCGATTGTCTCGTCACCCGCTCCGTGGCGCGATAACACTGAAAAGCGTGGTATTACCGCGTGCACGACGGTTCCTTCGACGTCTACGACAACCCAGTCGCCGACCATCGGATAGTCGCTCGGCGTCGCAGCTCGGTACTCGAAGGCTCCGGCGACACGAGCGCGCGACTCGATTTGCGGTGCCCTTACAATCGTGTATACGTGGCGTTCCTGCATGATCACGCGCGCGGGAATGCCGTCCGGCGAACCGGTCTCGGCGAATCGCGTAGCGACCGCGGCGTTCCAACCCCACGGTACGAGGCCGTGCGGATTATCGTTCCTCATTTTTGCCGTCCTTAAACGATACCGGTGCGCGATAGACGGCCCGGTTGAATCGTCTCGAGCGGAAACGGCAGGGTCGAGAGCGGGCGGATAGCCAGCGCGAGAAGAGACCCTTCGTCGTCGTCCGGAGCGATTCTGTTTGTCTTGATCGTTCCGCATCGTTCACACCGGTGCACGATGCTCCACTCTTTTCTGTTCACGACCCACACGGCGATCGCGGTCATCGGACCTCGACACGCGGCGCGCCGGTCGCCGGGTCGGATATCGACGTGACGACTCGACAGGCAGTGCGGGCAGTGATTGCGATGGTGCGTCCCGCTATCTGCCGGCGCTACGGCGCGGCCGCACGTGATACACACAAACGTCTCGAGAGAATCGACAGCACACTGTTGGTGCCTGGACATGATGCCTCCGAAGCGCGTCCGGAACGGCTGGAAACAGCTATCCCGACGCGGTGAAAACAAAGTCTCTCGCTATGTGTGTGATGCCCTGTTCGTGAGCGGTGGTGATTTATGCGAGGAATGCTCTGCGGGAACCGCAGATCGAGAACGGTCGAACGACCGAGCCTACAGTACGGTTACCCGGAACAGGTGCATCTCGCGTGCCGATTCAGTCATCAAGTGCCTCCCTTTCCGGTAAGATTCGCCATCTTATACACGATCGCGATTTTTCGTCAAGAGTTTTGCCGCGCTTGTGTTACGCCGCTTGACGGCGAGATAATCGTATCGTATATTTACGATATACGATTAAGGAGGGCGAATGGCGACAGCAAAGACCGACGCGTTCACACAAGACGAGATAGCGTTCGCGGCGATCGCGCGCGCGCTCGGTCACCCGGCGCGGGTACGGATTCTCCGGATCCTGCTTAACCGCCGCAGTTGCGTAACCGGTTCACTCGTCGATCTGCTACCGCTGTCGCAGTCGACGGTGTCGCAGCATCTCAAGGAGTTACGCGAGGCCGGGTTGGTCGACGGAGTCATCGACGGTCCCCGCACGTGTTACTGCGTGACCGAACGCGCGAGAGAGATGCTTCGCTCATTCGCTGCCGACCTGGTCGATTTTGAAACTCAGGAGGAGGCTAACGATGTCGGACTCGACCCAGATAAAGGGTGTTGTTAAGGAAAAGTACGCCGAGCTCGCACGCGCGGCGTCGTGTTGTGGTCCCGGCGCGTGCGATTGCGGCTCCGGCGACACATCGATGATCGGTGACGGTTACGGCGGGATCGAAGGGTACGTCCCCGAAGCCGATCTCGGGCTCGGGTGTGGCCTGCCGACGCGGCACGCGGGTATCACAACCGGACAGACCGTGCTTGATCTGGGCTCCGGCGCGGGAAACGACGTCTTCATAGCGGCGCGCGAGGTGGGGCCGTCCGGGTCTGTAATCGGACTCGACATGACTCCCGATATGATCGAACTCGCGTGCAGGAACGCGACGGCGCGTGATGCGAAAAACGTAGAGTTTGTGCTCGGCGAGATTGAGAACATTCCGCTTGGCGAGGCGTCTATCGACGTCGTCGTGTCGAACTGCGTGCTCAATCTCGTGCCGGACAAACGCGCTGCGTTTTCGGAGATCCTGCGCGTGCTGAAACCCGGAGCTCATTTTTGCGTCTCGGACATCGTGACGGTCGGGCAGTTGCCCGCGGCAGTACGGCGGTCGGCCGAGATGTACGCAGGGTGCGTCGCGGGCGCGATCGAGCGCTCCGAGTATCTCTCGACCATCGCCGACTTCGGCTTCGTCGACGTCGTCGTGAAAGAGGAACGCCGGATCGATCTGCCCGACGCGCAGCTCGCGCCGTTACTCTCGAAAGCCGAGATCGCGGCCTACCGGGCATCCGGCAACGGTATTTTCAGCATCACGGTCGTCGGGAAAAAACCCGCGTAGATCGGCGGCCGGCGGCTGCGTAGCCGTTTAGAACGGGTACTCGACCCAGCTCCCGTCGACGAGTCGAATGGTCTCGGGAATATTCTCGATCGTCGTCACGTCGTCGACGTCGAGCTGAAGCGAGACGCCGGCAAGGTTGTCTTCGAGGTGCGCTTTTCCGCTCGCCTTCGGGATCACGATGATGCCTTTCGAGATCAGCCACGCGATCACAACTTGAGACACTGTCGTTTTGTGTTTGATCGCAATTGCTTTGAGGGTATCGTCCGAGAAGACTTTGCCGCGCGTGAGCGGCGAGTACGCCGTGATCACGACGCCGAGGTCGGTGCACGTCTTCAGCAGCTCGGTCTGGTTGAGGTACGGATGATACTCGACCTGGTTTGTACAGATCGGTGCGTCCGAGAGGCGGCACGCCTCGGTGACAAGGTCCTGGTTGAAGTTGCTCACGCCGATCGCTCGCGTGATACCCGACTTCACGAGCTCGTTCATCGCTCCGATCGTTTCCTCGAGCGGAACCTTGCGCGTGGGCCAATGAATCAAAAGCAGATCGACGTACTCGACGCCGAGTTCTTTCACCGACGTCTTCCCGACCTCGATCACCTGCGACCGCGCCAACTTACTCGGTGGGATTTTCGTTGTGAGGAAGAACGAATCACGCGCAACGCCGGAATCCTTGATTCCCACCGCGACGTCGGTGTGGTTGCTGTACCCGACCGCGGTGTCGATGTGTTTGTAACCCATCGCGAGTGCGTCGGCGACCGATCTTCGACAGGCGTCGCCGGTGAGTTCCCAAGTGCCGAGGCCGAACTGCGGAACGGACTGTCCGGTTGGAAAGGTAATAAATGGAATTTTGCTCATAGCGCCATGATACGCGATGAAACCGCGTCGTTCAACCGAAACGTGTCGTCGGACCGTTAGGCTTCGTCGATTTTATCGTGCGATTCGCCTTTTCCCGCATGGTTTCCCGTGGTATCATGGGCCACTTAACCAAACCGGCAAGAGGTGTAGTCGTGAAATTCGCAAATCGAGATGATGTCGTTCAGTTGACCCCCGAGTGGAAAGGCGAGCGTTTCGAGGATGGGCGTCCCAAAGTCGCCGAGGACGTCGTGCGGCGCATGGAACGCGTTACGACCGAAGAGGCGTGGGCCGTGCTCTGGGGCAAGGAGTACAAGTACCAGTTTGAGCCCGACTGGATCAACATTCACCCCGGCAAGGTACTTGTCGGCCGCGCGGTCACGGCGGTTTTTGTGCCGCGACGACCCGATCTGCACCAGAGCCTGATGGAGTACGGTCACAATGAAGAGGGTCGGATCGGCGAGATGAACTCGTGGGTGATCGAAACCTTGCAGAAAGACGACGTAATCGTCGTCGATCTTTTTGGAAAGATCTTTCAAGGCACGTTCTCGGGGGGAAATCTCTCGACCGCGATCGCGACGCGTACCGGCCGTGGGCAAGTGATCTACGGCGGCATCCGCGACGCGCAACAGATCAAGGGGATCGACGGTGTCGTGACTTTCTGCAAGGGCATGGACCCGACCGGAATTCGTGACGTCACGTTGGTCGGGATGAACACTCCGTGCCGGATCGGCGGCGCGATCTGTATGCCGGGTGACATCGTGCTCGCGACGTATACCGGCGTGTTGTTCATTCCCGCGCATCTCGCCGAAGAGGTCGTCGAGCACTCCGAGCGAACCCGCCTGCGTGAGGTTTTCGGTTTGCAGCGTCTGCGAGAGAAGGTCTACACGTCGGCGCAGATGGATACAAAGTGGACCGATCCGATCGAAGCCGACTTCGCCGAGTGGCGCAAAACGCACACCTTAGAAGAGTTCGAGCATCTCGATTGGGACAAGTCGACCGAGACCGAACAGCGTCAGGCCGATGAAGAGACGCTTCTCTAACACGACGAGCAACCGGAAAACGAAAACAAAGAGGAAAGGAACGATTATGAGCAATGGGAAAGACGCAACAGTGATCGCGAGCGGCGTCAACACGAACTCGCGCCCGTCCGATCTGCGCATCACCGACATGCGATTCGTCGATATCGTCGGGGCGCCGATGCACTGCACGCTCCTGAAGATCTACACCAATCAAGGTATCGTCGGGTACGGTGAGGTGCGCGACGGTGCGAGCAAGACGTACGCTTTGATGCTGAAAGGCCGGCTTCTCGGTGAGAATCCGTGCAACGTCGATAAGCTTTTCCGGCGAATCAAACAGTTCGGCGGGCATTCGCGGCAGGGCGGCGGGGTATCGGGAGTCGAGGTTGCTCTCTGGGATCTTGCGGGCAAGGCGTACGGCGTGCCCGTGTACCAACTGCTTGGCGGGAAGTTCCGCGACAAGATCCGCATGTACTGCGATACCGATGTGCGCGGTAAAGACACCGGTGCGGCGATGGGCGCCGCGCTCAAGAAACGGATGGAGATGGGATTCAAGTTTCTGAAGATGGATCTCGGGATCGGACAGCTGCGCGACGAGCCCGGCGCGTTGAGCGCGCCGCTCGGGCTTCTCGATGAGTATCGCGCCGCCGCACACGCGCACGGCGCGACGCGAGGTCGGGTCGACTCGGAAGCTCTCGCCAACCGCGCGTGGTTCTACGACATGAACAACATACCTCATCCACACACCGGCATCCACGTGACCGAGAAGGGACTGGATCTGCTCGAACAGTACGTCGCCGATGTGCGCAGCATTATCGGGTACGAGGTTCCGCTCGCCATGGACCACTTCGGTCATATCGGTGTTGAAGACGGGATCAAACTTGCAAAACGAATCGAGAAGTACAATCCGGCGTGGATCGAGGACATGATCCCGTGGCAGTTGACCGAGCAGTACGTGCGCCTCTCGCGCGCGACGACGATCCCCGTTTGCACCGGTGAGGACATCTATCTCAAAGAGAACTTCCTCCCGCTGTTCGAAGCCGGCGGCGTGTCGGTCACTCATCCCGACGTGCTTTCGACCGGCGGCATTCTCGAGACGAAAAAGATCGGCGATCTCGCGCAAGAGTACGGAATCGCGATGGCGATTCACATGGCCGAGAGCCCGATCGGGTGCCTCGCCGCAGCGCACGCCGCCGCGGCGACCGAGAACTTCCTCGCGCTCGAGTTCCACTCCGCGGACACGCCGTGGTGGAACGACATCGTGACCGGCCTGCCGAATCCGATCGTGCAGGACGGCTACATACCGATTCCCGACACCCCTGGTCTCGGCATCGAGTCGCTCAACGACGAGGTTCTCGCTCAGCACATCCATCCCGAGATTCCGGGGCTTTGGGAGCCGACCGATCACTGGGACAACGAGTGGGCGCACGACCGGCTCTGGAGTTGAGTACAAACGTCCGTGTGGTCTTGCCGATCCGTCCGTGCTTACGGTACGATGCCGCGTGATAATCGTAGCGAGTGCGAACGGGCGGGTCGGGATCGACGCCGCATTTGAGGCGCTCGAGTCCGGTGTCTCGGCCGTCGGTGCGGTTGAGATCGGGATTCGCGCGGTCGAGGACAACGCCGACGACCATACCGTCGGTGCGGCGGGATACCCGAACATTCTCGGCGAGCTCGAGCTCGACGCGTCGATCATGGACGGCGTGACGCGGGAGTGCGGCGCGGTCGGCGCGCTGCACGGTTTCCGGCACCCGATTTCGGTCGCGCTCAGCGTGATGCGGAACTTGCCTCATGTGTTGCTCGTCGGCGAGGGCGCCGACCGGTACGCACGCGAGATCGGCGCCGAGAGGATCACGTCGGTGAATACGGCCGCGCGCGATGAATGGCGGCGAAGGGTCGCCGAGATCGTAACGGCACCCGGTGACGACGCCATCGGCGACGGCCGGCCACTCGCTCCTCTCGTTCGCCACGCGGCTGATCCCGAGCGTGTTGCCGGTACAGTTAACTTCCTTGCGATCGATGACGACGGTGGGGTGTGCGCCGGGGTTTCGACGAGCGGCTGGGCGTTGAAGTACCCGGGACGACTCGGAGACTCACCGGTGATCGGCGGCGGGTGTTACGCCGACGCGCGTTACGGCGCGGCCGCGTGCACGGGAATGGGTGAAATGGCGATTCGCGCGTGCACCGCGCACTCTATCGTGACCGCGATGCGGCACGGAATGAGCGCTGACGACGCGGTGCGCGACGCGTTTGAGGATCTCGTGTTGCTTGGTGGGCCATTTCTCGACGTAATGAACTCGATCGCCGTCGACACCGCCGGAAACCACGCCGGTTTTTCGAGTCTCGAGGGACGGACGTACGTCTATCGGAGCAGCGGGATGACGTCGTACGATGAGCGAGCTCGAACCGTCGCGCCGATTCCGCGGCGATGGGCGCGTTGACGCCGACACGCCCCGGACGATACTAAAGCTGCAGCGCCCAGCGTGATTCGTCGAGGCGCCCGAGCTCGTCGGGCCCGTATCCGAACGAGCCGATGATCTCGCCCGATTCGGGTTCATACACGTTTCCGCGCGCAAATCTAACACCGACGATCTGCCCACGTGATACGCTCAGTCTCTTTCCGGGACCGGTGCGCGTGAGTACTTGAGCGAGTTGGTCTCCGAGTCGAAGATGCGCAAATCCGCTCGCTCCCTCGTCGACCGCGAGCACCGAGAGATGGCCTTCTCCGGCCGTCGGTTTCTTCACTACCTCCACGTCTTCCGGTCTCACGTGCAGAATTATGTAACGCCCGTCGAGGCCCGCGAGTTCGTCGGTTACCGGAATCACGCAGTACGGATCGGCGTCGGGTATGAAAAACACGTCGTCCTCGCCGCGCCGAATCTCTCCTTTCAGAATGTTCGTCTTCGGGTTTCCCGTGAACTCCGCGACGTACGCGGTCTCGGGGAAACGGTAAATTCTCTTCCCACTCCCGATCTGCGCCACTCGGCCGTTCTGGAGAACCGCGATCCTGTCGGCGAGCACCATCGCCTCGGCCTGATCGTGCGTGACGTAGACCGACGTTGCTCCGATTGCGCGGTGGATGCGCTTGAGTTGCGCGCACAACATCCCGCGGAGCTTCGGGTCGAGATTCGAGAGCGGTTCGTCGAACAGCAGATACTCCGGATTCGCGGCGATCGCGCGCGCGAGCGCGACTCGCTGTTGTTGACCGCCACTGAGGTGTCGCGGCTTTCGTTTCTCAAACCCTTCCAGGTCGACGACCCGGATTGCCTCGCGCACGATCGTTTCGGCCTGTTTCTTGTTCACGTGCCGGATTCGCAGACCAAACGACACGTTCTCTGCGACCGTCATGTGAGGGTACAGCGCGAAGTTCTGGAACACCATGCCGATCCGACGCTCGCGTGGTGGGACGTCGATTCCCGCGAATGCCGAGTACACGCATCGCTGTCCGAGGTGCACGGTACCGGTGTGCGCCTGTTCAAGGCCTGCGATACATCTGAGAAGAGTTGTCTTTCCGCATCCCGACGGTCCAAGCATCACCATGAACTCGCCGTTGTCCACCGTGATCGAGACGTCGGTCAATGCGGTTACCGCGTCGTACCTTTTACTGATGTTCTCGACGATGATACCGGGCATAGAGGATTTCTCCTTATTGGTAAATATAACGGTGAAAAGTGGTACGGGAAAGAGGCCGGATTTACGGATTAAGAGGGCCAGGGGCCGGCGAGGGGGAGTTTTCTATTCGGATGCGCGGCAGGTACTCGGGATACTGCGACTGAAGAAATGTCACGAGCTGCTCGCGGAGCAGGACGCGCAGGTCCCACGCGGTCGGCGAGTCGGCCGCGCTGACGAGGCACCGCACGACCAGCGATCGATCGGTCGTGTCGACAACCTGGACGACGTCGACTTTGCCGTCCCAGAGTTCCGTTGTCGCGAGGATTCGAGATTGTTCGGCGCGGATCGCGTCGATCGGTGTGCGGTAATCGACGTGCAGAAAAACGGTACCGAGAATTTCAGCGCTCGTTCGTGTCCAGTTCTGGAACGGTGTCTCGACGAAATGCGTGATCGGCACGATAAGGCGGCGTTTGTCCCAGATACTTACGACGACGTACGTGAGCGTTATCTCCTCGATCCGTCCCCACTCACCCTCGACTATGACAACGTCGTCGAGCCTGATCGGCTGCGTGATCGCGATCATGACGCCGGCGACGACATTCGCGAGGCTCTTCTGCGCCGCGACACCGAGCACGAGGCCGGCGATACCGGCTGAGGCAAGGATCGATGCGCCGAGTTGCTGTACGCCGTCGAACGTCATCAGAATTGTCGACACGACGACGATCGCAACGATTACCGCCGCGATCTGCTGAAACACGCGAGCCTGCGTGCTGACCGTGCGCGCCCTCAGATTATCGCGCGCGGTGATGTCGTATCGCGAGAGCAGAAGCTGCACAAACCCCCGGACGATCGCCATCGCAAGCAACCCGGCCGTCGCGATAAACGCGACAATCGTCGCGTGCCGGATCGTGGCTGCGACTCGCGTCGTCTCGGTTAGAGCGGGAAGAACCATCCAGATCGCCATGACAAGAAAGACAAGGCGCGCCGGCGCGCGTGTTTTCGTGACCACAAACGTTCCGAGGCGATCGGAACGCGAGTACACCTTCTTCAGAAAGAAGAAAATCACCACGTGAGCGAGCATAGCCACGGCGACGGCCAAAAAAACCGTCGCGACCGAACGAATCAGTGAGCTACCGAGTACGTAGGAAAGAATATCGCTCACGCAGTCCTCAACGCGGCGCTTCGTCTCAGCTCGCGCGGCAGCAGCGGCCGAACTCCGGGCCCGCGCACTCGCCATCGGAGGCGCAGCCGCACGCGGACTGAGAAGCGGTTCCGGATACGATCCCGAACACCGTGAAAACTTGCCGCGTTTCGGTCGAGCCACACGCCGGGCACGCTGGTGACAAACCTGCCTCTTTTTCCGCGATCGTCGCGGTTATCTCGAAGGCGCCGCTGCACGCAGCGCACTTGTAATCGTACGTCATGGTACGATTACAGTAATCGCCTTTCCACCCGCGGTCAAGCCGTGATCGTTATCTCGGGCAGCTCGAACGAATCACCGGTTTTCTCGATCCACGCGGCGAGCGCGGCGTGGCAGCGTTCTTTCTGCGCGTGGAAGACCGAGTCGTAACAGAGATTCGCTTGTTCGAACGGATCGTCGTTGAGGTTGTGCAGCAGCCAGTCGTTGCCCGGTGTGCAGACGTACTTCCAGCCGTCGCGCGTGACCACCGCACGCCACGCGCGGTTTACCGAGTGCGCGTGAAACTTCCGGGGAATCTGCTGAAGGTACGCCGAGTCGGGTTCGGCCCGCCTGGCCGCCGAGTCGGCCTCCGCGTCGCGGTTGTCGCCGCCGCACCGCGCGGAGTAATCGTA
This sequence comes from Spirochaetaceae bacterium, assembly GCA_007695285.1. Lineage (GTDB taxonomy): Bacteria > Spirochaetota > Spirochaetia > DSM-27196 > PXBQ01 > PXBQ01. Next base: position 59,531 of record REEC01000123.1, on the reverse strand, counting down.
CCCGGCCATCCAGTCCGGCGCGGCTATCCCGCATAGGCCGAGTGACGTCGGCCCGACGTCGACGTGGTTCATCAGCGCGTCGGTCGAACCGACCTTCATCGTCTGATGCCCTCCGACGCGCGCGACGATGAACGGAACTCGGATCGACTCCTCCCACGGACTCGACTTCTCCCATTGTCCGTGGGACCCGAGCATGTCTCCGTGATCGCTGAAGAACACGACCCACGTCTCGCGGTCGACATCGAGGCGCCGCATCTCGTCGAGCAGTCTGCCGACGTTCCAGTCGAGGTTCTCGACCATCATCGCGTAACCCGCGCCGTCGAGCCGAGCTTTCTCTTCGATCCACGGAACCGACGGGACGTTCGGTCGCAGCCGGACGTCGGTCGGTTTGATCGGATCGTACGCGGGCCCGCGCGCCGCGCCTGCCCACGAGCCCGACGCGACGTACGGGCTGTGCGGCGGTTGAACCGAGAGAACCGCAAAGAACGGCTGGTACCCGCTACCGGGACCTGCCGCGGATTCCACGTCGGTCCGACGCGACGTGTGTTCGTGGAGATGTGCCATGAACCGGTCGGTCAACGCGTCGGTCTCGTATCCGTCGAGCCGCTCGGCGCTCTCGCACCCAGTGCCGTACACGAAGCACTCTTCCTGCGCGTTGTTGTTTTCGTAACCCAGCCAGTAATCGAAACCGCCGCGCCGCTCGGGCGGAACGTAGTGCCGGGAACTGTTCGATCCGTCGAGATGCCACTTGCCGATCCACGCGGTGTGGTAGCCGGCGTCCCGAAACGGCGCGGCGATCGTTGGCAACGACGGGTCGAGGGCGCCCGGCGTCTGCGTCACGCCGTTGTTGTGCGGATAGCGGCCCGAAAGAAGCGCTCCACGAAACGGACAGCACCACGGCGCCCCGGCGACCGCGGAGTCAAACCGCATCCCGCGACGCGCGAGGTTGTCGATGTTCGGCGTTCGGACGTTCGGGTCGCCGCGATATCCAAAAGCCTGCGCGCGCAGCTGGTCTGCGATGATCCAGATCACGTTCGGTCGCCGGTCGATCGTCGGTGCTCCGGACGGGGACGATCCGTCCGGAGATGAGTTGTATTGTGTCGCCATGCTTCACTTTGGACGGCGTTCGGACTCGTGTCAAGTCGCCCCAACTCGCCCCAACTCGCCGAGGCTCGATTGACCGGGGCGGTCCTGCTGATTATGCTGTCGACATGTCGAATCCGAACCGGTCGAACGTACCGGAGCCTCGGGGATCGTTCGATCTCTTGACGCCTGAGGCCGCCGTCACCGCTGTAGAGTCCGCGTTCGGGTTCGTGCTCGACGGAACGGTCAACCCGTACCCGAGCTACGTGAATCGTGTCTACGGAATGCGTCGCGACGAGGGCACCGACGTCGTCGCCAAATTCTACCGGCCCGGCCGATGGACGCCCGAGGCGCTCGCCGAGGAACACGAGTTCATGCTCGATTGCGCGGCGGCCGAGATTCCCGTGGCCGCGCCGCTTCCCGATGAGAACGGAGAGACGGTCGCCGAGCTCACAATCTCCGATGACGAAGCGGAGCAGACGTATTATTTCTCGGTGTTTCCCAAGATGGGCGGCCGGAATTTCGACGCCGAGACCGATGACCACTGGGTCCGCTTAGGCGGTATCCTTGGACGCTGCCACCGTGTCGGCGCCTCGCGCGAGGCGGTACACAGAGCGGTTTGTCGCCCCGAGGATCTCACCGCGGGTTTCGTGCGTGAGCTCAGCGACGAGCGCGTCGTTCATCCGGGTTGCCGCGAGGAGTTCGAGCAGATTTGCGAGACGACGATCGCGACGATCGCGCCGCTGTTCGACGACGCGTTCTTCCAGCGAGTTCACGGCGACTGTCATCGCGGCAACATTCTCGACCGGCCCGGAGACGGGCTTCTGATCATCGATTTTGACGACATGATGGTCGCTCCGCCCGTGCAGGATATCTGGTTGCTGCTACCGGGCTATGCGACCGACTGCGGCCGTGAACTTGAGAACCTGATCGACGGCTACGAACAGTTCCGGCCGTTCGATCGACGGACGCTCGAGTTGATCGAACCGCTGCGTTTCATGCGGATGGTGTACTTCCTCGCGTGGCGCGCGCGCCAGAGGCACGATTACTGGTTCCGCGTCGCGTATCCGGACTGGGGAAGCGAGGCGTTCTGGATTCAAGAGATCGAGGACCTGCGCACGCAGGCAACGGTCATCCGAAACGAGCTGCCGGCGATTACGTAGAACCGCCGGCGGCTGAGGTCGCGTCGGTGACTCGGTCGTTGAGTTCGTGGAGTTGGCTCTCCAGTTCGACCAGGTACTCGTCCATCTCGTGGATCGTCCGGATCGCGAGCATTGATCGCGCCGTGTCACGACACCATCTTTCATCGAGCGCCGTGACGTACCTGCGCATGTCGCGCAGTCGCCGTGGGGCGCCGCTCAGTTTTTTGATGCCGAGGCCGAGAAAAAAAGGAATCATGAGCGGATCGGCCGCCGCTTCTCCGCAGACCGAGAGTTCTCCGATCGCTCCGCCGACTCGTGCGGTGATCCAGTGGATCGTCCGGAGGATCGTCGGATGGTGAGTACGATAGAGGTCCGCGACGCGAGCGTTTGTCCGGTCGACCGCGAGCATGTACATAACAAGATCGTTTGTCCCGATCGAGAGAAAGTCCGTCTCCGCCGCGAGTTCCGACGTCGCGATCGCGGCGGACGGAAGCTCGATCATCGCTCCTACGCGCGGTGAGCCGTTGTGCGGGATGCCGTCTCTCGCCAACTGCTCGATGCATCGCACCAACTCGTCCTTCGCTTCCTGAACTTCCTCGACCGTCGAGACCATCGGAAACATGATTCCGAGGTCGGTGTCGATTCCCGCGCGCAGCATCGCGCGGAGCTGCGTCCGAAATGCTTCGCGGTTCGCGAGCGAAAACCGAATCCCGCGGACTCCAAGAAACGGATTAGACTCGGCCGCATCGTCGTCAAGAAGCTTGTCGCCGCCGATGTCGGCCGTCCTTAGCGTGATCGGTTTTCCCGGCATCGAGCCGATGATGTACGAGTACAGATCCTTCTGTTCATCTTCCGAGAGGAAACCTTTGCGGATGATAAACGGGAACTCGCTCCGGTACAGCCCGATGCCGTCGGCGTATCGCCGCGCGGTGTAGGCGTCCGCGAGAATGTTCACGTTCGCGAGGATCGATACCGCGAGCGCCGACTCAACGCGATCTTCGACTGCGTCGCCTTCACTCGACGCGACTGTTGTGTCGGGAGGGGCCGCATCCGCGGTCGGATAGAGAACCCCGCGTGTTGCATCGAGTACGACTTCGCTTCCGTCGGGGATTGCTAACGCCAAATCACTCGTGGTTGAGAGAACCGGGACCCCCAAAGACCGTGCGAGGATGCCGATGTGCGCGGTCACCATCGTTCCGACGAGGACTATCCCCGCCGCGCCGTCAATCGCGAGTCGTAACAGTTCGGACGGGAAGACGCTCTTCAGCACAACGACTCGACCGTGGGCGAACGTGCCTTCGTTCGCCGTTTCCGTCAGATTCGAGAGGACCCGGCGCCCGAGATCCCGGATGTCCTCGCCTTTCTCCGCGATGCGTTCGTTGTGATTCGCCGAGAGGCTCTCCGAGAGCTCGTCGGTAACGGTCGCCGTCGCTTTTTCGGGCGACTCTCCGTTCGATATCCGTTTGCGTATCTCTCCCGCGTACGCGGGGTCTTCGAGCATCATCCTATGGGCCGTGAAGATCAGCTTAACGACGTCCGCGAACCGCGATGCGCCGTGTTCGATTATCTCGTCGATCTGCGTAATCGTAGCGCTGAGAGCCCGCTCAAAACGTGCCACCGCGTCGACCGGTACGGTGTTCGGCTCGAGTGAATCGGCGAGGCCGATCGCCGAACGCGCGTCGAACTGCATCGCGGCGCCGCGCGCGGTGCCGAGCGAGAGCCCGGTACCGTGAATCATGTCGTGGATTTCGCTTCGTTCGGGGGCCCTCATAGACACACGGGAGTACCATGCCTGAGAGGTTCAGTCAAGGTTGAACGCAGAGCTGGGCCCACCGCGTCACCGCGGCACGTGCAACACGTAGAACCCGATCCGTGAGTCTTCGAGGAGTATCGTCCCGTCACGGCTGATTCGGTACTCAGCGCCCGAGATGATGTCCCTGACTTCATCGCTTCGCACGCGCCGGCGTTTCTTGCCGACTCGTGGGCGCCTGCCGGGACTCGACTCTGAGCCGGGCGCGTCGGCCGGTCGGATACGAACCGTCCGGGTCCCCTTTGGCGGGAAAACAAAGACCAACGTGCCGTCTTTCGTCGGTCCGGAACGCACGACAACGGTGCCCGAAGTCGTCGGGGTCGTTTTCACTACCGTGACCGGAGGCACAACAGCTGCTTCGACGGCAAGAATAGCGAGTAACGTCTCGAACTCGGCTCGGACGGACTCGGCGTCGGCACCGCCGAGCCGATAGTACGCGTCGCCGAGGTACGTGCCGAGTGAGACGATCCGTCCGGCACCACGCGGGGTGATCGCCACGAGGCCGTCACCGGAAATGTCGGCGCTCGTGTCACCGAACCTGGCCATCGGTGTTACCCATTGCGATGCGGCTACCGTGAGGCGGTTCCCTGCGACGTCGAGTCCGATCGCGGTGCCGCCGAGTCGCCGGCGACCGGTCTCCTTTACGCCCGTGAGTTCGGCGAGACTTCTCTGCTCGGGGTAGCGGTAAATGCCGTTCGCGCCGAACGCTCCGGTCTCGCTCTCCACCACCAACGTGCCGCCCGCCTCGACAAACGTCGTGAGCGCCGCGACTGTAACCGGCTCGAGCACGAGGCACCTCGGCATGAAAAGGATCTTGAGCTCGCTTAGCCGCTCGAGATGCTCCTCCTCGACGATCGTATAGGGAATTTGGCGTCGGAGCAGCGCGGTTGCGTATCCACGGATCGCGTCCATCGGAAGAAGCGCGTCACCCTCCTGAGCCCAGTACAGGTAGTACGCCTGCGGCGAGAAAAAGATCCCGACCCGCGGTTGAACCGGACGGTACGACTCGAGGATGTCCTGATTCCGCTCGACCACGGCGGCGGTCTCGCGCATCCCTGTGAATCGCTGTTCGCGCAGACCGTCGTTCCCGGCGAGCCCGAATCCCGTTGACTCACGCCCGAACACCTCGTCGCGCCAACACCAGAACAGAATCGCGTCCGCCCCAATGCTGAGGCCCTCCCAGAGCCACCTCTGCTGCGCCGCTGCGGGAACGCTCTGCGCGACCGTAAAACCGATGTTCGACCGCCCGCCCTGGAGCTCGCTGAGCCACTTCGTCTTGTCGCCGGCCGCCGCGTTGAGAAAGTCGAGTCGCGTCGAGAACTCTTCGTCGGCCATCTCGATTCCACCCCAGAGCGGAAAACTCGAGACCCCGATTCCGTCGGTGTGATCGGCGAGGAACCAATCGTTTCCGCGGTGAAGCGTCGTGTTCGGCTCGCCGCGCGGCCCACCATCAAACCGATCCGATCCGTGAAGGATCGTCGGTTGGGCGCCGTGCACCGTTACGGGACGGTTCGGGTCGAGCGCTTTTATGAGTCGGTAACGCTTGCGGGCGTGCTCGTCCGATCGCCACGTAATGAAGTGTTCGAACGCCATCAGTTCGGTGTACGTACGATCCGGAACGCGCCCGGGGAGCACGTCGTCCCACCGCGGGTATCGCCGTTTCCACGCGGCGTTCAGGCCCGGCAAACCGCCGTACTTCACATCGAGCCACAACCGGAACTCCGTGATCGCCGCGTCCGAGTAGTCGACGAGGCCCCCTGCGTGTACGCTCCACCGCAGCTCGTTCCACGCGTCCCACCCGACCAAGTGCTCGCAGTCCTTGTAGCGATTCACGACGGCCGAAAAAAAAGCCGCCATTCTCTCCCAAACGCCGGGATGGCTGATACTGCCCCCGGGAGTGAGCCCATAGTGGGCCTCGCACCTGTTCGACGACACGACCTTTCGGCCTGTTGCCGTGACCATCTCGCTGCCCGGAACCTCGCGGTGAATCCAGTACGGCTGGATCGCCGCGATCGTGCTCAGGACTACCGAGAGTCCGACGCGGCGCGCTATCTCCATGATCTCGTCGTAGTCGTCGAACACGAACTCACCCGGTGTCGGCTCCACCCACGCCCAGACTACCCACATCTGCAGAGTGTTGAGCCCTGCTGCTTTCATCTCCGCGAGGTCGTCGTTCCAGTTGTGTTTCTCGGGAAACGGCGGTCGATAGTACTGCGCTCCGATTTTGATCATGGCGGCTCCTTCGTACGCGATAACTGTAGCCGAAACTTCATTTTGAGAGAAGCCGAAGCGTGACGTTTCCGCAAAAAGCCGATACACTCGTCCGGCGATGAAAACATTGAAGTTCCTGTGGTCGTACGCGATCAAGTACAAGGGCTCTCTGCTCCTGACCGTGTTTTCGATGATGATGCTCGTGATCGTTCAGCTGTTCGCTCCATGGATCGTTCGCGAGATGATCGGTCTTGTAACCGACGGCGTCTCAGAGGAGGCGTTCGCGCGGGTCGGACAGCTCGCGCTTCTCGGCCTTGGCGTTTTTGCCGCGCGCGCCGTTTTCACTTTCATCCGCAGCTACGCGGCACACGTCGCGGGGTGGGGTGTCGTCGCGGACGTCCGGTCGGGCCTGTATTCGCACCTGCAGCGGCTCTCGCTCAGGTTCTACGAAAACCGGCAGACCGGGCGGGCTCACGGCGAGTTGACTTTTGAGAACGTTTCGTTTCATTACGTTCCGGGTGTTCCTGTTTTGGCGGACGTCACTCTGACCGTCCCGGCCGGGGCATCGGCCGCACTCGTCGGACCGACCGGCGTCGGAAAGACGACGATGGCCGCGCTGATCTCGCGGTTCTACGATCCGGTCGACGGGAGAATTCTGCTCGACGGCATCGATACGCGGATGCTGAAGCTACCCGCGCTGCGCTCGCAGATCGGGATGGTGCTCCAGGACGTTTTTCTCTTCCACGGGACTATCAAGGAGAACGTACTGTTTGCGCGACCCGACGCGACCGACGAGCAGGTGGTTGATGCGTGCCGCGCGGCGAACGCCGAGGAGTTCATCGTCAAGTTGACCGAAGGATACGACACGGTGATCGGCGAACGCGGTGTGAAGCTGTCGGGCGGTCAGAAACAGCGCATCGCGATCGCGCGCGCTCTGCTCGCCGACAAGCCGATTCTGATTCTCGACGAAGCGACGTCGGCCGTCGATACCGAGACCGAGAAGCTGATTCAGCAAGCTCTCGAGCACGTCATGGAAGGGCGCACGACGATCATCGTCGCGCACCGGCTTTCGACGATCCGCAAAGCCGACATCATCGTCGTGCTCGACGAGGGCGGCATCGCAGAGTCGGGTACCCACGACGATCTCGTCTCTCTCGGCGGAATTTACCACAAGCTCCACGAGGTATACGCCTGATGCCTGAACCGCGAGCCGTTCCTCTTTCACGACTCGTACCCGCTCTTATGGCCCCGACTTTTCTCGTGATCACGACGATGGCGATGTTTGCGGTCGCGATTCCGAGCATCCGCCTTGAGTTCGCGTTGACTGCAGATGTGACGTCGTGGACCGTGATCGCGTATACGCTTCCGTTCATGGTCTTTATGCCCGTGTACGGTCGCCTCGGCGATGGGATCGGGAAAAAGACTCTCTTCATCGCGGGCATCGTCGTGTTTATCGTCGGTAGTCTCGGCGTGTTGTTCGCCCCGAGTCTCACATGGATTTTCGTTGCGCGTGCGATTCAGGGCGCGGGGGCCGCAGGGATCAATCCTTTGTCGATGGCGATCATCATCGAGCACGCTCCGCCGGAAAAACGAGGAAACGCGCTCGGCACGTGGAACTCGATCGGCCCGATCTCGGGCATAATCGGTCCTCTGATCGCCGGCACGATGATCGACTCGCTCGGGTGGCGCTCTATCCTTGTGCCCGCGTTCGTGATCGGTGTGTTCGCCGTGTATCTTTCGTTTCGCCTCGTGCCGAGGACTCCCGGCACGTCGACGGAGAGCGCACCGGCGGTGATCCGGTCGTTCGATTGGATCGGGGTTCTTTTGTTGAGTCTCTGTGCGACGTTTCTCGTGTTCTACACGTCGAGCCGTCCTATCACGGGACTCGCTCCGCTGACCGATATTCGACTTTTGGGCGGATTTCTAGTTGCCGGAGTCGGTTTTTTCTTTTGGGAACGCCGGCGTGCGAACCCTTTCGTCGATCTGCGCCTCTTCCGGAATCGAAACTTCACGTTTGCTTCGATCAGCGTCGGGATGCGTATGGCGCTGATGGGCGGCATAGCGTTCATCGCGCCGTTGCTCGTGACCGACCTTTTCGGATTCTCCGCCGCGGCGACCGGGTTAGTCCTCATGCTGCACGCGGCAGCTCTGCTCGTCACGATGCGTCTCGGCGGGTACTGGATCGACCGCTGGAAGAGCAGAATGCAGATCGTCGCCGGCCTGTTGATCGAGTCGGCTGCGATGGTCGCGTTCGCGGTGATGCCGCCGGGCGCCGGAATCGTGTACTTCGTCGTCGTGATCGTCTTTCACGGGCTCGGTGCAGGCTTCTGCCTCGCCGCGCTGCACATTTTTGCGCTCGCCGGCGTTCCGGGTGACCGCTCGGCGACCGCGGCCGGTTTGTACAGCATGGTTCGGTTTGGCGGTGCGATGATCGGCACGGCCGTCGGCGGCGTCGTACTCGCCTCGGGAATCGCCTCTCTCGGCGCCACGTACCCGGCGTACTCGCGTGTCTTCTGGTTCTACCTCGTCGTGAGTCTGATTGGTGCGCTCGCGGCGCTCGGGTTGACGCGTCACGTGCCCGGGCTGCACGGCACTGAAGAATGAAACCGTCGTGTGGCGCCGTACGTCTCTTGTGCGCCGAGTCGATCACGATTAGAATCGAAGCAATGGTCCGACCGTCGACGCTCGTGTTCCGTACGATTTTTATCGTCCTGTATCGTTTTCTGGGTTCGACCAATCGCGTTGTCGCTGAACCAACCGAACGATTCCGCCGGTACCATCGCGAAGGCAAACACGTGATTTTCGGCGTCTGGCACGGGATGTCTACGGTCAATATCTTCTGGTACCGCCACCAGGGTGGCTCGGCTCTCGTCGAGGATTCGTGGCGGGGGGACGTCCTTGCGGGAGTTTTAAATCACTTCGGGTTTCGCGATTTTCGAATCAGCACGGGGCAGCGACCAAGAAAGAGCGAACGGGGGGTGCTCGGGTTTGTCCGTTATCTGCGTCAAGGCCACGACGGTTCGATCGCGATGGACGGCCCTGCCGGGCCCCCGCGGATCCCGAAGCCCGGCATCCTTCATATCGCCGCGCGGAGTGGGCTTCCCATAATCCCCACCGGCGCGTATTACACCCGATCGTTTCAGTTCGGGAAGCGGTGGGACGCTTTCGAGGTCCCCCTTCCGTTCAGTCGGTGTTACATCGTGTTCGGTGATCCGATCGTGATACCGCCGACGTACCGGGGTAACGAGACCGAGCTGCTCGAGACGCTACGTTTCGAGACCGAAAAGGCTAGCGCGGCGGCAAAACGCGCCGCGCGTGAGTATCGCCGGCGATAAACCGCCGTCGGGCATTCGCTCAGCCGTCTATCGCGGTGCCTGATGGATTTTCGGGCGGAGTCTCGATTCGCTTCAGCGTGACCTCGCCGCGTTCGGTGATGTCGAGTTCGATCTCGGCGATCCCTTCTATCGTTCGGGTCGATTGAACTGTGGCGCCTTTGGCGTCGGCCTCCGCGATGCTTTCGTGGTGAATCCTTAGGCGTAAGTGTTCGGTCGTCCGTTCAAACGCCTTTTCGGTGGTCCCAAACGTAAACTTTAATCCGGTCGGTGTGTCGTCGAGCGCGAAAGTCATAACTCTTCGCTTCCCGTCAAGGTAATCGTTCGTCTCGCCGTCGTCCTGGTACAGCGTTCCTTCGGCGATCGTACCGCCGGTTTCGTCGGCCTCTCGGCGGCGTGGGAAGACGTCCAACGTGATCGTCTTGTGGCTGAGGCGGGAAACCGCACCCGCGGGCGCTACCGTCGGGATAATGCTCCCTGCGCGGACGAACAGCGGCAACGACGACAACGGTGCATCGGCGAGGATATGAGTCGCGCCCTCGTAGTACACGCCGGTTGACCACTCGAACCAGCCGCCGGGCGGTAGATACACTTCGCGCGCGCGGGCCCCCGGACGAACGATCGGAGCGACGAGCATCGCGTGCCCGATCATATACTCGTCGTTGATGTCGAGAGTCCCCGGGTCATCGGGAAACTCGAGAAAAAGCGGGCGCATGATCGGAGTGCCGGTGGTGTGCGCCTCGAAGGTCTTCGTGTACAGGTATGGGAGAAAAGTGTATCGCATCGAGATATACTTACGTGCGACATCTTCGATGCGCCGACCGAACCCCCACGGTTCCTGGCGGCGTGTCCTGATTGCGCTGTGGCATCGGAAGAACGGCGTGAGGCACGCGGCCTCGATCCATCGCGCGAACAACTCACCCGTGGCATCTGCCGCAAATCCGCCGACGTCGCTCCCGACGATTGGAACGCCGGAGAGTCCGAGATTCACCATCATCGGGATACTCATTGCGAGGTGTTCCCACGTACTCGCGTTATCGCCGGTCCAGACCGCCGATACCCGCTGCACGCCCGCGTACCCAGCGCGGGTCAGCACAAAGGCGCGTTTCTTCGGCGAGTGCGCCTCGAACGCTTGTCTCGCGGCGGTCGCCATCGCAGAGCCGTAGTAGTTGTGCGCCTCGCGAAAGCTTCGTGGGTCGTCGTCGTTCTTGAGAACGAGGTCGTTCGGAACCGTCTTTGTCGGTTGTGAAAAATCGCTCGGTTCGTTCATGTCGTTCCATATCCCGGCCACACCGGCATCGAACAACGCGGCGTGTTTCTCCGCCCACCACTTTCGTGTCTTAGCTTGCGTGAAATCGGGGAACGCGGCGGTCCCGGGCCATACTTCGCCGTGGTACACCGTGCCGTCGAGTTCCGCGCAGAAATGCCCATCGGCGAGTCCCTCCGCGTATACCGAGTACTCGGGGTCTTTTTTTACGCCGGGATCGACGATCGTGACGATGCGTACGTCTTGTGCCGCAAGATCCGAAACGAGCGTTGCGGGGTCGGAGAACCCTCGCGGGTCCCACGTGAAGACACGGTATTCGTCCATGTAATCGATGTCGAGGTGAAAGACGTCGAGTGGGATCTCTCGTGCGCGGAACTCTTTGACGAGCGACCGAACCTCGTCGTCGGGGAAGTAGCTCCAGCGACTCTGGTGATATCCGAGAGCCCACGCGGGTGGCATCGGGGATCGGCCCGTGAGCTCGGTGAACGTCTCGACGATTTCGCGTGGGCTCGAGCCGCACACGAGGTAATATCGAAACGCGCGGTGATGCACGCGGAAGCTCCAGTACTCGTCCTGTTTTGAGCCGAGGTCAAACTCGATCCGTCCGGGGTAGTCGACGAACACGCCGTACCATGCGCCTCCGGTGTACCCCAATGTGAACGGAATCGAGACGTAGAGAGGGTCGGTTGTCGTCGAGTACGGTATATCGCTGTTCCACATCGTGTACTCGCGCCCGCGTTTATCGAGCCATCCGGTTTTCTCGCCGAGGCCAAAGAAATGTTCGTCAGGACGCAAGAGCTTTGAGACCAGGATCGATTCTCCGTCGAACTGAAACGGCGCCTCGACGTCGCGCAGGAGAGATCCGTTCTCGTTCGTGAAGCGGATCGCGCCGGTATCGCGTCGGATCACCGCGGCGTACTCGTCGATACGGACGGTAACATTGCTGTCATCGACGACGACATCGGTCGCGGCGATCGGCTTCTTGTCGTCGACGAGCGCAAACGATGTGTCGTACCGAGCGTCGCCGACGGCGAGCCCAACTCGAAAGATCGATGGTCCGACTCGGTCGAGCTCCACTCGAGCGTTCTGGAACTCGAGGCGCGCGCCTTTCTTGGTAGACGATACGCGAGCAGGGCCCGTCGGCGGCATGAACCGGCTTTTCGAGGTAGATTCCCAAGAGTTCACTGTTTTAAATCCTCCGTGGCAGTACCAGAGACCCTAGTACAACCACGAATCGTTGTCAACAACCACCCCCCGTTTTGCCCTGGCCGTTTTGCCGCTATCACTTTGACGTCGCTCTCCCTTGAACGCCACGACACTCGGCCGATATACTCGATGCTGAAGGAGTTCATCATGAGTATCACGTCCATAATCGCACGGCGCGAGTGGGAAAAGCCGGAGATCGTCTCGCGGAATAGGCTCGAGGCGCGATCGTCTTTTGTCCCGTTTTCCGACGCGAAGTCCGCGTTTGGTTACGACCGGAGCCGGTCGGATCGGGTGTTATCGCTCAATGGGTCGTGGAGCTTCGCCTTACGTCCGCGTCCCGAGGAACTCCGCGAGAGCGATGTCGGGTCACACTCGAGTGACGACTCATGGGACACGATCTCGGTGCCCGGAAACTGGACGATGCAGGGGTTTGATCGGCCGCACTACACGAACGTGATCATGCCGTTTCCCGATAAACCACCGGTTGTCCCCGAGGAAAACCCGACCGGTGTATACCGGCGTACCTTTACGGTTCCGTCCGGCTGGGCCGGTCGACGCATCGTTCTTCACGTCGGTGGCGCCGAGAGCGTGTACTACGTCTTTGTAAATGGGGGCGAGGTCGCGTACGCGACCGACTCGCGCCTTCCGTCCGAGTTCGATATCACGCCGTACCTCGTTCCAGGCGAGAACACCGTCGCGATCGTCGTCGTTCGCTGGTCGGCATCGAGTTTTATCGAAGACCAGGATCACTGGTGGATGGCCGGAATCTACCGCGATGTTTTTTTGTACTGTACCGAAGAGGTGTACCTCAAGGACGTCGCTGTGACCGCGACACCGTGCGCCAACTCCGTTGATGGTCTGCTCGTCGGCGAGGTGTTTGTCGGCGTCGCAACCGGGGATCTGCCCGATCCTTGCAGCGTAGAGTGGTCGCTTTTCAGAGCGGATAATGCCGCCCTGCCCATTTCGTCGGGGCGCGCGAAGGTCGATCCGAGTTATCGCGCCGCGGGCCATCGCGTCGTGATCGAGACCGAACTCCCGGGCGTCGATTTATGGTCGCCCGAGTCGCCGACCTTGTACACTCTCGTCGTCGCGCTGCACGCGGGAGATCGGGGTGTCGAGTGGACGGCGATCCGGACGGGGTTCCGGAGCGTCGAGGTCGGTGGACGCGAACTGCGGATAAACGGAAAACCCGTGATGATCAAGGGGGTCAACCGACACGATCACGATGAGTCTACCGGGAAGTACGTCTCGCGCGAGAGGATGCTCGAGGATATACGGCTGCTCAAGCAGTTCAACTTCAACGCCGTGCGAACCTCGCACTACCCGAACGACACCGAGTGGTACGATCTCTGCGACGAGTACGGAATCCTTCTCGTCGACGAGGCGAACATCGAGGCGCACCATTACTACGACCAGGTCTGCCGGTCCGAGAGTTACGCCGCGGCCTTTCTCGCGCGCGTTTCGCGGATGGTCGTTCGTGACCGGAATCATCCGTCGATTTTCGCGTGGTCGCTCGGAAACGAAAGCGGATACGGACAGAACCACGACGCGGCCGCCGGCTGGACTCGCCGCGTCGATCCGTCGCGCGTCCTGCATTACGAAGGTGCGGTTCGCGCCGTTTGGGGCCAGGGACCGAGCGACTTTACACGCGGGCACGCGGCGACCGACATTATCTGCCCGATGTACAGCCCACTCGACCGTATCCGCGCGTGGGCCGAGTCCGATACCGACGATTATCGCCCGTTTATCCTTTGCGAGTACTCGCACGCGATGGGAAACAGCAACGGGAACCTGAAGGAGTACTGGGAGCTGTTCGAGCGATACCACGGTCTACAGGGTGGCTTCATCTGGGACTGGGTGGATCAGGGACTCGCGCGCACCGACGAGAATGGAGTCAAGTACTGGGCGTACGGCGGCGACTACGGCGATGAGCCAAACGACGCAAACTTCTGTATCAACGGTATGGTTTCGCCCGACCGAACGCCGCACCCCGCGATGTGGGAGTTCAAGAAACTCGCGCAACCCGTCGCGGTCGAAGCCGAGGACGCCGCGCTCGGCCGTTTTGTCGTGCGGAACAAGCAGTACTTCACCGATATCGCGTGGCTCGAGTGCCTCTGGGAAGTCACCGTCAACGGGATCGCGGTCGAACGTGGAGTGATCCACGACCTGCGGACCGGCCCGCGGCAGTCCGAACGGATCACGGTTCAGTTCGAGCCGGCTCGCGTGCTCGCGAGTGATGAGCTGCACATCATGTTTCGCTTCGTGACGCGCGACGACCTCCCGTGGGCCGACGCCGGGCATATCGTCGCGTGGGAACAGTTTGAACTGCCGTCGGCGGGTTCGGCTATTCAACCCCCGTTGCCGAATCCGCAGCGGAGCGGTCGCCCGATTGCCGACGAGCCGCGTGTTACCGAGAGTGGCGAACGGCACGCCATCATCGAGTCGTCGGCCGGGCGTTTTGAGTTTGTCGACGGCGCGCTCTCCGTGTGGCGCGTCGGGAACCAGGATCTCATCGTCCAGCCGATTCTCCCGGCGGTGTTTCGCGCGCCGACCGACAACGACGGCGTGAAGTTGTGGACGGGACAAGAGCAAAAAGCCCTCGGCCCGTGGCGCGACACCGGGCTCGATGCGACCGAGCTTACGTCGAAGGCGTTCGAGGTGAGCGAGCTCGATCCGGAACCGGATTCTGAGGCGGCCGCCGGCGTTCTCGTCCGCGCGCGGCACGAGATATCGTGCAGGTCGGGTGTCGTCGGGTCGTTCGCCGTCGAGTACTCCTTCTCACGGTCGGGCGTTCACGTGCGGAACACGATTGACGCGGCCGACGTCGTCCCGGAGTATCCCCGGATCGGCGTGACGTTTGCGATGCCCGAGGGGTACGAGGCCGTAACGTGGTACGGTCGCGGACCACACGAGAGTTACATCGACCGGAAGGCCGGTGCGCCGTTTGGCGTCTACACCGGCAGCGTGGACGAACTGTACTTCCCGTACGTCATGCCGCAAGAGAACGGAAATCGTACCGACGTTCGGTGGTTCACGGTTGCGCGCGACGACGGCGCGGGTATCACGGTGCGGTTCCCGGAGCCCTTGCAGTTCACGGTCGCGCACCACACAGCGCACGACCTGTACGCGGCTCGGCACACCAATGACGTACCGAGACGTCCGCAAACGTATATCTCGATCGATTATCGGCAACGTGGACTCGGAACCGCGAGTTGTGGCCCCGATACGCTTGAGAAGTACCGCATCCGGCCCGGGCGATTCGTGTTCGTGTACGAGCTCGGTTTTAAGCAACAGGTGAATCGACGGAATGAATGATCTGGTCGTGCTCCCCGCGCGGGAAGAATCTGCGTCGGCTCTGGCCGAGATGAACGCGCAGCTGATCCGCGACGAGGGGAGCCGAAACCGGATGACCTTGGAGCAGCTCACGACACGGATGAGAAATTTTCTGCGCGCGGGGTACATCGCGTATGTATTCCGTGTGCGGGACCAAATCGCCGGATACGTCCTGTACCGACACGAACCCCATCGTGTGTTTGTCCGGCATTTTTTTATCCGCAAGGAGTTTCGGAAGAAGGGAATCGGCAGTGCCGCGTTTGAGCACCTGCTCGAGTCGCACTGGGCAAGCGACGTCGCGGTCGAACTCGACGTCATCAGCGCTAATCGTTCGGCACGCGAGTTCTGGCGATCGCTCGGGTTCGAGGAGTACGCCGTGCGCCTCACCTTTTCGACTGCGAAGAAACAAAAAACCGTGAAATCGTGCGGCGCGGTCGTATACACGTGGGGGGGCGGCTCTCCGCGGTACCTGCTTGTGAAGCACCGCAAGAACGGACATTGGGGATTCCCGAAAGGCCATATCGCTGACGGTGAATCGGAGCTCGAAACGGCGCGTCGGGAGATCGCCGAAGAGACCGGGCTCGACGTTACGTTCATCGAGAATTTCCACGAGATGATGTACTACCTGACTCCCAAGTCGCGACGAAAAGAGGTCGTGCTCTTCCTCGCGCGGTCGCGCTCGCGGCGAGTTCAGCGGCAACGCGATGAGATTCTCGCGTCCCGTTGGCTTAAATTCGACGCTGCGCTCGAATCATTGACACACGAAAATGCGCGCGCGATACTGGTCGCTGCGCATCGGCGTGTACTCGACACGGGTCGCAGAGTTTTGCCGCGCAGGAGGTAACTATGAACGTAGACTATGCGACGCTCGATACACGGCTCCCGGTCACGATTTTCACGGGTTTTCTCGGATCTGGGAAGAGCACCCTGATCAACCGAATCCTGCGCGAGAATACCGGCACCCGATTCGGGCTGATCGTGAACGAATTCGGCGACGTCCCGATAGAAAGCCGGATAATCGAAACTCACGACGACGAGATCATCGAGTTCCCGAATGGGTGCATGTGTTGTGTCGTCAAGAGCGACTTGATGCGCGCCGTACGCACGTTGAGTTCACGACGCGAGAAAATCGATCACCTGCTCGTCGAGGCTTCGGGACTGTCCGACCCGGTTCCGATCGCACAGGTCTTTCTTGCGCACGAAACCGAGTACGTCCTGAACGGAATCTTCTGTCTCGTTGATGTCGGACGGTTTATTGACGACTGCGAGGTCTACGGGGTTGCAACAAGCCAGGTCGCGTACGCCGACGTCGTTTTCCTCTCGAAACTTGCCGATACGTCCGAAGGGTATCGCCGATCGGTCGAGCGCAGGATTTCCGATATTGCACCGTCGGTCCCGCTCGTCGCGCTCGATTCGCGCGTCGACCTTCGTCCGTACGTCGTGCCTTCTGGGTTACACCCGCTACGGTCGCCGGCCGCGGCGGAAGCTCATGAACACTCGCACGACGAGGTGGTGTCTCTCGTCTTTTCGAGTTCCGACCCGATCGACGCTTCGCGTCTCCGCGATGTGCTGGACGAACTGCCGGAAGGAGTCATCCGCGCGAAAGGCGTCTTGACGTTCGCCGACCGGACACGCAGTCGGTACCGACACGTACTTCAGATAGTCGGGATACGCCGCGAAATCGAGACGAGGAAGAAACGACGCGACGAACCGGCCGAGTCGGTTATAGTTTTCATCGGGCGAGACTTCGACCCGGACGATTTGGATGAACGGCTACGTAGGTGTATCACCGTCCGCCGGGGAGCGGCGTGAGGGTAATCGCATCCAAGGGCACCGGTGTTTCCCGAAGGGTGATCATAGCAGCGGTGATTCTCGTGGTTGCCGCGGGAACCCTCGCCGCGCAACCGAATCCGTTTTACTCGCCCGGGCCCGCGGAGAGTACCGGCGAGAGGTCCGCGCGCGGTCCCGAGCCGACCGGCCCCGGCGTCTTTCCGGCGTTGACGCGATGGCTTGTCGAACAGCAACGCGTATTGAATGCTCGACTCTCGGGGTTCCTCAGACGTGCGGAGGAAGCGGAGTCGGGGCCGTTTGGCGTTGTGAGTATCGTTGTGGTCGCTTTTTTTTACGGTGTTCTACACTCGTTTCTACCGGGCCACCGGAAATCGGTTATTGTGTCGTACTACATTTCTCAGTCTGCTCCGTGGACGCACGGTGTATTCGCGGGCTTTCTTTTTGCGGGGCTTCACGCGGTCTCGGCGGTGCTGATTTTTATCGGAATTTACCTCTCGACCGGCGCTTCGTTCGGTGCGTCGTTGGGGAGTGTGACACGTACGCTCCAGATCGTGAGCTCGGTGTTGATTCTTGCGGTCGGCAGCGTGTTTGTCGTGGCGAAGGTTCGAACGCTGATTCGGGCGCGTCACGATGCAGCGCTCAAACGGCTCAACGAGACGTTCGGGATGACGCGTCGTGAGCAGCTTCGCGGGCACCTTCCCTCGGTGTCTCAAGCGAAGTTTTTCGCGATCGTGTTGTCGACCGGTATGGTTCCGTGTCCGGGTTCGACGATGCTGCTTCTCTTTGCGTTGTCGCTCGGTCTCGTGCAGACCGGGCTGATCTCGATCATCGCGATGTCGCTTGGGCTTGGTGTGGCGTTGTCGGCGATAGCGATCTTGACGATCGTACTGAAAGAACGCATTGTGCGATGGACGGGCAACGCTCTCGGGGGTGTCGTCGTCCATGCGATCGAACTCGCGGGCGCGACATTTATTGTTATGTTTGGTATTGTAACGCTGACGGTGGTTGTGTGACGATCGCCGGATTTTCCGAGCGGAGGACAAAAATGGGTATTTTTGGGTCAAAGAAGAACAATATGGTGCTCGAAGTCGCAAACATGAACTGTGAACACTGCGAGAAAAAGGTCGAGACGGCCTTGTCGTTTGTTCCGGGCGTGGTTTCGTGCAAACCGAACTCAAGCGAAAAAGAGGTGACCGTCGTGCTCGACTCGAAGTCACCCGCGGGCGTTGAGGCGATGGTCGCGGCTCTCAAAGATATCGGATACGAAGCGAAAGCTCGTGTCTGAGACCGTCAGGCGTAGATCGAACGAGATTGCATAAGAAATGACCGTATGAGTATTTTAGCGTGTGACCCCACGTATTCTCATCGTCTGTGCCCGGCACGGCTCACCAGTAAGGTTGCGGCAGTCGCCGTGATGGTTTTCGTTTTCTCGACGTGCGCGATGATCGGGCGAGCCCCCGATGATCCGGAACTCGACGCGGATATCCCGGCGATCGTCGAGCAGGATGTCGCTGCAATCCCGGTTGAGCCCCCCGTGATCCCGGAGGAAGACCCGGTTCCCGACGTGTACGAGAGTATCAGTCTGTACGTCCTGTCGGGCGATCCCGAGGCTGCGATCGCCGCGTACCGGGCTGCCGAACTCGAGGATCCCGATGATCCGGCGACGCGAGTGCTTCTCGGCAACCTGATGGTCGCGGCCGGCGCCCTTGATGACGCGGCGCGGTTGTTCGACTCTGTGATCGAGTCCGACCCGGACAACATCGACGCGATGTTTGCTCGTGCGTTGCTCGCAGGGCATTTCGGAAACCGTGCGCTTCAGGAGCAGCTTCTCATGACCGTTGTCGCGGTCGACCCTGAGAACGCGCGCGGCCACGCCGCGATCGGCGAGATGTTGCTGCAACAGCGCCGGCTCGACCGCGCCGCCGAGGCGTTCCAGAAAAGCGCTACGATCGATCCGGAGAACGTTGTCGCTCACGTCGGGTTGGGAAACGTCCAGCTGCGCCGGGAACGCTACCAGGAAGCGAAGAGCTCTTTCACGCGTGCGATCGAGATCGAACCGGATTCACCGTTCGTGTACGTCGACCGCAGCCGTGCGCTCGTTCGGCTGTACGAGCTCGACGCTGCGCATCGGGATCTCGACCGTGCGATCGATCTTGAACCCGATTTTGCCTGGAACTACGTCGACCGCGGACGCCTCCGGGCAGAAATGGGGCAGTTCGACGACTCGATCGAGGATTTTGACCGGGCGATCGAGAGTCTGCCGGACGTGTTTCTGCTGTACGTGTACCGAGCGCGTGTACTCGACCGGGTCGGGCGTCGGGCTGCCGCGATCGATGACTTCGAGACGGCGCTCGCCATGAACCCCGAGTATTATCCGGCTCTGGCGCCGTTGGGCACTTTGTACTACATCGAAAACCGCTGGTCCGAAGCTGCGCAGGCTTTTCGGGACGCGTATCGACACAATCGGAGCGAACATACGTTCGGGCTGCTGACGGCTCTATCTTTGGGACGAACCGACGACGGCATCGCGGCCGCTCGCCGTTACATGCGAGAAATCGTGAACGACATGCCGCGCGACTCTCTCGAGTACCATCTCGGGCGCGCAATCGTCGAGTCGGGGTACGACGCGATCGCGACGCGACGGATCAACGATGAAAGGGACCCGTTCCGGAAGGCACGGATGACGTTCTACCTCGCTGCGTACTACGACTTGATCGAGCGTACCAGGCTCGCGCAGACCTTGTATCTCGAAGTCGAACGCAGCAACTACCCAGGGCTGATCGAAACGCGTCTCGCGGTGGAACGTCTTCGCGAGTTCAGGCGCGACTGATGAAAGGCATCCAGGAGCTCATTTCGGTTCTCGACAAGAAACGTGATATCGTCGTTCAGGCGCACGACTTCCCCGATCACGATGCTGTTGCATCGGCGTTTGCGTTGACTCATCTGTTGAAGGTCAACGGGCTTGCTCCCCGGCTGTGTTACGGTGGCGACATTCAAAGTACATCGCTCACCGAAGCGATCTCGATGCTCGAGATTCCGATTGCAGCGTCGCGCGACGTACCGATGGACGACCAGAGCCAGATAATAATCGTCGACGGTTTCATCGGCAATCGAAACGTAGCGGGCCTACCCGGCGAAGTGGTCGCGGTGATCGATCATCACAGCCCCCCGATAGAGCCGGACTGCAAGTACTGGGACATTCGTCCGAACTACGGTTCGTGTTGCACTATTCTGTACGAGTACTACAAGATCTCCAAAACCGACCTGCCGAAGAGCATCGCGACCGCGTTACTGATGGGTGTCATGATGGACACGGCTTTCATGACGCGAGGCGTGGCGCTCGTCGACCTTGAGGCGTTTACGACGCTGTTTTTCCAGGGCGACTGGAAGTCAGGCAGCAAACTCCTGCGAAACTCGCTGTCGCTGCACGACCTCGGCGTGTTCCGGGAGGCGATCAACGCGTGCATCGTTGCGGAGGACTTCTGCTTCGTGCCGATCCAGAAGGAGTGTAGCGTTGAGGTCATGGCGCTTGTCGCGGACTTCTTTCTCGGGCTCCGTGAGTTGAACTTTGTCGTCGTCGTACAACCCGATCGCGACGAGTACCGGCTCTCGGTTCGAAGCGACGACGTCGGTCGACCGTCGGACATCGTGATTCGGAAGGCACTCTCGGGCATCGGTTCCGGCGGTGGGCACATACATATGGGCGGCGGAAGCATTCCGCGTGACCTCTTCCCGGGTGAGGAAGGTCTGCGTAAACGGTTCCTTGCTGCGATGGGGAAGGCAACATGAGCGATTCAGTAACACGAGTTGAAAGCAACGGGCGCGAAATTATTATTGTCGGTACCGCACACGTCTCACGCGACAGCGTAACCGAAGTCAAGGCGATCATCGCCGACGAACGTCCGGATCGGGTATGCGTCGAGATCGACGCGTCGCGGGAACGCGCGTTGACCGAGGGGAATTCGTGGTCGTCACTCGATATCTTTCAGGTCATCAAACAACGGAAAGGTTTCCTGCTGCTCGCCAATCTCGTTCTATCGTCGTTCCAGAGGCGACTTGGGCTCGATCTCGGCGTGAAACCCGGCGAGGAGATGCTTGAAGCGATCGAGTCGGCACGCGAACTCGGGATCCCGTACAGTCTGTGCGATAGGGAGATTCACACGACGCTTCGGCGTGCATGGGCTAAGAGCAGCCTGTGGGCGAAAAACAAGATGCTCGCGGCGCTTCTTGGGTCGATCTTCACGCGCGAGAAGCTCGGTGCCGAGGAGATCGAGGCGCTCAAACGGAAGAGCGCGCTCGACGAGATGCTCGACGAGCTTTCCGACTACCTTCCCGCGGCCAAAAAAGTTCTGATCGACGAGCGCGACACGTATCTCGCGGCGAACATTTACACCGCAACGGGCGCCAAGATCGTCGCGGTAGTCGGGGCGGGCCATGTTCCGGGCATCGTGAGGGAACTCGATCGTTTCAGTAAGTCCGACGATCCGCCGATTATCGACGATCTTGCGGTCGTTCCTCCTCCGGGTATCATCGCGCGGTCGATCAAGTGGGTTATCCCCGCGATCGTGGTCGGCTTGATCGGATGGGGATTCTACCGCTCCGGGTGGGACGGAGGGATTCAGATGTTGATGCGGTGGATCCTCGTAAACGGGACGCTCTCGGCGATCGGCGCCGCGGTCGCGTTTGCACACCCGATCACCGTGGTCGCCGCGTTTGTCGCGGCTCCGGTCACATCGATGAACCCCACGATCGGCGTCGGGTTCGTCACGGGGTTGATCGAAGCGGTCGTGCGGAAGCCGCGCGTTCAGGACTTCGAGGCGATCCAAGACGATATCCTGACGTTCCGAGGTTTCTTCCGAAACCGGCTCACGCGTATCCTACTTGTTTTCTTCTTCTCGACCGTCGGCAGCGCGATCGGAACGTTCGTCGCTCTTCCGTTCCTGATGCCCGGCGTCTGAGCGCGCGGCCGCCGCGCGCAACGGTTCGTTTGTGAGCTGAAATACGTTCTTGATGCACGCCGCGATTGTCGAAGCGGTCGTGTACATTTCAATCGGATCCTGCGCGGCGTCGTCGGAATCACCGTCGGCACCACGCTGATTCGCGCGGTCTCGTGCATCCGAGGCGGGACCGATCAGCCTGACGAGTCCCATCTCACGGGCGGCTTTGGCCCTTCGCCTTATATGCGTCACCGGCCGGATTTCGCCCGCGAGGCTTAGCTCGCCGACGACGGTCGTACCCGCAGGAACCGCCAGCCCCGTGCGCGCCGAGTACAACGCGGCCGCGAGCGGAAGCTCAATCCCCACTTCGGAGATGCGCATCCCTCCGGCGACGTTCACGTAGATATCCTGATCGGACAACCTCACCCCGACGTGCCTTTCGATCACAGCCGCCACACGCGCGACACGGCTCGAGTCGATGCGATCGGAGTACACGCGTGAAAGCCCGCTTTTCGCCGTCACGGTCAACGCCTGGATCTCGACGAGAAGGATCCGCGAACCTTCGTACACGGGCGCAACCACGACGCCCGGCGGCAGCGCGCCGTCGCGGACCACGACGAAGAGTGACGACGGGTCGGTAATGGGGTGCAGGCCGCGTTCGTCCATCGCGAAGATGCCGATTTCGTCGGTCGACCCAAACCGATTCTTGGAAGCCCGGAGGAAGCGGAGCTCGCCTCCCGAGTCGTCGAAGAATAGCACCGCGTCGACCATGTGTTCGACGACTTTCGGACCGGCGATTACGCCGTCCTTCGTGACGTGTGCGACAAAGAAGATCGATGCGTCGTACGTGCGCGCCCACTCGATCAGTTCGAACGCACAGTACTTGATCTGGTTCACGGTGCCGGGAACCGCTCCGAGCTCGGCGGCGTACAACGTCTGGATCGAGTCGACGACAATCACGTCGGGCTTGGCTGCGCGGACAAGGTCGAGCAAGGCCTCGATCTCGACTTCGGTTGTGATGCTGACGGCGTCTCCCGATACGCCGAGTCTGTCCGCCCGGACTTTGATCTGCGATTTCGACTCTTCGCCGGCGACGTACAACACCGAGGTGTTTTTCAGTCCCCCGACCGCCTGGAGCATCAAAGTCGATTTACCGATTCCGGGCTGGCCACCGATCAACACCGACGCCCCGCGCGGCACGCCACCACCGAGAACACGGTCGAGTTCGTCGATCCCGAACGGGCGTCGCAAGTCCGATCGCACCGTGATCTCCGATAGCGCGGTCGGTGCGGGGGCGGCCTCACGCGCCGAGCGGTCCGGCGCGGCACCCGCGCGTTGCGCAACGGGAACGCGCGTCTCGATCAGCGTGTTCCACTCGCTGCAGTCCGGGCATCTACCGAGCCACCGCGGTTCCTCGTGTCCACACGACGAACAAACGAATCGGGTCCGTTCCTTTTTTGCCATTGCTGACCTCATCGTATTGCCGGAATCATTGACTTAATGCCGACGTCGCCGTATTGTGGCCGGGGATGGAAAGCAACGACCCTAACAAAGACGACGACGATCGGGCGGACGATGACGCGCAGCGCGTGAGCGCCGACGACGCATTTTCCGCGGATACATTCGAGTCAATTAAGCACGAGGTTCTCGCCGAGATCAAGAGGCGCGCACGGCGTATCTCGATCGGTGAAGCCGCAACCTCGATCGGCCGCCACGATGCCGAAGCCGCTGCCGTACTCGAACGGCTCGCACGCATGGGGTTTCTCACGCGAACAGACGGTGTAAACGCGGATTTTGCCGATCGTTCCGGCGTTTCGTCCCAGCAGTCGCCGAGAGTGCCTCTGCCCGGAGAGTACGAGGACGACGACGAGCTCGAGCGCGTAGAACACCAATGGGACCAGGTGCTCGAGGCGAGTGACGACGAATCACTGTTCGATGCGTATACCGAGCACGCAGGGCACGTCGCGCGGCGCGCCCGCGCGGGGTTCATCGGGCACGCGACGGCATTTCTCGGTGTTCAGGTGTTTCTCTTCGGCGTCTGGCTGTTTGTCGCGGGCGGTGGGTTTCCGTGGTTTCTCTTCCCGTTCCTGGGGTGGGGGATCGGTTTCGCGAGCCACTTCGCGTCGACGTGGTGCAAAAACAAGGAACACAAGGAACTCACGTCTTTTGACGACATGAATCGTGAACAGTTGCGAGTGTTCCGCCGTCTGGCAAAAGCGCGCGCGTCGTGGGTGGGCCACGTCGTATCGAATGCGGCCGTGTCGCTTCTCCTGATGACGATTAACATGGTCACGTCACCGGGGTTCCTCTGGTTCCTGTTCCCGGTCGGGGGAATGGCGATCGGTGTCGTCACGCACACCGCGACGTATCTGGCTCGGAAACGATCGCTTCTCAAGCGCCTTAAGGACGCCGGTGCGCGGGTCCTTCCACGTCGAAAGAGCGTCGCGGCTGCGAGCGGGCGTGCAGAGCAGGCGAGGCGTATCCGCGATACGATTTTGGACCAGGCCAAATCGTTCGGAGACAACGCTCCGTTTGGTGATGAGTTTGTCCCGGTTCTCGATAACTACGTCGCTCAGATCGAGGAACTCGAGCAGAAGAGCGCCGAGATCGATCAGATAATCCGAGGAATCCCGACCGGCGAACTCGACCGCGACCTCGCCGCGCTCGTACGGAAGCAAGAGTCGAGTGACGACGCGCGTATGGTCGCCGAGTACTCGCGTTCGATCGAAGAGATCGAGCGTCAGAGGTCGTCGCTCCGCGAACTCCGGAACGAGCGCGAGGTTCTTGCGCTTCGGCTGAACTCGTCGCTTAACGCGTTGAAACAGATGCAGATCGATCTGGCCCGGATGAAAAGCGTCTCGCCCCCGACGCAGAGCTCATCGTTTACGATGATCAAGGATAAATCCGACGAGTTAACCCGCTACCTCGACGATTTGCGATCCGCGTACACCGAGCTCGAGGATTAGTTCGGCTCAGTCGTTCTCGAAGCCGAGTAACTCGATCTCGAACACCAGAAAGGCGTTCGGCGGAATCGGGCCGACGCCGCGGCTACCGTACGCGAGTTCGGGCGGCAGCACGATGAGCCGTTTCTCGCCCCGTTGCATGTCCAGAAGCGTGATGTCCCAGCCCGGGATAACCTGCCCGACCCCTGCGGCAAGCACAAGCGGCTCGTCACGCGCGATCGAAGAGTCAAAGACCCGTCCGTCGATGAGGCGGCCCGTGTAGTGGACCGTTACGCGCGAGCCCGGCGTCGGTTTCGGTCCCGTACCGGGTTCCAGAATCTCGAGGAAAATCCCGTCATCCGACTCGACCAGGCCTGGCCAGGTTTCGCGGATAGAGTTGATCGTGTTTCGTCGGCTTGCTGCAGCGAGATCCTCCGCGCGCGATCCGACCGCGTCGTACGCAGCGCGATACGCGCGAACGTCTGCGGTAAACCCGCGCGCTGCCTCCCCGATCCGAAGAATCTCGACTTTCTTGATCGTATCGCCCTGCCGTATCGCGTTGACGACGCTTTGCCCTTGAACGACGCGTCCGAACACGGAGTGCCGATCGTCGAGCCACGGTGTTTCAACGTGCGTGATGAAGAACTGACTGCCGTTCGTGTTCGGTCCCGAGTTCGCCATCGAAAGAACGCCTGGGCCGTCGTGACGGAGATCAGGGTGAAATTCATCCGGGAACTGATACCCCGGCCCGCCTGTCCCGTCGCCTCGCGGATCGCCACCCTGGATCATGAAGTCGTCGATCACGCGGTGAAACGTGAGACCATCGTAGTACCGCACGTCTTCACCACGACTCGACGGCAAAGTACCTTCGGCAAGACCGACGAAGTTGATCACCGTGAGCGGCGTTTTTTCGAACTCCAACTCAACGACAATGTCTCCTCGGTTCGTTTTGAGCTTGGCGTAGAGACCGTCAGACAGATCGGCCGCGTCGGCGCAGTGCGTCAGAAGAACAAACAGGCCGAGAACCGGCAGAAGATGAGCCTTTTTCATTGAGCCTCCAGCGTTCGGACCATGATGACGCCGTCGATTTCGCGGATTTTCTCCACCGCTTTGGGCGACGGTTCGCCCTTGATGTCGATAATGTTGTACGCGTACTCGCCCCGATGGCGGTTGATCATATCCAAAATATTGAGTTTTTCGTTGGCGAGAATCGTTGTGATCTGGCCGACCATGTTCGGAATGTTTTTGTTCGCGATGAGTAGCCGTGGCGCGCCCGATCGGTCAAGCACACATTCCGGGAAGTTAACCGCGTTCCGGATCACGCCGTGTTCGAGGAAGGCACTGATCTGGCGCACGGCCATTTCGGCGCAGTTCTCTTCGGCTTCGGGCGTCGAGGCCCCCAAGTGCGGGATCGTAAGGATTTTCGGCTCGCCGACCATTACCTGATCCGGAAAGTCCGTGACGTATCCCGCGACGTGGCCGGCTCTGACGGCGGCGACAATGTCGGCCGTCTCGACGAGTCCGCCGCGCGCGAAGTTCATGATGCGAACGCCTTTCTTCATTGTGGGGATCGTGTCTTTGTTGATCATTCCTTTCGTGCTGTCGTTCTGTGGAACGTGCAGTGTGAGGAAATCGGCCTCCGCGAGAAGCGACTCGAGCGACCGGGCGCGCCGCACTCCTCTCGAGAGCCCCCACGCCGAGTCGACCGAGATGAACGGATCGTACCCGATCACTTCCATGCCGAGCGCGTCGGCGGCGTTCGCGACCAGAACCCCGATCGCTCCGAGTCCCACGACACCGAGTTTCTTGCCGAGGATCTCGGGCCCGGCGAAACGGGATTTTTCTTTTTCCACCGCCGCGGGCACGTCGACCTCGCTCCCCGCGAGAGACTTGACCCACGCGACGCCTCCGTGGATGTCACGCGATGCGAGTAGCATACCGCAGATAACGAGTTCCTTGACGCTGTTCGCGTTCGCTCCGGGTGTATTGAACACGACGATTCCGCGTTCGCTGCAGCGATCGACCGGAATGTTGTTAACTCCCGCACCCGCGCGGGCGATCGCGCGCACCGATCGTGGAAGCTCGGTCGAGTGCAGGTCCGCGCTGCGGACCAAGATCCCATCCGGTTCGTCGGCGTCCGCCGATACCGTAAAAAGTTCAGGATCGAACTGGGAAAGTCCCCGTTCGGAAATTTTGTTCAAAGTCTTGATCGTGTACATTGTGCTCTCCTTCTTTGTGTTCATGTCCGGTATTCACGTCCGGTCGACCACCTTCAGACCGAGCTCGGCCAGTTGAACCGGATCGACCTCGGCGGGCGAATCGTCCATGAGCGATACTCCTTGCGTGTTCTTCGGGAACGCTATAACCTCGCGGATGCTCGTCTCTTCGGCCATGATCATCACGAGGCGGTCGAGGCCGGGCGCGATCCCGCCGTGCGGCGGAGGTCCATACTTGAACGCCTCGAGCAGGAACCCAAACCGTCGCTGTGCTTCCTGCTCGTCGAACCCGATGATCGAGAATATCCGGCGCTGTAGTTCCGGGTCGTGGATCCTGATCGATCCCGACGCGAGTTCAAAACCGTTACACACGAGGTCGTAGAGGTCACCTTTCACCGCACCCGGATCCGACTCGAGCGTTTCGATGAATCGTTCTTGCGGCATCGAGAACATGTGGTGCGCGGCGTCCCACTTCTTCTCGTCGTCGTTCCACTCGAAGAGCGGAAAGTCGATCACCCACGCGAACTCGAACGTGCCGCGCGCGATCAGGCCTTCGCGTCGCGCGACGTCGAGCCGGACCGCGCCAATCGCGGTACACGCGGTGCGCCACGAGTCCGCGACCATCACGATGAGGTCGCCGGGGGTCGCCCCGACCGCGCGTACGACCGCGGCGGTGTCGTCCGAGAAGAATTTTGAGACACCGCCGTCGAGCACGGCGCCGGATTCTCCCGGAGCAACTCTCATCCACGCGAGCCCCTTCGCACCGTACGTCTTTGCGACATCCTCGAGTTCGGTGATGCGTTTGCGCGAGTACTCGGCTCCGCCCGGAATCACGAGCGCTTTCACCGCACCGCCGTCTGCGATCGCCGATCGGAAAACCTGGAAAGACGACTCACGCGCGATCGCGGCAAAATCGGTGATCTCCAGTCCGACCCGGAGTTCGGGTTTGTCGCTTCCGTACGTGTTCATCGCTTCTTCGTACGTCAGTCGCTTAAACGGAGTCTGCAGGTAAACACCGAGTGCGTGCGAGAATACGTGCGCGAGCATCGCTTCGACCGTCTCGAACACGTCCTCTTTTGAGACGAAGCTCATCTCGATATCGATCTGCGTATGCTCGATCTGTCGGTCGCCACGCGCGTCCTCGTCGCGAAAACAGTGTGCGATCTGAAAGTACTTGTCGAATCCGCCGACCATCAGGATCTGTTTGAAGAGTTGCGGCGACTGTGGCATCGCGTAGAACTTCCCATGATGAAGGCGCGACGGAATCAGGAAGTCTCGTGCGCCCTCGGGCGTCGACCGGATCATTGTGGGGGTCTCGATCTCGAGGAAACCGTGCCGCGTGAGGAACTCCCGAATCCGAAAGCTCGTTTCGTGTCGGAGCGCGATTTTCCGTTGCATCGAGAACGAGCGGAGATCGAGGTATCGGTACTTCATCCGGAGCTCGTCTTTTGCGTCGCTGCTGTCCTCGATCATGAACGGGAGGGTATCGCTCTTTGAGAGCACGATGATCGTATCCGCGGCGAGTTCGATCTCACCGGTCTGCATCTCGCGGTTTCTCATCGCCTCGGGGCGCATGCGGAGCGTTCCGATCACCGCCACGCAGTACTCGAGTTTGAGCGAAGCCGCCTGCTCGGCGAGTCCGTTGGGTGCGTCGGTATCGACGACGATCTGCGTTATACCGTAGCGGTCGCGAAGGTCAAAAAAATGCACGCCACCGTGGTCGCGAGTTCGGTGAACCCACCCGTTGAGCGTCACCTTTCGCCCATCGTCGTGCGCGCCCAACTCGCCGCACGTCGCCGAGCGTTTGAACTGTTCCATGCGGAGACTGTATCAATATGGTCCGCGAAAAGCAACTAACCTAACCCGGCGGCCACGAGAGTTTGCGACCTCCGAGAATATGGGCGTGAAGGTACTCGACCGTCTGTTGGCCGTCCTTGCCGATGTTGAAGACCACGCGGTAGCCGTTTTCCTCGAGCCCGAGTTTTTCGGCGACGCGCGCGACGCCCGCAATAAACGCGCCGGCGTCCGCGGCCGTGGCGTCCTTCAACGACTCGAAACCCCGTGCCCTCTTCTTGGGTATCACAAGAACGTGGACGGGAGCTTGTGGGTTGATGTCCTTGAACGCGAACACGTCGTCATCTTGATGTACGACCGTAGCCGGAATCTCACCCGCGAGAATCTTGTCGAATAGAGTTTCCATTCCTTGAGAGTACACCGTGGGCCGTTGAAACGCCAGGGTGTCAATCTCTGTTAACCGGCGTGCTTTGTTACTGCACGTCGGTTTCGCGTCGGAAAAAAACGTTGCCCCCGGACGAGTGCCCTTCGATCGTGATCGGACCGGTGCCGTACGTGAGGCTGCGCGATGCGGTATTGCCGCCGACCCGAAGGACGCCACGGCTCGAGTTGAGGACAAACCGAATCGAGTCAAAGCCGTTCTCGAGCGCGAGGTCGATGTCACCGGTGCCGCTGCGAAAAGTCGAGTCGCCGGTGATCGCTACGCGTGAGGCCGTGATCGAGCCTCCCGACGTCGTGACAGCGGCGCTACCCCGGAACCCTGTGAACTCGACGTTTGCGTTGCCGGTGCGGACCTCGATGGCGCCACGAACATCCTCGATGTCCACGGTCGCGTCGGTCGCCGTGACGGCGAGCGTGCCGCTACTTTCGGTGACTCGTACCGCTCCGGTCGACGTCTGTACGGCTATGTGCTCCGATGAGATCCCCGTGACGGTCACCGCGCCGACGGTGCCGGACGTCGTGATCAGCGTGCCTCTCGGCACTAGAAACACGATGCGCGCATTGGTCGGCGTGCGCAGAAATCCGATTGGTTTCTCGACCCGAACGTGAACAGTATCGTCGACCATTTCGTGCACGATCGTGAATCCGTCCGGGACCGCCTCGGGCACGATGACGATGCCCGCGTTGTCGCTACCGCGTACGACGACGGAAAAAGTACCGGCGTTTACGTTCAAGGCTTTCGCACCGGGGTACGATACGACTCCGGTGCTTGATACGGGCGCAGAGCACGAGACGGCCACAGTTAGCAGCGCGATCACTGCCACGGTAAGCCGAGTTGCGGTGAGGCGAAAAATTGCACGGTAGAATGGTGATCCCAATCGATTTCTCATTATGCTCGAACTTCAGTATACGACGAATGTTCGAAAAAACCACGTCCAGAGTCAGGAATCCGCGTAGTCTTTACGCGAGCTCCTTCGCGAATTTTTCCGGCACTCGGTGCACCCGAGTACGTGAACGTGTTTTCTCTTCTCTCTGTTGAACATGCGCGCGACGATATACCCGTCGTCCGGAACGGTTTTTCTGCAGACCGGGCAAATTCGGGCTTTTTTTGCGTTTGGCGGTCGGCAGTATTTGCAGCCGAACATATGAACCAACGTGTCGTCGGGTTTCGTTTTGGCGCCCTTGTTGAAGACGTGTGTGTGGACGGTTTCGCCCTTGCGAAGCAGCTCACCGCACAACGGGCACGGCTTCAGGACCTCGAGCGACCGGCGCGTTCGATCTGCCATGTTGTTCGCCAGCGCGTAGTAGTCGGACTTCTTTATCCGAATAAGCGTGAAAAGCAGGAAACCGACTACTCCCGCGAGAACTAAAAGCACACCGATCTCGATGGTTCACCCTCCGAAGACTACGATACGTGGACAGTAGAGAGTGATCCGTCGATTGTCAATCGTCGCCGGGACCGATACACTTCACCAACCATGTCGCGCCTCTTCGTGGTCGCCACACCGATAGGAAACCTCAGTGATATCACGCTTCGTGCGCTTGAGACTCTCCGCGAGGTTGGTTTTATCGTGTGCGAGGATACGCGGCATACGCGAAAACTGCTCGTACACTACGGAATCGACAAGCGTGTTGTATCGTTCCACGCGAACAGCAAACCCGCCGCGGCCGACGCGATCGCCGGGCGAATCGCCGACGGTGAAAGCGCCGCGTACGTCTCGGATGCGGGCACGCCGCTGCTCAGCGATCCCGGCGCGGCGCTTGTCCGCGCTGTCCGCGCCGCCGGCGTACCGATCGTGCCGATTCCGGGACCGTCGTCCTTCGCTGCGGTCGTGTCCGCGGCCGGTTGGGACGGGAGTACGATCATGTTCGAAGGCTTCCTCTCGCCGAAACAGGGGCGGAGAAGGAAACGTCTGGCCGAGCTGCTCGCGCGCGACGAGGCTTTTGTGCTGCTC
Source organism: Spirochaetaceae bacterium (assembly GCA_007695285.1). Classification (GTDB taxonomy): domain Bacteria; phylum Spirochaetota; class Spirochaetia; order DSM-27196; family PXBQ01; genus PXBQ01. Next base: position 28,071 of record REEC01000123.1, on the reverse strand, counting down.
GAATCCCCGTTCCGGATCATCAAGACGCTGCACGATCTGTCGGATCTGGCGCCCGACCATCAGGTTTTTATCGGGCGCGAGATGACGAAGGCACACGAGGAGTTTTTGGTTGGAACTCCATCGGAAATAGCCGATAATCTATCTGAGAGGCCTGCGGTGAAAGGTGAGTTTACGGTCCTTGTCGGACATCGCAAAAAGGTTTAGAATTATCATAGTTTGTGTCGATATATTTGAGTGTAAGGAAGGCAACCGACGATGAGTATCGATCGCCTGGGTCCGGTGGATCCGGTACAGAGATTGAACAAGACGCACAAACCCGAACGTCCGGCCGAGAAACCGGGATCGGACTCGGTGTCGTTTTCCGAGGAAGCCAAACTCAAGGCGGACATCCTGCGAATGGACGCGCAAGTGCGTGACTCGTCGGACGTTCGAAACGATCGGGTTGCCGAGGTCAGAGAGAAACTACGGGATCCGTCGTACATAGACGACGCCGTCATCGAGGTTGTCGCCGATCGTATCATGGACATGTTCGACGTTTGAGACGTCCGTGACTCTTTCGCGTTTCTGTGACCTTGAGTCGAAGTCGACCGACGGAAACGGCAACAGCTTGGTTTAAACGGCAACGATAGGCTATACTATCGTTGCTTTTTTTTTCGACGCACGTTGTCGGGGTGCGATAATTCGATCGTCCAGATCATCTATAAGTGCGGCAATTCGGGGGAGCAATGGCGGAGTTCGAGTTTCATGTGCCTGCGTGTCTCGTGTTCGGCGCGGATAGTATAAATACGGTCGGCGCTCGCGCGGGCGAGTTCGGCTCGCGGGCGCTCCTGATTACCGAATCAGTTCTGTACGACGGGGGGCACGTCGAAAAGGTGCGCGACATTCTTCGTCGCAAATCGATCGACTGCATCGTGTACGACGAGTTGAGCCCGGGCTCGACGAGTTCGGGGATCGATGAGATCGTCCAGCTCGCACGCGCAAGTCAGTCTCAGGTGATTATCGGGATGGGCGGTATGCGCGTGCTTTCGGCTGCGCGGTGCACCGCCTCGGCTGCTGCGACACGCACCGGGCTGACCGATCTGCTGTCGGGGCAGCTTCCAAACCGCGCTCCCGTGCCGTACATCGAGATACCGTCGTCATACCGGAACCACTTTATGCTCAAACACGAGTGTGTCATCACCGACGACGTCACTCGCCACGCGCGTGTGCTTCCGTTGCCCGTCGGGGTTGTGAAGTACGAGCTCATCGATCCGAACCTCACGCTGTCACTCTCGCCGAAGTACGCCGCGGCGGTGATGCTCGACTCGCTGCTCGCGGCGATCGAGGGATACCTGTCGACAAAGAGCACGTTCCTCTCGGACACGCTATTTCTCCGCGCGATCGACATGCTCAAGGAGTCGATCGAGGGGATCGGCAAGAGTCCGAACGATATGCGGCATCGATTGCGCGCGGCGGAAGGCGGACTGATGTCGGCGATCGGGCTCGGTGTGAGCAGCCAAGGCGCGGGTGGCGCGCTGAGCTACGCGATCAACGCGCGGTACAATGTCCCAAAATCCTGGATCGCGACCGCGCTTCTTCCCCATATTCTCGACCAGACCGCGACGGTCCGTCCCGTGAAGACCGGAAAAGTCGCGCGTGCTCTCGGCGAGGACATAATCGGGATCAACAACGCCGGGGAGGCCGGTCAAGCGTCGGTTGCTGCACGACGATTGCTCGGGCTGCTCGGCCTTCCCGGACGTCTGCGCGAGTTTGACCTGTCGATGGATGAAATGTACGAAGTGTGCGAGACGGCAGCGTCGTTCGAGATGATCACCTCGTCTCCGATGCCTCTCGGCGCGCAGGACCTTTTTGAGATCGTTAAACAGGCATTTTGAGACGCGACCGAGTGCGATAACATGATTCCCGTCGATTCCCTCCGCAGCATGCCCGAGCGCACGCGATGGCGAAAAATGATCCGTGTCTTTTACCACTTCGAGAATCAAATCGGCTCAGATCTGCGCGCCGACCCGGATGTCTCGAACGACGTCCGGCTGCCGGATGTTCATTACATTCATACGCTCGCGGCGATCGTCGCGGCGTCGGACTCGGTGCCGGGATTCGCGCGGGATGCCGCCGAGGAGCTCGGCGGCGTGGCCGATCATCTGTTCTCGATACCGATGAGCCGCGCCGAGACACGCGAGTGTATCGAGACGTTGTATCGAGCGATGAACGCGGTACGGCACGGGTTGATGTCGGTCGTCGGTCAGGAGGCGGTAGACTGGGATCTGCGAGACGACACAGGAGCGCTCGACGGGGCCGCCAGAACCGTTTTCCCGATCGCGGTGTATCTTGACGACCTGCGAAGCCCGTTTAACGTCGGGGCGATCTTTCGCGCAGCAGAGGCGTTCGGTGTATCCGAGATAATCGTTTCACCCGCGACTCCGACACCCGCGCATGTGCGCACGCGTCGTTCGGCGATGGGAGCCGAGACGATAGTGCCTTGGCGTGTTGCAACGTTCGAAGAGGCCTCATCGCTGTACGATCCCGTAATTGCGCTCGAGTCCGGTGGGACCGCAATAGGCGAGTTCGCGTTTCCCTCGGCCGGTATGGTTGTGCTCGGGTCGGAGGAGTTGGGTGTATCTTCAGCTGCTCTCGAGCGCGCGGACCGAGACCGATGTCGCGTCACGATCCCGATGGCGGGCGCGAAGAGATCGCTGAACGTATCGGTCGCGGCCGGGATTTTTTTGCACGCGTGGTACGCGCGACTCACGCGTCCGTGATGATCTCGTACTCGAGTTCCGCTGAGGCCTTGATCATCGCCGCGACAGGGCAGTACTTCGTGAGACTCAAATTTACGGCCTTCTCGATCTTCTCGCGATCGGTTTCGTTGCCCGTGAAGAGGTAGCGAACCATGACTTTCGTGTATACGTGCGGATGCGACTCCGCGCTCTCCCCGTCGACCTCGACCGCAAACGACTCGAACGGCATTTTCATCTTGCCGAGGATCGCCGCGACGTCCATTCCCGTACAACCTGCCAAGGCCGAAAGGATCAGCGACTTCGGCGTGGGGCCGTATCCCTTGCCTCCCGACGACGTATCCGCGTCGACGGTCAGATCGTGGCCCTGCAATCGAATATCGAACGCCAACCCGTCTCGATACTCAGCGCGTGTTCCGTAACTCATTATGCCTCCTGTGTAGTGATGTCCAAAACCGATCGCGCGTCCATTCACCTTTTGAGAGCAGAGCGAATTTCCGCTTCGTTGAACCCTACGATTACGCGTCCGTTCACATCGACGACCGGCACGCCCGACTGGCCGGATCTCCTTTGCATCTCTTCAGCGCGGCGAGCGTCGCGCGCGACATCGTACTCGGTGAATGGAACCTTAAGCTCCCGGAAAAAACTCTTCACTTTGGTGCAGTACACACAGCTCGGAGTAGTGTAGACAGTAATAGCCATAGCGCCTCCCGTATATATAATAAACAATATATAAAGGATTGGGTCCGGAGTCAATCCGAGCGTACCGTTATCAGCCGAGAAAAACGATTGGTCGGGAACGGGAGGTTACCCCGCTTCTCGGGCGAACGCATTTTCAAGGCGTTCGCTCACGGTGCGAAACTGCGACTCGGATGCGATGCGGAACGTCTCGAGAATTCGAGGGTCAACCTGGTCGAAAGCGAGCTTCTTGTCGCGGAAGTTACAGAGTGAGTTTGCGAGGTACACCGTGAACACCACTTCACGGTACTCGGTCGGCGCCTCGTGGGGCGTGTGGTGGTACTTTATCGCCGAGATGAGCGCGTCCGGGAAGTTCCACTTCTCCGCAATCAACGCGCCGATCTCTGCGTGGTTCAAACCCCCGGCGAGATCCTCGAAAAGGTCCGTCGGGATTTGTTTGGTCGTGCAGAAGCTCTGGATTTTGTCGATCAAGTCGGGGTGCACCGACGAGAAGATGATTTTGCCCATGTCGTGAAGGATGCCGCCGACGTAGACGTCGTCGAGAATATCTTTCTTTCGCGTGACGTTTTTCGCGATGCTGTACGCGTAGTACGCGCAGCGGTACGAGTGCTGCCACAGCTCTTTTGCATCGGGACCGTCGTTACCGAGTATCTTCTGCGTCCCGTACGAGTACAGGAGATTCCGCAGCCCCCGCATACCGACCATCTTGACCGCTTCGACGATGTTGTCGACCTTCTTCGGCAGCATGAACTGTGCCGAGTTCACCACCTTCAATAAGTCGGCGGTCAGTGCCGGGTCGGTCGAGACCTGTCGAGCGATGGCGGAAATTTCGGCGTCCGGGTCGCTGATCATCCCCTGAAGTTGCACGATGTTCTCGGGAAAGCGCGGCAGTGCGTCGATCTCGGCGACGATTTCCTGCGAGATCATCTCGAGATTCTCGACGCGAACTTTGGACATCGGAATTGTGACGCGTGCGACGGTTTCGCCGTTCTCGATGTCGATATCGAACGCCTCCTCGTCGAGGCCGATCTTCTTCAGCATCAGGACCAGGATGACGATTCCGAGGCCTGCGCCTTCGGAGTCGTCGAGAACAGTCGTGAGCGCTTCCTCGAGCGACTCGAACGCGCGCGAACGCGCAATTCGGTCGAACACGCGCATCTGCTCTTTCTGCGTGATCTCGGTGTTGTTACAGACGTAGAGGTTAAGGTCGCGGCCCTTCGCGTGAAAAATGATTTTTATGTACAGGCCCGCGTCTTTCTGGAGCTTGAGGTAGTGATTGATGTTGTCGAGCGTTTCCTGCTTGAAGGTCCGCATTCCGATCTCGTACTCAGAGTCGTTTCCGAGAGCGAGTTCTTTTTCCGTGAAGTAGACACGTTTCGTGTTCGCCTTTTTTGCGTTGACGGCAAGTTCGCGAAGGCAGTACGACAGCGGATCTTTGAGCTTTTCCTGGCCCATTTCCTTGAGAAAAAGTCCGAGAATCTCATCGAGGTAAGCCTCGGTCTCGTGCGGAAGCGTATACGTCTTGATTGTCAATGGTATAGAATTTCGTGCAGCTTGAATAATCTTCTGCTTGTCTATCGCCTTCGGCATGACTTCTCCCCTTCGGACTTCCCCGCCTACATTACGTGTAACGGGCTCAAACGTCAAGGCTATCTTTAATTCCCTCCAAAATCCTTTATTTGCTGTGCCATTTCACGCAGACGTTTTTCGACGAACGAGTTGACCGTTCCGATCTTGAACCGACCCTTCTGAGTACGTTCCCCGGCGACGAGCGACGTGAGAATTTCCATGCCTTCGTCGATCGTCTCTACGGCGTAGATGTGGAACTCGTCCCGCGTGAGAGCCTGTTGCAGGTCGGCCGACAGCACGAGATTCGGCAAGTTCTGACGCGGAATGATCACGCCCTGTGTACCTGTGATACCGGCTTTTCGGCAGATCTCGTAGAAGCCCTCGATTTTTTCGTTAATGCCTCCGACCGGCTGAATTTCTCCCATCTGGTTCACGCTTCCGGTTACCGCGATGTCCTGACGCAACGGGATTTCCGCGATCGCCGAGAGCAACACGTAGATCTCGGTCGACGACGCCGAGTCTCCGTCCACCTCGACGTACGACTGTTCGAAACAGACACTCGCGCGAACCGAGAGCGGGAAGTCACGCGCGTACTTTGATTGAAGGTATCCTTCGATGATGTAGACACCTTTGTCGTGGATCTCTCCCGAGAGACCGGACTCGCGTTCGATGTTCACGATTCCGTCGGTCCCCGGCGCCGCGCGGGCGGTGATCAGGATCGGGCGCGCGAACGAGTAGAATCCCCGATCGAGGATCGCGAGTCCATTGATCCTTCCGATCGCCGAGTCGCGGACCGAGACGAGCAGTTCTCCCGAAAGAATCTGCTCATCGATTTTTTCTTCGGGCAGGTTGTACAGAAATTTTCTCTCGGACAGCGCGCGTTCGATCTCAGCCCGCGTGACTTCGTATTTTCCGTCGAGACGCGCCCAGTAATCGGCCTCCCGAATCAGGTCCGCTATGTACGAGAACTGCGTGCTCAACCTGTCGCGGAATTCCGACAGCCGGACGCCGTACTCGACGATCCGTGCGATACCGTCGTACGAGAACGAAAGCAGATTCTCATCGGCAGTAATCATTCGAATGAAACTGATGTACTCACGCGTAGTATTTTCGGTTCGCGGCATCAGCGAGTCGAACTCCGCGGGAACCTTGAACAGTTTTTGGAACTCTTCGTCCATCGTGAAAAGTAGGTCGTACATCGCATCGCTTCCGGTTACGATGACTTTTACGTCGATCTCGATCGGTTCGGGTTTGAGCGATGGACCCGGTACGTTGAACGGTCCGGGAGTGTTCCGAATCTCGATCTGCCCGTCGAGCAGCGCTCGTTTGAGACCGTTCCAGAGATCGTCGACTCCAAAAATGTCTTCGCCACGCAAGACGAGAAACCCTCCCGATGCCTTCACAAGCGATCCGGCGCGCAGCATCATGAACGTGCTCCGCGGCTCGCCTCCGTGATCCATCATCACTTCCTGCGACCCGAACAGCTTTGCGTAGTCGGGGTGGCTCTCGAAGACGATCGGCGAACCCGATGTCTCCGCGTTATCGACGACAATATTGACGTCGAAACGCGCCGTGTACGGTTGATCGTGCTTCTCCTGCTCCTCCGGCAGAAACTGCTCGAGGTTGGCGAGGATTTCCTCAAGAACCGCCGAGAGGTGTTTTTCGGTTCGCGTGTCCGGGAACCGCTGTCTGACCGACTCGATCTCACGCTCGATCTCGGGCCGAACGATCGCGATTTGCAGCTCCTTTAGCGCCGATTCGGTTTCTTCCCGGTCGAGCCGGAGCTTGTGGAAAATGCTGTTCATCTCGTCGACGAAGTGGTAGTATCGCTCCCGGATTTTTTTCCAGTGCGACTCCTGAATTTCTCCCGCGTGGACCCGTTTCTGTAGAGCGTCGAAGCTTGTGGTTTCGCCGTCTACAACCGGTGCAATATCGGTTCTCTGAGCCTCTTCGCCGTCGAGTTCGATCAGCGCAAATCCCTCGGTGTCGAGCTTCGACTCGAATTCCGAGAGAAGACGGCTCTCGTCACCTTCGGTTCTCATCAACAGCTCGTCGCGTCGCGTCTTGAACTGAACGTTTTCGTACACCATCTGCAGGTGCGTCGTGACTTTGCTCACCAACTCGCGCATGGCCGCGCGGAACACCCGCCCGGCGCCGGGTTCGAAGTACAGGACGCGTGGTTCGGTCGGGTTCGCGAAGTTGTGGACATACACGACATCGCGTAGCTTTTCCGGCGCTCGGGGATGTTTCGAGAGGATTTTGCGGATTGCCGTTCTCTTCCCGGTTCCCGGAAGGCCGACGACAAAGATATTGTAGCCCTTCGCTTCGATCCGGATCGCCATTTCGAGCGCGCGCGTCGCGCGCGGCTGGCCGATGATCTCGAACGGCGTTTGGGTCCTGTCGAGGGCCTCGATCTCATCGGCGGATATCCCGAAAGCGGTCGCGGCTGCCGGGATCTCGCGGATGCTGTACGGGTCGGTATGTTGGATAATCGGCGCGGGCGACGCAACCGTACGGTGTGACATACGGGTATAATACTGATTTCGGGTGGCGCATTCCACAAGTTGGCTCACAAAGAACGCGCATACCAGTGGGTTCGGCAAAAATCGTTTCGGCCCTTGATCTTCGTGTCCGGCGCGTTATAATGGCCGAATGTTGCTACGCGATCTTGATGCGTATTTCCGGTCCATTTTCGAGATCGAGCCCTTGGCTCGAATCGACTCATCGATGAACGGTATTCAAGTCGGGGACACCACCCGCGATGTATCGACTGTCGCGTTTGCAGTGGACGCGTGTCGCGAGGTTTTTCTCCGTGCGTCCGAAGCGGGCGCTGAGGTGCTGTTTGTTCACCACGGCCTGTTCTGGGGAGCGCCAATCCCGGTGACCGGTTACTTTTTTGAGCGAATGAGATGTCTGATCGAGAACGACCTTGCGCTGTACGCCGTGCATTTGCCGCTGGACAAACACCCGGAACTCGGGAACAACGCGTCGATGGCCGAGACGCTCGGACTAGAAAAAATCGAGCCGTTTGGAACGTACAAAGGCACGGCGATCGGCTGCAAAGGCTCTTTACCGGCTCCGGTCTTGCTCGACAGGATCATCGAAACGCTTTTCACGCATACCGATGAGACACTGGGCGTCCTCCGATTCGGACCCTCCGAGATTACGTCGGTTGGGATCGTTTCGGGGGGCGCTGCTTTTGAAGTCGCGGAAGCGATTGCCGACGGGCTCGATCTGTACATCACGGGCGACGCGAGTCACACGATCTACCACCAAGCGATGGAGTCCGGCATCAACGTTGTGTTTGGTGGGCATTATATGACCGAGACATGGGGTGTGCGGCGAACGGCCGACCGGCTCGCGCGCGAAACGGGGCTGAAAACCGTGTACGTCGATTTGCCGACCGGGTTTTAACCGGCGTGGCCGAGATTTGATAGCCAAGAGGGGCCGATGAAAAAGTGGAACGAAACGTGAGGCCAAAGATCATACCGCTCGTGCTTTCGATCGCGATAGTCGTGATCGATCAGATTTCCAAGGCCATTATCGTGTTCGCCGTTGAACCGGTTTATCGGTCGGGCCACGTAATACCCGTGATCGGTGATTTTCTTCGGATCATCCACGCCCGGAATCCGGGGATTGCATTCAGCATCGGGCGAGATCTTCCCGATCCGGTGCGTACCGTTTTGTTCGCGGCGATCCCAATCGTCGTGCTCATTCTGCTGTTCGTGTACTACTGGCGGTCCGATGAGTTCTCACCGGCTCAGCGATGGGCGATCGCGGGGATCCTCGGCGGCGGTGCGGGCAATCTGATCGACCGAGTATTTCGACCGGAAGGTGTCGTCGACTTCATCGACGTTCGCATCTACGGGTTGTTCGGAATGGAGCGGTGGCCGACGTTCAACGTCGCCGACGCGTCCGTTGTTGTCGGTGGAATCACTCTGGTTGTAACATTGTTCGTGATGGAAAGGAGACGGATTCGTGAATAAGAAACTCAACACGGTTCTTTTTGTGCTCGGTGCGACGGTTGCGAACGTCGCGATAATGATGGTGCTTTTTCTTGTCGTGTTCATTCTGTACGCGCGGTTTCTCGCTCCCGTCCTGTCCGAAGGCGTCAACTCGATGGCGCTGCTTGTGATTTTTGTCGGGTCGATCGTCGCGACGTACTTCATCTACAACCGCCTCATCAAGCACCTTACCGACAAGATCGAGATGGAGAAGTACTTCGACCCGATTTTCCGGACAAAAAAGAAGTAATCAAAAAGAAAAAAACGAGACGTCCGACTCAATATCCGTCGGATATCGCGCGATTCTGGTCTTTCTTGAAGAGCTCGCTATACACGAAACCCCGGTTTTTCAGCTTTTCCTTGATGTCCTGAGGAAACGGAATGTACCTCCAGAAGATACCCCGAACGTCGCGATCGAGTTTTTGAGTCGCTTCGCTCTCTTTTGTTATCCAGAGGATATAGTCCTGGATGAACGCGTCCTTCACGTCGCCCTTCATTTTCTTGTCCGAGAACCATTGGTAGTACCAGCCGGTCAGCCCTTCCTCCATCCAGTAGTGCTGTGCCTTTTCCTTGGCAACCTGCCACCGGAGGTCACCGAGCGCCGCAACGACCGCGGTCCGGACATCCTTCGGATACATCGGAATCGCGAGCCGTCCACGGCTGGTCGCCCGGTTGAAACGCTCAAACGGCTCCCAGCACACCCCCGCGTCGCCGTAACACGGGATCAAAATCATGTTAGGGATAATTCTGTTTGTTTGCTGTTTGAACGTTCGGAGGAAAACCTCCGGGTCGAGGTACTCGACCTGAATCAACGTATTAATGAGGTTCTCGCGCGTCGTTACGTCAAGGATATTGGTTCGCATGTACTGTTTCATGAGAACCGGGAAGTGATTTCCTTGACGTCCCACGCACAATTTCGCCATCTGGCGTATCGTCTGCAGCTCGGTGACGCTGAGTTTCGAGTCCATACTCGAGCTTTGGCCGGCCTCACCTTCCTTTTCTCTCAGCTCGTCAAGGTGTTCCTGGATCTTCTCAAGCTCGGCGATCTCGCGTGTGAGTTCCTTATTGAGAATACCCAGTCGTCGAATAATCGCGTTGATCTCGCCTATGGCGGTTCTCTGACCGTCGTTGTACGGCGCCATGACGTTCTCGAGGTCGGTCCGAACGTCGTGATTCGATAGAAACTCGACGCGCTCCTTGAGCGTGGATTCCTGCGACCCGATCTCCTGCGTGTGGTTGCGGATTACTGTCATTTGGGCGTCGTACCGGCCGCGCGTTTTCTCGAGCAGCGCGTTCACGCGTTGAGTGTCGTTCTTTTGCGGTGCTTTGGTCTCATCGGTAGCCGACGGGTTGACGCGACCGTTCGCGACGGCCTCGAGCCACTCGTCGACGTAGTAGATCGGTTCGGTACTCTGGTTCTCAAATATGATCTTTGCGATTAGGTGTCGCTGTTCGGCCGAAATCGCGGTCGGCAGCAACACGCCGTACCGCATAAACAGACGTTTCGGCATCGGCATACGCGACCCGACTTTGGCAGCAATGCCGGAAGCGAGTTCCCAAAAAGCCGGTACCAAGCGCGACCGTGCGTCTGCGCGCTCCTGTGGGTCTTGCGTCGAGAGGAACGACGAGAAGATCGAGTGAACTCGCGATGCGATCGCTCCCTCGTCGGTCAGAACTTTTTTGTAGTACTCTTTGTCGGTGAAGAACGGCTTGACCTGCTCTTCGGTTTTCTCCGGCGCGGTGAAGCTCTGAACGGTGGTATCGAGTTCCTCGAGATCGGCGGCGTCGCCGTCGTCGCCGAAAAGATCGTCGAACTCGGGAACGCCGTCCTCGTTGTCGGAGCCGATGAGTTCCGCGACGTCGGGGTCAATCTCGCCCGTGAAGAGGTTGTCGCTGTCCCGCTCTGAACTCATACTCATCGGTCTTGTGTGTTTTACCCGACGCCTTCGGTCGGAAAACCGAGCGGCGTCATCTCGCCAAATGGTTACTGGAGGTGACGGGAGTCGAACCCGTGACCCCTTGAATGCCATTCAAGTACTCTAGCCAACTGAGCTACACCCCCATTAGGCACCGGTATGATACGTCTTATGACGATCGGAGTCAAGCTTCATGAAGGCCTCAGAACGACAGCAACTGCAGTAGCAGCTCCGAGAGCCGGGGTTCGGCGAGGACGACCGCGACGCCGATCGTGATTCCGAGCGCAAGTCCTGCGATCACATCCGAGAAGTAATGAACACCGGTGGCTATTCGCGCCGTCGCGACGACTGGTGCCCACGCGAGAACAAGAACGGCGAGCCACACCGGGCCCGTGAGCCACGTTACGATCGCGAGCATGCCCGCCCGCGCGGCGTGTCCGGACGGGAACGAGTGTGGATCAAACCGCCGGTACACGCCACCCCACGTGCCCGCCGGGCGTTTTCGACGGACCGTCAACTTCAGGAGCGGCACCGCGACGGTCTGAACGATCAGCCCGACCAAGATCACCGCCGCGCGATAGCGCCATATCGCACCGCCGGATACCAGCACCACGATTGTCCCGACCGTCCAGAGGATCGTGTCTCCCGAGTGCGCGAAGATGACCGCGGCGATCCAGCGGCCGCCCGACTGTGTTTCAAGCCTGAGTCGACGCGAGACCCGTCGGTCGACGGCAGTGAGCTTCCGGTATAGCGTCGTCATCGTCACTCCGTCCCTCGTGTTGCGGTTTTTCGATTCTTCGGAATCACGCAACAGTATCAATTTACGCGACCGCACGCAATCAGAAGTAGCGGCCCGCCGGCGGCGGCGATTTGCCGTTTGCTCCCTGAATCGTAATATTTCCGCTCATATATAGGGGAGAAAAATAGGATGAATACTTTTCAAACAAAAGAACGTGTAGAGACTACACTCGAAGTACTCGAAAGGTTGGGGATTGCGTTCTCGCGCGCCGACGCGCAGAGCCGCGTGCACGAACACGTCTCCGTTCACAAGTACTTGCTCGATACCGAGCGACACGCCAATCACGCGTGGGACGAAGCGGTCGCGTCGTGGAACGCAACGGTTTTGACACCGCTCACGACTGCGCTCGACAAAGGTGAGATCAAGAAGGCGTTTCCGGACAAAACGGTCGGCGACTTGTACCTCGAGGCTTCCGACCACTGGTACTACCTCAAAGAACGTCGATTCGACGTTGGTCCCGATGAAGCTGCCGACAGTTTTGCACTCCGGTACGGCAACGCGTTCACGCGGTTTTTCTCGGCGATCCCGTTTCGCGGTTTGGCGCGCGTCTGGAAGCGTCAGGTTCACCGCGCGGAGGTAATCTCAAGGAATATGGACCGTTCGAAGACCGAGTACGACTCAAACCTCCGCAACTACTCACCGCGCATTTTTGTCTAACCGATAACCGGACGCCGACTGCCGGTGTCCGGTTGCCGGAAGCAACCGACACAATCGAAACAGAAACTATCACCCACTGAGTTCGCCGGTTTTTTGGCTGGGCTATCCAGGCGGCATGCTCACGGCGGCCGCGCGGCGCTCGACCATCGAGTTCTCGAGCGACGCGGGGTACCGGTCTGGTAGGCGCGAGACCGCCGAGAGATCTTTCTCGACGGTCTCCGGTAGTGCCCATCCGGCGGCTCCGAGATTGTCCGTGAGCTGCTCTATTGTTCGTGCTCCGACGATCACCGATGCGACGCCGCTTTGTTCGGCTGCCCACCTGAGCGCGACCTGAGCCGGCGTTCGGTCGATTTCCGCCGAAACCTTCAGAAGCTTCTCGACCGTTTGATCCGCCGTCGGTGGAAAGAGTTTCTCCGGCCAGACCCAACCCTTCTCCGAACGCGCGCCCGGCGCCGTTCGAGATCCGGGTTTGTACTTTCCGCTCAGAAAGCCGCCTGCAAGCGGTGACCACGCGACGATTCCGAGGTCTTTATCGACGCAGAGCGGCACAAGCTCTTGCTCGATGTCGCGTACGACAAGGCTGTACTGCGCCTGGTAGCACGCAAACCGTTCGAGGTTCTGCGTCCGACTGATCCAGATCGCGTCGCAGAGCCGCCACGCGGGGTAGTTGCTGCACGCGATGTACCGGACCTTCCCACACCGGACGAGGTCGTCGAGTGCGCGCAGCATCTCTTCGGTCGTCGTTTCTATGTCGAGATGGTGGACGTAGTACACGTCGATGTACTCGGTTTTGAGTCGGCTGAGGCTCGCGTCGATCGCGTCGAGGATATGCGCCCGCGACACTCCGGACTGGTTGATCCCGGTTCCGGTCGGGTTGAAGAATTTTGTCGCAACCACCGCGTCTTTCCGACGCGCACCGAGCGCCGCGCCGAGGATCTGCTCGGAACGGCCCCCGCCGTACGTGTCGGCCGTGTCGAAGAAGTTGATCCCCTTGTCCCACGCGAGGTCGACCATTTTCTGCGCGTCTGCTTCGTCGGTCGTCTGACCGAACGTCATCGTCCCCAGACAGATTTCAGATACTTTCAAACCCGTGAAACCGAGTCTCGTGTACTTCATCTCGTCCTCCTCGTTCTGCTGCGGTGGATCGGCGGATAGGCTACCGTGTCATCGGCAGCGCCTCGGGGCGATCGCACGTGCTCTGCACCGCGTAGTACGTCCCGGAGCTCGACGCGTCGTGGAACCCGTGCATGAGCTCGAGTACGTGATACGCGAGCTTTCCTGACGCTCGGTGGTCCGTATTTCCGGCGACGGCACGCGCGATATCAGCGACGCCGAGGCCCCGGCTGTTCTCCGAGTAGCCGTACGCGAGAGGGATATCTGACCACTCCGGCGCGCTCGAACGGCGCACCTTGATCGGACCCCCGAACGTGTTCGGGTCGGGCACGCTGAGCGAGCCTTCGGTGCCGTAGATCTCGATCCGTGGCAGCGTGTGCCCCCAGATATCGAAGCTCGTGATGATCGTGCCGACCGCTCCCGATGCGAAGTCCATAACGCCGACGACGTGAGTCGGAACGTCGACGTCTATCACGGTGCCTTTTTTCGGTTCGCTCGTGATGAGCCGTGTCTCGAATGTTTTCTTCGCCGAGCCGCTCAACCGTGCGACCGGACCCATGAGGTTCACGAGCGCGGTGAGGTAGTACGGCCCCATGTCGAACATCGGACCGCCACCGACTTTGTAGTAAAACTCGGGGTCTGGGTGCCAGCTTTCGTGTCCGTGCCCCATCATGAACGCCGTTGCGGCGACCGGAGTCCCGATCCAGCCGTCATCGATCAATTTCCGGCATGTCTGAATTCCGGCCCCGAGGAATGTATCCGGCGCGCATCCGACGCGTACCCCGCGCTTCTCCGCAGTCTCGAGCAGCCGTGTGGCTTCCTCGCGCGTGATGCAGAGCGGTTTCTCGACGTACGTGTGCTTCCCGGCTTCAACCGCCTTCATGCACACGTCAAAGTGTGCGTTCGGTATCGTGAGGTTGAGTACGAGCTCGACGTTCCCACTCGCTACGAGTTTCTCGACCGATAGTGCCTCGGGAATACCGTACTTCTCGGCAGCTTCGGTCGCGCGCTCGGGGACGAGATCCGCGAGCGCGGTGACCTCGACGGCGTCCGAAAACATTCCCGTAAGGTTTTCCAAGTAGATTCCGCTGATTTTGCCGATTCCGACGATTCCGACCTTCAGTTTTTTCATTGTTTCCCAGCCCCTAAAACATCTTCTTTTCGCTTTTGAACTCGTCCGAGGTGAGGCCGTCCTTGCGTGCGATCGCGCGACCTTCCGCGGCCCAGAGCAGTCCTCTGCGCATCAGCTCGAGTGCCTCGGGGCCGTCAAAGATGTCGTTGTGGTGACCGAGCGAGTTGTAGTACACACGTCCGTGGCCCCAGCGCTTCGTCCAGACGACCGGCATGTCGACTTTTCGGTTCGTCGAGTGAAACCACGTCACTTCAGGGAAGCGGGTCGTCGCGAGGACCTCAACCGCCGGGTCGACGTGCAGATAATACTGCTCCGACTTGACCGTGAAGTCGGAAATCCCTTCGACGAGCGGACTCGACGAGTTTTTGATCTCGACGCGATACTCGACGCCGTCGCCGCCGGGGTGCGCGACCCAGTTGCCACCCGTCATAAACTGCCACTGAACCGAGTTCCGGAACGAATCGCACATCCCGCCATGGCATCCCGCCAAACCGACGCCCGATGCGACCGCTTCGATTACCGGCTCGGTCTGTTCCTTCGTGATTTCGCCCATCGTCCAGACCGGGACGATGAGGTCGAGTCCCATGAGCTTCTCGAGATCGAGAAAACTATCGAGGCTGTTGGATACTTCGACCTCGAATCCTTCCTTACGCAACACGGCGTCGAATCGCTCGCCTACGAGTTTCGGCTCGTGGCCATCCCATCCGCCCCATACGATCAATGCCTTTTGGCTCATGTCATGCTCCTTTTCGGTGTGGATTTCCGTTGGAAATTCTGTGAGTGAAGACAAATGGTACCTTATTGTTCTCGACGCCGTCAACGGTGACTCCGAACTCACCGGTGAACCCAAACCTGCCGGGGGCGTGGCGGACCCCAACGCCGAGTACTACTGCTTCGGACGTTTGGGTTTGGGATCGACGGGTTCGTCGAACACGATCAGTGTTCCGTCGACGTTGATGACGTCACCGGGTGAGAGCTTGTGCCCTTTCTCTACGCGTCGGTTGTTTATTTTGAACGGTGCATCGCTCACGACGGTGTACTCCTGTCGTTTCTCGTCGTGCACGATAGTCGCGTGACCCGATGAGAGATTCGGCGCTCCTGTAATCGTGAGGTCGTCGTCGTTGCTCGAGCCGATCACGGTCTTCTGTCCGGTAATCGGGAACACCTTCGTCGCGCCTCCTGCCAACACCTCGAGATTTGCCGTGTTCGCGGAGTTCGCAAACCGCAAACGCGACACGACGTACCACAGCACGAGCGCGAGCGCGAGCGCGATCAGAAGGTAGATCGTCGGTGTTGAGCCGGGCAGGCCGAGAAGCGTTCCGGCAAAGTACGTCCGCCGCCCTGTCACCGAACGCCCGTCTCGCGTGAGTTCGATCTCGAGAATGCGTCGCTCGGCCGGGCTCATCGTCGCTCGGTACGTGATCCGGTACTCGCGCAAGACACGTTCTCTGATATCGAGGTACACGTCGGTGAGCTCACCTCCGTCTCCCGCATCGTACACGCGCCCGCCCGACTCGGCCGTGATCCGGTCAACGCTCTGGTCTTTTTCGTCTCCGAAGCGGATCACGTACAGCGAGACCCCCGCGTGCCGGAGGGCCTCGATCGACTCGTCGGCTGTAAAAATTCTCTCACCGTACTCCGGATGCGGGCGACGTTCGCCTCGGATGAACGGG
The DNA here is from genome assembly GCA_007695285.1 of Spirochaetaceae bacterium. GTDB lineage: Bacteria > Spirochaetota > Spirochaetia > DSM-27196 > PXBQ01 > PXBQ01. The sequence goes on along the minus strand of REEC01000123.1, from coordinate 11,774 downwards.
AAGTCTTCACCGTCGGAGAGCAGGATTATCGCGCGTCTGCCGGGAACGTCGCTGCGCGACGCGTCGTCACTTTCGATCTCCGCTGTGATCTTCTCCGCGGTCCGGATGATCGCCGCGTGCAGCTCGGTGTACTCGTCACCGGGCGCGGGATACGTGATCTGGTCGAGAGTCCGTTCGAGAAGCTCCGTATCACGGGTCGGTTCGGAGTGGAGAGTGTAGCGCGTGTTGAACTCCGCGAGTCCCACCGCGTCGCGTGGTCCGTCGACCGACCGCAGGAACGTCCGAATCGCGTCGCGCACGAACGAGATCCGCATTTCATCCGTATCGTCCGTCCGGCGTCCGTCGATCGTGCGGTACATGCTCCCGGAGTTATCGACGACAAGATAGAACGTGATCCCGTCGACCTCCGCGGCGCGCGCGGTGAACCCCGTGAGACGCGTCTCCGCGAACGTCAGCCCGTCGTCGGAGGACTCGCGAATCCTGAACTGATCGATCGTGAGGCCTTCGATCGGCGCTCCGAACTCATCGGAGACGTCGACGTACAGAGAGACTTCCTGCCGCGTCAAAAGACGCGACGTGTCGACCTGCGTAATTCCGACCTCCTGCGCGGCGGCGTTCGCGAAAGGTAGTGCCGCCATAATCACGGCAAATACGATGCACGCCACGTTCGTGACGGTGCTTCGCACCGACGACGTCTTTTTTCCCCGATATCTCATATCCAAATCCCCACCTTACTCGTGCTTGAAAAAAAGCCGAGCCGAGCCGATCTTCACGACGTCCTCGTACTTGAGTACGCGTCCGGCGAGCTCCTGATCGTTCACCGTGATCATCCGCCCCGGGTCGCCCGGAGCAATCGCGAGTTCCGTGCCGTGTCCGAGAAGCCGCGCGTGCACCGGCTCGACGTTTCGGTATCCCGTCAGCACTATGTCGCACCCGCCGGCGCTTCCAATCGACATCTTTCGCTGGTTGAGGATGTACTCCTTGCCCTTGTACGCGCCGTTCAAGAGGCGCAGAACACCGAATGAGAGTCTTTTCTCGACGATCGCGTACGCGGCGCCGATGCTCAGCCCGACGACGACGAGGCCGATCAACGACGCTCCGCCGAACGACGGGTACGCCGCACGGACAAACTCGAGGATCGCCCCGCCCGCGGCGCCGCCGAGCAGGCCTCCGATCACACCGATTAGGATTTTCCGCGGACTCAACGAGCGTACCCCGCCCGCGGCGCCGACGAACGCGCCGAGAATCGCCCAGCCGACCGCGCGTGAGACCGGAACGCCCCAACTGCGGAGAGCCGCTTCGCCGCGCGTTATCGACTCTCCGATCACGAGAAACACCGATTGCGCGACAAGAAACCCGATCAGGCCTCCGACCGCGCCAATCGCGGCGCCGACGGTTACACCGAATCCGATCCTACTCCATCGGCCGACGACGATTCCGTCCGCGCTGCCGAAAAAAGCCCCGAACACCAGCCCGAACACTAGCCCGCCTGCGAGGCTGAAGCTCAAGTAACTCGGGAACGAAACCTGCGCGGCAAGAAGTGCCTCCATCGCGGGCCACGCGGCGAGCCCGCCGATCGCCCCCAAGGCGCACAGTAGTACGCGACGTATCCAAAGTGACATTTCCTACTCTCCTACTTCCGGCGTTCTTGCGCGGGGCCCTGGGACAACGCGGACGGTATTGTCGTCGTCGACGGACACGTTCAGCACCTGCGTATAGCCCTCGAGGACCTGAACCGGCAGCTCGATCGTGCCGCGGCGTCCGGCGTCGAGGCGGAGCATGTACGTGCGGGGAGGCAGCACGATTTTCATCGGGCTTTCGATCCCGAGTCGCTCGAGCGAGCCGAGCTCCGCGGTCCGTCCTCCTTCGATGTACCGCGAACTCCCGTCAAGAGAAACCGATACTCTCTCGACCGTGCTCCGCAGTTCCATCGCTCCCGGCCTCGGGACGAGTCCGGCCGCGAGGAGCGCATCTCTTTGCGCCGTATCGATTTCGAGGGTGTATGTCTTGTCGTAATAGCCGTCGCGCGTGATCGCGATCTCGTAGAGACCGTCGCGCGTGCGAGGGATCGGTACGTCGGGGTCGTGATGGACCCAGGTTGCGCCGCGTCGGACGCGGATTCGCGTGCCCGAAGTGATGTCGCGTCCTGATACCTGGTCGCGAACGGTCGCGGTAAGACTCACCGGGCCGGGATCGGGCGCGCGATGGAAAACCGCGATACGCGTAGGCTCCGTCGCGCCAAAAGGCCCCGAGACGCGCGAGTGGACGTAGAACGACTCGACGTAGACGCGCGACTCGATCCGTACCTCGATCCGGTGTCGTCCGACGGGTAGATACCGGCGCAGAGTTCTGAACCGCGTCGCATCGGACGTGGGCGCCGGCGCCGATTCAGCGGACCCCGCGGCGAATCCAAGAGTATCGGCGAGAAACCCTCCAAACGAGAGACCGGGTTCGGCGTGCACGACCGTTACCGGAAGCCTCGTCGGGACCGGTGACGTTCCGGTGTAGAGCCGCGCCTCGATGAAGAGGTCCGACGGTGGGCGAGGCTCACCGGTCACTTCGATCTCGAGGCTGAACGCGCCGTGTCCGTCGGGATCGAACAGCGCCCGATGATAGCCGTGGGTCACACCGAACGCGATGATCCCCACGATCGCGACCGCGAAGACCGTTGCCGCAAGAGCAGCACGCTTCGAAATCGGGCGTTTCGGCTCGACGTACGGGCGCTCGGCCACGTACGCGGACAGGACCGCGGCAGACTCATGGGGATCGTGAAGCGACGGCCTTACCCCGAGCCTCCGCTCGACAAGCCGGATGATCCGACCCAGATCGCCGTAGCGGCGCTTCTTCTTCGGATGCATGCATCGCCTGATCAGGCGCTGCGCGAAGCGCGAGACGTGTGGATTGAGTTTGCGTGGGCGCGGGCACTTGCCGATTTGGATGAGCCGGAGCGTTTCGGGGTTGATCGATCCGGGGAACGGTTTCTTCCCGGTGACAGACTCGTATAACATCACGCCGAGCGAGTAGATGTCGGCGCGTTCGTCGACGTCGCGCGTGCTGTGAAACTGTTCGGGCGCCATGTACGACGGGGTGCCGAGCGTCATGCCCTCGCGCGTGAGCGACTCGTCGGTCGTCTCGGCGCTGCGCATCGACGCGATTCCAAAATCGACGAGTTTGACGTGCCCTTCGCGTGAGACGAGGATATTCCCGGGTTTGATGTCACGGTGAATGACGCCCTTCGCGTGCGCGTACCGAACCGCCCTGCACGCGTACAGGAATACCCTGAGCGCGACCGGCTCGGGAAGGTACCGTTCGCGTTCGATCAGTTCATCGAGCGACATCCCGTCGATGAACTCCTGGACGATATGATACGAACTACCTTCGCGAAAATGGTCGTACACGTCCACGATGTACTCGCTCTTGAAATCGATCATGATCCGCGCCTCGCGCAGGAACCTGTCGCGGATGTTCTTGTTGCCGCGCATCGTGAGACGCTTGATCACGAGCGAGCCTTTGAGCGTCGGGTGTTCGGCCTTGAACACCTCGCCCATCCCACCCTTTGCGATCTGCGCCGTGATCGTGTATTTGCCTATTGAACTCGGCATTTTTGCCATACGATTTCCCTCGGTTCAGTTCCGCTTCAGATTTCGATGATATCGCGATCGAGGTCGATGGGGTAGTCAGCAACGATCTCGACCAGAATCTTCGCGGCAGGGTTGTGGATCTGCACGAACCGTCCGTCGGCGCGCGTGAGGTATCTCCCCGGCACCGGTCGGTGCCCCGCGAAGTAGAAGCACCGACTCCAGTCCGGAGCGTCCGGGCCGATCTGGAGGTACCGCGAGATCATCGAACTCACGCTGCCGGGGTCGGCCTCGTCGTTGTCGGTCCAGGTCAACCCGAGCGTTACCTCGGGTCGATCTCGATACTCGATCACCTCCTGCTGTGGGAAGAACCGGACGGGCTCACAGTGGCTCACGAGAAAGTAGTCTCCGACGCAGAGCAGCGGCAACGCCTTCTCGACGCGATCAATCTGTTCGATCAGTTCGATCGGATAGAACTTCTCCATCCACGCGGCCACCATCACGCCTTCGAGCGCGAACTTACGGAACGAGTGGTTTCCGTTCGCGTCTTCGTTCGTGATGTTCTCGTGGTTTCCTTTCAGCAGCGTCACGTTTGCAGGAAACTCGGACTTGAGCCGGATCACGGCGTCCAGACACGTCAAGTTTTCGGTCATCTCGTGGTCCATGTTCCGATGTCGATGGTAGCCCCCGGTGAACTCGGCGAACGCCTTGCGCCAGCGCTCGGCGCCCCGCGCTTCGGAATGCATGTAATCGCCGACAAACACGACCTGCACGACCCCGGCGCGGAGCGCATCGATCACCCGCAGCTGCTGATCGTCGATCGAGATGTGGTGGTCGAGTAGCGCGCGGATGAAGCCGATGCGTCCGTGAACGTCTGGAACAATCAGCGTTCGAGCGAGCGGTGAGAGGTATACGATCCCTCCGGGGCGGCCACGCGCGTCGCGCGGCCGCGAGTCGTGCGGTTCGCTCTCGAGTGCATCCGCCGCCGCCGAGACGCGCCGAATTAACGGCTCCGACGCGGGTGGTTCGGTCGCCTCGGCGATCGTGGCCGGCTCAAGGGAGAAGCCGTCGGTTTCTATGTTTCCTTCTCCACGACCATCGTCCTGTTCACGTCGACGAATTCCTGCGTGATGATTTGAGTCGCCTCAGAGAGTTTCTCAATTTCCTTCTCGGGTTCCATTTTCTCTGTATGGACCGCAATCTTGTACACGGCCGAACTCTGTTGCAGGGGGCCGTTCGTGAACTTGGCCGGCTCTCCGACGCGGAGGTCGTCCTCGAGTGTCGACTCTTCGTTTACCGCCGTGTCCGGGACGTCCTGCCTGAGGCCGATGCTTACGTACTCGACACGTCGGAGATCGTTGAACACCGGCGCGATGGTGATCAACGAACCGGAGTTCGTCATAACCAGAGCCCCGCCGGGGCTATCGAGCGCGAACTCGTCTTTTTCCTCCATCTTCAGCGTCGTCGTCTGTTCCTCAAACGCGTCCTTCTTCCCAAGCCATCCCTGCGCGAGCAGCTCCAGAGATTCGTCGCCGGGCGGTAGCCCTGACGTCCGAGCGATGCTCCGAATATGATCGCCGATCCCGTCCGGCAGCATGTCCATGTACTCTCCCATAAGACCTCCAAAGCAAAGGTTACGTTCTACTGTACATCATTCCGTACTGCAATCCAATGCGCGAATTACGCGTAGCAATTCGCGCGTCGCGGTGGTACGATGCGAGCATGAACGAAACACACGACATACCGCCGCGGATTCGCGAGCATCTGTTGGCACTCGTGTCGGGGTCGGGCCTGCCCGAAGGGCAGGAGACGATCGACGCGATCACACAAAACTGGATCGAAAAGCACAAGCTCTTCGTCGCGCAGATCGCCGCGCTCGACATGATCGAACTTAACGAACTGCAACCCGACGATCCGCGCGCAGCGCTGATCCTCACGTACTCAGGCTCTCTTGTTGGGCTTGAGACGGCAAAAAGCGGAAAACGAAACTTCGAGTACGCGAGCATCAAACTGAGAGCCGACGTTCCGGATCTTGTACGCGAGACCGGTGTCGCTGTCGCCGGCACAATCGCCAAAGACGCGGTTGCGTCGTTCTCGGGAGGATCGGTCAAGAGCACATCTGAGGTGCTGATTCTTGCGAGCTTCCGGCCCGAACTTCCGGCATCCGACCAGGACGAGCGACTTCGCCAGGCAATTCTGTTCCTGACGAACGGATTTGCAAAGATCAACAGATCGCTCACGCGTGAAACGGCGCAGCTCGACCACTTCACGACAAAAAACATCGTGCAGTTCATCTCGAAGCGGAACAAGCTCACGCAGGCACAGGTTCGGAGTGTCGTCGACGATTATCTCGGGATGATCGAAGCCGGTACGCTCATGGGCGAGCGCGTCCCGCTCGGCCGGCTCGGGCGTTTGAGCCTTACTCCGAAGAAAGCGCGCCAAGCCCGAGTCGGGCGGAATCCGGCGACCGGTGATGAAGTCATCATACCCGCAAAACCGGCCGTCATGGCGCCCAAATTCTCGGTGTCGCGGGCGCTCAAGGAACGCGCGGAGAGGCTACCCGTCGAGGACGAGTAGTAGCGCACGACGCGTTACGGGTTGCCGTACTCACCCACCGATTCAACGGGCTCGACGACGTACGGATTCGCCGGCAGTCTTTCCTCGACCGGCGGCAGTTCGCCGCTCTCGACCCTGTCTCGGAGCATCGGCGACTCCTGGTACCGGGGAGCCTCGGGGCGCGGCTCTTCGGCGATCGGTGTCCGGCCTGTACACGCGCCGAACGCCACGACGACCGCGCCCAATACGATTATTTTCGTTAAGCGTGCATACCACATCTTTTCTACCTCAGTTAATACATACTACCGGTGGGCCGTGAGGTCAAATTCGGACCGGCGGCTGTCTTACTCGGTGTCTGCCGTCGTTCCCGCGCTCTTTACTATCGCTGTATTTATGTCGAAATTCGGAACAGGAGAAAAGTGCGCACCGAAGACCAGTTTTTCCACGTCGTCGTGATCGACGACGATCCTACGCAACTCGAGCGCGTCCGGGTTTTCTGCGACGCGATGGATCTCCCCCGGGTTCGGCTGTTCACCACCCCCGACCCGACGGCGGCCGTACGCCACATCGCACAGAACAGCGTCGACCTTGTGCTCACCGACAACGTGATGCCGAACTCGAGCGGTGACGCCGTGCTCGAACGCGTGATGCAGATCAACCCGTCGATTCCGGTCGTGATCATGACCGCGTATGGCAGTACGGAGGATGCCGTCGGGCTATTGAAGAAAGGTGCGGCAGACTACCTGGTCAAACCGACGTCAAAAACCGATATCGAGCGCTTGTTCGTCCGTGTCAGCGAGGCCTCTGTTTTCGCGCGCGAAAACGCGAAACTCCAAGAGACGATCACCGAGTACTTCGGGTCCGACGCGATCATGTACAAGAGCCGCGTAATGGCCGAGACATTGAACGTCGCCGCTCGTTCCGCAAGAAGCAAAGCGACGGTTCTGATTTCCGGCGAGAGCGGGGTGGGGAAGGAGCTTGTCGCACGGCTGATTCACTTCGCGAGCCCGCGGAGCGAAAAGCCGTTCGTCACGGTGAACATCGCGGCTCTGCCCGAGACTCTGATAGAGAGCGAGCTGTTCGGCCATCGCAAAGGCGCGTTCACGGGGGCTTCCGACGACCGCGTCGGGCGGTTTGAGCAGGCGCACACCGGTACGATTTTCATCGACGAGGTCGGCGACGTACCGGCCGCCGTTCAGGTCAAGCTGTTGCGCGCGATTCAGTTCGGTGAAATCGAACGCGTCGGTGAGAACGCGACGAGAAAACTCGACGTACGAATTATTGCCGCGACGAACCGTGACCTCAAAGCGATGGCGGAGTCGAACCGGTTTCGGAGCGATCTCTACTACAGACTCAACGTGATACCGGTCGTGATCCCTCCTCTTCGCGATCGACGAATCGATGTTCCGCGTCTTGTCGAGCACTTCATCACGACGTTTGCCGAACGGAACGAGAAGCACGTCGAAGCCGCGTCGCGCGAAGCGATGGACCTGCTCATGAAGTACCGGTATCCGGGTAACGTGCGTGAGCTCGAGAACATAATCGAGAGCGCCGTCGTGATGTGTCGCGGGTCGATGATCACGGTGGCCGACTTGCCCCCCGCGGTACGCGATGCCGCTCAGGCAGACGCGAGCACCCCCGGCGACGACCTTAGTCGCGACGACGCCACTGGTCGCGATGCGACGTACGACGTCGCGATGAGAGCGTTCGAGACTGATCTGATCGCTCGTGCGATTCGCGAGGCAGGAGGCAACCGAAGCGAGGCCGCTCGGGCGCTCGGAGTGACCGAGCGGAAGATTCGGTCTCGGCTCGAACGACTCGGGATCGAGTCCAAAACGCCGTGAATTCGACCATTCCGGCGAGGGCTCGACCAAATGGGCGAATTCTGCCGGTGGCTGGGGTGGCCTCTCACCAACTTCCGCCGAAACGGTGTGAAGATCCACAAAATAACCGGCGTTATAATTATATATAAAGAAAGGAATTAATTTATCCAGCAATTAATATTACACAAATGATCAAATAATTCGCCGGATGGCACGGCGATTGCTTTAATAAGGGCGAGGAGAAAAGAAATGATCAAGAAGACTTTTTATACGGTAATCGCCCTGATGTTTGTCGCCGGTATCGCAGCAGCGCAAACAACCGGCACTTTGTTGCTTCGTGGAACGGTTCCCGCCATTCTTGAGGTCACCGTGACCCCCGAGCCGGCGGCGAACAGCCTCGACTTGTCGATCGATGTGACCGACCTTCACGTCGCGACCGTCAACGAGCGAAGCAATAACCTCGGCGGCTACACGATTACGTTGTCGTCGGCGAACGCAGCAGCGGAAGGAACCTCGGACGGAGTTTTCCTGAGCGCCGACGTCGATAACGACGACGCGTTACAGTACTCGATCACGTACGACGGTGACGCGGTAGTCTTTGGCGGTGGATCGGCGATCGTTGCCGACGTCAACGGTCGGACCAGCGCTCTGGGTAACTCGCGGGACGTCCGGATCAGCTACACCGGAAGCGCGGAGTTCATGTACGCCGACGAGTACGAGGATACGTTGACCTTCACAATAGCCGCAAAGTGAAGATTGCGTAGTAAGGTGCAAAGGAAGGAACAATGCGTCGTCATCACGTGATTCTGGTATGCGCCGTCGCGAATCTCTTCGCGGCGGCGCACGTATTTGCGTTTCGCTTCGAGCCGATTACGCAGGTCTTTGCGCCCGAAGGGACCGACTCGGTCCGGACATTTCGGATCGTGAACACGCAGAACGAGCCGATCGCGACGCGCATCGCGATGGCGGCGCGGTCGATCGACGAGTTCGGCGAAGAGACGATGAGCGACGCGTCGGCTCTTTTTCGCGTTCTTCCCGCTCAAGCGATCGTGCAGCCCGGAGCGACGCAGACCGTGCGCGTTCAGTGGTTGGGCTCGTCGCGTGTTTCATCGGAGTTGAGCTTTCGGATCGTCGTCGAGCAGCTTCCCGTGAGGTTTGAACAGCGCGAGGGCGGCGGCGCGATCAACATCATGTTTCGGTATCTGGGTTCGGTGTACGTCCGACCGCCGGGCGCGCGCGCAAACGTCGAAATCGTCGACGTAAAACCGGTCTCCGACGCCGAAAACCATGGCTTCGAGCTTCTTTTTAGGAACTCTGGGACCGCGCACACGATCCTCGACGGCTTGACCGTGACGGTCCGCTTTCCGTCGGCTCAGACCGACCAATCACAGGTTCTCGTGTATGGACCCGATGAGCTCAAAGGAATCGCGGATGAAAACCTTCTTGCCGGTAGTTCGCGTCGGCACTTTCTCCGAGTCCCGTCCGATCGGAGCCTCGAGACACCGGAGATCACGTTTGAGTACGCGGGTGGGCGGTAAGTCGGCCGGCGCGGTCGTATTTGCGATAGTTCTGGCGTTTTTTGCAGGTGTCGCCGCGTTATCCGCCGCCGACGCGACCTGGTTCGCGACCCCTCTTCCGTACACGATAGACGGCGTTCCGGCCGGAGAGTTCGAGACGCAACTCCGTGCCGAAGATTCCGTTCCTTTTGCCGTCTCCGTCGAGTTTATCGACGTGATACGAGCCGCAGTGACCGCACGGCTTATCCGCGAGATCTCGGGCGTCGATACCGAGTTCGTCACGTTCGAGTTCCTGAGGTTTCGCGGGATCGACGTGACTTTCGATCCCGCCCGGCTCGTCGTCGAGATCCGGATACCGGTCGAGGATCGTCTCGGTGAAACCGTTCGGTACCGTTCGGAGTACACCGCGCCGCGAACCACGGTGCTCTCGCCGGTCGAGTTCTCCGCGTACATGAACATTTCGGCTCGAATCGAGCAGCGGGTTGACTCCGACGGCCTCGGTGGAGCGAGTCTATCGTATCCCGTGTACGCAACCGTCGAACCCGTTTTTAACTTCCGACGGTGGGTTTTCGAGTCTTTCGTGACGTTTGACTCTTTGGTCGAACCGATGTTCAGTCTGGGTTCGATTCGAGTCGTGCGCGATTTTCCGGAAGTCGCGACACGCCTGTCGGTCGGTCGCGTCGTACCGGCGACCGGGTTGTTTCACTCGGCACAGCCGCTGTACGGTGTCTCGTACGAACGCGCGTTTGTGGTGGACCCCACGCGTCACCACAGACCCGACGGAACCGTAGACGTCGTTCTCCCGGAGCCCGGCCGTGTTACAGTGTTTGTGAACGATCGTGAGCTCAAGACGGTTTTTCTCGATGCGGGCCGGCACTCTCTGACCGGTATTCCGCTTTTCGCCGGCGTGAACGACGTGCGAGTTACGGTCACCGATGCCTCAGGGAGTCGTGACCTCGAACGCCGCACGTTCGCCTACGATTCGGCGCTTCTTGCTCGTGGCGAATCGACGTTCGGCGCGACTCTCGGGGCGAACGCCGTCGGTGAGGTGTATCCTGTCGCGACCGGGTCTTTCCGGTTTGGCCTTACCGACGCGATCACGCTTGGTGCCGCGGTTCAGACGCGGGAGAATCGTGGCGTCGGTTCCGCGGATTTCGCGGTCGCGACGCCGCTCGGAAATCTTCGGTCGGAGATCGCGATGAGCCTTGCCGAGGGCCTCGGTCCGGGCGGTGCTGTCGCACTGTCGTACTCGTATCGCAATCCGGGGATCCTCTTTTTGCCCGCGCTCGCAGCGCGGGCCGTGTATCGAAGCGAGTCGTTCGCGCCCGTCGGCGCCACCGGTGATAATCCGCAGGAATGGGTAGTTTCGGCGACCGCGACACAGTCGATAGCGTCGCGTCTCACGGCCGGAGTGAACGTCGAGCGCACGGTTTTCCGGGCCGACCGCCCCGATGCGACGCGCATCGGTTTGACGTCGTCGGCGTCGCTCGGCCGCGGTGCATCGCTCGTGCTCGCGGGTTCGCTCAATTGGGCCGATGCAGGCCCTGCCGTACCGTCGGCGAGTCTGAGCTTTGTCTCGACCCCCACCGGCACACGACGAACCTTCTCCGCGTCTCACGACCTCGTCGACGGCAGGAGTACGGTTGCCTACTCGTCTTCACAGTCCGGCGCGGGTTCGGTCGGGTACTCCGCCACGATGGCCGGGCTCCCGTTTGGTTTACACGATGACTTTGGGCTTGGCGGCACCGTGCGGTACAACGGGTATCGGTTCGACGGATCGGTCTCGCATTCGTCGACGATACGCGACGACGCGACGTCGCTTCACCGAAGCACGATACGCGTGGCTTCCGCGGTTGCGTTTGCAGACGGGACGGTTGTTATGTCGAGTCCGATTCGCGACTCGTTTGTCGTCGTTGCGCCGGGGGCCGCGCTTTCGAGTGACGTCATCGGCGTCAATCCCGGCATCGACGGACCGGCCGCTCTCGCCGATCGATGGGGAGCCGGTGTGCTGCCCGCTCTGCGATCGTACCGCTACCACCCGATCACACTCGAGTTCCCGATTCTAGCGGACGGATACGACGCGGGTGAAAGCTCGTTCTGGGTCTACCCGACGTATAAGTCGGCGGTCGTCATACGCCCGGACCTCGTCGTGTCGATTCGCGCTACTGGGGTGCTCGCCGATGCGACCGGTCGGGCGATCCCGCTTACGGTCGCCGAGGCGGTGCGCCGCGACGATCCCGAAGCCGTCGCGGTTCAGTTCTTCACGGACTACGACGGGCGGTTCGAGCTGTACGGGCTTG
>REEC01000273.1 GCA_007695285.1 Spirochaetaceae bacterium | reverse complement strand
CCTCCCGGGTGGGCTACCACGATATGGGCGTGAACGCAAAACGCGTCGAGCACCTCACGAGCCTGTTCGCGCGGTAAGGGAACGTCCGACACACCCGTGTCGTTTGCATCGGCTCCGTTAATCGGCTAAAATTGCCGCACAAAAATCGAAAATGTGAAAGCTCTGGAGTGCCTATGCGGCAAAACGGTTCGCGCGCGATTCTGCTCGTTGAGGACGAGCCGCTCATCGCCATGGCGGAGAAGATGATTCTGGAACGGGCCGGGTACACGGTCGTCACCACCGGTACCGGCGAGAAGGCGGTCGAGATTGTCGCGGCCGACACGACGGTTGAGTTGATCCTGATGGATATCGACCTGGGGCCGGGGATGCGCGGCACCGAGGCAGCGGCTCTCATCCTCGCCGAACGCGATCTGCCTCTCGTTTTTCTCTCGTCCCACACGGAGCCGGAGATCGTCGAACAGACCGAGGGCATCACCTCGTACGGCTACATCGTGAAGAACAGCGACGAAACGGTACTGCTTGCCTCTATTCGTATGGCGTTCCGGCTTCACGAGACGCGCCGCACCGTCGGCGATACCTTCACTCACTCGCTCAACGGCCTCTGTGTTCATCGGCTCATCCGCGACGAACACGGAGAACCGAAGGACTGCGAATACCTGCAGGTTAACGGCGCTTTTGAGAAGCACACCGGCCTTGCCGTCCGGGAGGTCACCGGTCGGACGATCCGCGATCTTTTTCCGGGCCCGAGCGCGAACGACGTGATCCGGCTTTACGGTGAGATCCTTGCCGGACGCGCGGCTTCTCGGCAGGAGTTTTTCTTCGCTCCGACCGGCTCCTGGTTCGAGCTGAGCGTTTTTCCGACTCGCGATGATGAGTTCACCGTGGTCGTGCACAACATCACCGAACGCTGGAAATCCAAAGAGTCGCTTCGCGAATCGGAACGTCGCATACAGGATCTCTTTGATAACATGAACGACGCTTTCGCCGTTCACGAGATCATCCGCGACCGAGACGGGAAGGCCGTGGATTACCGCTTCACCGAGGTCAACCGTGAGTTCGCTGCACGTCTCGGAATGGCGCCCGACGACATCGTTGGCCACACCGCGTTGGAACTCTTCCCGCAGACCGAGCGGACCTGGATAGACGCGTTCGGACGCGTGGCCGATTCCGGGAAGCCGGAGCAGATTACCCGGTACTCCCGGGAGTTGGGCAAGCACTTCGAGAGCCGCCTTTATCGTCCGAAGCAGGGCTGCTGCGCCGGTATCTTCATCGATGTGACCGAACGTGTTCATGCGGCACAGCGAATGAACCGGCATCAACGCGAACTCGACGAGATCAACCGGATCGGCGCGATGGGAATCTTCACCCGGCCGCCGGAGCAGCTGAACCGAGAAGCAGTGCGTTTCTGTTCCGCAATCGGAGCACAAGCCGGGTGGGGGATCGTCAACGCCCGGCTGCAGAGCGAAGCAGCCGAGACCGATCGGCGTTTCAGAACCATCTCCGACAACGCGGTCTACGGCAACGCGATTGCGGATCTACACGGGAACCTGATCTACGTGAACCGTTTCTTCGCCGAAATTCATGGTTATGAACCGGAGGAACTCGTCGGGTGCCATGTCTCGGTGTTCCATTCGGCGGCGCAGATGGAAACCGTGGAACGCATGCTCTCGAGCCTGCTGGAGGTAGGCCGGTTTGCGCCGGTAGAAATTTTGCACGTCCGGCGTGACGGTACGGAGTTCCCGATGTTGATGAGCGGCGTCGTGATCCCCGGCGACAACGGCGAACCCAAATACATCGCCGCGTCGGCGGTAGACATTACCGAGCACAGGAAAGCCGAGGCGCTCGTGGAAGACGCGTTTCGGAGACTCGAAACGATAATGGCGGCGGTTCCCGTCGGTATCATCGTGTTCGATCGGAACGCTCGGGTCATCGAGGATAACGCGGCGGCTCGCCGGCTTTTCCGGTCGACGGGAGTTGGTGATGGGAAGGCGTTGTGCGGCGAGTACCTCAGGTGCCGGCATTGCGTCGCGATACGGGGCGGTTGCGGCGACACCCCCGAGTGTCGGGACTGCACGATCAACGAGGCGATCAGGTTTGTGCTCGACGGCGGTACCGAAAGTGCCGAGCAGGACCAGCAAGTTATCCAAGACACCGGAGAGAGCGTCTGGATTCGATTCGCCGTGCTGCCGGTTGCGCTTCACGGCGAGAGATGCGCGCTTCTCGTTGCGCAGGATATTAGCACGAGCAAGAAGGCCGAGGCCGATATTTCCCGCCAACTGATAGAAAAGGAGCTGCTGCTCAAAGAGGTCCATCACCGCGTGAAGAACAACGTAGCTGCAGTCGAGGGTTTGCTTCGGCAGCAGGCCGATTCGGCCTCGAGTGAGGAAGTACGCGGCGCTCTGTACGTCGCGGCCGGCCGCGTACGCGGTTTGAGTGAGCTCTATCAGAAGCTGCTTGTGAGCGGAGATCACCGCGAGATTCCGGTGAAGGAGTATCTCTCGGATCTCATCGGGGCCATCCTGAGAGTGTTCCCAGAACGCACGAGTGTCGGCGTAAACACCGATATCTCCGACTTCCCGGTCGATCCCAAAACAGCGGTCGCATTAGGGATTATCTTGAACGAGCTTATGACGAACGCGTTCAAGTACGCGTTCGTCGGTCGGGAGACGGGGAGAATCTCGATCGGCTTGACTCGTGAAGGCGGAGACGTGACTTTCACCGTGAAAGACGACGGCGTCGGCTTTCCTGCCGGTTTCGACCCGGACGAGCCGCCGGCCGGGGCGGGGTTCGGCCTGACGTTGGTCACGATGCTCGCGGAGCAGCTCCGCGGTACCTGCAGGACGGAGTGCGACGGCGGGACACGAACCGTGGTGAGGTTTTCGGCATACGTATGAGTGATCGTGACAATCCAATCCTGAACAGCCCGATCATCGGGTGCGCTTACCATCGGATCTTGCTTGATGACGGGGGTCGTCCGTACGACTACGAGTTTCTCGAGTTCAACCGGACGTTCGAGAAACTCACCGGACTCGCGAGAGACGGAGCGCTCAACCGGACGGTACGCGAGGTTCTGCCGGGAATCGAAAACGGCGAGTTCGACTGGATTGCGTTTTACGGCGAAATTGCGCTGAGCGGTGGTGAGCGGGAGTTCGAGCAGTACAGCGAGCCGTTGGGCAGATGGTACCGCGTACACGCGTACTCCACGGAGCGACTCTTCTTCACGACGGTCTTCATTGACGTTACCGAAAGCAAGAAAGAGCACGAGGAGCTCGAGGGCTTTTTCACGGTTAACCTGGATCTGCTCTGCATCGCCGACGTCGAGGGAAATTTTCTCAAAACCAACGAGGCGTGGAGTCGGATTCTCGGCTACGCGACGAAAGAGCTGAATGACCGGAAGTTTCTGGATTTTGTACATCCGGACGACCTTCCGGCAACTCTTGGAGCAATGAGTAAACTCGCCGACGGCGAGGAGGTGTTGAACTTCACGAACCGCTATCGAAGCAAAGACGGCTCGTACCGTTTCATCGAGTGGCGGTCCAAACCCAAAGGGCGGTACGTTTACGCCGCCGCGAGGGACATCACCGACCGCAAGACCGCCGAACAGGCTCGCCTCCGCCTCGTAGAGGCCGCAACGGATCTCCAATCCTCGACACCCGGAAGCTTTGAGTATACCGGCATCGTAGAAACCGCTCTGAATCTTTCCGGCGCATCGTACGGTGCTCTTAACCTTTTCGACCCGGACGGCCGGAGTTTCACGACCACTGCGGTTGCCGGGATTCCCGACCATATCACCAAGGCGACGACGATGCTCGGGTTCCCACTCGCCGGGCGCAGGTGGGCTCACGACCCCGTCCGCGAAGCCGTGCTCGGCGATAACCGAACCACGGTCCTCGAATCGCTCGGGTCTCTTGTATCGCCCGGTTTCGTCGCTTCGTTCGCGGAGAGAATCGCGCACGCGTTTGATCTTGGAGAGATCGTGGTTACGCGGATCACGACACCGGACGGAATCCTCGGCGATTTCACGCTGCTGTTTTCGCGCGGCCGACAGTTGAAGGCCCGAGATGAGCTCGAGATATACGCCGGAATGGTCGGGGTTACGCTCACGCGGATCCGTACCGAGGAGCAGAACGCGCGGCTCGTGCGGGAGAAGGAGACGCTCCTGAAGGAAGTCCAGCACCGGATCAAGAACAACATGAACGTCATGACCAGTCTGCTCTCGCTTCAGGCGCACCAGGTCCGCGGAAACCGCGTGGTTGAAGACATTCTCAATGACGTGCGAAGCAGATTCCGGAGCATGCAGATCCTGTACGATCGTCTTTATCGTACCGATATGCACGACGGAGGTTCACTCGATGACTACTTGCAGGTTCTCGTCCGGCAGGTCGTTGAGCTTTTCCCCGCAGCCGCGCGGGTCCGTGTCACGGTAGAGTCCGGCCGGTATGCCTGTCGGACCGCCGATGCCGACGAGTCGAAAGCTCCGGAGCCGTGTCTTCTTGACTCGAAGCGTCTCTCAACGGTCGGGCTTATCGTGAATGAGCTCGTGACAAACGCGATGAAGTACGCTTTTCGTGACGACGTCGGAGCCGATGATCTCGACATCCCGACGGCGCACCTTACGGTAACCACGGTATGTCGGGAAGAAATAATCGAGATCCTCGTGGAGGACAATGGTCCGGGCCTTCCCGACTCCTTTGACCCGGCGAACTCGTCCGGGTTCGGCGTCATGATGGTTCAGGCGATGGTGGGTCAGCTCAACGGCACCGTCCGGTACGAGTCGTCGCGCGCGCGTGAATCTCACGGCACCCGTGTTATCGTAGCGTTTCCGCGAGACGCACGGCGGTGAGCGACGCCTCGGTTGTTACGGTGTCACTCCGCAGCTTTTACTCCTCGTTGAGGACGAGCCGCTGATTGCTATGGTGGAGAGAATCACGCTGGAGAACGCGGGGTTCTCGGTCATGACCTCCGGCACCGGCGAAAAAGCGATCGAGGTTATCGGAAGCGGCACCACCGTTGACCTGATCTTGATGGACATCGATTTGGGGCGGGGGATG
>REEC01000272.1 GCA_007695285.1 Spirochaetaceae bacterium | reverse complement strand
GTTCGAAGGACGGATTACGGTCTAAGAAATTTACACAAAAGTATTGACAGTCCCGGCGTTTCCGCCGCGACCGCGGTGAGGTTTCTCGCCGCAGCCCCAACCGCACGAACCACCCCACGCAGCACGTACGCCGCCGTGAGAGTCGCCGCCACAACGCGGCGCGCTGCGAGTAGAACCGTGAGCCGCGCGATCTCGCGGCGTGTGATGCTACTCATGGACCGCCACCATGCCGATCCGCGTCACGATCGCCGCGACGTCGCGGTAGATCGGGAAGTTGTCGGTCTCGTTTGCGACCTCGATCCTGAGGTAACAGTTGTACTCACCCGCGTACGACAGTTCGCTTTGGAAAAGGTCGGCCACCGCGGGCCGGAGGTTGCGTTCGAGTACGTCGGCGCCAAGGTTGCTCACGCGGCGCGTGGGTGTACCCGTGCGCGCGGAGGCGAGCGAGATCGAGTCGCCGGCGTGGATCGTGAGGCGGCCGACGACGAACGGGATCGTGCCGTCGGGGCGGCGCCAGCACGGGACGTTGCCGTACTGTTTCTCCTCGAGAAGCTCGTTCAGGAACTTGACCTCCGCCGTGAGGAACTCAATCTCTTTCTCGTGCGACTCGGCGATGCGTTCGGCGGCGCGCAGCCGGCCGTACAGCAATGCGCCGATTCCGATGCAGAGGAATGCGAGGATGAAAGCGAACTCGGAGATGCTGTACATCATCGCGTCCGACCGTCCGCGCCGTCTCATGTCACCTTCTCCACTTTGTGATCGAGGATCGAGATCAGAGACTCGAGCACGGTGTTGAGCTCGGCGACGCCGGTACCAAACGAGGCGAGTTCATCGTTCACCTCGCGCAACGGGAGCCGCTCGGCCTCGGACGAGACGCGGCCGGCCGAGAGCGCGAACTGCGCGGTGAGTTCGTTAAACCGGACGAGTGAATCGGTGTTCCGCTCGAGCGCTAATCCGTACTCCGCCGAGCGGTCGCCGATCGTGCTCTCGGCGCCCGAGAGGCGCGTCTCGAATCGTTTTGCCGCCGTGGCGCAGCGGCGGATCGAGTCGATGTACTGCTTCTCGGCCGCGACGAGCTCACCCGTGTACTCGCTTCTTTCATCGAGAAAGACCCGCAATGTCTCGAACGTCTCGCTGTAACTCGAGGAGAACTCGTCGGCGATCTTCTTGAGCAGTCCGTAGCTCCTCTCGAGCTCACCCTCGCGCTCGGGGTGATCGCGCAGGTAACCTCCGCGCGCCATGTTCCGGAACAGAACTCCGGCGATCGAGGTCGTGACCGAGACGCCGACGTGGTGAAACACAAGGCCGATCTGTTCGCTCTCGCCGAGCCCGAACATTCCGGCCTGGAGCCGGTAGAACATCACCGCGAGAGCGATCAGCGTGAAGAGGAAGCCGAGGAAGTAGATCGAGTCGAGGTAGTGCTCGCCGGCCGCGTACTCGTCGCACTCGGTCAACGTCCCCGCGACGATCAGCGCGTACAACGCGACGACTGCGGTCGGGATGAAGAAGACCGGGCCGAACACCGCGTGATCGGCAAAACCGATAATCCCGGACCCCGCGAGCACCGCGACCGCAAATACGACGTTCAGAAACGTCTTCTGCTGACGGACCATATCTCCCCCTTTTCTGTCTTCCTTACCGTGTCACGTACTGAACACGCGGTGACGTGCCACACGTGAACAGACCAACCTGCCAGTCGAGCGGCAGCCAGTGATCGTTCGGGCCGTTCGGCCGGATCGACTCGATCGTCCGGTCGGGGTACCTCTCGCTCAGAATCGCGAGCGCCTCGCGCCACGCCGCGGCGTCGCCGATGAAAAGCTCGGCCCACGCGTGCGCCCCGACGTCGCACGTGCCGTGCACGATCCGCGCGCGCCCACCGATCGCCTCGACCGACGACGCGATCACGGTCGCAAAGTCGTCGCAGTCGCCCGCGAGCCCGAGCGCGATCGTCCGGTCGGCGGGTGAGAAGTAGTTGCCGACCGCGAAGACCGGGTCGTTCACGTACTTCCACTCCGATGCGACGTACCGGTGAATCGTGAGCGCCTGAACGATGCCCTCGCGGCTCGGCACCGGCGAGCCCGAGCGGCGGTGAAACGGACCCGGATGCTCGGACGCGAGCCGAACGGCAAAGTCGCGGACCAAAGGCACGCCGGGCCGCACCGCCTCGTCGTATCCACTCACCATCTCGAGATCCGCGGCGCTGAGCGCCGGGGAGTCGAGTTCCTCGAGCGCGCGACGGAGCCGCTCGACCTCTTCGGCGTACTGCCGCCTCTCGCGCTCTACGACCGAGAACCTTTGAAACCCGGCCTCGAGCTCACGGTCGTACACCAGGCGATCCCGACCCGCAGCCGTACCCCACGGCGTGAGCGCCGGCAGAACGAGCGCGGCCACCGCGAACGCTGCGAAGCCGGCGACGAATCGCCGCGCGCTCACAAAACGCAGAACCATCACGAGCCGCGCGAAGCCGAACGCGATCAAACCCGTCACGATCGCGATACCCTCGTGCACCGGTGCGTACGGGATTCCCCGAACCGAGACCGCCGCGAGAATCAGCGCCGTCCCACTCACCGACGCGACCCAGAACGGAAGCCTCCGGTAGCCGCGGGCGCTCAGCAGGTGCAGCCAGAGAAGCGGCACCGAGGCGACCGCGAGCGCGGCCGGGTTGAGCCCACGCAACAGATCGAGCGGCTCGCTTGAGAACGCGGCGACCGCGGCAAGGCCCGCCGCGGCAGCGCCGCCGACTGCCGAGAGTCCGTGAATCGTTGCGCTCATCACCCCGGTTCGCATCATCGCCTCCCGCTCACTCGCCGCCGAAGCGCTCGCGCATCGCTTTGCGGAACGCGTGGCCGCTCACACCGAGCAGCGACGCCGCGCGCTCGGCGTTGCCTCCGGCGGCCTCGAGCGCGGCGTGGTAGTACGCGCGTTCGAGCTCACCGATCATCGCGCGCAGATCGAGCCCGGCGCTCGGGATCGTCACGCCGGCCACTTTATCGCCCGCCTCATCGACGACAGGACGCGGCAGAAGATCCTCATCGATCAGCTCGCCGCGCGAGGAGGCGCACATCGCGATCACCGCGTTCTCGAGCTCGCGCACGTTGCCGGGCCAGTCGTACGCCGAGAGCCGCGCGATCGCGGCCGGCGTCAGGCGTTTGTCCTCGTGGTAGCGCGTGTTCCACGCCTCGAGGAACGTCTCGATCAGAAGCGGAACATCGTTCGGCCTCTCGCGCAACGCCGGGACCGTGAGCCTCATCTGCGCGAGCCGCTCGTACAGGTCGCGCCGGAACTCGCCGCTTGCGATCATCGCTTCGAGGTCCTTGTTCGTCGCGGCGATCACGCGCACGTCGACGTGATACTCGCGGTCCTCGCCGACCGGGATCACGACTCCCTCGTCGAGCACACGCAGCAGCTTCGGCTGAATCTCGAGCGGCAGGTCGCCGATCTCGTCGAGGAAGATCGTGCCGCCGTCGGCCGCGCGGAAGTTCCCGAGCCGGTCGCTCGTCGCGCCGGTGAACGCGCCTTTCGCGTGCCCGAACAGTTCACTCTCGGCGAGGCTCGTCGTGATCGCCGAACAGTTGAGCGGCAGAAATACCCTCTGCGCGCGCTCGCTCTTCTGGTGGATCAGCCGCGCGATCAGCCCCTTGCCCGAGCCGGTCTCGCCGCGCAGCAGAACCGTCACGTCGTACCGCGCGACGCGCGCCGCCGCGTCGAGCAGATCGATGAACACCTTCGCGCGTCCGACGATCGCAGGCCGCCCGGTATTGATCCACGTCGCTCTTTTATCGGCACGCCGGGCACCGCCGCCTCGGCGACCATCAGGCCCGTCGTGCGCGTCCTGGTACAGAATGTCCGCAGCCGGCGGCCCGACCGTGACGCGCGGCAGCGCGGTATCATCGAGCCGGACCTCCTTGACCTTGTACGTCCCACCCGCGAACCGGGCGGGGATGCCCTGGAGCAACGTCGCGTCGAGTTCACCCGACCGCACGAGAAGGAACCAGCTTGTCTGCATCTGCGGCGTCCCCGGATCGAGCAGAACCGAGTACTCCGAGCCCGCCCCCTCGTCCAGCTCGACGACACGCCGCGTCGCGTCGCGCAGTCCGACGTAGATCTCCTCGTAATCGACCGGCGACGCGAGCTCGAGGTTCACAAACGTGAACGCCGGAGCTCCCCCACTCGTCCCGACGATCTGCTCGACACTGCGCGCCCGCTCCAGATACTCGCTCCCGGTACAGAACAACACCACGCGATCGAACGCCCTCGCGCCCAAAAGCGACAACACCGGCCCATTCTCCTCGGTACCACTCGGATGCGGATCCCGATACCCGACAAACGACAACAATACTCGCAAGACGTTTTCCATAGTGTCTCCAGTATACGACACGATCTCCACAATTGGGGAAACGGTCCGGGCGGCCAGGCGCGTTTCCCCGGGCCGCGCTACTGTACCCGCTCGAGAGGCAGAGCCGCGAACGTCTCGTCGGAGACCGCGCTTCGCAACACGACGAATATCTCACCGTCGCTCGGCTTAGCGCCGACAGCTTCGGCGAGCTCGGTCGAGACCGTATCGGGCCGTAGGGTCCACATCGCGCCGGTGATCGGGTCGACGATCAGCCAACCGATCCACCCCCCGACGACGATATTTCCCAGCAAGTACCATCCTGCGTTGATCGAGCTCGTGATCGATACCGAGTGCGGCCGATACCCGTCCTTCTCGATCTCGATCCGGTATCGCGCGCCACGGAAGAATCCGTCGCCGCGGTCGAGCGTCACGCGCGTCGGAGTCGTCGCGTTCAGCACGACCATTTGCGCGCTATCGTACACCGTCACGCGCGCGTTCTCGGGCGACGTGCGAACGACGACGTCCTGACTCGCTCCACTCACGATGCTCGCGCACCCCGACAGCACAAAAATCACGCCACACGCCGCGACCACGCCCACTCGCCGCCACACCGCCTTCCTCATCCGCTCGGTCATCCGGTCCCTCCTCAAAAGGTGATGCCGGTGGAAAAGCAAAGCGCGTGCCAAGACCGCGGTGGGAACGTGAGGTTTTTAAATGG
>REEC01000116.1 GCA_007695285.1 Spirochaetaceae bacterium | reverse complement strand
GAAGGTTACGAGGTTCTCGCGACCGACTTCACCGAACCGTCGGACGACACCTTAGCGGCGTGGGCGGGCAAAGTGAAGTTTGTTCGAACCGATATCCGCGATCGGGACGCGGTCGAGAAGCTCGTCGTCGAGACCGGGGGCAAAGACCCGGTCGTGCACATGGCCGGGATCCTCACCGCCGGATGCGACCGCGACCCGGCGATGGCGGTCGACGTGAACATGAAGGGATTCCTGAACGTGCTGATGCCGCTTGCGCGTCAGACACATGGCCGGGATCCTCACCGCGGGATGCGACCGCGACCCGGCGATGGCGGTCGACGTGAACATGAAAGGGTTTCTGAATGTCCTGATGCCGCTTGCGCGTCAGAAAGGCCGCGTCGTCGTGCTGACGAGCACGATCGGGGTGTACGGCCGAGGCCTGCCGCAGCCGATCACCGAGGACATGAAACTCGAGCCCGACGGCTGGTACGGATTGACGAAACTCTCGGCC
Source organism: Spirochaetaceae bacterium (assembly GCA_007695285.1). Classification (GTDB taxonomy): domain Bacteria; phylum Spirochaetota; class Spirochaetia; order DSM-27196; family PXBQ01; genus PXBQ01. The sequence continues at coordinate 4,564 of REEC01000116.1, read as the reverse complement.
GAACAGATGGGACTGCTCGAGAACCGACGCAACGGAACCGATTTCCGCGCGGTTCGCCTCGCCGCGGTCACCGGAGCCGGCCGGAAGGCCGCGTCGGGGTCGGCAAGCCTCTTCACGTCGTACATCGCCGAGAAGGCCGCGCGTGGCGAGCCGTACGAGATCGAAGTCACCCCCGACACCGCGTACCCGGTCGTGTACATCAAGGACGCCGTCGACGCGTTGTTCAAGCTCGCGACGGCTCCAAAGGCCCCGTCGCGGATCTACAATATATCGTCGGGGCGCGTCGTCGTCGAGAAGATGGTCGACGCGGTGCGCGCGCGTCTTCCGGACGCACGGTTCACGTTCAAACCGGTCGACGACATCATGGCGGTCGTGAGTGGATACAAGGAGTGGGAGATCAGCTGCGAGACAGCGCGGCGCGAACTCGGCTGGACGCCGACCTACACGCCCGACGCGATGGTGAATGATATCATCGACGTCGTTCGCGGCTCGTCCGAACGGACCTGAGTGAGTGCACGCTGAAAAAATCATTGCATTCTCACCGATTCCCGGTCAAAATACGTAGATGGCCGTTACAATCAAGGACGTAGCGCGTGAAGCAGGTGTCTCTACCGCGACCGTCTCCCGAGTTATCAACAACGACGCACGTATAACCGTCGAGACGCGCCTCCGCGTCCTCGAGGCGATCGCAAAGCTGAACTACACGGTGAACTCAATCGCACGGAGTCTCAAATCGAACCGGACGCACACGGTCGGTTTCCTGACGCCCGAAATCGCGAATGACTTCTTTATGACGGTGGCGCAGGGAGTCGAGGATGAACTCAGAGCCGCCGGGTATAACATGATCATCTGCAACACGAACGAGAGCGTGGAACAAGAGACCGAACGTCTTAACCTTTTAATCCAAAAAAACATCGACGGCGTGATCATCGTCCCGGCGGGCGGTTCAGGAAAGCACTTCCGTCTGCTTGCGGAACTGAAGCTCCCGACGGTCCTTGTCGACCGCCTGACGCCGGACTTCGTGAGCGACGCGGTGCTCTCGGACAATTCAAACGGCGTGTATCTCGCGGTCCACCATCTGATCAAACGGGGATTCACGCATTTCGGTTTCATCGGCGGAAGAATGGACTTGACTCCGGCGAAGGAAAGGTACGACGGTTTTTGCGCGGCTCTCCGCGAGTTCTCGCTCGAACCCGACGAGCGATACATCCGTTTCGGCGATATGCACGTCGACAGTGGATATCGCGCGATGTCCGAGTTGATGGAGCTGCCCGACCGTCCCGCGTGTATCTTCATCGCCAACTACTACATGAACGTCGGCGCGACGAAGTACGTCGTCGAAAGGAAGATCGATCGCGATGAGCTTTTTCTCGCGAGCTTCGACGAAATGCTTCTTTCCTCGGTGCTCGACATCCCCTCGCTGACGATCGAGCAACCGATCGTCACAATCGGGCGCGAAGCGGCGAAGCTGCTTCTTCATAGAATTCCGGCCGCGCGCGCTCCCGACAGCGAAGAGCTTCCGTTTCCGACGATCAAGCGATTGCCGACACGACTCGTATTTCACGAAAAACAGTATCTTCCCACGCGGTAAATTTTGACGCCTGCGGATATGCGGTGTATAATGGCGGATCGTGCAATCGATTACATGGAGGAATTATGGCAGATGTAACAGGAATGAAGGTTAACCCGCCGACCAAGAGGCTACACGGGCGCACGCCGAGAATCGGTATCAGGCCGACGATCGACGGCCGTCTCGGCGGAGTGAGGGAAAGCCTTGAGGACCAGGTGATGGCGCTCGCGAAAGCGGCGGCCAAACTGATCGAGAAGAACATCCGGTACGCGGACGGTACACGCGTCAAGTGCGTGATCGCCGACGGCTGCATCGGCGGCGTCGCGGAAGCGGCGAAGTGCGCGGAGAAATTTGAGAAGGAAGGTGTCGGTGTCTCGCTGACCGTGACGCCGTGCTGGTGTTACGGCTCCGAAACGATGGACATGACGCCGTTGATTCCGAAAGCCGTCTGGGGCTTCAACGGCACCGAGAGGCCCGGTGCGGTGTATCTCGCCGCGGTGATGGCGTCGCACGCGCAGAAGGGCATCCCCGCGTTCGCGATCTACGGACACGAAGTGCAGGACGCCGGCGACACGAAAATCCCGGCCGACGTCTCGGATAAGATCCTCGGCTTCGCGCGCGCGGGCCTCGCGGCCGCTGAGCTGCGCGGCAAGTCGTACCTCTCGGTCGGCGGAGTCTCGATGGGAATCGGCGGGTGTTACGTCACCGAGAGCCTGTACCGCGAGTACCTCGGAATGCGGAACGAGTACGTCGACATGTCCGAGATCATCCGGCGGCTCGAGCTGAATATCTTCGATCAAGACGAGTTCAAGAAGGCGATGAAATGGACGAAGGCGAACTGCCCGGAGGCCGCCGATCCAAATCCGAAAGGACAACGTCGCTCGCGCGCGCAGCTCGACAAGGACTGGGAGACCGTCGTGAAAATGACGCTGATCTTCCGCGACTTGATGATCGGTAATCCAAAACTCGCAAAGATGGGATTCGGTGAGGAGGCGCTCGGCCACAACGCGATCGCGGCCGGTTTCCAGGGACAGCGGCAATGGACCGACTTCATGCCGAACGGCGACTTTCTCGAGGCGATTCTCTGTTCGTCGTTCGACTGGAACGGGATTCGCGAGGCGTTCATCGTCGCGACCGAGAACGACAACCTCAACGCGATGTCGATGGTGTTCGGCCACTTGTTGACCGGGACCGCGCAGATCTTCGCCGACGTGCGGACGTACTGGAGCCCGGACGCGGTGAAACGCGTGACGGGGCACGAGCTCAGCGGTCGCGCCGCAAACGGGATCATCCACCTGATCAACTCGGGGCCCGCGGCGCTCGACGGAACCGGACAACAAACCCGAAAGGGCGAGCCGGTCATGAAGCCGTACTGGGAGATCACGCCCGAAGAAGTCGCGGCGTGCCTCGACGCGACCAAATGGGCTCCCGGCGTCACCGAGTACTTCCGCGGCGGCGGCTACTCGACGATCTACAAGACGCGCGGCGAGATGCCGGTTACGATGTGCCGGCTCAACATGGTCGCGGGCATGGGACCGGCGCTTCAGATCGCCGAAGGCTGGGCGGTCGATCTGCCGGACAAGGTTCACGCGGTGCTCGACGAGCGCACGAACCCGACGTGGCCGACGACGTGGTTCGTGCCGCGCCTCGCGCCGAACTCACGGTTCACCGACGTCTACAGCGTCATGGCAAACTGGGGTGCGAACCACGGCGCGATCGGGTACGGGCATTACGGTGCGGACCTCATTACGATGGCGTCGATGCTGCGAATCCCGGTGTACATGCACAACGTGCCGGATGAAAAAGTGTTCAGACCGTCGGTCTGGACGACATTCGGCGCCGACCTCGAAGGCTCCGACTTCCGCGCGTGCGCGAATTTTGGTCCGTTGTACAAGAGCTGATACGAGCGTTTTTCGACACGAGCGGCCGTGCCCGCGGTTCATTCCTTTGAGAATGAGCCGCCGCGGTCGCTTGCTGTTGTTGAGGAGACACCATGCTGAAGAACATTCCGGCGATTCTCTCGCCCGAGTTGCTGAAAGTACTCATGGAGATGGGGCACGCCGACGAGATCGTGATCGCCGACGGGAACTTCCCGGCCGCGGCAATCGCGCAGAGGCTCGTGAGGCTCGACGGCCACGACGTTCCGACTATCCTTCGCGCGGTCGTACAGCTCTTCCCACTCGACCGGTTCGTCGATAAACCCGCGGCCGTGATGCAGGTTGTCCCGGGCGATCCGACAAAACCGGTGATCTGGGATGAGTACCGATCGATTCTGAAGGGCGATAGCGCGTTCACCGAGTTCGAGCAGGTCGAACGTTTTGCGTTCTACGAACGCGCGAAAAAAGCGTACGCCGTGATCGCGACCGGTGAATCGGCACTGTACGCGAACATCATCCTAAAGAAAGGCGTGATCGAGTAGTCCGTTCGCGTAATAAGTTCGAACGATCTGTTCGGACCAGGTTACTTCGTCGGCCGGCGAGCCTTCACCGCGCCCCAGAAGCTCAGGACGAGCAGGCCTTGCAGGACCGCCGGCGTTACGAACGCGGCCGAGAGCGAGACCGTCTCGGCGAGAAAGCCGACGAACCACTGCGCCGCGCCGGCTCCGGACGACGCTCCCATCGCCATGACCGCCGTGACGGTACCGGTTTTTTCGGGGTCACGGTTATTGAGTTCGGCCATCACGTTCGGAAACACCCCCGACAGACATAACCCGATCCACGCGAGCACGAGGTACGCCGGGAAAATCGTGCGTACAAACAGGAAGGCGACCGCGCCGATCGCGCCGCCGATCCCGGACACGGTCACGAGCGTCGTACTCGAAAAACGATCACCGAGAATACTGTTGCCAAGTCTTCCGACCAATATCGCGACCCAGAGCACCGAGAGACCGACGGCCGACGAAACCGGCGCGAGCCCGAGCTCTTTCTGCAGGTAGTGAACGATCCAGCTCGATAACCCGACCTCCGCGCCGACGTAAAAAAACAATGTCACCGC
>REEC01000128.1 GCA_007695285.1 Spirochaetaceae bacterium | reverse complement strand
AGCGTCGCGGCAGCCGGGCTCATGACCGGCACGACGCGTGCTCCGTGCCGAATCAAGAGTCGCGCGAGATCGATTGCCCTGAGTACCGCGACGCTCCCGGTCAGCGCGAGAATTATCGTGGTGCCGGCGAGTTCGTGGCTTTCGGTCGAGTGAATCGAATCGTGAGTCTGCATCGTAGGGGTACTGTACCAAGCGGAGTAACGGCTGTCACCTAGCGGCAGCAAGGGCAAAGATTGTATCTACATCGGTATTGAACTTTCTTTCTGTTCGTTCTATTTTTTCACCATGGCACAACCCATAGGACAAACAGAAAAGCACGAGGTCGTTCTCGCGGTTGCTGAAGAAAACCGGGCACTATTAATACAACTTGATCGTGTACTGGCAGGGATTCCGGCGAAAACGTACACCGCTGCAGAAGGTGCGTTTCGCCGAGGCGGCGTCGGCAAACACGTCCGCCATGTGCTCGAGTTCTATCAGTCGGTGTTGAACGAGTTCCCCGAGGTTATCGACTATGACTCGCGCACGCGTGAAAGTGAAATCGAGGAAAACCCGAGCGCGGCGCGCGAGCGGATTCGCCGGCTTGTCTCGCGCATCGCCGACCTTCGGACACGCATCGAGAATCGGTCGCACGACTCGATCGCGAAACTCCTCAGGTTTTCGTCTGAACGGCCGCTCGGTACCGTCCCAACTTCGGTCGGCCGTGAGCTGGTCTTCTTGAGCAGCCACACGGTGCATCACCTCGCGCTGATCAGGTTCATTCTCGAGTCGCAGGGATACGAGTTGCCCGACGAATTCGGCGTTGCGCCGTCGACGTTGCGGTACGAGAAAAAGGGCTGATACCCGCCAATGTGTACCGTGAGCTGGTACTTCGACTCAACGGGGTACGAGCTGTTATTCAACCGTGATGAGCTTCGAACGCGCGGACCCGGGCTGCCCCCTGAAGTGTTGATCCAGGACGGAGCCCGGTACCTCGCGCCGACCGACAGCGACCGCGGCGGAACGTGGATCGGTGTAAACGAACACGGAGTGACACACTGCCTCGTGAACTACTACCGGGCGTACGCGCACTCTTCCGACACCGCTCTTCGGCCGTACTCGCGCAGCCGCGGCGACCTGGTCCGAGAGGTCCAGTCGTGCCGCACCGTCGCCGAAACCGAGGCGTACATCGACGGACTCAACGACGGGCGCAAAATGGACGCGTACGCGCCGTTTTGGCTGCTGGCCTTCGAAGCCGGGTCGGCACCTCGAGGCTTCCGGTGGGATGGAGCGCGATACGAGAAGACATACGAGATAGAGTCCCCCGTTACGACCTCGAGCTACCGGTCCGACGAAGTTGTCCGGTGGCGCCGTGCACGGTTTCCGTCTCTCGACGGCGACCGACACAATCGGTCGGTCGCGGTTGCGCGGCTGTGGCGGTACCACCGTCGCCGGAATTTGTTGCGCGGCGCGTTTGGTGTATGTATGTCGCGAAGCGACGCGCGGACGGTGAGTTTCACGCGCATCTCGGTCACGACGACCGCCGCGGGTTCTCCGGCGGTAAGCCTCGGGTATCTGCCCGATCCACCGTGCCGATCTCGGGACCTGCCGTTACAGATCGAGATTCCCGCGCGATAGCCCGGCCGCAATTTCGTCGGTTTTTGCCGCCATGATGAAGTCGTTACTATGCAGCCCACCGGCTGCGTGTGTCCACCAATCGACCGTGACCGAGCCCCACTGCGTCACGATTCGTGGGTGGTGATCCTGCTGCTCGGCGACCTCGCCTACTCTCGCGGTGAACTCGAGCGCATCAGTGAAATCGGCGAACTTGAAAGCACGGCGGAGTCGCGGTTTGCCGGCGACTTCGATCACTCCCCAGTCCGGAAGGTCCGGTAGCATAGCGTCGATCTCCGCGGCGGTGAGCGCGTGCACTCCACCACGACACGGAATACACGTCTGTTCGGAAAGGTTACTCATGAAGTTAAGGTACAAACCTCTGCGACCCGCGACCACTTCGGTTTGATAAACCGTCGTCCGGGAATCTACTGCCCGAACACTCGACGAAGCTCGGCGATCGAGTATTTCGCCGCGGTCGGGCCGTCGGGAAACGGGAGTACCTCGATCGAGACCGTCCCGTGGTAACCGATCTCGGCGATCGCTTCGGCGGCGGCGAGGAAGTCGATGTTCCCGGCGCCGGGGCTCCTGCGATTGCTGTCCGAGAAATGGATGTACGATACGATTCCTTTCGCGAGACGGAACGCATCGGCGAGATCGGGGTCTTCGAGGAACATGTGGTGCGTGTCGAGCAACAGTTCGACCGGATTCAGGCCGGGCAACTTCAAGAACTCGATCGACTCGGCGGTTGTGTTCAGGAGATTCGAGAAGTAGTACGCGACCGGTTCGAGCACGAGCGTAACTCCCGCTTCGGTCGCGAACTCGACGAGCGGAACGAGCGCCGCGTGAAACCGGCGCAGGTACTCATCGCAGAGCGCGTAACTCGGGGCGACTCCGCGGCAGAGGCCGACAAAGACAACCGTCGGGTCCGGTGCGAACTCCGCGGCGAACTCGATATGCTCCCGGAATCGATCGTGCATGCGAGCGAGCACCGAGGGATCATCGGAGGTCATGCTCAAACCGTTCTTGCTGTACTCCAGCCCCGTTCCGATCGCCGCGATCCGGACACCGGCGTCGCGCGCGGCGCTCCGGATCGCGGCCGCGTCGAGCGTCAGAGGATCCCTCACGTGAAGCTCGACCGCGTCGTACCCCACTCGCGCGGCCGCGTCGATCGCGGGCACGATTCCGCCCTGGAACAGCACCGGTGCCGCGTCGCCGAGCTTCTCCTCAGATACCGTCACCGCAAAATCGACCGGTCGTCCGTTCCTGTTCATTCGCTCTACGCCCACCCGCTCACAACGTTTTGAGCTTCTGCCAGCCGTTTACATCGAAGTTCTCGAGCGTCATCACGTTCGCACCGAACGATCCGAACTGCGCGGGCTCGAGCCCGTCGGGTTCGTACGCGGCGACGAACTCGGGCAGGGCTCGGGACACCCGGTCGACAGCCTCGGTGTCGATCTCGTCGTCGATCGCATCGAGTTTCCGCGCGACCGTCCCGGCCGCGTCGGCCTCCGCGATTGCGGCCTGCACCGCCGGATGAATCGTCATCACGACGTCGGCTCCCGCGAGCTCGGTGACCTGCCGCGCGCACCGGAACGCCGCGGGCATCAGCGCCTGCGCGTAACCGCGTTCACGGACGATCCGGTACGCTCGTTTCACGACGGCGATTCCCGCGCACTCCAGGTCGTACGTCGAGAGCCCGGCTGCCCGCTCTTCGTTCAGAGCGACGAGAAAGTCCTGAAGGCGGCCGAGCACGATCGCCGCGGTCGACGGCGCCGGAGAGATCCCCGCGGCGATAGCGCGCGCGATGCCGCGCTCGTTCGCCTCGGCGACCGCGATGATCTGCGAGATCGTCGTGTTGACCGTCGGCGTCGTCGCGATACCTTCGGCCGCGAGTTCCTCGAGCACTTTCACGCCGGCGGCGGTGCCGGGGATCTTCACCATGATGTTCGGCGCCCACGACGCGAAGAGTCGCCCCATGCTCAACATCGCCTCGGCGTCGTTCGCGAGTGGGGGAGCGACTTGAGCGCGAACGTAACCGTGCACGCGGCCGGTCGCTTCGAACACGCCGGTGAGCAGCCCCGCGATGTGCCGCACGACGACGCCGATCAACTGCGCCGCGCGCTCGTCGCCGGGCTCCCCGGTGGCTTTCGCAACCTCGGCGGCGAAGACCTCGGGCGACGTTGTAAGCGTGAGGTACGACAGCGGCGGGTTCGTCGTGCACCCGATCGCCCCGGACTCGAGCGCGTTTCGCAGATCATCGACGTCCGCTGAGTCGTTACACCACTTCGTCGGTGTGTTCTTCGCCATCCAGTTCAAGTACTCGTGCATCTCATCCCCCTTTGTGTTGTGACTCGGTGCCGTCGGCTCGGTGACGGTCAACCCATGAATAATCCACCGTTGACGTCGACCGTCGCGCCGGTCATGAATTCGGCCGCGTCGGACGCGAGGAACACGACTGTCTCGGCGATGTTCTCGGGTTTTCCGAGACGGCGCAGAGGGATCGAGTCTTCGAGGTTCTTCACCTGCGCCGGAGTGAACCCGTCGAGCAGCTCGGTTTTTGTCGGCCCGGGCGCGATCGCGTTCACCGTGATGTTCCGGCGCGCGAGGTTTCGCGCGAGGTACATCGTGAAACCGAGTAAAGCCGCTTTCGAGACCGAGTACGCGACTCCGGTACTGACGCCACCCATGCGCCCGGCCATCGAAGCGATGTTCACGATGCGGCCCCACTGCGCCTGCTCCATGTACGGGACGGCACACTGAGACGCAAAGACCGCGCTCGTGAGGTTGATATCGATCACGCGCCTCCACTCGGCTTCGGTGATCTCGGAGATCGACGCAGTGCTGAGCACGCCGACGTTGTTCACGAGGATATCGATCGCGCCGAACCGCTCGGCGACCGCCGACATCACGCGCTTGATCTCGTCGTTGTTCGCCATATCGACCGGAAAGTACGCAGCATCCGACCCGATCTCGGCAACGGCGGAGTTCCCGGCCTCATCGTCACGATCGAGCACCGCGACCGCCGCGCCGGCTCGTGCGAGCGCTGTCGCGATCGCGCGTCCGATCCCCCGCCCCGCACCGGTCACCACGGCGACCCTTTTCTTGTTCCAAACTCGATCCATCAAGACCTCCTGCGTGTTCGCGTCGTTCAATTACGGTCATAACGAACGCGCCCTGTCAAGTTAGGCCGCCACGTTAGGCGGCCACGTTCGCCCGCCGTGTAGACTCGGCGGTGAAGACTTGCGCGGAGACGCCGTTCCTATGTACGCTGTCGAGCAATGGAAACGACGTTTTTTCGGCGACGATTGACGGTTCCGGCCGCTGTGATAATCATCGTTACGACGCTGTTCGTGTCCGGCTGCGCGTCTGCGCCCGAGAGTCCGGCACGGAGGCAATCCGCGACCGATCGTGCAGCGGGAAAAACAAATGACGCGTTCGCGATGAACGCGCGCCTCGGTCGTGGGATCAACATGGGGAACATGT
>REEC01000157.1 GCA_007695285.1 Spirochaetaceae bacterium | reverse complement strand
CGCGGCAACGAACACTCCGCGAGGCGTACGACCGGCTGCACGAGATGGAGTCGCTCGCCGACGCGGCCGCGCGCATCGAGTCGCTCGACGCCGAGATCGCCGAGACAGAGCGGCTGCTCGAGGCGATCGACACGACCGGCTTCGAGCAGTTAAGCCTTCAGATCGCGGCGCTCGGCGAGTCCATTCGCTCGCTGCAGCGCGAGATCGACGGGTTGAACGCGGAGCTCGGACGGCTCGAGGAGCGCTGCACTAGACTCGCCGCGCACGAGCAGGAGCTGACAGGAAGGCTCGAACGGCGGCGCGACGCGGTGCGTGGCTTCCTGCTCGAGTACCCCGACGAGGCGGCCGGGTGCGAGCAGTACTACCGAGCTCAGATCACGCGCGAACAGAAGCAGGCGGGAAGCCTCGACTACCCGGAGATTCTGAGCCGGTGGCAGCGCGCGGTGACCGGCTTCACGACGCGGCTCGAGAACGCTCGCAGCGGCCTGCGCGAGCTGAAGCAGGCGTACAACCGCGACTTCAACGCATTGCTCCCGACCGAAGACGACCGCTCGCGCGAACACCGCGACGCGCTCGTGAGGTTCGAGCAGACCGAGCTACCCGCGTACCGCGACCGCATCCAGCGCGCGCGCCGCGAGGCCGAGGCGCAGTTTCGCGAGCACTTCGTGAGCCGCCTGAACGAGTACGTGATCCAGGCGCGCGACAGCTTCACCGAGATAAACTCGATCCTGAACGTCATTCAGTTCGGCCGCGACCAGTACGCGTTCACGATCCACGAGCGACCGGAGAAACGGGGAGTGCTCGAGGTGATCCGCACCGCCGCGGAAATTCGCAGCAACGAGGGAACTCTCTTCGAGGCGCTCTCGAGCGACGAGGAGCGCGCCGAGGTCGAACGGTTGTTCGAGCGCATACTCGACAACGACCTCGACTCGCCCGAGGTCGCCGAGATCTGCGACTACCGGCAGTACTTCCAGTACGACATCCGGATCCGGCACACCGACTCGATCGACGACAAGACCGGGCGCCCGCAGGAGTCGATGCTCTCGAAAGTGCTGCGCGAGAAGTCGGGCGGCGAGGCGCAAACGCCGTACTACGTCGCGATCGCCGCGAGCTTCTACCGGTACTACCAGGACGACCCGGACGCGGTCCGGCTCGTGTTGTTCGACGAGGCGTTCAACAAGATGGACGACGACCGGATCGAGAAGACGATCGACTTTTTCCGGAAACTCCAGATGCAGATCGTCACCGCGGTGCCGACCGAGAAGATGGAGTTCATCGCGCCGTACATGGACCAGACCAACCTGATCGTGCGCAAGCACCATCACGCGCACGTACGCGAGTTCCGCGTTCTGCCGGCCGAGGCCCCCGCGTGATCACGCCGACCGCACGGCGCATCCTCGAAGAATTCGCGGAGGCGTACCCGACCTCGGCGCAGTACCGCGGCGGACGCCCTCTGCGCAAAGCCGGCTGGGACGACCTCATGCCGGAGATCCAAAATGACGTCGAGGCAAAAGAGAATTTCCTCGCGGCGGTGGATGAGCTCGTCGCCGCAGGGATCCTCTCGGTGAGGTGGCGACGATTCCGCGAAGGCGACGAGGTCGAGGCGCTCTACTTGCGCGATCCTGACGCTCTGTACGCCGCAATCGGGCTCCGCTCGCCGGTCGAGACCGGGAGCGCGATGCAAGTCGTGCTGCGGGAAACGGAGACACCTCCGGGTTCACTCGCAGCCGCGGTCGCGGCACACGTCGGAGCGCTGCTCGACGCGGGCCACCCGACGGTCTTCGCGGACGAGGCGGAGCTCCGCGACACGTTGCGGCTTCTCGCGCTTACGCCCGAGGAGGCGGCGCGGCAACCGATCCGCGCGCTCAGCGTCCGGCTCTTCTCGAATAGCAAACGGATCGAGTCGCTGCTGCGCGCGGCTGACGGCGCAACGCGTGCCGCGGTCGGCGAACGCGCGAGCGAAATACTCGGCCTGTCGCGCAGCTACCCCGAGGCGACGATCGCCGTGCACGGCACGATCGTGTTCACCGACGGACGCCGCTGGGAGGTACGCGGAGAGTCGGTGACGCTGCCGCTCGAGACGGCTGCAACGATCGAGACGATCGAGTTCAGCGGTGCGCTCATCACGGTCGAGAACAAGGAGTCGTTCGCGGTCACCGCCGCGCGTGCGGCCGCGGCTGCCGATACCGGGTTCGCGGTCGTGTACACGGGCGGTCACCCGAACCGCGCGGTGCAGGCGGTCATCCGCCGAGCGGCCGCGTCTGCCTCCACCGCGCACCACTTCGGCGACATGGACCCGGAAGGGCTTCTCATCTACCAGGAGATCGCCGCGATCGTCCCGCACCTTCGGCCGTTCTCGATGGACCCGGCGACGTACGACCGCTTCGCCGCGCACGGCCGCGCTCTCACGACAAAGGAACTCGCCCTGCTCGACCGCGTAAACCGCCCGGAACTCGCGCCGCTCGTCGAGCGCATGCGCGAGCGGAAGTTAGCGGTCGAGCAGGAGGTGATCGATGTGACGGTGGGACCGTGCTGCTGAAATATCATTTGGGAGAGACCGATGTCGATTAGGTACGAGTTGATCATTTACTGGAGCGACCAGGACCAGACTTTTGTCGTCGAAGTACCGGAACTGCCGGGTTGCATGGCCGACGGCGAAACCTATGAACAAGCGGTTGCGAATGCCAAACAGATCATAGCGGAATGGATCGAAACGGCAAGAGAGCTCGGTCGTCCGATCCCGGAGCCTAAGGGCCGTCTGCTGTACGCCTGACGATCACGCGCGCTTCACGGCACCACGGCCCGACCGGTCGCTGATTACTGCGGGCGTCTCGTTTCCCAGCCCTCCTCGAACAGTCTCAGGAAGTGCTTCTCGCTGTACGGGTGCTGCACAGCCACGACCTCATCGAGCTCGACGCCGATGCCGGGATCGTCGCTGACGGTGAGGTATCCGCGTTCGACCCGCGGAACTCCGGCGAGCAGATCCCACGTCCACGGATCTGCGCCGTCGTCGAAGTTTTCCTGAATGAGGAAGTTCGGGATCGAGGCGTGAACATGCGCGTTGAGCGCGGTGCATACGGGGCTCTGCGCCTGGTGGCTGGCGACGACGGCATCGGCGGCCTCGGCGAGCGCGCACGCCTTCAAGTGGTTGCCCAGGCCGAGATGCATGACCTCCGGCTGGATGATGTCGACCGTCCGGTGCGAGAGAAGCTGCAAGAACTCACCGAGCCGGCCGTAGCGCTCGCCGACGGCAATCGGTACCGGAGACGACTTCGCCACAAGAGCCGTGGCCTCGATGTCGAGCGAGTTCACCGGCGTCTCAAAGAGCATCGGCGAGTACTCGGCGATCTGGTGAGCGATGGTCAAAGCCTCGGACACCGAGAAACGGTCGTGACCTTCGATCAGGAGATCGACGTCGGGTCCGACCGCGTCACGGACCGCGGCGATTATGCTCACGGCGAGCCGCCGACTCGATGAGTCCATACGCAGGTACGCGCCGCCGAACGGGTCGAACTTCAATGCCGTGTACCCCTGCGAAACGAGTTCGGCAGCGCGCTCCGCAAAGAACGATGGATCCCGAGGGCCCCGGTACCACCCGTTCGCATAGACCCGCAGCGTTTTCCGATGCGCACCGCCGAAGAATTGCCAGAGCGGCACAGAGAGGCTCTTGGCGAGAATATCCCAGCACGCGATCTCGATTCCGCTCATGGCGAGGGTCGGAACGAGGAAGCGCTTCTTGTACATCTTGTGGTAGATCGCCGAGGGGTTTCGCGGATCTTCGCCGATCGCGTGTCGGGCCAGCTCCTCTATGTCGGCGACGTGCGGTTTGGTGGCGAGTCCGCCGGTCGCCTCCCCGAGACCGGTGAGTCCCTCGTCCGTATAGACCTTCAGGAAGACCCAGTTCTTCCACGGATTCCCTACGACGAACGTCTTGATGTCGGTGATCTTCATCGTCCCACCGCCTCTGGCTTCCGACTCGCCGGATTTGTCCACCACCGCATGAGCGGCCGCAGCGCGTCCAGAACGTCGTCGAGGTATCGCGAACCGATCTCATCGATTGCCGACTGACCATTTCGCTTGAACGCGTACTCAATCACACCGCGCCTCTTGAGCACTTCCTTGTAACAGCCCGGTATCTGGTGTTCGTAAAAGAAAAGCGGCGATAGCTCCTTGTAGATCCGGATCGCGGCGGACTCATCCCCGCTTTCGAGCGCTTGCCAGAATGCGACGACGACGTCGGTGACGTGACAGCCCGGCATATTCCCGGCCGAGCCGCGACGGTACTCTTCGATGAGGTAGCGGCCACCCGCACCGCCGAAAACCCCTTTGCACGATCCGTCGTTGCCTTGGACGATCTGGGTTAGCTTGATCGTGCTCGGAACGGTCTCTTCTTTGATGTACTCGACGAGCGGAATTTCGCGGCACAGTCGGAGCATGAACTCCGCGGAAAGGTTCGTTCCGATCGGCGGTACGTAGTTCTGGATGCAGACCGGAAGGCCGCCTGCGTCGGCGATACCGCGGTAGTACTCGAAGATCAGCTGCTCCGAAAGCTCGCCGCGGACGAGATACGGAGGCATCGCTATTACCGAGTCGGCGCCGATTCGGCCGGCGCGCGTCGCGAACTGCTCGGCCACTTCACGCGTGACGCCGGCGACGCCAATCATGGTCGGCAGGCGACCGGCATTCTGCTCTACGAGCACCTCGCTCAGTTTCATTCGCTCGCTGTCGGAGAGCGATGTGAACTCGCTCGCGTTGACAGGATAGACAAGCCCATGAGCGCCGCACTCGACGCAAAACTCAACGATCCGGCGAAACGCCGCGACGTCGACCGCCCCATCGGCCGTGAAAGGTGTGGAAGGGATAGTGAAAATCCCGCGGAAACCGCCGGATTTGCTGCCCTCGATGGAATCTGCCATACTCTCCTCCCGATTGTTACGCTAGGCCGAACCTGTCGGCGACCGGCGCCGATGACTGCGATGCGTGTCCGTGCCGCGTCTGCCACTGCCCCGCCTCCTACCGACCACTGGATCGAAGAACTGTACGTGACCCGTTCGTAGTGTAGCACAGATGGGCCATTACGCAATACAATAGCCGTATAAAAGGACGTTTCAGCATATATTATACTGCCTCGACAGGATGGGTAACCGATGAGCAACAACAATCGACCGCGGCTGGACGGAAAGGTCTTCGTCGTGACGGGAGCGACGAAAGGAATTGGAACGTCGATCGCGGAACGTATCGTGTGCGAAGGTGGGCGAGTCGTGATCACGGGTCGCGACTCGCAGGCCGGCACCAGACTGGTAGACGCGATGGGCGCGGATTTCTGTTTCTTCGTCAACGCCGATATAACGACGGTTGAGGGCTGCTCCCGCGGAATTATGGCGGCCACCGAACGGTTCGGCCGTCTCGACGGGTTAGTGAACAACGCCGGAATCTTCCCAAGAGCGTCGCTGCTGGAGACGGACGAGGATCTCCTGGACACGGTTCTCGCGGTCGACCTCAAGGGGGCGTTTCACAGCTGCCGATTCGCGATTCCCGTGATGGCCGAGATGGGAGGCGGGTCGATCGTCAACGTGGGCTCGACCCACGCCTGGGGCGGATCGAAGCGGCTGGCTGCGTACGCCGTATCCAAGGGTGCGCTGTGGACATTGACCCAGCACATAGCAATGAACTACGCTTCGGATCGCATCAGGGCAAATTGGGTTACGGTGGGCTGGGTAGAAACCCCCGGCGAAACGAGCCGGCTCGCACAGGAGGGACGGGACGAGGCGTGGCTCCGTTCCGAAGGAGCTCGTCGCGTACCGCTGGGCCGGTTACAGAGCGGCGATGACATTGCGTACGCCGTTGTGTACCTTCTGGCAGACGAATCTGCTCAGGTTACGGGCACTGCGATCCACGTCACGGGAGGGTTCCTCCCGTAGGAGAATATGTGCGAACCATACAATCGCTCGATCGAGGGCTTCGCATTCTAGAGTACATTGCCGACTGTACAGTCGGGCTGCGCGCGGCGGACATCGCCCGCGCGCTTGATCTCCCGCGGACCAACCTGGCGCTGTTTCTCAACTCCCTGATCGAGGCGGGCTATGTGATCAAGGATCCGGTGGACGGGAAGTACTACTTCGGCGAGCGCCTTCACGATGTCGCCTTGAGAGCTTCTCCGAGTCGGTACCACGCGCTTGTGAGTGCGGCGCGAGGGTCCCTTGAGGAACTGCACAAGCGGTTTGACGAGAACGTCATGATCGGCGTCCTGAATGTCTCGCATCTCCAGATCATTCACCGCCTTCGGTCGACCAGGCGAGTGCAACTGACATCCGACGACAACGCATTGTTCGTCGCGCACGTCACAGCGGGAGGAAAGGCGATTCTGGCGCACTTGGGAAAGGAACGGATCGATGCTTACTTCCGGCACGCAGATTTCCATGCGTTCACCGAACGTTCGCTCACGAATCGTGAGGCGATCGAGGCTGAACTGGAAACGATACGCCGGACCGGTTACTCGGTGAACCGCGGCGAGTACGAGGCTGACGTCATGGCCGTCGCTGCACCGGTTTTCCAGCGCGAACGTCCGTTGGCCGCCGTGGTGCTGCAGTTTCCATCGTATCGGCATCGTGAGGAGGAACTCGAGCAGAACGCAGGTTACGTCGTAGCCGCGGCCCGCAATGTCGAAGCGGCGATGACGGATCTCCGTCTCGGGCACTAACCGTACACTGAACCGATGCCAAAAGTAGGATAGAGCCACCACGCCTGAGCATCGAGTGCACGGGGCTTCAGTTCGCGCTGCCGGGGTACGAGTTCTCGCTCAGGACGATGATACGCGCGTTCGATTCGCGCCCGGAATATCCAGATTTAGATTGTGTCCGTGCCGAAACGCCTTTCCCGTCGAATCGGTTTTGATTATTATCTCAGTAACTATTTGCCCTTCCGAACGGACGACACGGGGGAGTTGGGCTACATTGCGGAGGAAAAAATGAAAAAAACTACGGGTTGGAAGGTTATGTCGGCGTATCGGGCCGCTCTTCTGGTCATTCTGACGTTTGTCGCGTTCACGAGTCATGCGCAACAGCGGCCCGACGTTGAACAGACTGCCGACGGCTTGAACCGAATCGAGTTGGAGTCGGGGTTCACGTTTACGTGGAAGATCGACGGCGACGAAATCGAAGCGACAATCTCGGCTCCGACGACCGGTTGGGTCTCGGTGGGATTCAACCCGACAAACCGTATGCAGGGCGCCACGTACGTTATCGGGTATGTGCAAGGCGAGAACGTGAGTATTCGCCATGACTGGGGACACACGCCGACCGGCCACCAGGCGGTGACCGCCGCGGGTGGTACGAGTCGCGTAACCTCGCTCGGCGGCCGTGAGCAAGCTGGACGGACGGAGCTTTCGTTCAAGCTGCCGCTCGACCCCGGTGACCGGTTTTTCTCGGCTTTGAAAGCGGGTGAAGAGAACACCGTTATCTGGGCATTCGGTCCGAACGGTTCGAACAACTACACCGCGTACCACGCGCAACGAGGGGCGTTCGTTACCGGTTTCTGAACCCTACGCCTCGATCAGAGGGAAATACTCCGCCCAGACCCCGGGAGGTTTTCCCGAGCGACCCTGTATGGTATATTCGACGTATGTCGAACCAACAAAAACCTGCCGCCGGTAGAACACCGGCCGGCGTCCTGATCGCGATTGTCGCGATCGTGCTTCCGTTGGTGCCGTTGGCTTTCTGGCTTCACGGTGTGATTCCGATGATGCCCGGGCCGGTTCAGTCGGCTTCGTTCGGGTTGTATCTGCTCGCGCGTGCGTTCGCGCTCGTCGGGTTCGTCTTGATGTTCTATCAGTTCGTGTTGACGTCGCGTCTGCCGTTTTTGGAGACTGCGCTGAAAAGAGCGACGATGCTGAAACGGCATCGTGCCCTCGGAAAAACCGGGTTTGTCTTGGTACTTCTCCACGGCGTTATACTTCTATCGCTCGATCCGTCTCTCTATACGCCGAAAACGCTCGGTTTGATCGCGTTGATTATCTTGACGGTCGCGGTTATTGCCGCCTGGTTCTTCAAACCACTCAAGCTTAAGTTGAAAACGTGGCGCGCGATTCATCTCGCCGCGTACGTCGTTTTCCCGCTTGTGTTTTACCACGCGATCGCGCTCGGCTCGACGGTACTCGGGTATCGGCCGGTGTACTGGTTGTTCGTCGTGCTGTTTACCGGTTACGTTTTGATAGTCCTGTACCGGATCTACCGGCTTTTCACGCGGAAAAAGCCCGGCACGAAACCGGCGACATAGGGATTTCGATGAGCACCCGCCGACAGATCCTTGCCGACGCGTTCGGTCCCGAGTTTCCGGTCCTGTGGTGTCCCGTCGTGACGCAGTACAAACCTGGCGGGACGATCGACCCCGACGCGATGCGGCGCCACATGACGTACCTTTCGCGTTTTGTCGGTGGATTTCTGGTTCCAGGCTCGACCGGTGACGGCTGGTCGCTGACCGATAAGGAATCGAACACCGTGCTCGATCTTGCGGAAGATGTTGTCTCGACGACCGGAACACGGCTTCTCGCGGGTGTGCTCTCGACCGATCCGGTGACGCGCCTCGCTCGGGTACGATCGTTCTCGTCGCGGCTCGCGCCTGATGCACCGTTGCGCGGCATCGTCGTTTGCGCACCGGCGGGCAAAGATCGCACCCAGACCGAGATCGAGGCCGATCTGTCGGCGATCCTGAGGATCGGCGTCCCGACCGCGGTCTACCAGTTGCCGCAACTCACGGCAAACGAGATCGAGCCCAAGACGTTCATGGTGCTGCTCGAACGACACGAGAATTTGTGCGTCTTCAAGGACTCAAGCGGCGCCGACCGTATCGCACGCGAGCTGCCGGACTCTCGCGGTGCGGTCTACCTACGCGGCGCCGAGGGGGCATACTTTGAGTCGCTCCGCCGAAACGGTGGCCTCTACGACGGGTTCCTTCTGAGCACCGCAAACTGTTTCGCCGAGCAGTTATCCTCGATAATCACGGCGTCGGACGAAAAAGCCGCCGCCGAGTTGTCGGCGCGCGTGAGTTCGGTCGTCGAGACGGCATTTCGCTGCGCTTCGACAATCGTCGGCGGTAATGCATTTGCCGACGCCAACAAGGCGATCCTGCATTTCATGATGCACGGCGTCGAGGCGTCGCTCCGAAACGGCCCGATCTTACGAACCGGCCGGCCGATTTCATCGGATATCCTCTCTGAAGTGAAGGATTCTCTTAACTGTAACGGATTACTCCCGAAAAACGGACTTTTTTCTTGAATACGCCCCGTTCGCGGTTTTCTATTCTGCGTATGTTCGTTACATTTTAACGAAACTCTCAAGGAGCATTCATGACTGTAGAAAAAGACAAAGTCGTTACGATGGCATACACATTGACCGACTCTGAGGGTCAGGTTCTCGACACGACCGGCGACGACGGCGAGTTCTCGTACGTGCACGGGGTCGGAGCGATCATCCCGGGGCTCGAGGCCGAGCTTGCAGGAAAGGCCGCGGGCGAACACGTCGCAGCAGAAATCCCACCCGAGAACGCGTACGGCGAACGAGACGACGCGCGCGTCTTCTCGATTCCTCGCGAGCGCCTCGGCGAAATCGACGAGCTCGAAGAGGGTATGCGTTTTCAGGCAAAAATGGGCGAGAACGTTGAAATTTTGACAGTAGCCGATTTCGACGATGAGAACGTCACGCTCGACGCGAATCATCCTCTCGCGGGGGTCACGCTCAAGTTCGACGTCACAATCAAGGACGTGCGCGAGGCGACCGAGGAAGAAATCGAGCACGGACACGTGCACGACGGCTCGGAACAGCACTAGAACCCGCACAGAGAACCATGATCGATGCACGCGTGTTCCGATACGGTGTAAAGGCAGCGGCTCGGGCGGCGGCGACGCTCGCGATGATTGCCGTTACGGGCTGTCTCGGCGGCCCCGCAGAGCGGCAGTCCGGGGCTGTCGCACCGAGTCTGGCGGGCGTTTACGCAGATTTTTTTCCGATCGGCACGGCGGTGCAGCCACGCACGCTATCGTCGCACAACGAACTAATCACGCGTCATTTCACAAGCCTGACGGCCGAGAACCACATGAAACTGCACACAATCCGACCGACCTCTTCGCGCGTCGATTATTCGGGTGCCGATTCCGTCGTTGATTTCGCCGAGGCTCACGGAATGATGGTACGTGGTCACGCGTTGATCTGGCACGAGGCGGCGCCGAACTGGTTTTTCCACGACTCCGGCTCGCGGGCGGATCCCGAGATCATACGCCGACGGCTACAAAATCATATCACCGAAACGGTAGCCCGCTACCGAGGCCGCGTGTACGCGTGGGACGTAGTTAACGAGGGAATATCGGACTCAGCCGGCTTTCTTCGCGACACGATCTGGCTCGAGACGTTAGGTCCACAGTACATCGCCGACGCATTCCGCTGGGCTCACGCCGCCGATCCCGACGCTCGTCTTTTCTACAACGACTACAGCGCAATCGAGCCCGGAAAACGCGAGCGCATCGTCCGCCTCGTGAACGAGTTACGAGCCGACGGAGTACCCATTCACGGTGTTGGGATACAAGGTCACTGGACGCTGACATGGCCGCCGGTATCGATGATTCGCGATGCGATCGAGAGATACGCGGACCTTGGACTCGACGTCGAAATCACCGAACTCGATATCTCGTTTTATAGTTGGGATGACCGTACGACGCGGTACCCCACGCTGACCGACACAATGGAACAGCGCCAAGCCGCGCGTTACGAGGAGATCTTCCGGCTGTTCCGCGAGTACTCGGATGTGATTACGAACGTCACATTTTGGGGCGTAGCAGACGACGTAAGCTGGCTAAACTACATACCGGTGCAAGGCCGTCCGAACTATCCGTTGCTGTTTGACCGCGCCCATCGCGAAAAGCAGGCGTTCTTCGCTATTACCGATTTCTGAGACCGTTTCACTGCTTCACTGCGTTCCAGCGGCGTCCGCCGGTACGTCCGCGACCGGCCGACGATACTCGACAAAAAACCGGGGCGTATCGACAACTCCAAGCCGCATGACGGTTTCGCGAACGCTCACGTGGTACGACCGAGTCGCCCGTTCGGGCTCAAGGGTCACGAGTTCCCAGTTTTCGCCGTCGTTCGTGACCGATACCGCCACGACCGTCATCACGTCGCCGTCGACAGAAAGAGAACCACGCGAACCGATCGTGAAGTTGTCTCCGTCGAACGATCGGAACTCATACTCTGTCGCGTTGAGTTCCCACTCCCACCGCAATTCTCCTGTTTCCCAGATCCAGGTTCCGGCAACCGCGACAGGTTCGGCATCTTCGACAGCCTCTTGAGAAAAGGCGAAAACTGAAACGACAAGAACCAACACAACAGCGCACGTTACTAGTTTTGAACGATTCATGTCTCAATCATCGTACCTGATACCGCGCGAGTCAAGGGACGGCCCGCATTCGGGACGTCTATCCTGACGTACTCTTGACGTTTTGTTGATTCACCGTGGAAATACGGCAGGTACACTATAGATAACAATTCATGGGGGGTAAAAACATGAAGAAGTTTTTGGCTATTTTCGTTACTGTGCTTGCTGTTATCGGGTTTTCGTTTGGCGTGATCGCCTGCGAGCCGGTTGATCTCGACGACGAACCGATGTTCGAGGAACCGATCGATCCGGTCGATTAACATTCGGCAAGCAACGCTCCGACCGGCATAGGCCGGTCGGAGATCTCAAACCGAGACGCGCGTGAGAAATCACGCGCGTTTTTTTTACCTTTTTCGGCTACCTTTTTTCGTCCTCGGTCGTGTCGTCCGACGGGCCATGGGAGCCGTCGGGCGCCGGCTTGGCTGCCGGGCGCGGCTGCGGCTTCCGTGCGCCGGAACCGGCGTCTCCGCGGACAACCGCGAGGATTTTTCTCACCGCGACAAAAAGATAAACGGCGAGGAACACCCCGAAAATGACCTGTGTCGCAGAGAGTTGACCGGCTACGGTGCCGATCGAGATCGCGTGAAAAAAGGCGAGAGGAAAGACGAAGAACGCCGCGATATGAAACCGACGCCACGTCTTGAGGGTGAATTGAAGCGGTTTGAACCACCACGCGGCGACGACCGCAATGATCAGAAGAAAGAGCGCGCCGATACCCAGTAGCTTACCCGCTGAGAACGCGATCGTACCGTAATCGACGAGATCGGAGAGCAGCATCAACAACCCATGCAGGAGAATCAGTATGAACCCGATTTTACCAACCGAACGGTGCCGCTTGATCAGATCCGCACGCTTATACGTCGACTCGAGAATCGGCAACCGAGCAGACAACAAAAACTGGTAGAACATCAACACGAAACCGATTAACGCAAAGACTCGCGCAGGATAATACACAACGATCAGACTCAACGGCACGTCGGCATCACCGAACGCCGAGAAGTCACGGACACCGCTTAAAATCCACTCGAGCGTAGGGATGGCCGGAAGCGCAACGGCAAGCGCGAGAATCAGCTTCTTTTTCATGCGCCGGAGTATACCACACACGCGTTCACGGTTCAAGAAATCCACACCGTGAAAAAATGTCGGCGGTTAGGTGACAAAATCGCTCATGTTCGCTATTTTTATATCAATTGTGGGAGGTATGGTGTGAAAAAGCATATCGTGTTGCGGTCGCTGTTCGCCGCGTTTATCGTCCTGGGCCTCATTTTCATTGGCAACGGGACCGTTCAAGTCGTGGCGACGACGTTTGCATCGGCTGATACGGAGCACGAACTCGAAATGCGCGTGGTAAAAAACCGGTGGCGATGGGACCCGGACGTCATCGTCGTACCTTACGGCTCGTTGGTTCGATTGACAATCGAAAACGAAGACGACTTCGACCACGGCATCGCGATAAGGGAGTTCGGACTCGACCGCCGTCTGCCCGCCGGAAGGACAACAACAGTCCAGTTTATAGCGGATCAGGAAGGTGAGTTCGAGTTTTTCTGTTCGGTATACTGCGGAACCGGGCACTTCGACCAGAAGGGAACCCTCGTCGTGACACACGATGACGTCGACGACGTCGCGGCGCGGTACGGTGCGGGACGCGGCACCGAAGGACTCCCGGTCAGAAGCCGTGCCGACGCGATCTCACGGCTCCCGTATGCCGTCGACGAGGACGGTGTGAAGGTATTCGAGCTCACGGCCGAACACATTATGTGGGA
Organism: Spirochaetaceae bacterium; assembly: GCA_007695285.1. GTDB lineage: Bacteria > Spirochaetota > Spirochaetia > DSM-27196 > PXBQ01 > PXBQ01. The sequence continues at coordinate 10,863 of REEC01000157.1, read as the reverse complement.
TTACGGCAACGACGCCGTCATCGAGTCGTGGGGCTACAATGGGCAACTCCCGGGACCGGAAATTCGAGTCACCGAAGGGGATGTCGTGAGGATAAACTTCACGAACAAGCTACCCGTCGCGACGACGGTGCATTGGCACGGCGTTGACGTTCCGTTTTTAATGGACGGCGTTCCCGGCTACACGCAGGACCCGGTTCAACCGGGTGAGACATTTGTGTACGAGTTCACCGCGTACCCCGCGGGAACCCGGTTCTACCACACCCACGGTTCGCACCACGGCGATGAGGCGGAGCAGATGGATATGGGGCTCGCCGGCGCGTTCGTGATAGAGCCTCGCGAGTTCGACCGTCCGGACATCGATTACACGATGGTCTTGACCGAGCGCATCCGCGACGGGGCGTATCCGATCAACGGCGCGGTCTACCCCGATACCGAGTTCATCGTCGTCGAGGAAGGGCAACGCGTACGCATCAGGATGATCAACGCCGGTTCGTCGACGTTTCACCCGATGCACCTGCACGGGCACCAGTTTCGTGTCGTCGCGACCGACGGGAACCCCGTCCCGGAGGCCGCCCAACTCACGCGCAACACCTTACCTCTTCTACCCGGAGAGTCGTACGACGTCGAGTTTATCGCGAACAACCCTGGTATTTGGCTGTTACACTGCCATGAGCTTCAGCACGCCGGAGGTGGTATGATCACGGCCGTCGTGTATGACCAAATCATCGGAGGCGAGTTCTCGGCGGTTGACCATACCGGCCGGACGGTCACGCACGAGACCTTCGACGACGGCTATTCGCTGATCACGTTTGGTTACACGAACTGCCCCGACATCTGCGGCATCAACTTGAGCACCATGTCCGCCGCTATCCGCGAACTCGGACCCGACGGCGACCGGGTCAACGCGTTGTTCGTAACGATCGACCCGGAGCGGGATACGCCCGAAGTACTCGGCGATTACGTCCGCGCATACGGCAACCGTGTCACAGGGATTACCGGAACGCCCGAGCAGATCGCGGATCTCGCGGGGGCGTACGCGGCGAAGTACGAGCCTGTAGATCAAAGCAACGGGGGTTACTCAATGGACCACTCGACGACGGTGTACCTGATGGGGCCCGGGGGTCGGTACATAGCGCAATTCTCGTACGCGTCGGGGACGGACAGGATCGTCGCGGCGATCCGGAATGCGATCGAGCGTGACAGCGAACGGGTTTCGTCACAATGATCCACGTTTTCTGCCGTCACAAGTTCGCTTCAGAAAGTCACGCAACAGGAGGTCCCAAATGAGGCAACTTTCGCGAACAGAACTCATCGCGGTACTACTCGCGGTTTTACTCGGCGTGTCCGGCGCATTTGCCGGCGGCCGAAGAGAGGCGCCGGCCGAAGATTTTCCGTTGCAGATCGTCGGGGCCTGGGCGCGCGAGGTCGGGAGCTCCGGCGGCAACACCGGGGTCTATCTTTCGATCGGAAACCCCTCGCAGAATTCCGACCGGTTGCTCGTTGCCGATACCGACGTCGCGCGAGCGACCGAACTGCATACACACATCATGGACGGCGGTATGGCCCGAATGAGGCAGGTACCGGAGATCGTCATCCCGCCGAACGAGATCGTCGAACTCGCTCCGGGGGGACTGCACGTGATGCTTATCGGTGTCGAATCACCGCTGCGCCGTGGAGCGGTAATCGACCTCACGCTCACGTTCGAAGTTGCAGGAACGGTGTCGATCGTAGTTCCCGTGCGCGCCGCGGCGGAGGCAATGGGCCACTAACGCCGAGAGACGCGCTGCGGCGATATACCCGGAATCCGCGAGAGATCGGCCTCCGCCCGGAACGTCTCCGGCCGTTTTGGGTCGATGATCACAATCCCCGGAGCCAGGGCCTTCGGATCGTACATCGGGTGAAATCCGACCGCGTCTGTCGTCTCTCGCGGAGCGTGTTTCCTCTCGTATCCGAGCACGACCGCCGAGAACATTTCGGCCGCCGAGACGATGATCGGCGTCGACGCGCCGGGGATCACGATCGGTTTCCCCGCACGCTTGGCGACATCCTCGAGAAGCCGACGAATCTGCAGATAGAAGAACAGCAACCGCCGGCGGCTCCAAAACCTCACGACGCTACGCAGCGGATTGAGACCACACACCGTGAAGAACCCCTTCACGCCGAGACTCGCGGAGTCCTGAGGATTATACACAAGGACCGCCGAACCAAAAATCCGCCCGTTATCGAGATCGGCAAACCGAATCGTGTAGAAACCCGCGCGCAACACGGCGTCGGGGTACGCGGCGAGACGGCTCGCGCCCATGTGCCCGTAGTACGCGTCGAGAAAAGAGTTCGACGCCGAGAGACGGTACGACACGACCTCGGTTGAGCCCGGCCCGCCCGCCGACTCGACAAGCTCGCGCCGCCGGGAGAGTTCCGACACAACCGAGGAGTACCGGAACACACGCATCACGGCCGATTCGAGTGCCTCGACCGAGAACTGTGCGCGCGGCATGAGCGAGTACCGCGTCGCGATCTCGAGACACTCGGACGAGCACGCGACGCGCCGGAACTCGTCGAGCATCCGGTCGACAACCGCGTCGATCGTATTCACGAAAAAATCGAGTTGTTCGATCGTGATGACATCGGGCACGACGTCGATCGAGATATACTTCCACCGCGTCGCGACGGAGTCGTGGGCGACGTACCGTGCAAAAACGCGCCGGATTGCGTTCTCGCCGATCGGTTCGCCGGGTTTGCCTGTTCGCGCGGCAACGCACGATGCAACGACTGTTTTCTCGAACTCGGTGAAATCCGGCCATGCCCCGAATATCTGCTCGAGCTCGGCGCGGCGTCGTTTCGCCGGTTCGGCGACCGCAGGATCGGCGGACGTCGCGGTTTGATCGAGCGTCCGCGCGCGTTCGTTCAAAATCGCGATGAATTCGTCGCGTCGGCCGGTCGCACCTTCGACCGCTTTCCAGACGGCCGCGACGACGAGCGGGGCGTACTTCTCGCGGACGCGCTTCTCGATCCTCGGCTCTCCACTTTCGCGTTCCTCGCGCACCATCGTGAACTCGTGCGCGACCGGCAGCCCCGCTTGACCGCTTACGGCACCGTAGCGGGAGAGCAGCTCGACCAGGTTCGGCACGATGAGGCCCGGCGAACCGCCTGCGCGGCCGATACCGGGCATTACGGAACGGAGCATCACCTCGTGGAGCGAGTCACCGACCCGGTCGAAAGCTCTGATCCGATCGTGTCGCCACAACCGGTCCTTCCCGGTAATGATCTCGCTCTCAAATGCGCGCAAAACTCCGCGGACCGCCGGTTTCCGCTCGATCACTTTATCGCGGATCACCCGGAACGGGAAACGGGTGCCGGCCTCGGGGGCCGGCAGCCCGAGCGCTCCGGCGCCTGCCGACGCGGCTTCGCGCTCGCGGTCTTCCTCGACATCGGGGAAAATTCGCGCCGGAACCGGATACGGATACTGCGGATGAAGACCGTCGTTCCCGGTCACCTCCGCGGTGAACTTCAGCTGCGCCTCGTGCGACAGTCCCGCGACCACGCGGCCGTGCCACCGATACGCGTACACTCCGCCGGTGTCTCGCATCTCGGCGACGAGCCGCGCGATATTCTCGGCCGCGACAGGGTCCATCAAACGCCGAAGAATCGCGGCGTAGTACTCGGCGAGATAAATGCCGCTATTGGTCCGGACAAGCGTCCCAACGATCGCGAGATACGCCTTGACTTCGCGAACGAGATCGTACACGGTCAGGCCCTTCTCTTGGCGCGCCATCATGCCGGTTTCGAACTCTTTGTACAGACCACCCTGGAATATGTCGGGCTCCGGTGCTCCGGGAGGGAAACTCGCGGCAAAGTCGCCTTCGATCTCGGCGGCACCGTGCAGGATCGCGATAAGCTGGACCAGATCGATTTTCCCGGATAGTCGGTACAGAAACGGGAAAACATTCGAGCGGAGAAAGGTCAAAAAAAGCGGATTCTCGAGTACGAGCGCCGCCCACGCGTCCGAGTAAGCATCGCGAAGCTCTTCGTCGTCGAGCACAACCGCGGGGAAACGCGAAAGAGGTTTTCCGACGTACTTCACGAGAACGAGTTCGGTTCGAGCGCGTGTCGGTCCCAGTGTCGCCCTGTGGAACGGGGGTTTCCCCTTGATTTCGATCAGGAAGTTCGCGATGCTCTCCAGCGCCCAGAAATTCCGTTCGCGCCATTTGCGCCAGTCACGGTCGAACGCCATTCGAGGCCGCACGACGTACCGTACAAAAGCTGCCGGTGATATCCGTGCTCGCGCGAGTTGGAGCAAGAGATAGATCACCGGCCGAACGGACTTGTTCGGACCGTTGAAGTTCTCGAGTGTCTCGAAAAGCGGTTTCATCTCGCCGACCGGATCAAGCCAGTACTTCGTTCCGTTCCGGCAGCACTCCTCGAATAGTTTCGTCAAACCGAGTTTTTCGATCGGTTTGCGGATCTCGTCGAGTTCGACCGCGGCCCGAAACCGGCGACGATAACCCGCGGGCAGCGGCGATTCGCGCGCGAGTTTGCGAATCTCGCGGACCCGAGGCGTGATTCGTCCGACATTTTTCGCGTCGCGGTTCTCGTCGACCTCATCCTCGCCCTCGGGAGGGTCTATCTCTTCGTCGTTTATCTCCGCGGCGTCCGGGTCCGCCTCGGTAGGATCATCCCAGCGGATAAAATCGGCGTCCGACATACGTCCTCATTTGGGGCTGATCGCCCATACCAGAGCATAACAAACGCCACGATAGTACCACGGACGCGTAACGCGAGGGAACCGCGGCCGAATTGTGCGTGTTGAGCTTTGAACGCCGCTACGGTAGTATCGCCTATGAACCCGATCGAGATTCTTCACGAGGACCCGAGCATCATCGTCGTAAACAAACGACCGGGCGACCTCGTGGCGGAGTCGGGCGACGGGTCTGTCGTCGACGCCGTCCGCGCGGTGCGGCCCGACCTCCGCGGCGATCTGCGCGTGACGCATCGAATCGATCGTCCGGCGAGCGGAGTGCTGATCCTCGCGCGAACAGTCGCCGCGTGTGAAGCGGTCAACGCGACGTTCCGCACCGGCGCTCCCGAAAAACGTTACTGGGCGATTGCCGGCGGCGAACCGCCGGCGGAATCGGCGGTGCTCACGCACCATCTCATGCACGAGTCACGGCGAAACGTGACGCGCGTGTTCGACGAACCCAGACGCGACACTCGCCCCGCACGGCTGTCGTACACCGTTCTGGGGCGAACCGACCGATACGTGCTGCTCGAAGTCGTGCTGGACACCGGACGGACGCATCAGATCCGTGCGCAACTCGCGCATCTCGCCCTGCACATCAAGGGCGACACGAAGTACGGCGCGAAACGCGGGAATCGCGGCGGCGGAATCCATCTTCACTGTCGCCGGATTACTCTTCCGACTCCACCCGACGGTACCGTGGCGACGTTCACCGCCGATCCACCCGATGACCCACTCTGGGTCATGTTTCCTCGATAGAAACCTCGCGACCGGTTCGGGCGCTCTCGATCGCCGCGAACACCATCGCGATACTGTGGATGTTGTCGGTACCGTCGGTTTCGGCCGGTCGCGCTGCGGCGCGCGCGGCAAACATCTCATCGAGACACCCATCGTGTCCGTTCCGGCCGGTCCACGTCGGCTCGGCTTCGACCCGCCGTACCGGACGCATGAACTCGGTCGACGTGCCGTCGGCGATTTCGGCGTACGGCGCATCGGCGCCGTTCCAGATAGCCGTCCCGAGTTCGCCGACCGCGCGCCAGGACGACTCCCAACTAGTCGGAGCACCTTCGGCGCACCACGACCCACGATACGAGAAAATCGAACCGTCGGACATCCGGAACGTACAGAAAGCGGCGGCATTTCCGGCGTACCACGATCCAATGGGGTTGTGCTCAAGACAGTGAACCGAGACCGCGTTCGCCCCCGAGATGAACCGTGCTTGATCGAAAGTATGAATCGCCATATCGAGCAGCAGAGGGCTCTGCATCGCGTCGCGAAACCCGCCGAAATGGGGCCCAAGAAAAAAGTCGGCAGTCAGGACCCCGAGCCGGCCGATACCGTCGCGCTCCCGGTCTTCACCCGGTGACCGCCGCCCAAGTACTAGAGACCGATACGCGCGGATGTTCGGATTGTACCGGCGATTCTGCATCACCGCGTGAGATCGCCCCGACCCTCGCACGGCCGCCACGATCGCGCGCGCGGCGTCGAGCGAGTCGGCCATCGGCTTCTCCGCAAACACGTCGCACCCGGCCTCGAGCGCCGTGACCGCAACCTCGCGGTGCGCTGCTGGGATCGTGATGTCGCACACGATATCGGCTTGCACGGCGCCGAGAGCCTCGGCCAACGACGTGAAGACCGGGGCGCCGTTTCCTGTAGCCGCCGCGGCTTTCTTCGCGGCATCGACGACGGGATCGACAAACGCGACGATCTCGGCATCGGATCTCTCGGTCATGTGTCGCACCCACGTCCGCGACATACTCCCACACCCGACGATTATGACCCGCTGATTGCTGTCCGGTTGATTCTGCTGCATTCGCCGATCATAGTACGATTTGAGACGAAGTACAATTATCGATTCTCGTGCGCCCTTTCCGCGCGATTACGACAGGACGACATCAACTCGGCTCGTCCTTTCCCGGGACCATCGGCACGAACGACACATTGCACACAAAACGCGTCTCAAAGCGACCGTACGACCGCCGAACGGTGACCAGGCGCTGTTCGTTTGCCCCGACCGGCGCGACGAGCACGCCGTCGGGCGCGAGCTGCGACAGGAGATCATCCGGAACACTCGGGGGCGCGGCCGTGAGCACGATAGCGTCGTACGGTGCGTCGGCCGGATATCCTTTGTACCCGTCGCCGACGACAAACGTTGTGTTTTTCACACCGATCGACTCGAGCACGCGACGCGCACGGTGCGACAGCTCGGCGATTCGCTCAATCGTCACCACGCGTTCGGCGATGAGCGAAAGGATCGCAGTCTGATATCCGCACCCTGTCCCGATCTCGAGCACTGAGCTTTCCGCGTCGAGCTCGCACAACTCGGTCATCATCGCGACGATATACGGCTGGGAGATCGTCTGTCCGTGGCCGATCGGCACGGGCGAGTCGTCGTACGCGCGCCGCTCGTCCCGCGCGGGCATGAACCTCTCGCGCGGAACAAATCGCATCGCTTCAAGCACGCGTCGGTCAGTGACTCCACGGCCGGCGATATCCCGTTTGACCATCTGCTCACGCCGAGATTTCATGTCGTCTTGGGGCTTGTAAATACTCATCCTTTTTTTAATCGAGACCTACCGGAGTCTGTGTGTAATTGTGTCACGTTTCTCACGCCGGTTCAAGGCATCGGCGCTTGTTGTGTCGGCGCTGTTGCACAAGCACGATTGGACCGGTACGCTCGGTGCATGAACTCCGATTCTCCACACGTACGTGTCGTGCTGGTTCACCCGGAAACCGGCTCAAACGTCGGTGCCACGTGCAGAGCGATGAAAACGATGGGGCTGACCGAACTCGTCGTCGTCGGCACGCCCGTCTGGGACGAGAAACAAGCGCGGGCGACGTCGGTTCACGCGTCGGATGTGTACGATTCGATACGGTTCGTCGATACCGTTCACGACGCGCTCGCCGATACGGTGATCGCGGCGGGCGTCACACGGCGGCGCGGTCGGTTTCGCAAGTATCGCTCGTACGAACCCGAAGAGTTTGCCGCGTTGATTCGCGCGCGGACAGGTACGATCGGCGTCGTTTTCGGGAATGAGGAGCACGGTTTGACGGCAGAGGAGCTCGCCGCGTGCGACACGGCCGTGTCTATCCCTTCGTCTCCCGCGTTCCCGTCGCTGAACCTCTCGCACGCGGTGCAAATTGTCGCGTACGCGCTCTTTCGGGATGCGCAGACGCACGCAGTCGACGAGCAGCGACGGATCGTCGCGTCGCGAGAACACGTCGAGTCTGTCGTCACGGCATTCGCCGAGACCCTCGACGAGATCGGCGTTTTCTCGCTCGGCGACGCCGATGAAGTGAAGGCTTTCCTTCGGGACATCTATACCCGAGCGGGACTCGAGAAGCGAGAAAGCGAGCGGCTCGCGTCGACATACACAAAGATCAAGGGGATTTTTCATGCGACACGACAAAACCGTGAGTGATACCGTATGAGCGCGATTCAGGACTTATGGGTGTATCGTGGACGCTTCGTCGTGTGTAGCGCGATAGCGGTGGCGGCAACAGTCTACAACATCGCACTCGCGACGCAAGCGATCCGAAACATAATAAGGGCCGGAACGGGGTGGGTCGCGGTCACCGGCCTGTTCCTCGCGCCGATCACGATCATTGCAGCGTTTCTCGCGGTCTGGGCGGGAATCGCGGCTATTCGCAAAGGCATCCCGACGGATTCGGTCCTGCCGCGATTCCTCACCGTTGCCGGGCTGAACGGAATCGCGGTCGGCGCGATTTACACGATACACACGTGGGCGATCGCCGCTATCCTGACGACGACGCTGGAACGCGCGACAACGCTGATCGGCGGTCCGTCGCCTGCGATCGCCGGCGCAATCTCGGTCTCGGGTGTCGTTCTGATCCTGGTATCGATCTTGTTACGCAGGAGAGCCCGGTAACCTCACACCTCGATGACATCGCCCTCGCGCGCGATCGAGAGCTCGAGAGCCGACTTTGCACGAATCTGGATCGAGTACGACTCGAGCAGCGAGTCGAGTTCGTCGTCGGACCGCAGCGGATCGTGGTGAAAAAACATCAACCGCGCCACGCGAGCCTTGTGCGCGTTGTTGATCGCGACCTCGAACGGCGTGTGCCCCCATCCAACCTTGCTCGCGACGTACTCGCGCAGCGTGTACTGCGTATCGTGGATCAAAAGATCGGCGCCGGAGTAGAAGCGCATCAACTTTCGGTTCTCCTCGGCGGCCGCATCCTCGCCTTCCGACGCGGCAACTTCATCGAAGTCGGGATCATCCGGATCGGTCGGGAAGACGTTCCGGAACGGTTCGTTATCGTACACGGTACACACGACCTTTCCTTCGTGTTCAAAACGATATCCGAGACAGAGTACCGGGTGATTCAAGAACTTGGTCGTGACGGTCAGACCGTCCTCGAGTTCGAGTGTTTCTTCGCGGAGTTCACGGTACGTGATCGACGCCGAGAGCTCGCTCTGGCGAATCGGAAAGTGCCGGTAACTCAGCTGGTTGCCGATTATGCTCTCGAGGCTCTCGTCCTCGTAATTCACGGGGCTGAAAAATTCGAGTCGTGTACCGGGGATAAAAATGGGCGTAAAAAACGGGAAGCCCATGATGTGGTCCCAGTGGGTATGGGTCAGAAAAATCCGCGCTTCGACCGGCCCACGAGGCACCTGGGTCTTCGCGAGGTGGTCGCCGAGCGGTTTTATCCCGGTCCCGGCGTCGATGATCACGAGATGCTCGTCGTCGCGGCCGTACCGAAGCTCGACACACGACGTATTCCCGCCGTACTTCACGGTCGACGCTCCTGGACTCGGGATCGATCCGCGCACGCCCCAGAATCGAATCTTCACGGAATCTCCTTACTCAAGCGGGGTTAAGAAAGACTTCGGCCTTGGAGATCTCGGCTCGAACCTCGTCTTCCATCCTGTCGAGTGCATCGAGCGTCACTCCGATCGCCGTGAGCGACGCGTCGGTCGCGCCACCGGGGAAACGGTCACCGGAGAAACCGATCTCGCAGATGTTCAGAAAGTAGTTTGCCACGTTCGTCGAGTGCACCAAATCGGAGGAGCCTCCGGCGTACGCATCGGGTCGATGGTGGAAAAGAATCGCATCGGAAATCGCGCCACCGAGGTTCCAGGTTTTTGCGATCATGGCGCCCACGTCGCAGTGCGTGAAACCAAGAACACGGTTCTCGACGACGTCGAGAGGCTCGCGTTCGCGGTCGGCCGCTGCAAGAATTTCGATGTACGTGTCGGAAAGGACATTGTTGAGCGGAATTTTCCCGATATCGTGAAGCAGTCCCGCGATGAAGAACTCTTCGAGCAGTTTACTGTCGACACCGCGCTTTTTTGCGATCAGTTTCGCGGTAACACCGACTCCGAGCGAGTGCCTCCAGAAGCCCTGCATGTTCAACGCGTTGAAGTGCTCACCCGAACCGAGATTACCGACGATCGCGGTACTCAGAGCGAGATTTTTCACCGTGTTGATCCCCAGCATGATGATCGCGCGCGCGAGTGACGTAACTTTCCCCGAGAGGCCGTAGTACGCCGAGTTAATCAGCTTCAGGACGCGAGCCATAAGCACGGGATCGACGCTGATGACCTTGTTGAGATCGATCGGAGATGTTCCCGGCCGGTTGCAGACCTCGACTACCTTTGCAACCGTCACGCTGAGCGACGGCATTTTATCGATGTGAGTCCGAACCCGTTCCATGTGCTCGTTCACGTACGCCCTCCGGATCGCGTTTTATCCATCGTCCTGTCCACGTTCCGCAGGCATTTTCTTCGACAATCTGTCGAGCCGATCGCGCATCGCCTCGCGCACTCCGGTATGCGGATGAAACCCCGCGAGCGACCGGATAAACGCCAACGCCGCGAAAATCCGCCCTGTTGTGATCGGCGTGTCGCGACGGACCGGTGGAGCGTACTTCTCGGCGTCCTTATGAATCCCCGGATTACCGAGCAGCCGCGACTTGATCACCTCGAGTTTCACCGCCATCTCGCTCCGATCGAACTCTTCCTTCTTGTCGGGAGGAAGCGAGTCGGCGAGCCCCGACAAGTACTCGAACAACTCTGCGCGCTTCTCGTACTCGTCGGCCTCGGGCTGCGCCGCTTCGATTTCCGGTTCCGCTTCGATTTCCGGTTCCGCTTCGATTTCCGGTTC
>REEC01000271.1 GCA_007695285.1 Spirochaetaceae bacterium | reverse complement strand
ACGACATTGTGTACACGCCGGGCGGTGCGATTCCACCGCTGAGCGTAATCGAGGGCACGATCGGTCTCAGCGAGATGATGTTCGAGTTTCTCGACTGGAACTGGCAAGACGAAGAGGCTGACGACTACGAGCCTCTGCCGTCCGGCGTAGAAATCGACGTCGACGAGTCCGGCGATAACGGCGGCACGATGACGATCACGTTCACCGGTTTTGCGCCGTATCAGGATGATCCAAACCTGAAAATCGACGGTGAAGTCGTGTTGGACGTAACGTTCGGTGAAGAGACGGTGACTGTCGTGAAAAACGGGAGCATCACCGTGACGGGGCACGCGGAGTTCAACGACATCCGTTTTTTCGACGCAACCTGGATTATACTGGACAGTGACGATAACGGCGATGAGAACGGTGGCGGACCGCTAGATGTGGAGATGGCGGGTTCAATCGCTTTCGGTACCGTCACCTACCAGATGACCGATATCCTTCTCGCTGTACAAGCCGCGTACACAGTCGAAGGTCTTGTCGGCAACACGATCCTGAAATACGTAGAAGAATACGCCGAAGCGCCTGAGGAGTGGGCTGATTCTGATGATGTGTCGATGGAGGGCCCCGCAGGCGGACCGTACGTGATCACCTTTGATGAGTACGACCCGACGGGAGGTGGAGTGTTCACGATCTCGGGTTCGGTGACCGTCACGGTCGACGGAGAATTCGGGACGGCGCCGCTGTCAATCGTGTTTCACGGGCTAGTGACCGCAGACGGCTTTGTGTTCGAAACCATCGCGTTGAATTCGGTTGAGGCAACTTGGGACACCGATGCAGATGGTCCACCCGATGATATTTCGGGCACGATGACTTTTGACGGCTTGACGTATCAGGCCAAGTATCTGACTGACATCCTAATGATGTTCGATTTCGGAGGCGACGACAACGACAACGGAAACGGAGGGGATTAACCTCGGCCGTTCCGCTCGGTGCGCGACGTTCGACTGCGCACGAAAGAAAAAAAGGGCGGCCCAAGCGGCCGCCCTTTTCAGTTACTCTTACGGTGTCCGTTACACTTGGTACGTCGATGCGGAGGTGGTGCCGCCGGTGCCGGTCCAGTTGGTGTGGTGGAACTTGCCGCGGGGTGCGTCGATGCGTTCGTACGTGTGCGCTCCGAAGTAGTCGCGTTGCGCTTGCAGCAGGTTCGCGGGCAGACGCTCTGAGCGGTAGCCGTCGAAGAACGTGAGCGCGGTCGCGAAAGCCGGGACCGGGATGCCCATTTGCACCGCCTGCGAGACGACGTGGCGCCACGACCCCTGGCATCGGTCGATCACGCCGTGGAAGTGATCGTCGAGCAGAAGGTTCGTGAGGTTCGGGTTCTTGTCGAACGCGTCCTTGATCTTGCCGAGGAAGACGCTCCGGATGATACAGCCGCCACGCCACATCATCGCGACCCCGCCGAAGTTCAGGTTCCAGCCGTTGTCGGTTGCCGCCTCGCGCATCAGCATGTAGCCCTGCGCGTACGACACGATCTTCGACGCGAGAAGCGCCTGACGAATGTCCTCGATAAACGCTTTCTTGTCGCCCGAGAACGAAGGCTTCGGCCCGGTGAGAACCTTCGACGCCTTGACGCGTTCTTCCTTCATCGCCGAGAGGCAGCGCGAGAACACCGCCTCGCCGATCAGCGTAACCGGGACGCCGAGGTCGAGAGCGCTGATGCCGGTCCATTTACCGGTGCCTTTCTGGCCGGCCGTGTCGAGAATGTTCTCGACGAGCGGCGATCCGTCGGTATCTTTGAACGCGAGAATATCGCGCGTGATCTCGATCAGGTAGCTGTCGAGCTCACCCTTGTTCCACTCGGCGAACACCTCGTGCATCTCGGCCGGGCTCATGCCGAGGCCGTCTTTCATGAGCTGGTACGCCTCGCAGATCAGCTGCATGTCGCCGTACTCGATGCCGTTATGCACCATCTTCACGTAATGCCCGGCGCCTTCCTCACCGACCCACTCGCAGCACGGCTCGCCGTCGTCGGTCTTTGCTGCGATCGCCTGGAAGATATCTTTCACGAGCGGCCACGCCTTCGGGTTGCCGCCGGGCATGATCGACGGGCCGCGCCGCGCGCCTTCCTCGCCGCCCGAGACGCCGGTGCCGATGTACAGGATGCCTTTTTCGGCTAAAGCCTTAGTGCGTCGCGTCGTGTCGGGGAAGTGTGAGTTACCGCCGTCGATGATGAGATCGCCTTGTTCGAGGTGCGGCACGACGAGGTCGATAAACTGGTCGACGACGTCTCCGGCCTTCACCATCAGCATGACCTTGCGCGGTCGCTTCAGAAGGGCGATAAACTCCTCCATGCTGTGTGCGCCGACCACTTTGTCGAAGCCTTTCGCCGCGTCGCCGAGAAAATCGTCGACCTTCGAGACCGTGCGGTTGAACACCGCGACCGTGTAACCGTTGTCGGCCATGTTCAGCACGAGGTTCTGTCCCATGACCGCGAGGCCGATCAAGCCGATATCGGCACTCTGTTTCTTGTCTTCATTCGCCATTTATTTCTCCTAATTGCTCGTGACTCGAGCGTTTTTTCGCGTTCGCGTTTTACGCGTTGAACCGGTCGGAATGCGCCCAGAGGCCGACGGCCGGGTTCGAGACGAAGTAAACCTCCTCCCCGTCGGGGAGCGTGTTGTATCCGTCTTTGAGCCGATTCGGGTCGTATCGTTTCGTGACTTCATCGAGGTCTCCGTAGCGGAATCCGACGCCTTCGACCTCGTCACGCGTCAGGTGGCCGGGGCAGTACGTGATCGAGAACCTGTCGTCGGAGCTGCCGTGGATCAGGTGCGCGGCAGCCGAAAGGTTGCCCCTGAGGTCGTCGTTGTTCTCGACCGCCGCGAGCGTCTTCTCGGTTCCGAAGTAGCCGTACTTCCGGATCAGGACGTCGATCTCGGGATCCTCGCCGAACTCCTTCACGCCGGGCGCGAGCACGACGAGCTCACCGCCGTCGGCGATCGCCATGCGCGTGCGGTAGACGCTCTTGTTCCCGAGCCACGTGCTGCGGAACTCCTGCGGATCGAGGTACACGACGACCTTCTTGAACGGCCGGTCGACCATCGTGAAGTTCACTTCGAGCGAGAGCTCGGCCGCTTTCGTGAAGCACTCGTCGTCGTCGCCGACAAAAAGGCCTTTGATCGCGAGCGAACCGTCTTCCGCGCGTCCGATGACCGTGTGTGCGAACACGATCGGCAGGTGCGACGCGAACTCGCGGTGTCCGTAGTTGATGACTTGACGTACCGGGTTGTCCGCGCGCCCCATGATCCGTTCCATGCCGTACACCGCGCCGAGGTAGTGGCTCTTGTTAATTCCTTCGCTGCCGCCGGTCCCGATGAAGACGTTCTTGTTGTAGTTCGCCATCCCGATCACTTCGTGCGGGACGACCTGTCCGAGTGAAAGGATCAGGTCGTGGCCGCCCTCGGCGACGAGCTTGTTTGTCTGTGCCGGCCACGTGAACGAGAGTTTCCCCTCCGAGACCTTCTCGATGAACTCCGAAGGAACTTCACCGAGTGTCACGACGTCGGTCCGGAACTTGTGAACGCGGAAGAGTTCACTCGGCACCGAGCCGAACATCTCTTTTTGCTCGGACTCGGTCATCGCGGTGTGTGTTCCCAGGGCAGGCATTATGTCCGTGAGCGCCGCGCCGTAGTACTCGTACGCGTACTGTGTCATCGGCCCCGCTTGGCTATGCGCGCGCGTTATGTCCGGCGGCAGCGCAAGAACCTTTTTGCGCGGGCCGATTTTGTCGAACGCTTCGCGTAACGCGTTCCGCAGATCGTCTTGTGTCATCCGGGTCGTCGCGGACCCGGCTCCGTAATACAACATGCTCTAAACCTCCCACGCCGGGTTTTCCGGCAGGTACGTGTTGAAGTCGTCGATGAGTTTTTTCTCGTACTCGCCCGCGTACGTTCCCGCGAAAAATTTCGCGAGCGCCTCACCGTGGAACAACTCCCACGAAGCCTCTTCGTGCCCCGGGTTGATCGGGAAAAACAGAGCGTCGTTCTTCTTCGCCGCGTCAAAGTCTCCCGGTGCGTCGCCGATCATCAGGATCTTCTCCGACGGATACTTTCCCTTTGCGGCGAACGCGATGTGTTCGGTTTTGGTCCCCATCTCCTGGCCCGCGATCATGCGTGCGAATCCGTCGATTCCGTGCTCCTCCCACTCGCGCTCGAGCGCCTCGAGCGGCGTCTGTGACACGACGAGAACGTCGGCTTTTCCGGCGATCTTCTCGAGCGAGTCACGAACCAAAGGGAACGGCGGCACGTTACGGACGATCTTTCCGATCGTCTCGTTTACCGCGAGCGACCACGCGTACACGTTCTTCATCTCGTCGTCGACGCCTTTTTCCACCAACGCCTTGAGCGCCGGATTTCCGAGTTTGGTCTCGTTCTCGATCCAGTCGCGCAGCGACGTGAGTTTCGGAACGTCGACTCCGCGCGCCTTTGTCTCCGGTCGACGTGCGAGCAAGTCCATCGCCTGCGTGACGGCGAGAAATCGGTTACATCCGCGTGCCTTGGAGTACAGGTTCACGAACTCCCATACTTCTCGCGCGTACTTCGACACCGCCTGCAGACCGAAGCTATTTATGTAGTTCGGGCAGAAGCACTCCTTGTGCTTGATCTCCATCGTGTCGAATACACATCCGTCGGAGTCGAATCCGATGAAAAACTCGTTCTCGGGTTTCATGTCCCGAAGCGCTTGGGCAGGGTCTTTCGTGTCCATAGTCCTTCCTTGTGTCTTTCCTTTTGTTTCGAATATTAGTGAGTACCGAAACAGATACCATATTAGTCGTGTGGTGTCAAGGCGTGATTCTCACCGAATCGCTCACCAATTTGCGCCGCACGCGCTTGTGTGCGTTCCGAGAGCATCACGGTTGCCGGTCGTTGACAAAGATCGCCTTGCGTATTACTGTGATATTCGAAAGACAACGAAATATGACGCATATTCCCCGCCACACCGACATTCTGAAGGTTCTCTCGTTGATCCGCACCGTGACGGTCGGTGAACTCGCGTCACGGCTCGATGTGTCCGAGGTCACGATCCGGAAGGATCTTTCGATTCTCGAGGAGATGG
>REEC01000185.1 GCA_007695285.1 Spirochaetaceae bacterium | reverse complement strand
CGTTTCGCCCAGAGATCGTGCGTGCCGAGCATGTCGCCGTGATCCGAGGTGAAGCAGACGATCGTGTCGTTCAACAGATTCTCTTCGCGGAGAGTCCCGATCACGAGTCGCAGCTGATGATCGATCTGCGTGCAGAGCGCGTAGAACGCTCTCCGGATCGAACGGACCATCTCGGGAGTGTTCCCTCCGCGCGAGTGTCTGACCGCCTGAAGCGCGTACGGCAGCGCGTCGGTATCAGCGGCCCATCGGCCCATGATCGGCGCGGGCGGGTCTATATCGCGGTACAGATCGAGGTAGTACTGCAGCGGCGCCAGGGGCGGATGCGGATGAACGTACGAGAGATACCAGAAGCCCGGGCGCGTCGGGTCGCGCCGACGGATCATCCGGCACATCTCTCGCGTCGCCCAGTTCGTCACGTGCGCGTCCTCGCTCAGGTGCCACGCACGGTGCGTGTAGAGGTTGTTCGACATTCCGTGGCCGAACTGTTCTCCGACCGCGCCGTTCTCACCGAGCCAGATCTCGTAGTCGTCGGTCGCGCCGAGCGTCGACCGGCCTTCTTCGCTCAAGATCACGTCGTCGAAACCGATGCGGTCGCGCTGCGGGTAGACGTGCAACTTGCCGACCGCGTACGCCTGGTAGCCCGCGTCGCGAAACGTCTGCGCCACGGTCGGTACGGCCGGCATCGGCTCGGTGACCTTGAAGACACGGTCGCCGTGCGTGCGTGGCGTCGTGCCGGTCATCAGGGTGCGCCGCGCGGGAATGCAGACCGGGCACTCGCTATACGCGTTCGTGAAGCGCACCCCGGCACGCGAGAGCTCATCGAGAGTCGGCGTCTGGATCGCCGGGTGCCCCGCGATCCCGAGCAGCGACGCGGGCCAGTGATCGGTCGTTACGAGTAGAACGTTCGGCCTCTTAGCAATCGACTCGTTCGGCATAAAAAAATCTCCTTGAAGAATCGTATTATGTGTAGTATCCGGGGCTCGCCGATTCGCCGGCCGTGAACACCGCGTACGTTTCGTTATCGTACACGAAATCCCACGCACCACGGCGATGCACGACGCGGCCGCCGAAACCCGTCTTGAATCGGTACAATCCGTACATCGGATGCACCGGGTCTGCCGACGGCGGGATCCCAAACGCATCGTAGAGCGCGCAGCCCGCAGCCTTCGCCGTGCGCATCGCGTGCCACTGCAATGCGTACGGTGCCATCACCGAGCGGCCGTGCGCCGCGCTTGCGCCGTACAGGTACGTCGCGACGTCTCGAGTGTGCGCGACGATGATGCCGGCGAGCACGACGGACCGATGCCGCGCGAGGTAAAGCTGTACCGAAGGACGGCCGTCGCGTGCGGTCGAGAACAGCTTCTCGAAGTACGATCTCTCGTGCGCGCGGAACCCTTTCCGTTGCGCGGTATCGGTGTAGAGCGCGTGCCACTCCGGTAGGTGTTCAGCCGTGCCGCTTCCGACATCGACTCCGTGTCGCTGCGAGAGCCGGATGTTGTACCGCGTCTTCGGCCGCATCGCTGCGAGCAGATCGTGCTCGCTCGGCGACAGATCGATCTCCACCGTGTCGGGTGCAAGACCGTCGGTCGGCGCCTTGTGGATGTTGTGGTACGAGGTACCAAAATTCATCCGGATCTCGGCCGCCTGATCGGAGGCGGGGCTGTCGACCGGATCGTACGGACTCTCCCACGGCAAGTCGTACCTCACCGCTGTGCAGGATTCGGGGAGGTGTTTGCGGAGTTGCATCGAGAGCTCTTCGATGAAAAAACCGTGCTCCTCGGTCGGGACCGAAACGTCGGGTCCGGCGGGGACGTACGCAAGAGGATGCGATGCCGCGCCACGCAACTGGACGAGCATCGCGTGGTTTCCCATCCCCAGTCCGAAAGCCTTTATACGGCTACCGGTTTTCGACTTGAACCGCCCCCAGAGCGGGCTCTGAAACAGGTTCGGTGTCGATTCGAGACGAGAAGGATCTACCGGATGTACGTCGAGAGCGGACGTCCGCATTGCCCCGAAAGCGTAACAGGAAACCGCGTTTCGCGGAAGGGTATCGCCGACGGGTATCGCCGACGGTAAGGGCGGTTGGCATTTTCAAGGCAAAATGCGAACCGCTACGGCGGTGACATGGAGCCGTGCGGCCAAAGCTATTATCGTACGTCGACCGAAGGCGTGCTTGATACCCGTGCCGCATCGGGTTAGATTCGATGCATGAACTCGACACCTGCCGGTCGATGGGCCCGCGCCATCGTTGTCGTCGGTTTTCTATTTGGTTCGGTCCCGCTCTTCGCGGTTGATTTAATCCTGATCAACGAGCCGATGGTGTACCCCGACACGCCCGCGGCGCGAAAGATTCTCGATGCGGCGTTCATGCGTGCGGCAGCTGAGGCGTCCGAGCTGTTCGCCGATGTGCTCACGGTGATGTACGCTCGTGCTCTGCGAGCACCCGGAGACCGATCAGGGGCCCGGCCCACGTACACGATCGACGTCGTCGCGAGCGAATCAGACGACAATCGAGTGCTGGTTCTCACGATGAAACGCGTGCGCGACGGTCACGCGACGCAACCGGCAAACTATCTCGGTCCGTGGGGCGAACACCTTGCGCGCGATATCGCTCATTCTATCCGCTACGTGTACCAGTCGTTCTCCGGGTTCGACGCGCTTCCACTCGCCGAACCGCCTGAGTACCTCGATGAGTTCACCGGCCGGATGATCTCGACCGTCGACCTCGGTTTCTCGGCTCCGATCACGCCGACGTCTCTCGCGATCACCGCGAACGGCAATATCGTCGTCGGCGCGAGCATCGTCGCCGTCGAACTCGACCGGTTGTACCGCGAAATCGGCAAACCCGGCCGCGAGATATACACCGACGACCGCGTACAGTACGCTTACGACGTCGGCGTAACCGCCGCGGGAACGATCTTCGCGCGGACCGCGAGCGGTGGCCAGGTATACGTGATCCGGCCGGGTTTCACGCGGCATCAGAGGCTTCAGACCGGTATCACCGCGCCGGCCATCTCGGTCGCGCTCTCCGATGGGAGTCTCGTCGTGAGCGACGCGACGAGCCGTCGCGTGGTGCGAATTGAGGGTCGTGTGACTCAGCCTCTCGATCTCTTTCCTACCGAGTACTCGTACGTGTACGTCCTCGCCGCGGGTCCCGAAGCGACGATCTGGACGTGGGACCCGATCGCGGGTTCGGTCCTCGTGTACACCGCCGACGGCGTACGGATCGACACGATCGTGCCTTTGATGTCTCCTGACGATCGAGCCGGGGTGCGCGCGATGAGGACGCTGCCGAACGGCGATTTTGTCGTGCTCTCGATGAACGCTCTCTACCGCTTCAACCGACGCGGTGAACCAATTTGGCGGCTCGATGGGTTGCCCTCGCCGCTCTCGGGAAACTTCATGATGGTGCAGAATCTCGCGGTCGACGCGGAGCGCGGGTATATCTACCTGCTGAGCGTGTCCGACCAGAAGGTGTACCGGCTCGTCGATCGTTCGGGCTCACACGAACTCCCCGACCTCGACCGCGCGGTGCTCGAGCTGAACCGACGAATCGTCGCGGATCCGAACGACGCCGACGCGTACACCGCGTTGGCTCGCCTGTACGAACGCGCCGACGCGCCGACGCTTGCGGCAGAGATGTGGCGTACGGTGCTCGACATCGACCCGTTCGATTCCGCGGCCGATGCGGCGCTCGCACGGACCGAAGGGCTGATTCTCGCCGCACAGGCGCGGCAGGGTCGGGACCGGACGATCGAGGTTTTGGCTGCGCTCGGACCGGAGTCGGCGCGACCGACGTACACGGTCGCGGTCGGTCTGTACGAGCAGTCTCTCGCGAAGCTCGCGCGAGACGCAACGGCGCGCGACAAGGTCAGGTCCGAGCTCGAGGCGTTTCGTCGCTCGTTCGACGAGTTCTCGGCTCCGCGGCCGCGCCCGCCGTCCGTTCGTGTTGCGGGTTTTTCCGATGTCTTTCCGTCCCTCATACGGTACTACGGCATCAATCCCGTCGGCTCTCTCACGGTCACGAACGTTCAGGCCGAGCCGATGCACGACATAGTTGTGTCGGTCGCGCTTCGGTTCTCGGACTTCCCGACGGAAAGCGACCCGGTGCCGCGTCTCGATCCTGGACAGTCGGCGGAGATACCGATTCATCTTGTGCTCGCGCCCGAAGTGCTCGGACTCGAAGAGGACATTCCGGTGCTCGCTCGTTTCGAACTCGCGTACCGGATCGGCGAGCAGCGCGAATCAACGGCCGTTACGCACACGGTAATGATGCGTCGGAACACGGCGTTGTTCTGGGATGACTCGGGTAAGCTCGCGTCGTTCATCACGCCGAACGACGACCTGATCTCGCGTTTTGCGCTCGACGTGACGCGCGGCGTAAACGCGGAGAATCCGGCGCTGATGTCGGACCGCGCGTGGCGCGCGGCGTTGATCGCCGACGCGGTCGGCGCGTACGGGATCCGGTACATCGAGGATCCGAACTCGCCGTTCACCGAGGTGTTCGGAGCGACCGGCGTGCTCGACACGGTACGGTTTCCGCGCACCACTCTCAGAGTCCGGTCCGGGGACTGCGACGACACGACCGCGCTCTTAGCGTCGTTGTTCGAGGCGGCCGCGATCAAGACCGCGATCATGACGTCGCCGGGGCACGTCTTTCTCGCGTTCGACACCGGTGAGCCCGCGTCAAACCGGTGGTTGTACGAGGGGCCCGGCCGGTCGGTCGTTGTTCACGACGGGACCGTGTGGCTTCCCATCGAGACGACGATCCTCGAGCGTGGATTCGTCGCGGCGTGGGAGGAGGCTTCGCGTCTCGTCGTGACCCACGGTGATACCGTCGAGTTCCTGCCTCTCGACCGGCAACATCTCGTGTACCCGCCGATTCCTCTGCCGGCAGCATCGTTCGATGTCGTCCCGCCCGTACCGCAGGTCGTCGCGAACGTACACGGCGAGACCCGGTCGCGCGTTGCCGACGTCCTGTACGCGGCGGCGATCGCCGAACTCGAGCGGAGGCGCGCCTCCGTCGAGCCGCGCGAGGCTGCGCGGCTCGGGAACCAGGCGGGCGTGATTCACGCGCGTTACGGCGATCTCTCCGCCGCCGAGCGCGTCTTTATCGAGGCGCTGTCGGTCGTGCCCGAGTTTGCTCCCGCGTACGTGAACCTCGCGAACGTGTACCGTCTGCGCGGCGAGGTCGGGAAGGCAATCGCCGCCGCCGAGACCGCGATCGAGCTGCGGCCTCGCTCGACCGCCGCGTACATCGCGTTGGCGCACGCCGCGAGCACCGCGGGCCACGCCGCGCGGACGCGCGCGGCAATCGCCGACCTTCGTTTGATCGATGAATCCCAGGCCGAGCGGCTCTCGTACCTCGTCGGCGCGACCGACGGGACGCGCGCGTCGGGCGCCGAACAGCCTGAGCTGTACGCGTGGGAACACGAGTGATGCGCGAAGCCTCAAAAGCTGCAGCCGCGGCGGCGCGAACCGGTGTTCGACCGGGAGAACTCGACCGGTCGATGAAGCTCAGTATCATGAGTGGAGCGGCCGGTACGCTCTGGATGATCGCGTGTACGCCGCAGCCGATCTTCAACGTTTTTGTGCGCAACTATATGGGGGCGAGTTCCGCGACGCTCGGGATCATGGTCGGGATGCTGTCGGTCGCGTCGGTGTTCCAGGTTTTCGCGGTCCCGATCTACGCGCGACTCCGCAGACGGAAGACGTTCTGGATCATCACGAGCGCGATCCACCGGACGAACGGCTTCTTTCTCGCGGCGGTCGCGTTCGCCGTCGCCGCGGGCGGAAGCCGCGAGCTTGGGATGCGGATCATCATCACCGCGATGGTCGTGAGCTGGATCGTGACAAACACGAGCTCGGCCGGGTGGTGGAGTTGGATGGCCGATCTGATCCCGATCAAGGTCCGCGCGGCTTTCTTTGGCCGTCGATCGTCGGTCGCGAACGTCGTGAACATCGCGTGGTTTTTCCTCGTGACGGTCCTGCTCGATTCGTTCGCGGGTGACGCGATTTTTGTCGTGTACGGAGTCGTATTCTTGATCGGAGGGATCGGTGGGCTCGTCGACATTCTGCTGCACACGGCGATTCCGGAACCCGAACACGCGGTCGTCGATGCGCTCGACGCCGAGATGCCGACCGCGAACTTCTTTGACCCGCTGCGCGACCGGAATTTCGTCGTGTTCTGCGTCGCGGTTGGGCTCGCGTTGTTCTCGATCAACGTATCGGGGCCTTTTATCGCTCCGTACATCACGTCGCCCGACACGATCGGCGCGCCGATCACGTGGCTCGGGATCATCTTTGTGATTTCGCAGATGACGTGGATCATTATCGCACCCGCGTGGGGTACGATAATGGACAGGTTCGGCCGCAAACCCGTCGTGATGATGGGGCTGCTGTTCACGTTCACGTGGCTCGGATACCTCGTGATCACGCCGCAGAACTACTTCATCGTGCTTCCGATAATCGCGTTGACCGGAGGCATACTCGCGCCGGGCTTCTGGGACGGCGTGAACCAGATGATGTTGAGCCTGACGCCCGACCGAAACCGGCTGACGTACGTCGCGTGGTACTGGATCGTGATAGGGCTGATCTCTGCCGGTGGATCGATGCTCGGAGGCCGGCTCGACGACGCGCTACGAGGCGTGAGGATCCCCGTTACGTCGATGTTCGCGATCGGCGGATTCCAGATCGTCATCCTCACGTCGCTCGGGCTTGTCTGCCTGAGCTTGTTCGCGTTGTCGCGTATCACCGAGGGTGAGGTCAAGAGCGTCGGTTTTGTTTTCGCGCGCGTCACGAACCCCGGTATTTTCCGGACGTTCATGAACCTCGGTATTTTGACGCGAACGAGCGACTCGGGACGCGTGGCGAGCGCGTTGCGATCGATCGACGACTCTACCGGCGATCTCGCGATCGAAGAGATTCTCGATCGTGTCCGTGATCCCGACGGCGACGTCCGCGAGGAAGCCGTGCGTGCGCTCGGGAGGTTGAGATCGCTCGCCGCATTCGATGCGCTCATTCAAGAGATCGGCGACGCCGGCTCGTCGACACGTGTTGCCGCGGCACGCGCGCTCGGTCGGATCGGCGATCAACGCGCGATCCCGGCTCTGATCGATGCCTTTGAGACCGGCTCCGAGGAGCTCAAAGAGGCGTGCATCACCGCGCTCGGCGAGATCGGCGGCGACGACTCGATTCGGAAAATCCTTGACTTGTTTCACGACTCACCGACAGATCGTGTGTTCGCCGGAAGCGTCTCGGCCGCCTCCCGGCTCGGCGTATTTGAGGCCGCGTGGGAGATCATCCCGCGACTGAGATCGACCGAGAACGACATTCTCCGGAAACAACTCGCGATCGCCTTTGGAAACATCATCGGAAATCCCGGAGAGTTTTATCGTTTTGTGACCGGGAGCATCACGCAAACACGCGCGCGGACGGTCCGGCTCTTCGTCGACGCGCAGAAGAACGTCGTCGCCGCGCTCGGCAGGAGCGCCGGTTCGTCGAACGATGCGCACGATCGCCGGACGATCGTGCGCGATCTGGCATCCGTGAAGGGATTTTTCGACGCCGGCGAGTTCGATGCAGCAGCGCGACCGCTTGTCGATGCGGGGAGACGTTTCGTCGCCTGCCGACTCAAACCCGGGCTCGACCGTGACCTCTATCTCGAACACGCGTACCTGCTCGATCCTCGCTTGGGAATATTCTACTGGCTGATCGAAGAGATAGAACGCAGATCGGATACCGAGAAAGGCGCCCCCGCGTTGCCATTCGAGATCCTTCTTGCGGTCTATTTCCTGGCGATACACAAACGCAATGAAAGACCCGCGGAGGCCTGATGAAAAATACTGAAGCACTCGTTTACCATAGCGAACCGCGCCCCGGGAAGATCGAGGTCGTTCCGACCAAACCCGTAACGTCGCAGTTCGACTTGTCGCTCGCGTACTCGCCGGGCGTCGCGGAGCCGTGCCGCGAGATCGCCGCGCGACCGGACGACGCGTACCGCTACACCGCGAAGGGAAACCTCGTTGCGGTCGTGACGAACGGGACGGCGGTGCTCGGACTCGGCAACATCGGCGCTGCCGCGTCGAAACCCGTGATGGAAGGGAAGGCGGTACTGTTCAAGAAATTCGCCGGTATCGACGTGTTCGATCTCGAGATCGAGTGCGATGATCCCGATGAGCTTGTGAGAATCATTACCTCGCTTCAGCATACGTTCGGCGGCATCAATTTGGAGGACATCAAGGCTCCGGAGTGTTTTGTGGTCGAACGGAAGTTGCGCGAAGCCTGCGGCATACCGGTGATGCACGACGATCAGCACGGAACCGCGATCATCTCGGGCGCCGCGTTGATCAACGCGCTCGACATCGTCGGCAAAGAGATAGAACAGATCAAGCTCGTCGTATGCGGTGCGGGGGCTGCGGCAATCGCGTGCGCGCGGTTCTACTCGCTGCTCGGCGTCGCGTACGATAACATCGTTATGGTTGACAAGGACGGTGTCGTCCGCGACGGGGCGGTTGATGCCGACGATACGCGTGCCGAGTTTGCGACGTCTCGCGACGTCTATACACTCACCGACGCCGTCGCGGGAGCTGATGTTTTTCTCGGTCTCTCGGTCGCCGGCGTTCTCAGCGCCGACGACGTGCGCTCGATGGCGCGCGACCCGATCGTTTTTGCGCTCGCAAATCCCGATCCCGAGATTACGTACGAGACCGCGGTCGCCGCTCGGCCCGACGCGATCATCGCGACCGGAAGATCCGACCATCCGAACCAGGTGAATAACGTTCTTGGGTTCCCGTTCATCTTCCGCGGTGCGCTCGACGTCGGCGCGCGTGAGGTCAACGAGGCGATGAAGATCGCCGCGGCGTACGCGCTCGCGCTGCTCGCGCGCGAACCGGTTCCCGAGACGGTTCACCGCGCGTACGGAGGCTCGCAGATTCAGTTTGGCCGCGAGTACCTGATCCCCAAACCGCTCGATCCGCGGTTGCTCACGACCGTCGCCCCCGCCGTCGCGCGCGCGGCGATCGAGTCAGGCGTCGCGCGCTACACGATCGAAAACTGGCCGCAGTACGAGGCCGAACTGCTCGATCGTGTCGGAATCGGACAGAAGCTCGTGACGGGCATAATCAACCGGGCGCGCGAGAATCCGCACCGCGTCGTGTTCGCCGAGGCGGACGACTACACCGTGCTCAAGGCCGCCCACGTCGCCGCTGAACAAGGAATTGCGATTCCGGTTCTGCTCGGCAACGAGGCCAAGATCAAAGCGATGATCTCGCGGCACGATCTCTCCGCGCTTTCTGGGTTCGAAGTGATCGACCCTGAGGCCGAGCCCGATCGCGTGAACCGGTACGCGGATCTCGTGTACTCGCTGCGGCAAAGAAAGGGGTTTACTCGAACGGACGCGCTTCGCTCGATGCGCGAGCGCACGTACTTCGGTGCGGCGATGGTCGAGTGCGGCGAGGCCGACGCGTTGATCTCCGGGCGTACGCGCGAGTACCCTAAGGTCATCCGACCCGCGTTGCACGTGATCGGCAAAGCCGAGGACGTACAACGCGTCGCGGGAATGTACATCGTGAACACCGCGCGTGGTGTCTTCTTCTTCGCGGATACCACGGTGAACGTCTCGCCGAGCGCGGAGGAGCTCGCGGATATCATCGGGCTTACCGCGCGAACGGTCCGGTTTTTCCGGATTGAACCCGTCGTGGCGGTGCTGTCGTACTCAAACTACGGCTCGGTCAGGACCGAGTCGAGCGATCGGTCGCGACGCGCGGTCGAGATCGCGCGGACGCGGTATCCCGACATTACGATCGACGGCGAGCTTCAGGCAAACGTCGCGCTGAACTCGTCGATTCTGACCGAAAACTACCCGTTCAGCGACCTGATCGCGAAAAGAGTGAATACGTTGATCTTTCCGGACCTCGCGGCGGGAAACATCGCGTACAAACTCATGGGTGAACTCGGTGGCGCCGAACTGACCGGCCCGATCCTTATGGGCATGAGAAAACCCGTGCACATCCTCCAACTCGGCTCTTCGGTCCGGGAGATCGTAAACATGACCGCACTCGCGGTCGTCGAAGCGATCGAGCGTGGCGGTGGTCCCGGTGAGCGCACGTAGCATCGTTGCGCTGCCGGGTACGGCCTTTTTTTGCTTTTGGGGAAAAAAGTCCAGGTGGATGCATCCGGAGATGGACTGTTTTGGCACTTAATCGTATATTTCGCCGCCGTTCGAGGTTTTTTTTCCCGGAAATCGGCAAATCGTGAGAATGATCTTCCCGGTGTTCGAAAAAAATTGACGGCGAGGCGATACCGGTCTAAGATGGAGTATGCAACTCACACATTCTGAGATTCCGCTCGAGTTCCTGAGTTCCCTGCCGGAAGGGATGAAGTTCATCCACCGCCATGGAAAAGGGTATATGGTCGTCGAAGAGATACTGTGCCCGAACGGGCACTCGCTGATCGCCGAGAGCGTCCGGATTCACGACGAGCCGTCGATCAAGCTGCACCTGTCGGTCGCGCTTGAATCGGGGCTGATCTTTATCGATGCGTTCTGGGGAAGTCACGCGAAGCTGTACGACTTCATTCCGAAAATCGCAAACGAGACCGTTTACGCGACCGCAACGTGCCCTGTCTGCGACGTGTCGTTGAACCTACCGTACGACTGCCACGAGCTGGGCTGTGGATCGCACGAAGGCATCAGACTCCACCTTCCCGGCGGTCAGGGCACGATCAGCGTCTGCGCGCGGCACGGGTGTCCCGGGCATCGACTCGAGGTGCGCGGCGCGCCGTCACGGCTGATCGAAACCGTGAGCGCGATCAACTTTTTCGGCGAGGGCGGCGACGAGTTCGCCGCGTTTTGAGTCATCTCGGGAGGCAGATTTGTGAAAGAAAACGTCATTACGATTGAACCGGATCAATGCAAAGGCTGTCGACTCTGCGTTGAAGCGTGCCCGCGACACTGTATCTCGGTGACGTCGCAGATAAATGCTTTGGGGTATCAGTTCGCGCGGTTTGAACAGAAAGGCTGTACCGCGTGCGGATTCTGCTGGTACGTCTGTCCCGAGCTCGGGGCGATCACGGTTTACACCGGCGAGAAAGTCTCATGATGCGGCGGCTCATGAAGGGAAACGAGGCGGTCGTGTGCGGCGCGTTGTTCGGCGGTGCGACGCACTTTTTCGGGTATCCGATCACTCCCGCGAGTGAGATCGCTCACGCGGCTGCAACGTGGTTCCCGAAGCTCGGTCACGAGTTTCTCCAGGCGGAGTCCGAAGTTGCCGCGGTGAACATGCTGTACGGTGCCGCGTCGGCCGGCGCTCGCGTGATGACCGCGTCGAGCGGCCCCGGGGTCGCGCTGATGTCCGAAGGGATTTCGTACATGGCGGGCGCCGAGCTGCCGTGTGTCATCGTCGATATCCAGCGCGCCGGGCCGGGACTCGGGAACATCTGGCCCGAACAGAGCGATTACAACATGGTCGTGAAAGGAGGCGGCCATGGGAATTATCGCTCTATCGTGTTCGCGCCGAACTCCGTGCAGGAGATGTGCGACATGGCGTTCCGTGCGTTCGAGATCGCCGACGAGTACCGAATGACGGTCTTTATCCTCGCCGATGCGTACATCGGACAGATGATGGAGCCGGTCGCTTTTCCTGAAACCGTTGCGGCGCGCGCCCGGAAAGACTGGGCCGTGTACGGCGACGAGGCGTCGCGCGGCAACTTGATCTCGTCGATTCACATGAGTACTCACGGACAAGCGCAGCACAATATCAACCTGCAGACGAAGTACGAGGCGTCCGCGGTGATCGCCGACAGCGAACACGTGGGCGCACCGGAGGCGGACACCGTGATCGTCGCGTTTGGAATCGCGTCGCGTGTCGCGTTGTCCGCGGTGCAGTCGCTTCAGCGTGAGGGTGCGAGCATCGCGCTTTTTCGTCCGAAGACTCTCTTTCCGTACCCTGAAGACTCGCTCCTCGACGCGGTCAAACACGCGCGTCGCGTCGTCGTGTTCGAGCTGAACAACGGACAGATGGCCGACGATGTCGACCGCATCATCGGAACAAACGGACGGAGTCGCAACGGCGACGCGTCCGGGCCGGTTCGACGGTATAACTGGTACGGTGGTGTCGTCCCGAGCGCCGCCGAGGTGATCGAGAAGCTCAAGGGGGACATCGATGGTTAAGTTTGCAAAGCCGAGCGCATTTTACGAAGTGTTCGAGCGTAAAGGCCCGGGGCAGGTTGTCTCTCACTACTGCCCGGGATGCGGGCACGGCGTCGCGCACAAGCTCGTCGCTTCGGTGATCGATGAGCTCGGAATCCAGGACCAAACCGTCTTCTGTTCGCCGGTCGGGTGCAGCGTATTCGGGTACTACTACTTCGATACCGGCAACGTCCAGTGCGCGCATGGCCGCGCACCCGCCGTTGCCACAGGTCTCAGGCGGTCGCTCACAGACGCGATCGTGATCTCGTACCAGGGCGACGGCGATCTCGCGGGGATCGGACTCGCCGAGATCGTGCACGCGGCGAACCGTGGTGAGAACATAACGGTTTTTTTTATCAACAACGCGATCTACGGGATGACCGGCGGCCAGATGGCGCCGACGACGCCGGTCGGGATAGAAACGCCGACGTGCCCGTACGGCCGCGCCCGGACGTCCGACGGCGACCCGGTGCATATGTCCGAGATGATCGCAACGCTGACCGCGCCGGTGTACGTCGAGCGCGTCTCACTCGCGGGGCCGGCGAAGACCGTCAAGGCGCGCCGGGCCGTGAAGAAAGCGCTGACGTGTCAACTCGAGAAGCGCGGCTTCTCGTTTGTCGAGATACTCTCTCCGTGTCCGATCAACTGGAAGATGACGCCGGTCGAGGCGCGACAGTGGATGGTGGACGTGCTCGAGCCGATCTTTCCGCTCGGCGTGTACGTCGACTCGATCGGGGAGAAGCAACACAGTCGGCCCCCCGACGACGCCGAGACCCGTGATGCGCCACGGTTTGAACCGGTTTCCGCGGACGCCGATGCGTATACGGCGGCTTTTGCGAGTTTTGACCTGCCGCCGATTGAGCCGTCGGCACCGCTCGACCACGAGTGCCGCGTCAAGATCGCCGGGTTCGGCGGCCAGGGGGTGATGTCCGCGGGGGTCCTGATCGCGAACTGCGCTTCGGCGGAAGGGCGCCGGACGTCGTGGCTTCCGTCGTACGGTCCCGAGATGCGTGGGGGAACCGCGAATGCGTCTGTCATCGTATCCGACGATACGATCGGTGCGCCGGTTGTCGACGAGCCGACGGTCCTGATCGCGATGAACCGGCCGTCGATCGACACCTTTGCCTCGACCGTAGCGCCCGGTGGAGTGCTGATCTACAACTCGTCGATCGTGTCGGACGAAGTGAGTCGCGACGACTGCACCGTCGTCGCGGTCCCCGCGAGCGACATCGCGCGCGAGAAAGGGTTCATCCAGGGCGCGAACGTCGTTATGGTCGCGATCTTTGCGATGCTCACGCGCACGATCTCGGTCGAGACGGTGAAGAAGATTCTTCCCGCTTCGCTCAAGCGGTCCGAGTTCGTCGAGATCAACCTCGAGTTGATCGACGCGGCCGCGGAGTTTCTTGACACTGCGGTAATCGCGACGTCGAACAGCGGGACGCGGTCATGATTGTCGCGGTCAACCCGGGTTCGACCTCTACGAAGGTTGCGGGCTTCAACGGCGAGGACGAGACTTTTTCGCTCGTCGTATCGCACCCGGTCGAGGAACTCCAGGCGTACGAGCGCGTAATCGACCAGCTCGAGATGCGATTCGAGACCGTTCGCAGCGCGCTGCGAGAAAACGAAATCGACCTCTCGACCGTCGCCGCCGCGGTTGGCCGGGGCGGCCTTCTCCGACCACTCGCGAGTGGAGTGTATCGCGTCACCGAGACGATGGTCGACGACCTCTCGCACCGCCGCTTCGGCGAACACGCGAGCAACCTTGGCGCTCTGCTCGCGCACCGGATCGCCGCGCATTCCTCTCATGCACGCGCTGACGGCGCCTCGTGTCCCGCTTTTATCGCCGATCCGGTCGTCGTCGACGAGATGATCGATGAGGCCCGATACTCAGGGCATCCTCTGGTCGCGAGGAAGAGCATCTTTCACGCGCTGAATCAAAAATCCACCGCGAAGGAAGTCGCGAAGCGAATCGGAAAGCCGTACACGGAGTGTCGATTTATCGTCGCGCATATGGGTGGCGGCGTCTCAGTCGGCGCTCACGCCGGCGGACGTGTCGTCGACGTGAACAACGCGCTCGACGGCGACGGACCGTTCTCGGCCGAGCGGTCCGGTGGCCTTCCGTCGGGACAGCTCGCCGAGCTTTGTTTCTCCGGCGCGCAGTCGCACGACGCGGTTAAAAAAATGCTGACCGGGAGAGGCGGCCTCGTCGCGTACACCGGCACGAACGACCTCACCGCGGTCCTTGACGCGTGGGACGCCGGAGACCGCGACGTCGGGCTCGTCGTGACCGCGATGTGTTACCAGATTTCGAAAGAGATCGCGGCGCTTGGCGCTACGTTATGCGGCGACATCGACCGGATCATCCTGACCGGCGGAATGGCGTACAGCGAGAGGATCGTCAAGATGATCTCCGCGCGGGTATCGTATCTCGCGCCGATCGAGGTTCTTCCCGGCGAGCGCGAGATGATCTCGCTCGCGCTCGCGGCTGCACGAGCCCTCGACGGGTCGGAGCCGATCCATGAGTACTAAGGCTTCGGCCGCGTCTCCGACTCTCGACTCAATCGCCGAGTTTGTCCCGTCTCCGGTTCCGTGCGTCGCCGTCGCAGCTCCGCACTCTGAGGACACGGTTCTCTGCATGGCGCGGGCGGTGCGTGACGGGATCGCGACGTTCCTCTGCTTCGGGGATCCGACAGTCGTGCGTCGCCTTGCCGAGCAGTGTGAGGTGGACGGAAATGGTTTTGACGTTGTGAGCGTTCCTGACGACGACACAGCGTGTATCGCAGCGGCCGACGCGGTGAGTCTCGGCCGCGCTTCGGTACTCATGAAGGGGCTCGTTACGACTGCATCGTTCATGCACGCGATTCTTCGCAAAGATGCGCGATTGGTCCCGACGGGTTCGCTCCTGAGCCATGTCGCGGCGTTTGAGATCCAGGGTATTCCTCGCATCGTATTCCTGACCGACGCCGCGATCAACATCGTGCCGTCAGTCGACGACAAGGAGCGGATTCTCGAAAACGCGGTGCGTGTTGCACGATCGATCGGCATCGATCGCCCGTACGTTGCGTGCATCGCTCCGGTCGAGGCCGTGAATCCTCGCATCGGTAGTACCGTCGACGCGGCCGAACTGACTCAACGCGGACGCGGAGGAGAATTCGCAGGCGCCGTCGTCGGCGGACCGTTCGGACTCGACGTTGCGATCTCCCGCGAGGCCGCGGCCGCAAAGAAGATCGACGATCCCGTCGCCGGGCGCGCGGACATCATCGTCGTTCCGTCGCTCGACGTCGGGAACGCCGTGTACAAGAGCCTCGTGTACTGCGCGAACGCCCGTGTGGCCGCCGTCGTCGCCGGAGCGCGGGTTCCGATCGTTTTGACGTCGCGTGCGGACTCGGACGAGACGAAGTACCTTTCGCTTGTATTTGCGATCGCACAACGCCCGAACAATAAACTGGATTCCGGGTTCAGAAATAACTAACTTAAACGAGTGGGTAGCACGACGTCTTTTTCTCTGCTTTTCCCTCCGGGGACGGGTGGATCACACCGGATATCCGACGAGGTTTCGGCCGATTTTGGGCTCGATTCGATCGCTGAACAGTTCTGCGGCGAAGGTATCGATCGTACCGACGCGCTCGACACGCTCTTATCGCTCGTTCTCGATCGTGATGCGATCGAGTTCCGCCAGGACGTGTTCTTCGAACTCGCGAGCCGTCCCGAACTCGCCGACGGTCTCGGCAGGATTCTCCCGAAAATCCGCGAGTTAACCGTTTTCAACCGAACCGCTCGTGAGGCTGATTCTCCCGTGCTTCACGCTATCTGGCGTCTCGGCGAGCTCGACCTGTTCGTCGAGTGCGTTACAGAAATGTCTACGGTGCTCGACCGGAACGGCGCCTCGGTCCGCTCGGCCGGTCTGCGCGGTCTTCGCGACCTGCTACGTGACACGACCGCGACCGACGCGTTTCGCTCGCTCGTGCGCGAACTTCCGAAACTGCGCGAGGGTCTCAAGCGCAAGCGGTCGGTCACGATCGGCATCAACCTCGATGAACGGATGCGGCCGTTCGAGGCGACGCTGATCTCGGTGAACGAAACGCCGTTCAGAGAACGGACGCTGCTCGGCGACTTTTTCTCCGAGACTAATCCGTTCACGACGCCGACGACGCTCTTCCGGAACCCTTCGGCCGAGACGCTCGGCTTTCCGTCCGGAAGCCGCGTACCTCTCTCTCCGCTTTTCCAGGACATCGATGTTTTGCTGAAGTCGATCGTACGTCCGATCATTAAGTCGATCGACGGCTATCTCAGGGTTGAGACGGAATTCATCCGTCGCGTCGCCCCAGAGCTCGGTTTCTACCTCGGCGGCGTACGGTTCATGAGACGCCTCGTCGAAAACGGGCTGCCGGTGTGCCGTCCGGTCATTCGCGGCAGCGACGAACGAGTATTCCGCGCACGTGAGTTGTACAATGTCCAGCTCGCTCTGCGGTTCCTTACCGAGAAGAAACGCCGAATCGGGGCGGAAATCGTCGGTAACGATATCGAGTTCTCCGACGATGCGCGCCTTTTCGTCTTGACCGGCCCAAATCAAGGCGGGAAGACGACGTTTCTTCAGGCCGTCGGGCTCGCGCACATCTGCGCGCAGGCGGGGTTGTTTGTTCCGGCGGCGTCGGCCGAGGTCAGCCCGGTTGATTCGATCGCGACGCACTTTCCGGCCGAGGAAAAAGGCAGGCTCGAAACCGGTCGTCTCGGTGAGGAGGCGGCACGCCTCTCGTCGATGTTCTCGACGATAACGCGCCACAGTCTTGTTCTGCTGAACGAGTCGCTTTCGAGCACGGGTCCGGGTGACGGGTACTATCTAGCGGGCGATGTTCTCTGCGCGTTGCGCGTACTCGGCGCGCGCGGTGTCTTTGCGACGCACCTGCACGAGCTCGCGTCGAGGATCGATGAGCTCAACACGCGTGTCGGCGGCGAGAGCCGAATCGCGAGCCTCGTCGCGCAGACAGTCAATGGTTCGGCGAGTGGCTCGGCATCGGACGGCGAACCGACGACGCGCGCGGTGCGCACGTTCCGCATCGTTCGCAGCGAACCCGAAGGCAAGAGCTACGCGCGTGACGTCGCGTCGCGATACGGTATCAGTTACGACCAGCTCGTCGGGACGCTAAGAAAACGCGGGGTTTTGTAGATCGGGCCTACTACTCCCCGCGGATGACGCGTTCCATCACGTTGCGGATGAACGCGATCTCGTCGTTGTTGACCGTGTGCGGCATGCCCGGGTAGAGCCTGAGTGTCACATCGGCTCCCATCGTACTGAACACCGCAGCCGAGTCCTCGACGCGGTTCTTCGGGATGTGGAAATCGATATCGCTGCAGCCGAGGAAAACCGGCGTTCCGGCGAGGTCGCCGTTATGCTTCCAGGTCGTGCCCTCCGGACCGATCAGACCACCTGAAAGGCCGAGTACCGCTCCGTACCGCGCGGGATGCCGGTACGCGAACTCGAGCGCGAGGCACGCTCCTTGGGAGAAACCGAGGATGATCGTCCTCTCGCGCGGGATGCCCGCGTCACCGATCATCCGCAGGACATCCCCGATAACGTGTAACGCGGACGACAACCCCGGCTCGTTCGTTTTAACCGGATACAGGAAACTGAAGGGGTACCACGAGTTCTCACTCGCGTGAGGGGCAAGGTAGCAATAGCCCTCCTGCTCGATGTCGTCAACGAGAGCGAGTATATCGTCCGGCGATGCGCCGCGCCCGTGAATCATGATCGCTACGGCACGCGATGAACTCAACTGCTCACCACGTTGTAGAATCGGCCGGCCCGCGTGTGGTTTCATGGCGTTAAGATACTACCGGCGAGACGCGACGGAAAGCTCGTTCGGATTATGCATGAACTGCCGTGAATAGCTCATTGTTTCCGGTTGGTTAATGAACAGATTTGTGCAAAAATCAAAACACGATAACTGCTGAAGGAGACTATATGAGACCAAAAATTGTTGTGATCGGGGCCGGGAGCTATTTTTTCGGTCGGCCTGTCATCTGGAACGTCGCGAACAGTCCGATTATGCGGGGCGGAACCTTGACGCTCGTCGACACAAATCCGAACACCGTGAAAACGATGGTGGGACTCGCCGAAAAGACTTTTGAGGCGGTTAGCGCCCCGACGCGGGTCATCGGGACGACCGATCGGCGCGAGGCGCTCGTCGACGCGGACTTTGTCGTTCTTGCGTTCAGCGACCGGAACGCGCATTTCCGCGGCGTCGACTGCACGATCGCCGAGAAGTACGGCGTGCGCATGTGCTCGGGCGATACGATCGGCCCCGGCGGCGTATTCCGTGCGCTCCGCGAAATTCCGACTTTGCTCGCGATCGCGCGTGACTGCGAGCAGATCTGCCCGTCGGCGTGGCTTCTGAACTTCGTCAATCCGTCGACCGTGCTCGGCATGACGCTGATGCGCCACTCGTCGATGCGGAGTTTTGCGATGTGCGACAGCCTGCACGAACCGTACGTCCGGCTGCGGTACCTCAAAGAGGCGGGCATCCTGCCGGAGAACGCGGACTCGGTGCCGTCGGAGATCGAAGCGAGACTCGATTTTGTGATCGCGGGCGTGAATCATCTGACGTGGATCCTTCGGTTCACGTACGACGGCCGCGATATGCTGCCGGTCCTCAAGGAAAAACTCGCCGTGCGTGCGGCCGAGGAGAGAAAGGCGTTCGGCCCGACGGAAGCCGGCGAAGCCGGCCGAACCGACGACAACACGTACTCGAAAGCGAAGTACAACGCCGCGTACTCGCTCGAACTCATGGAGATCTACGGCGCGTACCCGGCGTGCGTCGGACATACCAAGGAGTACGTCCCGTTCTACCAGGGCATCGGCGTGAGTTCGGTCGACCCCGAACCGCTCAAGGTTTTCGACTCGGCTGAGCGCGAGACGGCGATGGCCGAAAGGATGGCGGAAACCGCCGCGTACGCCGAAGGCAAGAAGCCGATCGCGGAGTTCCTCGAGTCCGGGAAGGGCGATCACGCGACCGACATCATCGAGGCGATGTGGGGAAATCTCGGAAAGAGCTTCTACATCAATACGCCGAACCGCGGCGCGGTGACAAACATGGCCGACGACGCGTTCCTCGAGCTGCGCTGCGATCTCGACATGCACGGACCGCGCCCGCAGCCGGTCGGTGTGATGCCGCGTGGTCTGCGTGGTTTCCAGGAAACCGTGATCGATACGCACGAGCTCACGGTCGAGGCGGCCGTGTCGTGTGATCGTGACGTATTACTGCGCGCGTTCATGAGCGATCCGCTCATTCACAACGTTTCCGACGCGCGCGCGATGATCGCGGAGCTGCTCGAAGCCGAACGAGACGCGCTCGATCCACGGTGGTACCGTTGACACGGTAACCTCGTTCATTGACACGCGACTCTCGGCGTTTCTATACTGAGTCTGTGAGTACCGGGGGCGGTGGTTCCAGTCTATCGAGCGACTCGTTTGCCCGGTGCGCTTTGGTTATCAACCCGACGCGCTATCCGGCGTACGTCAAGAAGCTGAAGCGGATCACTCGTCGGACCGGTATCGAGCACATCGTCGAGAGTCGCAACAAAGAACACTTCATCTCGTGCGTTCGGGAGTTCTGCGCGGGCCCCGAGCGGTATCTGCTCGTCTGGGGTGGTGACGGGACGGCGCACGACGCGATCAACGCGTACATGGCAGCGCGTGAATCGGGTGAGCTCGCGGGACCGAAGGCGATCGGGTTTCTTCGCGGCGGAAGCGGAAACGGGATTCAGGACTCGTACGAGGTCCCGTTTTTCTTTTCCCGGCAGCTCTCGGCGCTCGCCGAGAGCGTCGCAAACGACTACGTGCAAACCGTCGATCTTCTTCACATCCACTCGGGCGATACGGTCGTGTACGGTCAGCTCGTCGGCGTCGGGTTTGACGCCGAGCTTCTCGCGGTGCGCTCCTCGAAAAAGGCGCGATTCGGGCGCTACCGGAGCGAAACGCGTCCCGGGTTCCTGAACTACATGATCGCGGGTGTCGTCACGTTCGCGCGTGGATTCGACGCGGCCCGGCGCCCGCGCCGGGTCGAGCTTCTCGACGGTAAGTACGGTTTCCGGGGAACGCGCGTGAACGCGGAGTTTCCGATCGAGAAACTCGTGCGAACGACGAGCGCGGCGATGATCGAGATCGGCACACGGCCGTACTACGGGCGAATGTTCAAGGTCTGCCCCGACGTCGTGTGCAACGACGGTTTGATGGACGTCTAC
The DNA here is from genome assembly GCA_007695285.1 of Spirochaetaceae bacterium. GTDB lineage: Bacteria > Spirochaetota > Spirochaetia > DSM-27196 > PXBQ01 > PXBQ01. Next base: position 3,639 of record REEC01000185.1, on the reverse strand, counting down.
GTCTTCAACTTTCAGTCGAGACGGGAGATCGTCCGGCATCTGCCCGCGTTGTGGCAAGGCCGCCACCACGCGATCAACAGCACTCTCTCACGCAAGCGCCGCCCGGTGATCGAAAGGTACGAGGTCACAAAGTGTACGGTGAGCGAGACGTCGCCGTTCTCGTTTCACGTCGACGGCGAGCTTTTCCGCGCGGATCCGCGGTCGGAATTCACGGTCGAGATCGTTCCCCACGCGGTCCCGTTCATCGTTCCGGGCACGTTTTACCACAAGTTTCACCCGTTCGAGGACGACACGTTGGGGACAAAATCCCCCGTTTCAGACGAGCTTGACAAATAGTCGGGGGGGTTATAGCTTTAAAAAGTGAAAACGAGATTGATCGCGGTCTTCCTCGTAACGTTCGGAATCTTCGTGTCGATCTCGGCGCACGCCGACTCAAGGCCGGTCTACGTCATTCCGATCCGTGGCGAAATCAACCCAAGTCTGACTGTTTTTCTCCGACGGAGCATCGAAACGGCGCGAAAAGAAGGCGCCTCGCACATCGTGTTCGACATCGATACGTTCGGTGGGCGCGTCGATTCGGCGCTCCAGATCGCAAATTTGATAGGATCTCTCGACGACATTACGACGATCGCGTACGTGATGATTCATCCCGACGGAACCGGTGTTTCGTGGTCGGCGGGCGCGCTGATCTCATTCGCGTCCGATGCGATCTACATGGCCCCCGGCACGTCGATGGGTGCCGCCGCGCCGGTTCTGCAGTCTCCCGAAGGAATGACTCTCGCGGACGAGAAGACCGTAAGCGCGGTACGCACGCAGATGGCCGCGCTCGCGGAGAAGAACGGATACGAGCGCGCGATTGCGCTCGCGATGGTCGACCAGGATCTTGAGATTCTCGAGGTCACGACGAACGGACGCGTTCGCGTGCTCACGCGCGCGGAGTTCGAGACTCTGCTGCGCCGCGCCGGCGACGGTGATGTGATCGACGAAGGGCCGGTCGTGTCGGAGTCCGGAAAGCTGCTGACGCTCACCGCGGGCGAGATGGAACGGTACGCGGTGTCATCGGGAACGGTCTCGACGCGGCGCGAACTGTTCGAAGCGCTCGGCGTGTCGGACGCCAGGATCGTCGACCTTCAACCGACTACCGCCGATGAGATCGTCGCGGCGTTAACCGGTGCCGGGTTCACGAGCCTCTTGATCCTCGCCGGAATCCTCGCTTTGTTCATGGAGATAACGAGTCCCGGGTTCGGAGTTCCCGGTACCGTCGCGATTCTCTGCTTCGCGATAATTTTCAGCTCGAATTTTTTGTTGGGAACGGTCGGGTCGGTCGAGCTACTCCTGTTTGTCGTCGGAGTCGTGCTGCTGGTCCTTGAGATCTTCATCATCCCGGGCTTCGGCGTGGCGGGGATTTCCGGCATCGCGATGATCGCGATCTCGCTGATCCTGTCGATGCAGGACTTCGTGCTTCCGACATTCCAGTGGGAGTGGGACCAGTTCCATCGTAACGTGCTTCTCGTGATCGGAAACATCGTCGGCGCGTTCCTCGCGTTCGGCGCCGTCGCGTACTTCATGCCGAAGTTCCAGTTCTTCAACCGTATTGCGCTCGCGACCGCGCAATCGAGCGCCGACGGGTACTCGGTTCAGTCGGAGACCGAGTCCGAAACCCTCGTCGGCCGGACCGGGGTGGCCGTCACTACGTTGCGACCGTCGGGGAAGGCCGAGATCGGTGACGACATACTCCAGGTCGAGTCCGAGGGTGAGTTCATCGACGCAAACACGTCGATAAAGGTGATCGCGGTCAACGGAAATCGTGTGATCGTCAGGAGAGTGTAGTGCCGCTCTGGGTGTCGTTTGCGCTTATCCTCGCGGGGATTCTCGCGATATGGATCGAGATTTTTGTGCCCGCCGGCGGTGTCATCGGACTCGCGGGCGGCGGGATCGTGATCTCCGCCGTCGTGCTGGGATTTGTGCACCACGATCCGGTTACCGGGTCGCTCGTGATGGTGACCGCGTTGATCCTGACGCCGACGGCGCTTGTCGTCGGGTTCAGGCTCTTCCCGAACACGTTCCTCGGCAAACGGCTGATACTCGGCAAAGTCGAGGCGTGGCGGAATCGGACGCGGACCGAAGACGGCTCGGGTGGCGCGGAACTCGCCGCCGAGTACGGGTTGAGTCCTGACAACATCGGCGGAATGGACGGCTACGCGCATCTCGTCGGAAAGTCCGGGGAGGCGATGACCGTGTTGCGGCCGTCCGGAACGGCAATCATCGACGACGCACGGTACAGCGTCGTGTCGTCGGGTGAGTACATCGAGAAAGGCGAACGAATTACCGTCGCTCGCGTCGAAGGCAACAGAATCGTCGTCCGTCGTGCGCGGGTACACGACACCGACGCCCAGACAGCGACGTGACCGTGCACGCCGAACGTCGACCGACAGTACGATTCTACTGAGGAGGAAAACGTGGAAGTAATCGTGATGTACACAGTTCTCGGAATTGTCGCGCTCGGGATAATCATCGTCTTCATAAAATTTTTTGGACTATGGTTCCGGGCGTTACTGTCGGGCGCACCGGTCGGAATCGCTCGACTGATCGGCATGTGGCTCCGCAAAGTGAACCCGGCCGTGATCGTCGACGCACGGATCATGCTCGCGAAGGCCGGGATACCGATCGAGACCGACTTGCTCGAGACGCACTACCTCGCGCGAGGTAACATCATGCGCGTGAGTCAGGCTCTCGTCGCCGCGAACAAGGCAAACATTCCACTCCCGTTCCAACGAGCCGCCGCGATCGATCTCGCCGGGCGCGACGTGCTCGAGGCGGTCAAGACAAGCGTCAACCCGAAGGTCATCGACTGCCCTGACCCTTCGAAGGGGAAGCAGGCGATCGACGCGGTCGCGAAAGACGGTATTCAGTTGAAAGTAAAGGTGCGTATCACCGTGCGTGCCAACATCGAACGGCTCGTCGGCGGCGCGACCGAAGAGACGATTATCGCGCGCGTCGGCGAGGGTATCGTCACGACGATCGGTTCGTCGGAAAACTACAAGGTCGTGCTCGAAAATCCGGACGTCATCTCGAAACGGGTGCTCGAGAAAGGGCTTGACGCCGGAACGGCGTTTGAGATTCTCTCGATCGACATCGCCGACATCGACGTGAGCGACAACATCGGCGCCAAACTGCAGGCCGACCAGGCCGAGGCCGACAAGCGACGCTTCCAGGCCGAGGCCGAGAAGCGTCGCGCCGCGGCGCAGGCGCGGGAACAGGAGATGCTCGCGTTGGTGCAGGAGAACCGCGCGAAAGTGGTTCTCGCCGAGGCGGAAATCCCGAAAGCGATCGCCGAAGCGTTCCGCGAAGGGCACCTCGGTGTGATGGACTACTACCGCCTTCGGAACATCGAGGCCGACACCAACATGAGGCGCAGCATCGGCGGTGACGCGACCGACAGCGACCCGGACGGAAACCGATAATGCCGATTGACCCGCAAGAAATATTCGCGCTCGTCGCGATCGTTCTTGCCTCGTTGCTGCCGATTTTCATCACGGTTCGCGCGCGCTCGATCCAGAGAAAGGAGCGTGCGACGCGCGACGCGCGCGCCCAGTACGCCGAGCCGTCGCCGATTCTCTCGAACGTCGCGGCACAGCG
>REEC01000142.1 GCA_007695285.1 Spirochaetaceae bacterium | reverse complement strand
GCTTCACCTCGGATCACGGCGACATGCTCGGCACGCACGATCTCTGGGCGAAACGGTTGTTCTACGAGGATTCGGCGAACGTACCGATGATTCTGCTTGGTACCGCGGGTGATTCGCGCGTACCGGCGGGAACCGTCGACGACCGGCTGGTCGGGTGGCAGGACGTGATGCCGACGCTTCTCGACCTCGCGGGCGTCCCGATTCCGGACTCGGTCGAGGGTCGGCCGATGCACGGTCCGGATCATCGCGAGGCGCTATACGGCGAGTGCGGCGAGGGCGACACCGCCTCGCGCATGATCCGCGAGAGCCGTTACAAGCTGATCTACTACCCGACCGGAAACGTCGTGCAGCTCTTCGACACCGACACCGACCCGAACGAGACGCAAAACCTTTCCGGCAGACCCGAACACACCGAAACCGAAAGGCGATTGGTCGCGCGCCTGATCGACGAGTTCTACGGAGACGATCTGGCGTTCGTCGAGAACGGCGCGCTGATCGGCCACCCGTCGAAAAGACACGCACCACGCGGCGACCGAGGGCTCGCGGGTCAACGCGGCATCCACTGGCCACCACCTCCGCCGGACACCTCCGGCAAACCGGTCGGCGCGCCGGGGTAACGATAGAAGCGGGTCGAAATCCGCCGAATGCGTCCGACGTATGCAATTAATTGTTGACAATTTACCGATCGTGGCTTACAATTGTCGACTAATATCGTGGAACAGGAGTCTACCCGATGGATACGTCGACGCGGTGCCTGAAAAGGCGCCTGTGCGAACGCGAAGTTATTTTCGGTACCGGTTTGTCGCTCGGGTCGCTTCGCGCCGCGGAGTTGGTCGGGCGGACTCGGTTCGACTTCGTCATGGTCGACACGATGCACGGGCACTACGACAAGGTCGGCGCGACGGACTCGATCCGGTCGCTGCTTCGGGCGGGGGGGCCGACGCCGGTTGCGAGAGTCTCGGAGAACTCTGCGGGACAGATCAACGACATGCTCGACGCGGGTGCATTGGGGATCGTCGTCCCAATGATCGAGACGCGCGCCGAGGCGGAAGCAGCGGTCCAGGCGTGTTTTTACCCGCCGGTCGGCCGTCGCTCGAAAGGCAGCGTCGCACCGGTGATGCACGGCGCCGATTACGTCGCACGAGCGAACTCGATTATCTCATTGATCGCGATGATCGAGACGCCCGACGCCGCGGCAAACGCGGATGACATTTTAGGCGTTCCCGGAGTCACCGCGTGTCTCATCGGCGCGAGCGATCTGGAGTTTGTGCTCGGCACCGGGCGCGACAGCTCCGGTTTTCTCGGTGCGGTCGATCGCATCGTCGCGGCGGGTCTCTCGCACGGCGTGGCGGTCGGCATAAGTATATCGTCGGCCGACGAGACGAATCGTTGGATCGATCGTGGGTTGAGTTTTTTCCTCGCATCACACGACCTCGCTATCCTCGGCTCGGCGATCCGTCGATACGACGAGTCGTTCACGGTGGTCCGCGCGGGAGCAGGTGATGGCAACGGAGTACGTTCTCGGAGTTGATCTCGGCACGAGTTCGTGCAAAGTCGCGCTCGTCGGGATAGACGGTGTCGTCGCCGCGACCGGGCGCGCAGAGTATCCGACTTCCACTCCACACGACGGCTGGGCCGAACAGTCGCCGGCGTCGTGGTTCGACGCCGTCATTCACGCGGTCCGCGCTGCGCTCGCGAGGGGCGCGGTCTCGGGGCCCGACGTGAAGGCCGTTTCGTTGACCAGCGCGGCGCACATCGCGGTTTTGATCGGTGCGCACGGGAACGAGATCAGAAACTCGATTCTGTGGAACGACGTTCGCTCTGCTCCCGACGCGGCCGAACTGGAAGAGGAACACGGTGAGTACATCCGGAACACAACTCTCAACGCGGTCACGCCGACGTGGAGCCTCGCGCACCTCGCGTGGATCCGCCGAACGGAACCGGACATCTGGAAAGTAACCGACCGCGTCTGTTTCTCGAAGGACTACATCGCGTTCCGGTTGACCGGCGCGTTTACGACGGACCCCGGTACCGCGACCGCGTCGATGTTGTACGACGCGATCGATGGACGTTGGTCGGAAACGATCTGCTCGTGGCTCGATCTTGACCCGCGGAAACTGCCCCGAATCGAGGCTGCACGCGCGGTGATCGGCACCGTCCGGAAAGACGCCGCGGACGCGCTCGGACTCAAAGAAGGCACTCCGGTCGTGAACGGGACTCTCGACAGCGCAACCGAGACGTACGCGGCCGGTGCGTGTTCTCCGGGCTCGGCGGTGATCCGCCTCGGGACCGCCGGCGGAATTCACGTCGTTTCGGTGAACCCGTATTCCGATCGTCGGTTGATCACGTATCCTCACCCGAACGCGCCGTTATGGTACGCGCAAGCGGGGACAACGTCGGCCGGCTCCGCGATCGAGTGGGCTCTCGACGCGCTCGCGGCAGGACGGAGGTTGTCTCACTCCGAGTTCGTCGCGCTGGCTGAAACCGCGCCGGTCGGCTCCGACGGTCTCGTGTTCCGCCCGCACCTTGCCGGCGAGCGATGCCCGTACTGGGACCCGTCGCTTCGAGGTGGTTTTTCGGGGTTGTCGATGCGTCACGGAGCCGGACATCTCGCACGCGCGGTCATCGAGGGTGTCGCGTTCTCGCTCGTCGACGCGTTCTCGGTCTTCGCGTCTCAAGGCGTCGTACTCGGTTCGGTTTCAGTAGTGGGTGGGGGCTGCCGCAACGGCGTTCTTCTCCAGACCGTATCGGACGTCTTCAACCGACCCATAGTGATTCAGGAACACGCCGATTCATCGCTCGGCGCGGCATTGCTCGCGATCGAGACGATCACGGGCGCGGTCGGGAACGGCAAGACGGACATCCGCGCTCACGGTGAACGACGGACGATCGTTCCGTCACCTGAAAACGCGCGTGTCCTCACTGCGATGGTCGCCGAGTACGTCTCGGTGGTTTCCGCGCTGAAGAGTCGAGATTGAGGCGTCGCCGATAATGCAGATGCTGCTCGTGCAGTTTGAGCGCACGTTCGGTGTCGCCGTCGGTGATCGCCTTCAGGATCTTCCGGTGCTCTTTCGCGAGGCGGTCGATCGTCGCGCTGTCCCAGTACCGGCTGCGGTACGCCGAGTCGTGAAACAGATGCGCGATGATCGTACTGAACGACGACAGGATCTGGTTCCCACACGCCGCGAGCAGCGTCATGTGGAAGTCACGGTCGGCCTCGTCGGCCTTCTCCGGCTCATGCTCGAGATCGATCATCCGGTCTATCGTGGATTGTAGCTGATCGATCTGCTCGGGCGTGATCCGCTTGATCGCGAGCGGCAATACGGCTTGCTCGATCACGAGGCGCGCCTCGATATACTCGTTCAACCCGAACTCCGATACCTGGAACGACGACTTGAGGTTATTCGCGACGAGCGACGGATCGAACTGGCGGATGAACGTTCCACGGCGCGGGGTCTTGTTCAAGAGCCCCTGCTGAACCATCGTGTTCAGTACACGGCGAACCTGGTGGCGACTCACCGAGAATTTCCTGGCAAGCTCCTCCTCGGTCTCGACACGGTCGCCGGGCCGACGGCCGTCCCGGAAAATGTGCGCGCGTACACTCTCGGTTAAGGCGGTCAACTCCTCGGCACGAGCTTTTGATTTCACTATGTTCTCCAACAGGCACGGACACGGAGCGCGTCGATCGGGATGATCGAGAGATTACAGTCTTCCTTGCCTTGCGTGTAACTTATGAACAGTTTCCGGTCATGCTCGATCACACCGGGGTACGACCACTCAGTCGTGTGACCGACGCGCGACTCGGGGGTCCGCCCGTCACCGGCGAATCCGCCGAAGAGCCGGATTAACGGGTACGCCTGGTGGCGGATCTTCCAGACCCGACTGAACCTCTCCGCGCCGGGTTCTGTAACCGCGATCGACAACAGCGACCGACGGTCGGGAGCCGGGCTGTTGCTGATCAGAAAGTACTGTCCGGAACTGAGTTTGCCGCAGTACGTCTGGCTCGCGTGCAGCGCGACGTTCGAGTGCTGCAGCTCGGTCCAGCTCTTCCCGCAGTCGCGACTCGTCGCGACGAGCGCGTAATCGGTCCCGTTTGGTCGACAAATAGCGACGATCCGGTCGGGAAGCATCATCAAAGTCGTTTCAGGGAACTTCAGTACGATGGGTTCCGGGCGCGGGATCACGTGGACGTGCCAGCTTGTGAAGTCGTCCCCGTCGCTGATCGCGACGGCTGCCTCGAACCACGTCGACTCGCCGCCGAGTATCCAGTTTCCGTCGCTCATTTTCTCCGGTGCACGAAACGGGACAAAACTCGGAATTGAGACACCCGTGCTGACCATGCGGTCGGACACGTCAAGAGAGAATATCTCGGTGCTCGGTTGTTCGGAGTCCCACCGCGTGAAAAAGCCCCAGAGCTTCCCAAACTCGCTCGTCACAACGGGATGATTGTACGACTCCGAGCCGCCGAGAGGTGCTTCGGCCCACGTTTTGGCTTCGCTCCAGGAAAACCCGCCGTCGTCGGACTTCTTGTACCGGATCAGCTCGTCTTTCGTGTTGATCTCGAATACACGATGATTGGCCCAGCACACGTACAGGCTACCGTTGTGCCACGCGGGAGAAGACTCATGGAGATAGTGGTACCCACCCTTCTCTCCGCGTTCGATCGACACATGCGTCATCGTAGGGACGTCTTCCATCGTCGTGTGGTCAGGGAAAGGCGTTCCAACATCCCACAACTCGTATACCGCGCCGGTCTGTGATTCTGCCATCGTAATACCTCCCGCTGCTGAATTGTTGACAATTATAAACCCGCTTCATCGGTACGTCAATGCCTGTTCGCGTCGTGGCTGTTTCACGGCGGGCGCCCGGGTAGCTTGTGCGACCCGATCAGCGCTCGTATAGTTGCGCAAAGGAGCCCGCCATGAGCACATCGTCGGCAGCCAAATGAACGGTAACGTTAGAAACCCGCCGGACGTTACGAACGGCAGCGTGGGCCGTCACATTTTCAGGCTTACCGTTCCGACGGTGTGGGGAATGTTCGGGATAACGATTTTCAACCTTACCGATACGTTTTTTGTGTCGCGCCTAGGGACCGATGCGCTCGCGGCGATGGGGTTCACGTTTCCGGTCATCATGGTGACCGGTGCCGTCTCGATGGGAATGGCGCTCGGCGCCGGATCGGTGCTCGCGCGCGCGATGGGCCGCGGCGATCATCACACGATGAGCCGGACCGCGACCGACGGGATCCTGCTCTCGATCCTCACGGTGCTCGTGATCTCGACGGTTGGTCTTCTCACGATGGAGCCGCTCTTCACTCTGCTCGGCGCGGACGCGACGACATTGCCGCTCGTCAAGGAGTACATGTCGATCTGGTACATCGGAGTCGTCGCGTTCATCATGCCGCCGGTCGGCGACTCCTCGATGCGCGCGATGGGCGACATGAAACGGCCGCTGATCGTGATGGCGGTCTGCGCAATACTGAACGTGATCCTCGACCCGATCATGATCTTCGGTCTCTTCGGGTTTCCGGCCATGGGAATCGCGGGCGCTTCGCTGGCGACGGTCATCTCCCGGGCGGCCGGGATGATCACGACGCTGTCGTTCCTGCACTTTCATTATGGGTTGATCGAGTTCCGGTACAAAAACGTTCGCGAGCTTTTCGAGTCGTGGAAACGGATACTGCACGTCGGGATTCCCGGTGCGGTCGTCCGTGTCGCGCCGCAGATACTGCGCGCGGTCGTGACGCGCATGGCCGCGACCGTCGGCGGTATCACGGCGGTCGCGGCGGTCGCCGCCGGCAGCCGAATCGAGAGTTTCGCGTTGATCGTCGGGATGGCGATCGGCACGGCGCTCGTGCCGATCACGGGTCAGAACTGGGGTGCCGAGCGGTTCGACCGTGTCGACCGAACGCGTGTCCTGCTCAACCGCACCGCGTTTGTGTACGGAGCCGTCGCGTTCCTGCTCGCGATCCCTCTCGCGGGGCCGGTCGCGCGGATCTTCACGGCGGACGTCGAACTCGTGAGCCACATACAGTGGTACTTGTGGATCGTAACGCTCGGTCTGGTCGGGCTGAACCTCTACAACTGGACGAGCGAGCAACTGAACGCCGCGGGCAAACCGCGGTGGGTTCTGCTGATCAACCTCGGAGGCACGACCTGCATCCTGATCCCGTTGACTTTGCTCGGGGCATTTGCGTTCGGGTACAGAGGCATGCTTGCGGGTCTCGCAGCCGGCCAGCTTGTACTCGGCGGCGTCGCGTGCGTCGTCGGACGCCGGCACCTCCGCGGCGTCGCGTCGACTATCGCGCCCGCCGGTCACCCGATCACGACGGCTCCGAGGCAAACTCCGCGAGGATCGAGTTGAACGTCGCGCTCGGTCGCATCGCCGCGACCGCCTTGTCCGGATCGGGACGATAGTACCCTCCGAGGTCGACCGACGCTCCCTGCGCGTCGGTGAGCTCACGGAGAATCTGCGCCTCCGCGTTCTGTAGCGCGTCTGCGAGCGCACGGAACCGAGCCTGCAAGTCCGGACGCGACTCCGCATCTGCCATCGCGCGGCTCCAGTACAGCGCGAGGTAGAAATGGCTGCCCCGGTTATCGAGTTCTTTCACCTTGCGCGACGGCGACTTCCCGTTCTTCAACACCTCGCCGGTCGCGCGATCGAGCGTGTCCGCGAGCAGTTGTGCGCCCTCGTTCTCGAACGTGCGCGCGAGATCCTCGAGCGACACGGAGAGCGCGAGGAATTCGCCGAGAGAGTCCCACCGCAGGTGTCCCTCGCTGACGAACTGTTGCACGTGTTTCGGCGCGGACCCTCCCGCACCGGTCTCGAACAACCCACCTCCGTTCATCAAAGGCACGATCGAGAGCATCTTCGCGCTCGTCCCGAGCTCGAGGATCGGGAAGAGGTCGGTCAAGTAGTCGCGCAGGACGTTTCCGGTCACCGAGATCGTATCGAGTCCACGCCGCGCCCGCTCGACCGAGTACGTGGCAGCGGTCGCGGGTGCCATGATCCGGATTTCGAGCCCTGCGGTGTCGTGATCCTCGAGATACTCGCGCACCTTTTTGATCAGCTCCGCGTCGTGCGCCCGATCTTCATCGAGCCAGAACACCGCGGGCGTCCCGGTCAACCGCGCGCGTTCGACGGCGAGACGCACCCAGTCGCGAACCGCGGCGTCTTTCACCTGGCACATACGGAATATGTCTCCGCGGTCGACCGCGAGCTCGAGAAGAACTTTCCCGGTCTCGTCGACGACTTCGACGCGGCCGGGCCCGGCGATCTCGAACGTCTTGTCGTGCGAGCCGTACTCCTCGGCCTTCTGCGCCATCAAGCCGACGTTCGGGACGCTGCCCATCGTCCGTGGATCGAACGCTCCGTTCTTCTTGCAGTCTTCGATCACAGCCTGATACACACCCGCGTACGACCTGTCCGGGATCACGAACTTCGTATCGTGCTCGGCGCCGTCGGGTCCCCACGTCCGGCCCGACGAACGAATCGCGGCGGGCATCGTCGCGTCGATGATGAAGTCACTGGGAACGTGCAGATGCGTGATACCCCGGTCCGAATCGACCATCGAGAGCGCCGGGCGTTCTTGCATGCAAGCCTCGATCTCCGCCTTGATCGCCGACCTCTCGTTCTCAGGAAGGTTATCGAGTCGGGCCAGGAGGTCCGCGAGCCCGTTGTTCGGGTTCACGCCGATACGCGCGAACGTTTCCGCGTGTTTCTCGAACACGTCGCGGAAAAACACCGAGACGACGTGCCCAAAGATGATCGGGTCGGACGTTTTCATCATCGTCGCCTTGAGATGCACCGAGAACAGCACGCCCTCTTCCTTCGCGGCGCGGATCTCGCGCTCGATGAACGACCGAAGGTCGCGGCTCCGCATAGCAGCGGCGTCGATGACGTCGCCGGCCCCGAGTCCGATCGCGTCGCGAAGCACCTCTGCCTCTCCGTCGGTCGGGACAAAGCGGATCGTCGCGCGTCCGGGCGTGTTCACAGTTGTCGACCGTTCGCTCTCGTAGTAATCCCCTTTGTCCATACTCGCGACGTGCGCGCGCGACTCGGGACTCCACTCGCCCATCGAGTGAGGAAACGCGCGAGCGTATTCTTTGACGGCGCGCGCGGCGCGACGGTCGGAGTTGCCTTCCCTCAGCACCGGATTGACGGCGCTGCCCTTCACGCGGTCGTACCGGTCGCGGGCTTCTTTTTGCTCATCGGTAACCGGCGGGTCGGGGTAGTCCGGAAGATCGAAACCCTGCGACTGCAGCTCGGCGATCGCGGCACGGATCTGCGGAACCGATGCACTGATATTCGGCAGTTTGATCACGTTCGCGTCCGGTTCGAGCACGAGCTTACCGAGTTCCGCGAGATCGTCCGAAACTCTTTGATCAGGTTTCAGCCGTTCGGGGAACGCGGCAAGGATGCGACCCGCGAGCGAAATGTCGCGCGTCTCCACAGCAACGCCTACAGCATCGACGAACGTCTTGATTATCGGCAGCAGCGAACGCGTCGCAAGCGCCGGAGCTTCGTCGGTCAAGGTGTAAATAATCGACTGTTTCATGAGAGAAGAAGATACTAGATTTTTTCGGTTGTGTTTACCTCGTGCGGCCGTTACTTCGGGAGACGGTACGCGCGCTAAGGCGCGTTGATCGCCCAGTCGTAGCGATACCGCAGCCGTCCGTCCCCGGCGAGAAACGGTGCGAGCTTTTCGCGGAGTTCGGCATCGGCGTACCGATGAATGTGCTGCAGGATGGTTTCGCGGGTGCCGCCGAAGTCCTCGGAGAACCAGTCGTAGATACTCGAGAGCCGAATCGTGCGGCCGTCGGGCTCGACGCCGCGCTCGTGATTAATGTACTCGCGCGCGGCGCGCTCGAGGAGTTGCTCGAGGTTCCGCGCGGTAAAAGCCTCCGGTTGCAGGTTCGGGCAGCCGATGCTCGCGCAGTTCACCGCGTAGTGGATCCGGGGATCGTTCCAGATCGGTCGGAGAATCCGGTGTTCGATGTCGTTCAGCGTGAGCGGCGTCGCGTTCACCGTCACGACCGACGCGTCCCACGGGCCACGCGTGAAGAGGCCGCCGCCGAGCGAGATGTCGCGGATCGATTTCACCGGGAGGTGGTCGAGCACGACCGCGACCGTGACGGCGTTGTACATATTGATCCAGTACGCCATCTGCTCGTCGCGGTTGAGCGACTGAACCGCAACGCCTTCGAGCGCGCGGACGTAAGCCTCGAGCGAGGCCTTATCCTCGGGAGTCACCCGGGAGTACGCGAATAGATATACGCCCGACGGATCGTCGGTTATCAGGTACCGCTCGAGGATCGTGTCCCACGCGCTGTGATCGACCTCGATCCGCGACTCCGCGTCGTACGGAAGCCACGCGTCCCACAGCTCGGCTTGCGGCGCAGAGAAAACGGTTGCGGAGACGGCAAGAACCATAAACACGGTGAAAGTAATCGATTTCATGTCGTTAAAGATATCTCTGTTCCGAAAAATGTCAAGTTAACTTTACATTATTTCGTCTCGGCGCAGCGTATCGTCTCCCGCGGGCAACTGCCGAACCCTAAACAGCGGCGTTCCGAGCCTTCATCAACCCACGCGCGAACGCGATCTCCGCACCACGCGCGGCGTATCCCCGCGAGTCCGGCCGGTTTTCGAGCGACATGACCCACTCGACGGTCTGTTTGATCCGCTCCTGAACGGGCGCCGGGCGGTAGCCGAGATCGCGTCGCGCGGCGCCGATATCCGGGATCGAGTCGAACCCGAGATACTCGGGTCGGTAGTCGGCGAGTCCGTCCACGGTACGGATGCGCGACATCGGGCACTCCACGACGTCCGAGAGGCTGCCGGCCGCAGAACGGACCATGTCCGCGTAGTCGTTGAGCGTGAATACCTCTTCTCCCCCGAGATTGTAGACGCGGTTGAACGCGGCTTTGTTCCCGATCGCCGCGAGGAACGCGTCGGCGACGTCCTCGGCAAACACGATCCTGAGCAGGACGTCCGGAATTTCGCGCGGCAGGAGCACCGGCCCACCGTCGAGGAAGCGCTGAAGGTAGTACCAGACGTGCATCGCCGGATCGCGTGGGCCCTCAACGACCGTCGGACGGAACACGGTAACCGGCAGGTCGTCGTCGAGGTTCTGCCACAGAGTCTGCTCGAGCGCACGTTTTCCGTCGCCATACGGTTCGCCGACGCGCTTCCCGAGGTCGACCTCGTCCTCGTACAATACGCGATACCGTGGGACGTGTTTGTAGACCGAGACGCTCGAACACACGATGTACTGCGCGGCCTGCCCGCCGAACGTCTCGTACGCGAGCTGCGCGTGTTCGGCGTTGTACGCGATGTTGTCGATCACCGCGTCGAACTCGAGCGACCCGAGCCGCCGCTGAAACATGAACTCGTCGTCGCGGTCGCCCTCGATGTGAGTAACGTGTTTGAGAACGTCCGGCTTCGATTTCCCGCGAGAAAATACCGTGACGTCGTCGCCGCGTTCGACGAGCTTCTCGACCATTCTGAGCCCAAAAAAGTTCGTTCCCCCGATCACCAGAATCTTCACAAACGCCTCCTTTTGCGTCATGCGCAGCGACACCGTGCGGTGTGGCGCGCATCCTTGAGTTTTCCTGCGATCAACGGTGCGCGTCAAGGGTGCGCATGATCACTATTTGCCATCGCGAACGATGCGGGTTACAATCCTCCAATGATCGATCAACACTCATTAAGCGTTCTTCCCGGCCTCACCGCGCGCGAGCCGGGAATCCAGATCGGGACACAGATTCCCGCCGACGCACCCGACGAGGCGCTCACATTTGCCGCACAACTCGGCCTCGAGTGGGTAATGACGAGCGTACGCTCGGACGCCGAGCACTCCGCGGACGCGTATCGCGCGGTCGTGAAACGGTTCGCGGAGTACGGACTGAAAGTCTACCGGCTCGCGAACGACCGCTGCCACAACATGGACGCCGTGACGTTGGGGTTACCGAGCCGCGATGAAAAGATCGAGGAGTACCTTACTTACATCCGGAATCTCGCCGCGGCGGGCATCACGTACTCGACGTACGCGCACATGGCAAACGGAATCTGGAGTTCGGGGCACGAGCCGATCCGCGGCGGTGCATCGGGGCGGGTATTCCGGAAAGCCGACGCGCGCGGCCGGTGGGGCGCGACGATGTACGACGGACCGGTCACGCACGGCCGCGACTACACCGAAGACGAGATTCGCCGGAACTACGAGTACTTCATCCGCAAAGTTGTTCCGGTGGCTGAGGAGGCGGGCGTGTACATCGGCATCCACCCCGACGATCCGCCGGTCTACGGACTCGGCGGAGTGCCGCGGTGTCTGTTCGGCACGTTCGACGGATACAAACAGGCAATCGAGATCGCCGACAGCCCAAACATCGGCGTCTGTCTCTGCGTCGGGTGTTGGCTCGAGGGCGGGGATCTACTCGGCGGCGACGTGTTCGAGATGATCCGGTACTTCGGCGAGCGGAAGAAGATCTTCAAGGTGCATTTCAGAAACGTGACCGAGCCGCTCCCCGACGGCTTCACCGAGACGTTTCTCGACGACGGCTACATGGACATGGCGCGTGTCGTCCGTGCTCTCGCGGACGTCGGTTTCGACGGCGCGATCATCTCGGATCACCGCCCGGCGATGGTCGGCGGCCATTACGCGGCCGAGGCTTTTGCGGTCGGTTTCATGCGCGCGCTCATCAGGACGGTCGGCTCATGAACACGGTGATCTGGGACGCAGACCGCATCGACTCGATTCGTGAGACGGTAAGCACCGGTGGCGCGGTGTCGGGACTCGACGCGCTGCGAACTCGCGCGGATGCGGCGATCCGACTCGAACCGGTGTCGGTTGTGCAGAAGACGACGCTCCCGCCGAGCGGCGATCCGCACGACTACATGAGCGTCGGACCGTACTGGTGGCCCGACCCGGACAAACCCGACGGCCTTCCGTACATCCGACGCGACGGCGAGACAAACCCCGAGCGGCACGAGTACGACAACGTGCGGCTCGATGCTCTGTGCTCGGCGGTCCGCGACCTTGCCCTCGCCGGAACGATCTTCCGCGACGAGAGCTACTCGCGGCACGCCGCGAAACTGCTGCGCGTCTGGTTCCTCGACGAGGAGACCCGGATGAATCCACATCTCGAGTACGGCCAGGCGATCCCGGGAGTGTGCGAAGGTCGTGGCGTCGGGATCATCGATACCGCGGGGCGGTTCACGGAACTCGTCGACGCACTCGAGGTGCTGCGCGGGTCGGCCACGGCTGACGTCTGGTCATCCACGGATCACACGGCGATTAAAGACTGGATGAGTCTCTACCTCTCGTGGAACCTCGAGAGTGAGAAAGGCAGAGACGAGGCCGCCGCGCGGAACAATCACGGAACGTACTTCGACATGCAGGCGATCGCGCTCGGTTTGTTCACGGATCGGACCGACGTCGCGAAGCGCATCGCGCGGTCGGTCGCTTCGGCGCGCATCGCGACGCAGATCGAGCCCGACGGGGCGCAGCCGCACGAACTCGCGCGAACGAAGTCGCGGTCGTATACGCTGATGAATGCAATCGGGCTCGTGAAGCTCGCGATTCTCGCGCGTCGCGTCGACGTCGACCTCTGGGGTTTCAAGACCGCCGACGGCCGGAGCATCCGGCGAGCGGTAGAGTGGTTCATCCCGTTTATTCGCGGCGAGACCGAGTGGAGATGGGAGCAAATCGGGGAGTTCGACCCGGCATCGTACGTCACGCTTTTCTTGCTCGCCGCGGGGCAGTTCGATGAGTCGCTCGGCCGGATCGTGCAGCTGCTCCCGAGCGACGATACACAGCTCGTCCGCCTCACGTGCCGAGTCCCGCCGGGCTCGGCGGACGTCGGATAACCAACTCAGCAACGGTATTCAGCAACGGTATTCAGTAACAATAGAACACAGGGAAAACACATGGCAAGCAAAAAACCAAACATCGTTATCATGTACGCGGACGATCTCGGCTTCGGCGACGTCGGCTGTTACGGCGGGACGGCGATCGCGACGCCGAACATCGACCGGCTCGCGGCTTCCGGCGTCAGGTTCACCGACGGCTACGCGACCGCGGCGACGTGTACACCGTCGCGCTACAGTCTTCTGACCGGAGAGTACCCGTGGAGGAACTCGGCCGCGGCGATCCTTCCCGGCGACGCACCGCTGATCATCCGGCGTGACTCGGCGACGGTCGCGACGGTCCTCCGGGACGCGGGTTACCAAACCGGCGTCGTCGGGAAGTGGCACCTCGGGATCGGAGGCGGCAACGTCGACTGGAACCGGCCGATCGACGGCACTCCAAACGACGTCGGGTTCGAGTACTCGTATATCATGGCCGCGACGAACGACCGGGTGCCGTGCGTCTACCTCGAGAACCGCGACGTGGTCGGGCTCGAGGCGGCCGATCCGATCGAAGTCACGTACGACCACGACAAGGCTTTCCCCGACGAGCCGACCGGGCGCGACAACCCGGAGTTACTGAAAATGCGCTTCAGCCACGGACACGACTGCTCTATTGTGAACGGCGTGAGCCGGATCGGCTACATGCGCGGCGGAAAGTCGGCTCTCTGGACCGACGAGGACATGGCGGACGTTTTCCTCGGCAAGGCGGTCGAGTTCGTCGAGAAAAACGCACAGTCCGAGACGCCGTTTTTCCTGTACTACGCGTTTCATCAACCGCACGTGCCGCGCCTGCCGCATCCGCGTTTCGTCGGAGCGACCGGGCTCGGACCACGCGGAGACGTGATCGTCGAGATGGATTGGTGTCTCGGCCAAATGCTCGATACACTCGAGCGCCTCGGGATCGCCGAAGATACGGTGGTCGTGTTCACGAGCGACAACGGCCCGGTCCTCGACGACGGCTACGAGGATCAGGCCGCCGAACTCACGGGTGACCACAAACCGGCCGGGCCGCTGCGTGGCGGCAAGTACAGCCGGTTCGACGGCGGCACGCGCGTACCGTTCATCGTCCGGTCGCCTGTGGCGACCATGGCCGGGACGGCGGACGCGGTCTCATCGGCTCTCGTGAGCCAGGTCGATTTCTGCGCATCGTTCGCGGCGCTCGCGGGGGCGCCGCTCGCGGAGAACGCAGCGGTCGACAGTATGAACGTGATCGACGCGTTGATCGGAAAAGACCCGGTCGGCCGCGCGGATCTCGTCACCGAAGGTATGCAGGCGAACACGTTGCTCCGCAGCGGATCGTGGGCGTATCTGCCGGCGTCGGACGGTCCGCGGTACAGCGCCGGGACCGGGAACGAGACCGGCCTCTCGCACTGGGATCAGCTGTACGACCTCTCGGCCGATATCGGGCAGCGCCGAAACGTCGCCGAGGAAAACCCGGACCGCGTGGCCGCGATGGACAGACGCCTAAAGGAAGTACGGGCCGCGGCGCGGACACGGTGAGCGCATGAGCACCTTCAGGATTCCCCCAGGCCGCGAGGCGAGCAACGGAATGGGCCAGGGCATGGTCGAGCGGCCGAACGTGATCTGGTTGTTCGGCGATCAGCACCGGCACCACGCGACGGGCTGGGCGGGAGATCCGAACCTGCATACGCCGAACATCGACCAGCTCGCGCACCTCGGCGTCCGGTGCCGCGACGGCGCGGTATCGGGGAACGCGTTGTGCTGTCCGTTTCGAGGATCGCTGTTGACCGGTGTATACCCGCACCGGTGCATTCCCCGCCACGAGGCGCCGCTACCCGACGGGATGCCGACGATCGCAGAGCCGTTCAACCGCGCCGGGTACGACACCGCGTGGATCGGCAAGTGGCACGTCGACGGCGGAAGCGAACGCGACGGCCGGCTCGCGTTCTACATCGTTCCACCCGAACGCCGCGGTGGGTTCCGCGAGTGGGTCGGGTACGAGAACAACAACAGCCAGTGGGACTGCTGGGTGCACGGAGGGCGCGACGGCGCGACCGATCAATGGAAGCTTCCGGGCTTCGAGACCGACGCGCTCACGGACCTCTTCATCGACTACCTGAAGCGACGCGTGGCCGATCCCGACACTCCGTTCTTCGCGGCGCTCTCGGTTCAGCCGCCGCACTGGCCGACGCAGTGCCCCCCTGAGTTCCGGCGGCTCCGCCCGGACGAGGTTCACCTGCGGGCAAACGTTCCTCCGGGCTCGGCGGGAGAGAGGCTCGCGCGCGACTGGGGTCCGGGATACTACGGCTTGATCGAGAACTGGGATATGAATGTCGGCCGCGTGATGACGGCTCTGCGCGAACTCGAGATCGCGCACAAGACGCACGTTCTTTTTTTCGCCGATCACGGTGAGATGCTCGGCTCGCACGGACGAAACGGCAAGGTCACGCCGCACGAGGAATCGGTGCGAATCCCGTTTGTGTTCGGCGGTGACGACATGTTCTACAATCGTCTGGGGCGCGGCGAGAGCGACGCACTGATAAACCACGTCGACATCGCGCCGACCACGCTCGGCCTCTGCGGAATCGACGTTCCGCCGCTGATGGAAGGCACCGACTGGTCGTTTCTCCGCGACCCGCGCCGCGCGAAACCCGAGAACCTACCCGACTGCGCGTACCTGCAGGCGATCGAGCCGCGCGAGCAGGCGCCCGCTCACCGCGGGATCATCACGACCGACGGCTGGAAGTACGTCTGCACCGAACGTGGCCCGTGGCTGATGTTCAACCTGCGCGATGACCCGTACGAGATGGACAACCTCGCTTTGGTGCCCGGAGCCAAAGCCGAACGCGAGCGACTACACGAGCGCCTTTTAGCGAAGATCGGCGAACTCGACGACGAGTTTAGCCCCGCAAGCCCGATGTAGGCACCGCGGGGTCGGCCGGGAAAAAACGTCCTCATTTCGAAATAAACCTGACTATTTTACTAAGCTGTGTTATAATTACGTACTGTCAGGTATGTAATTTGGTCTCGATTGACCGAGACAATTCGTTTCGTGGAGGTTCGTATGAAAAAGGTAGTTGCAGCGGTAATCGGTGCGGTGATCGTGTTGGCGGTCGTCTCGTGCGACTTGTTCGATAACCCGAAACCGCAGATCATGGTGTTGACGACGGAAGGTAACGACACCGTGTTCAAGGACTTTGGGCACGATCAGCTCATCGAGTTCGAGACGCAGACTAACGTCGCGATCGACAAGACGTTCAAGATCAGAAATGCCGGAAACGCCCCGTTGACGATCGACAGTATCACGACCGAGGCGAGCCAGACGGCGTTTACGATCTTCGGCGGTTCGATCCCGACGACGGTGCTTCAACCGGACGAGGAGATGAGCTTTAAAGTCCAGATCCTCTCGGACCATGTAGCCAATCACGACAGTAAGCTCTTGATCCCGAACGACGATCCCGAGGAAAGCAACTTTTACTTGAGACTCGCCGCGACCGTGATGCCCAATTGAGTTCTCTTTCCGTAACAGGGCCGGGCGAACTGTCGCCCGGTCTTTTTTTGGCCCGGCCGGCTTATCGGCATCGGGCTTACGTGGTATCGTCACACCGATGAAACGTGGACCAAAGCCTCAAGTCACCCCGGAAGATTGGGTCGACGGAATTCTCACCGAGATGAAAAAGACCGACGACGTCGACGTTCAGATCGACGTCGTCGCGCGACGTCTCGGCGTTACCAAAGGCAGCTTTTACAACTACTTCGAGTCGAAAGAAGAGGCGGTAAACCGCGCGCTCGACGTCTGGTTGGAGTCGGAGAACAGGGTTCTAGCTGAAATGGAGGCGACGCCGGTCACGAGTTACGAGCAGATCGTCGAGCGGCTTTTTTCGACCGTCGGGCGGTTCGAGTATCCGCTGGTCTTTTTCCTCGTCGGAATCTCGAAGCGACATTCCGAGTATCACCAACTCGCCCGCAAAGTTCAACGCGAGAGGTACACGCGCGTAGAGAACATGTTGTTCCGTATGGGGGTCGAACCACGTACCGCCGATCAGATCGCGGTCGCGCTGATTCCGAGTCTTTTCGGCCTCAGTTATCTTGAGTACGCGCATCTTCTTGAGACGCCGTCGGTGCCGACCACAAAAGAACAACGGTGGGCGGCGGTGGCCGCGATGACGGCTGAACAAGTGAAAAAAATCCTTGACGGGGAGTCTACCCGCCAAGGATAGTGTGTGGTTGCCGAGTACCGCCGCTGCGTCGGTTACGGCGCGACGTACGCGTGTCGAGTACTTCTTGGGTCGGTCGGATTCTATGCCGGCAGATGCGCCGCGAACTCCGGCGAGCGCCACTGCAGCTGCTGGTCGGTCGTCTCGTGCGGCTTGAAGCGCGTTTGGACCGCAGCGACGTCCAGTCCGAGGACCTCGATCTCGTTTAGATTGCCGACGCCGTATCCGAGCTGCTGAGCGTAGGCGAGCCAGCCGAGATCGAGCGGTTCAAAGCCCATCGCCTTTGCCATGACGGCGTCCGCGGCGAACGCATCGGCGCTCGCCGCGGCGACACCCCATGACACAAATTCGGTCCCGCCGGGACCGTTGCCTTCGAGACCAACCGTCCCGTCGATCACGCCGATATCCGGTGTGAGGTACCGGGCGAGTCGCATCAGGTTGACGCTCAGAACCTCTGCCTCTCGCGGGAGCTCGCGTGTCTTGTGACTGCGGAACCCGTGCATCATGACGCGGTCCCCGCGGTGCAAAGCTCCCATGACCATGTTCTTGAACGCCAGGGTCGCTACACAGACGTCGTGCGTCTTCGCAACCGCGAGCGAGATCGTGCACGGACAGTCGAGTACAGTGCAGGGCATACGAATGGAGTACGGTGTCCCGTCGGCCAGGACGATGGTGGTTTCCTGCCAGCGCTCCTCCTGGTTCAGGTCGACGAGGCGCACCGGGAACGGCGCGTCGCTGACGAGCGTGCGATACCCGTAATTGTCGAACGCTTCTCCGGAGTACGCTTCGTTTCCACCCTCGGCAACGATGATCTCGGACGGTGGATTCGGAACGGACCGCAGGAAGTCGATTGCACCCCAGACCGCGTCGACGTGCGTCGAGGTAACCTGACTCGTACTCGAGAAAAAATTGGGCTTGAGCATCACACGCTCAGCCAGTTTCGGGATCACATCGTCACGCACGAGATCGAGCGCGGTGAACACGTTCGTGCGACGGTCGTTTTCGCGCGCCAGACCGACGCGCACACGGTGGCTGATCATTCAGGACTCCTTCCTTGCCGGGGCGGAATGCAGTGATGTCCCCAGAAGGACGCATGGTAACATATTTTGCATCAGCCGTGCTCGAGCGCCATCACCGTCGGCGATCTGTCGGGGTCATGTCGAAAGGCGAGTGATTGCCCCGTTTCAGGCGTTGGTGGTATCATCGCGAAACTACGGCTCACAGGAAGGCAGCATGACGTACGACATTCCCACTCGACCCCTCGGCGCGACCGGGATCACGGTTTCCGTCGTCGGCCTCGGCTGCAACCGAATCGGCGAGAGCATCCAGAGCGACGACGAGTGGATCCGACTGCTTCACCAGGCGGCCGACTGGGGTATCACCGTCTTCGACACCGCGACGCAGTACGCCGGCGGTCGAAGCCAGGAGCTCATCGGCAAGGCGTTCGGCAACCGTGAGGACGTGGTTATCGCCACCAAGGTCACTCCCATCCGCGACGAGAACGGCACCCGGTTCACGTACGACTCGATAGTCGAGGGCGCGGAGAACTGTCTGAGGATCCTTCGTCGTGACTGCATCGATGTGCTCCAGACGCACGGCAGCGGATCGATCGAAGAGGTGAGCAATCCGGCCTTCGCCGAGGCGATGGAGCGGCTGAAGGAGCAGGGCAAGATCCGCGCTCGTGCGAGCGCCACATTCAACGCCCAGGGTGCGCTCTACGCGATCGAGCACGGTCTCGTCGACGCGCTCCAGATCACGTACAACCTCGTCGACCGCGACCACGCGCTGCCGGTGCTCCCACTCGCCGGAGAGCGGGGGATCGGGTTGCTCGCGCGGATGCCGTACCAGCGCGGAAGCCTCACCGGGAAGTTTCGCCCGGGCCAGGCGGTCGCCGATGGGTACCGGGCGAAGCTCCAGGGAGAGAAGCTCGCCGACGACATCGCTGCCGCGGAACGGTTCCGCCCGCTCGGCGAGAAGCGCGGCAGCATGGGCGAACTCGCGATGCAGTACGTCCTTGCAGAAGAGCGTCTTTCGGCGACCATACCGGGGGCTCGATCGATCGAGCAGGTGCGGCAGAACATTGAGAACGCGCTCGCCCCGCCGCTGTCCGACGCGGAGCTTGCCGAGATCGAGCGGATCGCTCGTGCGCTCGGGGAGAACCGATGACGAAGGTAGTCGTAAAAAAAATCCTTGACGGGGAGTTTTCCCGCCAAGGATAGTGTGTGGTTTCCGTGTACCGCTGCTGCGTCCGTTACGGGTTCAGTCCACCACGCGGCACTCGACGCCGAGGGCGCGCGCGAGTTTTTCGATCGTCCGCGCGTGATGCCCGATTCCGAGCGCGAAGTGGTGCGTCGGGCCGGCCATCACCCATTTTTTCACAAAGGACCGCACATCGGGTTCAAAAAACGCGCGGGTATTGGTGTTCCCGGTCGGCGGGATCGGACCTCGCCGAGACTCGCCTTCTCCGACGACAAACCGAAACCGGCCTTCCCGCGTGAGCGAGATACTGAGCATCGTGATCGGGCCTTCTTTGATCGTGAACTCGACCGACGCGCCGTGCCCGGGTTTTCCGTGATACTTGACGAGACTTCGGAGCACCGGCCGACCGTCGGCAATTTCGACGTGGTGCGGACCGTCGTGACCGAGCAAGATGAAACCGCCGGCAAAATCGAACGGATGGAACTCTGCAAAGCTCCCACCGATACCCATCCGCTCCATGATCAGCATCGCGATGCACGTCTTGATGTCGGCCTCGCCGCACATCGGCACTCCCGCGGCGATCAAGAGCGAGTTACCGACGATGAACGATCCGACGACGTCGCGGTGCTCCGATCCGTCGAGCCCCTCGTAGTAGTACGCGAGCCCGTCGAGCGAGTATTTCTCGGCGAGGTCGTGCAGCGCGACCGACGTCCGCGCGGAGGCCTCGAGATCGGCCGCGGTAAGGCGGCGCGTGACCGGATCGCTCTCGGGATCGGGCGTATCGAAGAGCGACAGGATCCGGGCTTTCTCGGCCTCGACGCGGGCATCGGTGACCTCACGGCGGAGAGCGATCACGTCGTCCACCTCGAGAAGCGGAACGTGGCAGCCGAACGTCGCGGTGATCGCGGTCGGATCGGCGTGCATGTCGTACATCGACTCGAGCACGTGCCCCATCAGACCGAGCCGCGCGCGCCTAACTCCGTTCAGCGCGGACGCGATCCGGATCCACTCGGCGAGCTGCTCGTCGACCGCCGGGTCGTCTTCGAAGTGGCCGATCACGACGTCGGTGACCGGGTTCCCGAGCCTCTCGGCGACTCCGATGAACTCGGGGACCGAGCAGATGTTGTCGTTCTCGAGCTGCATCTCGGTCGACGCGCGCGTGTAATCGAGCTCCGCGAGCGGTTGAACCGCGATCAACACGATCGGCAGGCGCGTGTTGACGACGATCGGCGCAAACACCGACGACGTCGCGTACGTCACCATGTCGACGAACAACACGTCGAGGCGCGCGCCCGCGATACGATCGACCGCGTCGTACGCCGCGGTGCTCTCGTCGATCAATCCGAACTCAACGATCTCGGCACCGCGTGCGCCGATGCGCTCGCCCATCGCCGCGTGGTGGCGACACAGCCGCTCGCGCAGACCAGGAAACTGCGCCCAGTACGCGCTGTGACCGACGGCAAAGAACCCGACGCGCGGCGTAGAACGGCGAAGTTTGTCGATCATGATCGCCCCCTCAGAGTCCAGTCGACGTAGAGCGTCGCCGACCAGCCGTAGTCGTGGATCACGCGGTGGATCCAGCGCGACCCATCGTTTGCTCCTTTCCGGTCGAGTTCCGGCGGAACGAGCGCATCCTCATCGTCGTAATACTCAAAGATACTCCCGAGTTGCGCGTACATACGCTCGATGACTTCACACGTCGTCGTGACGATGCGGTCCGCTTCTTTGGTATAGCCGTATCGTCTCAGCCCCCGTTCGACGAGCCAGTTGATATTCACCCACGCCGGCCCTCGCCACATGTCTTTTTTGTACCCGGCGTCACTCGCGGAGATCGTCGGGATCGGAAGAGGTCGGCCGAACGTCGCGGGGTTCGAGAGGTGCGATACGATCCTTCCGGCCTGTTCGCGCGAAGCTGCGCCGCAGATCAGCGGCAGAAACCCGGCGTACGACAGGACGCCCGTCCGCTCCGCGGTACCGGCGTGCGCGTCGATATACAGGCCGGCGTCGTCGTCCCATAGGCGCTCGTTCATGAGCCGGCAGATCGTCTGCTGCCTGGACAAAAGCTCGCGCGCCTCGTCGGGTCGGCAGAGCCGGGACGCGATCGCGGCGAGCAGCTCGAGTTCGAGCGCGATCATCGCGTTGAAGTCCGGTGCGTCGAGTTGTGTCGCCGAGTCGAAGCGCGTCGAGTTATCGGCGCCGCTCTCGCCGCTCCGGCAGCCGGGGTTGCCTTCGATCGCCCACTCGAGCAGCCCGTCGCCGTCGGTGTCTCGGTTCTTCAGATCCCACTCGACGTACGCGCGCAGACGCGGGTACACCGCGGCGAGCCACTCGTCATCCGGAGCGAGCTCGTCGACGAGCGCGGCGGCGAGCGTAAGCACGGGCGGCTGCGTGTAACCGGACGTCTTCTCGAAAAACGGGTTGTTCGAGATCGGGATACGCCCGTCGGCGTGCTGCATGTCGAGAACCGCGAGAAGCATCTCTTTCGCGAGAGCCGCATCGACGTGACGCCACCCGATCGCGTGAAACGCGCTGTCCCACAGCCACATGTTCCGGTGCGGCCACCGGTCCGGGGTAGTCCACCGGTGAGTGATTTTTCCTTCGGGGCTACACACCTGAGTCTTCATGATACTCAAACACTTGACCGCGGTTCGCTTGCGCGCCTCCGGCTCGCCGGTGAGCAGACCGCGACGGTCGCAGAGCCACCGTCTCCGCGCGCTCCACGTGGTCTCAAAATCCGACTCGAGCAGAGCATCGTCGAAATGGGCCGCGCTTCCCACGAGCATCCGGTCGCCGCGCGAGACGCTGCGAAGCTCGTCCGGAAGCTTGCCCACCGCGCACGGACCTTCTATCAGGACGTGATGCGCGTCGAGAAAAACCATCCGGGTCGACCCCGACGCGGTCCCGACCGCGAGCGAGTCGCCCGTGATATCGGTCTCGTGCGGTGTCGCCGCGTCGAAACGCAGATGCGCGTACGCCGGCAACATGATCTCGACGCCGGTCCCTCCCGCGGTCGCGGTACGTGCGACAAGCCCGGACCGGTAATCGGTCGGTCCGTCGAGTCCTGAAAACGCGAGCAGCTGTCCGCCGCCCCACGTGCTGAGCTGTTCCATCGCGACCTCCGGCTTCGCTGTACGTGGTACCGTCCACAGACTACGCGGTTTCGGTTTCCTCTGCAATCGCGGCGCCGAGACCGCCCGAGGCACGAACAAGCGAGCCGGTCGCGAGGCGTTAACGCCTAGTTTTTCTCGGGCTCGACCTTCACGCGCTTCAGGCGCAGAGAGTTGTACACGACGTTGAGTGAACTCATGCTCATCGCCGCGGCGCCGATCATCGGGTGCAACAGACCGAACATCGCGATCGGGACCGCGACGACGTTGTACGCCCACGCCCAGAAGTAGTTCTCCTTGATCTTCCGGAACGTCGCGCGCGAGAGGTTGATCGCGGTCACGAGTGAAGTGAGCTCGCCGCGTACGAGAGTCACGTCAGCCGCCTCGATCGCGATGTCGGTACCGGTGCCGATCGCGATCCCGACGTTTGCCTGCTTGAGAGCCGGCGCGTCATTAATACCGTCGCCCACCATCGCGACGAGCGCGTACTGTTCCTGAAGCCGGCGCACTTCATCGACTTTTCCGTCCGGCAACACACCCGCGATCACGTGCGAGATCCCGACGGTTTTCGCGATCGCGTTCGCGGTCCGCTCGTTGTCGCCGGTGATCATCGCGGTTCTGATTCCCATTCGCTCGAGCTCGGCGATCGCGAACGCGGAGTCGTCCTTGATCGGATCGGAGACCGCGAGAATACCGAGGACACGATCGCCCTTCGCGACGAGCATCGCGGTTTTCGCCTGATCCTCGAGCTCGACGAGCTTCTGTTCGAACGCGGAGGGATCGCGCCCGGCCTCCGAGAGAAGGCGCCGTGAGCCGACGAGTACGGTATTTCCGTCGACCGTGCCGCGGACGCCCTGCCCGGTCACCGCGTGGAACTCTGCGGGGTCGGTTATCGAGATACCGCGCTCTTTCGCCGCTGCGACGATCGCGGACGCAAGCGGGTGTTCGCTCGAGTTCTCGAGCGACGCTGCGGCGGCGAGAAGTTCGTCGTCATCGATACCGTCGGCCGCGATCAGGTCGGTGAGAGACGGTTTACCGACCGTGATCGTTCCGGTCTTGTCGAACGCGACGACCTCGATGTCCATCAGGGTCTGCACGGCTTCACCGTTCCGGATCAGGATTCCCTTTTCGGCGCCGATTCCGCTGCCGACCATCAGCGCGGTCGGCGTTCCGAGCCCGAGCGCGCACGGACACGCGATCACAAGCACCGCGGTCGCGGTGATGAACGCCAGCGTGAGCGGCGAGAGATTCGGGTTTACCCACGGAAGGAACGACGCGCCCCACTCCATGATCCCCGCGTGGAACGCCGGGAAAAGGTTGAACGACACGAACGTCAGAGCGGTCAGAGCAAGGATGATCGGGACAAAGTACCCGGTCACCCGGTCGGCGAACTCCTGGATCGGCACCTTGGTGCCCTGGCACTCCTCGACCATCTTGATCACGTTCGCGAGAAAAGTATCTTTCCCGACTTTTGTCACGCGCACGCGCAGCACGCCCTGCGCGTTCACGGTCGCGCCGATCACTTCGTCTCCCTCGGTCTTCTCGACCGGCACGGGTTCTCCGGTCGCCATGCTTTCGTCGATGAAACTGCGTCCCGACACGACGACGCCGTCGGTCGGGATTTTCTCGCCCGGGCGCACGACCATCACGTCGCCGGCGGTCAGCTCCTTCACGTCGATTTGTGTCTCCTCGC
>REEC01000270.1 GCA_007695285.1 Spirochaetaceae bacterium | reverse complement strand
CGCTCATGAGCTCGGTGACCGCCGCGCCGAATCCACCGACGGTCGACGCGTTCTCTGCGGTGACCGCGCAACCGGTGCGGCCAAGCGATTCGCCGACGGTCTCGGCGTCGAGCGGCTTGATCGACGCGCAGTGCACGACCTCCGCGTGAATCCCTTTTTTCGCGAGTAAATCCGCCGCCTCGAGGCACGAGAACGTCATGAAACCGGTTCCGAGCAGCGTCACGTCGGTCCCGTCGCGCAGAACGGTCGCCTTTCCCCACTCGAACGTGTAGTCGTCCGGCAGAAATTCCGGAACCGCGTACCGCGCAACGCGGTAGTAGACCGGGCCGTCGGTCTTCATCGCCGCGCGCATGACCGACGCGAGATCCCGGTTCGAACCGGGGTCCGCGATCTTGAAGTGCGGAATCGAGCGCATCACCGCGGTGTCTTCGATGCAGTTGTGCGACGCGCCCGCGCGGCTCGTCGGCACGCCGACGTACGATCCGGGGATCTTGACGTTCAGTTTGGGGTACGCGATCGAGATCGCGACTTGATCGAGTGCCCTGCGTACGACGAACGACGCGAACGTCGAGGGGACCGGGATGAATCCCTCGAGCGCGAGGCCCGCGGCGACGCCGAAGAGGTTCTGCTCGGCGATCCCGATCTGGTAAAACCGCGTCGGGAATGTCTCCTTGAACATCACGGCTTTCGTCGAGGTGTGAAGGTCTCCGTCGAGAAACACCATGTTCGGATACTCGTGTCCGAGCTCGACGAGCGTCGATCCGAACGCGTCGCGAAGCTCGAGTTTTTTGCCGTTACTCGCCGCCATAAAAACTCTCCTTTTCGAGCGACTCGGCCGTCTTGGTGTAGCCGATCGGCTCGTAGCCGTACCGCGACGCGAGCTCCCTCAGCATTTCGTCGGCGGTCTTGGGATCGGGTGCGTGTGTGTGCCACTTGTAGTTGAACTCCGCGCGCTCGACGCCCTTTCCTTTCACGGTGTGTGCGATGATCGCGGTCGGTTTTCCGTTCGGAGAGATCCAGCGCGCGGTGTACAGCGTCGCGGCGACGTCCTCGATGTCGTGGCCGTCGCACTCGAGCACGTTCCATCCAAACGCGCGCCACTTATCGGCGATCGGCTCGATGCTCATCGACTCCCAGACGAAGCTCTTCGCCATCACCTTGTTGTAATCGACGATCGTGACGATGTTGTCGAGGTGGTAGTGAGCCGCGGACATCGCGGCCTCCCAGATATTTCCCTCGTTGCACTCGCCGTCGCCGACGATGCAGAATACGCGCGAGCGTGGATTCTCTTTCCGTCGGAGCCCAAGCGCGATACCGACCGCGACCGATAGCCCCATGCCGAGTGGCCCTCCGGACGCCTCGATCCCCGGCGCGGACTCGATGTGCGTGTGTCCCTCGAGCCCACCGAGCTCGCAGTACGTGTAGACTTTTTCGGTCGGGTAGTACCCGCGTGCGGCGAGTGCCGCGTACAACGCGGGCGAACCGTGGGCTTTTGAGAGAATCAGCCGGTCGCGGTGTTCGGCCGCCGGGTTTTCCGGGTCGACCGTCATCGCGTGGAAATACAGGACGGCCAGAATCTCTGCGAGCGAGAACGCCCCGCCGATATGCCCCCACATCCCGTACGTGATCATCTCGACCGATAGACGGCGGATCTCGTACGCGGCGTCGTGTAGGGTTTTTCGCTCCTGTTCCGTCAGTGTTTTCATGTGATGCTCCATGAAGATCGTATTAGCCAAGGTGACCTGAGTCAATGCAGATGTCTTTTCGTGCGGCTTGAAAAGGATCTGCGGCGGGTTCACAATCAGGTATATCGATGTCGCAAAGTCGTTTTCGAGGGGGGTGTAGGTGGTTATCCCAGGCGTCTGCAGCTACGCGTACCGCTGGGCGTTCGAGTCCGGTCGGATGGACGTTTTCTCGTTTCTTTCAAGGTGCGCCGCGGCAGGCGCTGAAGCCGTGCAGATCTGCGAGAACGCGGCGGTCGAGTCGCCGGCCACAGCTCGGATCGACGCGGTCAAGGCCCAAACGGCCGAGACCGGGATTCTTGTCGAACTCGGCTGCCGCGGAAGCCGGCCCGACCACGTACGCAGACAACTCGAGATCGCCGAGCGGCTCGGCGTCGCTCTGCTTCGGGTCGTGCTCTCGGATCAGGGCACCGAGGTGAGCCGGGGAGAAGCCGCGAGAAACATCGAGGCCGTTCTTCCGGAGATCGAGCGCGCCGGGGTCGTGCTCGCGATCGAGAATCACTTCGAGTTGACGCCGGCGGAGATCGCGAGCCTCGTGCGCGAGTTCGACCACCCGAATCTCGGCGTCTGCCTGGACCCGCTCAACTCGATCTCGCGTCTTGTCGGTCCGGCCGAGACGGTGCGCGAGTTGATCGGTCTCACGAGGACCGCGCACGTGAAAGACGCGCGCGTCGAACGCGCGGGCACCGGCTTCTCGGTGGTCGGTGTGCCGATCGGGGAGGGAATCGCCGACGTCCGCGGCACGCTTGAGAGACTTTCGGTACGAGACGAGCAGATCGCCGTACACGTCGAGAGCTGGATCGACCGCGCGGGAAGCATCGAAGAGACGCTCGAAATCGAGGATCGAGCGGTACGTTCCGGAATCGAGTACATCAGGAGGATACAGTGAACAAGTTATCGGTTATCAGCGCGTTTCTTGGCGGGGTCAAGAATCGCTACATGCAGTACCACCCGAACCGGTCGTTTCGGGAGCGGGTCGAGATCGCCTCAAAAATCCCGGGAGTCGACGGGCTCGAGCTGTGTTACCCGGCGGATTTTGAAGACCCCAAGCAGACCGTGAAGCTGATGAACGAGTTCGGCCTCGGTGTATCGGGGATCAACGTCCGCACGCGGCGCGAGGGCAAGTGGCTGCGCGGTGGATTGACCTCCGGGGACGCGACCGAGCGGCAGGAAGTGCTCGACGAGTTCAAACACGCGATGGATCTCGCGGCGGAGTTCGGGATTCGTCGCGTCTCGACGTGTCCGCTCAATGACGGACACGACTACGTCTTCGAGCTGGATTTTTTCGACGCGTATAACTACGCCGAAGAGTCGTTCTCGAGGATCTGCGAACACGACCGTTCGGTCCGCGTCTGCATCGAGTACAAGTGGAACGATCCACGCGCGCGCTGCCTGCTCGGCTCGGCGGGTGAGACGTTGAGCTTCTGCTACGCGGTTGGCGCCGAGAACCTCGGCGTGACGCTCGACTTCGGGCACGCGATCCTCTCGGGTGAACGTCCGGCCCAGTCCGCGGTTCTGCTTCATCGAGCCGGACGGCTGTTCTACGTGCATTTGAACGATAACGACCGATTCTGGGACTGGGACATGCTTCCCGGAGCGTACAACCTTCCGGAGCTGATCGAGTTTTTCTACTACCTGAAACGAATCGGATACACCGACGACTGGTTCGCGTACGACGTGATGGCGAAGGAAGTCGAGATGATCGAGAACTTCGAGACGGTCACGTGGCTGACGCGGCGGATCGAGTCTCTCGCCGAGCGCATCGACGACGCCGAGATCGCCGAGATTCTCAAGAAACGAAACCCGGCCGCGTCGATGCGGTACCTGTACGAAAAGGTCTTTCGATAATTAACGGCCGATGGAGGAACGTATGACGACGAAAGTGAAACAGTGGGACCGGTTCGAGACTATGGTCGAGAACGACCGCCATTACCGCGACGCGTACCGCGACGTCACGCTGACCGTAACCGTGACGAAACCGAACGGGGAAATTCAGAACTTCTGGGGGTTTTACGACGGTGGAACGACGTGGCGTTTCCGGTACATGCCGGATCAACTCGGCGCGTGGTCGTACCGCGGCGCGTTTTCCGACGGCAGCGTGCGTATAGAAGGTCAGTTCGAGTGTATCGCGTCCGATCTGCCCGGTGTGATCGGGGCGTACGGCGAGAATCCGGTCTGGTTTGGGTACCGGGCGGTGGAGCGACGCTGTTGCGGAGTTTCCACGTCGGTGACCGGTTCTTTGCGGCAAACTGGCCGGACTCCGAGCGGACCGCGTTCCTCGACTGGGCGGGTTCTCAAGGCTACGACACGTTGTCGATCGCGAGCTTCCTTTTGAACCGCAACTCCGAGGGCCGTGGCGCGGGCTGGCAGACCCCGGCTCTCTGGCCGCTCGACCCCGCGGAGTTCCAACGGCTCGAGACGATGCTCGACGATCTCGCGAAGCGGCGGTTTGTCGTGTTCCCGTTCGCGGGTTTCTTCGGCCGTACCTCGGACTTCCCGGTCGCGCGTCTGGATCAGGAGCTCTTCATCCGGTACGTTCTCGCGCGGCTCGGCTCGTACTGGAACCTGCTGTTCAACGTCGCGGGTCCCGAGCCGTTGCTCAGGCCCGACGACTTCAAGTCAGGGGCCAAAGACGACAGACCAGGTCAAGCTCGGCGTTCGTCACGCGCTGAACCACCACCGCTGCAAACCGATGTACAGCCAGGAAACGCTCTGGTCCGGCAACAAGTTACATCCCGACTACTCCGACGACGACGTCCGGAAGCACGCGTCGGTAATGCTGATGTCCGCCGCCGCGATCAACTTCGCGGACAACGGACCTCCAGCGGGTGAAGGCAAGGGGCTGAGCTCCGACGGTTTCAGCGGCACACTCGCTCTGGACGACCGGTACCAGGACCGGCACGACATCGTCCGGCGCGTCTGGGACTTTCTCGAAACCACCGCGTACTGGGAACTCACGCCCCGACCGGACGTCGTCTCGCACGGCTGGTGCCTCGCCGAGGAGGGTAAACGGTACCTCGTGTACCTCACCGAATCGAGACCGGTCGATGTCCTGGTCCAGACTTCGGGCGGCGCCGAGTACTCGGGGACATGGACCGATGCGGTCGACACCAGCAAAACGACCGACGGCGGCACGACGCCCGCCGGTAGCGAAAGAGCGGATACGGCGGAGTGTCGAGTTGTTGAGGAAGCTGCGCGCCGGAAATTGATTGGAGATAAACGCACCTCCTCTAGGGTTTTCCCCAACTTTTTCGTCCTGATTGCACGTCCGTCCTCTGTGCGATATATTGCAGAGTGTTGTAGTCATAGAAACCGAACGAGGCGTGCTTAATGAAAAAACGTGCGAACAGGGGCCGTAATTTGCTGCTGACAGTCTTAGTCGTCCTGATCGCGGTGGCCTTCGCCGGCTGTGACATGCTTGTCGGGCCACAAGGCGAGCAGGGCGAACAGGG
>REEC01000147.1 GCA_007695285.1 Spirochaetaceae bacterium | reverse complement strand
GGTGCATATAAACCGGCTTCAGGAGCGCCGCGAGTCCAAATACCAAACCAAGCCACGTGAAGTAGTTCATAGTTTACCTCTTGAAAAAATCTTTACAGTGAGCGTTTGGCGGCCATAGGGCTGGTAGATCCGGCCGTCGACGCCGTTACACGTAGTACGCGAGAACCAGAAAGATCGGCAAGAGCACCGCGCGTGCAAGAGCGATCTTTCGCCACGCCGCGTCACCCTCTATCGATGTGACCACCTGTTGACCCTTCTTGTTGAGAATCACGAGCCCCCCTTTCAACGCCGCGCCCACCGGTATTACGACCATCAGTACCCATCCTGCCCACGTTTTCTCGGCGCTTCCAATGAAGCCGACGAGCGCGACGATGTAGAGCGCGGCGAATACTATAAGGCCCATGATAAACCACCACGGTCGTCGAGCACCGGAATACGCGGCCTGTTCCACCTTCTGGAACCGCGCGCCCATCACAAAGATCAGGATACTGGTGACGAGCACCGCCGTCGCCAAGACCAGAGCGAATACTCTCGGGAACATCATACTTCATCTCCTTCATCGCGAATAATGAACATAGTGACTCAAAAGTCATGTGACGCCTTGGTCATATGACTAATGCGTCATAATAGTCACGTTTTGCGGATCTGTCAAGGCGGAAAATGAAAAAATGACTTATCCGTCACTTTTTTCGGCATCATCTTTTTGGCGCAACCATTGACTCGTCGTCAATTCGATGTCATTATGACTGCGGAGTCACATGGAGGCTGCGTCACGATGCCGAAAGATACGTTTTTTAACTTGCCGATAGAAAAGCGCGAGAGATTCATCGAGGCGGCGCTCGATGAGTTTTCGTTGCACGACTACCGCACGGCGTCCGTGAGTCGAATTGTCGCGGCGCTCGGCATCGCCAAAGGAAGCGTGTACCAGTACTTCGACGACAAGAAAGAGCTCTACCGGTATCTCGTGACGTTGGCCGCAGAGACCAAGTTCTCTTCCATCGATAGTTCGATCTCGACCGACGCGTCGGATTTTTTCGCGCGGTTCAAGCAGGTGGTGTTCCACGGTGCACGGTTTGACTTCAGCCGGCCGCGGTTCGCGAACATTCTCTACCACGCGACATACGAGCCGTCTGAGACCGACATTCTCGACATTTCCGCTCAACTCAAGGAGTCATCGTATCGCTATATTCGAGGCCTCGTCGACGACGGTGTGAAACGTGACGATCTCAGAAAAGACCTCGATGTCGAGTTTGTCGTTTTCGCGCTGTACCAGCTGACAATCTCGCTCCGAGATTTCCTCTCGACCAAGTTCGCGTTCTCGTTCAAGGACGCCGTGCGCAAGGGTAAGGGATCCCCGATCAGCGACGCCGCTCTGAACGAGGTGATCGACCGACTCATCGAGTTCTTCCGCTCGGGAATCGGGAAAGAGAGGAATAGAACGCGCCGCGGTCCGGCTCCGGAGAAGGCCGCGAGTTGAAAGACCGCGCTCTCTTGATCACCCTTGGCGTTGCCGCCGGCCCGCCTCACTCACGGTTCCACTCCCCACCGTCGAACGTGTAGATCCCCGCTTGTTGCCCATTCTCGATGTAGTACTCTCGGAACGCGGCTCCATTTTCGCCGAACGACGTATCGTCGTAGATTTCCACGTCCGATCCGATCGTGATCTCGGTTATGTCGTTGTCGAAAAATACACCTTGGTCCACGCTGATCACCGAGGTCGGCAGTTCGACCGCGGTGAGATTGTTGGAACGGAACGCGTTGCGCATAAGGACCTGCACTCCTTCGTGCAGGATGAGCGTGTGGATCCCGTTTACTTCGAACGCTCCGGCGCCGACGATCGCCAGGCCTCCACGTATCTCGACCAGTTCCGGCCCCACCCCGGGCGCGTCCGAGAACGCGCGGCTGCCGAGGTGTTGCAGCTCGTGCGGAAGAATGACTTCAGCCGGGTTCGTCCGGAAGAAAGCGTCCTCGCGAATCTCGCGGAGCGACGAGTTAAATTCTATGTTGCCAAGGGCTGCGTTGCGCGCAAAAGCGTCGGTGCCTATGACCTCTAGATCGCCGGGTAAGGCCAGCTGAGTCAGGTTGTTATTGTTGAACGCATACGGCTCGATCTCCACTACCGTGTCGGGGAATTCCACCGAAGTGAGACCCACCCCGTTGAACAGGGCTCGTCCGATCCGGCGGACGACGGCACCTTCGACCGTCGCGGGGATGTCGATATGGCCCACCGCCGTACCGCAGGATGCCGTCAGGTACTGCGTGATCGTCCCGGTAGCCGCGTTCATCGTGAAGCACTGTTCGGCGTCGCTCCACTGAGCGTAAAGGGTCACGTCGTTTTCAGGCATCGAGAAGCTCTCACCGATGTAGTACTGAACGCCCGTCCCGTCGGGTTCGGTGTTCCAGCCGTCGAAGGCGTTGTCGTCCTTTGCGAGTCCGCCATAGTTGCGGAGCAAAGCCACCGACGCGCCGGTCGCGTATCCGTTTTCATCGACGGGCGCGCGCCCAAAATTGGCGCCGTTCGCATCGTACAGAACGGAAAACCCGCCCCCGTTCTGCGAGCTCGATTCCTCGTTCGCCTCGTTGGTCTGGTTGTTTTCTTGCAGCGGATTCTCACACGCCACGAGAGCCATGAGCGCCGCGCTTAACGCGAGTAGTGTAACGTTTCGGATCATCGGTCCCTCCATCACATAAACATTATCAATTTACTCAGAATAACACCCGAGCCCGAACAGTTCAACCCGGACACGACGGCGGCGTTTTCCGCGTCGTCACGCCATGTAGAATGTGCCGGGAAACCCGTGGTATGCTTTTCGTGCCGAGACCGATGCGCGTTTCTACTACCTGACAGCTTTTCCGATCGGCGCAGACGCGGTGAGTTCCGTGTCGCTCGGCAGGAGGAAACGCGATGAAAGCGAAGCGATCGGTTGCCATCCTTCTGGTGTTGGGACTCTTTCCTGCGGTCGTCCGAGCCGACACGAACGCGCTCTATTCCGCTGTCCGAGCGCGGGACGCGGTCGAGGTGAAGGCTCTAATTGCGGCCGGCGCCGACGTCGGCGTTCTCGTCGACTCGGGCGACGGCGCTCTGCTCAGCCCTTTGTTCTGGGCCGTTCGCAACAACGATGCTGCCGTTGCCCGCCTGTTGATCGCCGGCGGTGCGCTCGATCACGAGTACGCCGTCTTTGACGGGCCGACAGGGACTTACCGGACGGCCTTGGGCGATGCAGCCATCGGTGGATCCTTTGCCGTTGTCGAGGTTATGCTCGAGCACGGCGCACACATCGATGGTGCGTCTCGCGCGGAGTACGATAGTGCTCTCGACCGATACGTCGAAAACGCCATTTTCAACAGCGACCAAACGAGACTCCTCGCATGGGCCGATCACATTCCCGTTGATTGGACTCCACACCTGGCCCTGCTTCTCCAGTACCGAGCAGCCGAACCGGCGACACGAGCGATCATCGAGCAACGGTTTCCGGGTGTCCTCGACGGAACGGTTAACGAGTTGAATGCCATCCTGGCGCTTCCTGAAAGGGGCTTGGTTTACCGTGATCATCCGGAGGTGCAGTTCCCGTTGGCTTCATCGTACCTTGACGATCCGCGCGTCCCCGGACGATACAGCGTGGACAAGGCGTTCGACGGCGATCTTGCTACGTCTTGGGTCGAGGGAGTCGACGGTCCGGGCGGTGGAGAGCGGATCGCCTTCCTCATTCCGGACGGCGCTCGGGCGATCGAGATATACGCCGGGTACGGCGAGGAACGTTACTATCCGGCAAACAACCGGCTGAAACGAGCAACGCTGCGGATTCACCTCTTGCAGCGTTGCTCGACGGAAATGGCTTTCAACTATCGCCTTAAGGATGTCCACGCGATGGAGTTGCGATTCGTCGACGAGCCCCGGTTTCAGAGCTACGCGTTGGATGACGTAGAGCTGCCGAGAGCCGCGATCGATACACGATGCCCCGAGTGGCTGTTCGCCGTCCTGGAGATCGCCGATGTGTACCCCGGAACGCGCTGGGACGACACCTGCATCGCCGAGATCAGATTCGTCCGGTAGGGCGCTCGTCTCAGGAGATATTCCACCAGTTCATTCTTAAGTCATAAGAAAATCAACAGCTATATTTTGAATCCCCGGATAGGAAATACACCCCAATTTGCGACACACTTTTGAAAATTTGTCACGAAAACACTATACTACTTTGATCTGGGTACAAAAAGTGGAGCGGTCTTGAGCGACGTCAGGGTGATAATTTCAGTACTTACGATGTTCTTTTCCCTCGCGGTGGCACCGGTTCACGCGGTTGATCACGACTCTGCCGGATCGGTTGTGGTCGTCGCGGTTACCTCCGCGCCCGATGTCGCAACGACGGTGCCGAGTATCATCAGAACGGCGATCGATGTTGAACTGCGACGGTACGGGATTCTGCCGGTCGAGACCGATGAGCGTACTTCACCGATTCCGGTTTCTCCGGAAGACCTGTTCTCTTCCGCAATTGGACTCGACGGAGATTTTTTTCTCCATGTATTCAGTTCCCCCGAGGGAGACCGGGTGCGGCTTGCGTTTGAGCTATTCGCGATGTCGGATAAGCAGTTGGTCGCCTCCTCGGGTTCGGTCGAGAGCCTTGACTTGACGTTTGACCGTGCAGTAGCAGAGATGACTCGCGCCATTGTCGACGACATCCGGGCGTTGCTCGCTGTGGCGGGCTCGGCGCGGAGAGCGTCTCAGTTGGAGCGTCCGCCGGAACAAAGCCGAAGCGTCGTGTCTGACGACGAGTTCGGCCCAAGCGCCGAAGCGGGAACTGGTGGATCGGGGTCGACGGCCAGTGCGGAACCGGGGCTACTCATCGTGAGTGATGAGCCGCCGCGCGAGACGTATCGCGAGCTTGTGTCACTTTCGGTCGGATTTTCGCCGCTCGCGCCGATGGGCCCGGCCGCGACGTATTACAGTTTTGGTTACGGCGCAACCGCGAACGTACTGGTCGTGTTGGGCCCCGAGGAGTTTTTTTCGGTCGGTGGATTTGTTCGGGCAGGCACGATCGCTGCTCAGGGCGCGGTCGCGGATGCGACGTTGTTCGTCCTTCCATTCGGCGTGACGGTCCGTTTGTCCAGTCGGCCCGCGCCCGCCGCGCCGTTTCTGCGACTGATGGGTGGCACCGCGTTCTTCCGACTCGATAGCGAGCGGTTCGGCAGACTTGAGAAGTACATACCGTACGCCGGGCTTGATC
>REEC01000250.1 GCA_007695285.1 Spirochaetaceae bacterium | reverse complement strand
GTCGGTCACGTACTCGCGGTCCATGAGCCCTTCGTCGTAGAACGTCTTCCGGTACGCCATCGCGTCGCGGTACCGGTCGGAAAGAAAGTTCGGCCGGAGCCGGCCGTTTTCAACCATCCACGCTTCCTGCGCGAAAAACATCTGCTCCCAGATTCCGACTCGCGACGTAACGCCGATCGTGTCCCTGCGGCCGGTACCATTTGGATCGTCGTTCGTGAACGCACGCGCGACCTGTAGCAGCTCGTCGGTGGTTGTCGGCATACTCAAGCCGAGATTGTCGAGCCAGTCCTGTCGTATCCACGCGTTATGGTTCCACGTCGCGGTCCGCCGCGTCGCGAAGAAGTACTGTTGTCCGTCGGGAAACGTCGATTGCTGGCGAACGCCGGGATGGCGCTCGAGATACGCCTTGTAATCGATACTGTACCGGTCGATGTAGTCGTCGATCGGCTGGATGACACCTTGCTGTTGCCAGTTCTCGAAGAACGTCCGGACGTACTCGACGATAATGTCGGGCGCCGTTCCGGCGGCGAACATCACGTTCAACGCGTCGTTCGCGGTCCAGCGCGGAACCGGAACCCACGTCACGTTCATCCCGGTCGTCTCGTTGACCCATCGAGTCCACCGGTTTTCTTCGTACGTTCCTTCGGACGACGGCACCAAACCACGGTCGAAAACCGTGATCGACAGGTTCCGATCCGCTGTTGCGGCCGCGGCGGGCTCTTTCGTGCCGGCTGCCGATGCCGACATGACGGTCACGACGGTCAGCACGACGGCGATGAAACAAACAACCCATGGTCGTCTGTTGTTCGAAATAACAGTGTTCATAGACACCTCCTCACGTTTTTTGGGACATGATTCATTGCTTCAACGAGCCGATCATCACGCCTTTCACGAAGTACTTCTGGAGAAACGGATACACCAACATAATCGGAAGCGTCGAGATGACGATCGCGCCGGCGCGAACACCTTCAGGCGTGATCAGACGCGACAGGTCGTCGGCCTCGCCCGACAGCTCCATAAGCTGAGGATCGATCGACTGGATCATCTGCATGAGTCGAACCATGACGGTCTGAAGGTGTGTTCGGGTTATGTACAACATGACGATAAAGTACGAGTTCCAGTGATTTACCGCGTAGAACAGCGTCAACGTGGCAAGGACCGGCATCGAGAGCGGAAGCACGATGCGGATCAGCGAGTACAAGTCGTTCGCACCGTCGATAGCCGCGGCTTCGATGAGACTCGACGGAAGACTCTGGAAAAACGTCTTCATTATGAAAAAGTTCCAGATGCTCACAAGGCCGGTGAGCCAGATTGCCCAGTACGTGTTCAGAAGACCGAGTTGTTGAACGACAACGTAGGTCGGAATCAGGCCGCCGTTGAAAAGCATCGTGAAGATGATCAAGGAGAGGAACGTTTTTCTCCCACGAAGGTTATGCCGGGCCATAGGGTACGCGACCATGATCGTCGCAACCATGTTGAGTATCGTTCCAAACACCGTGACGATGACCGAGTTTTTCAGGGCGTTGAATAGAGATCCATCGCGGATGAGGTTCTGATAAGTCCGCGTAGAAAACTCGATCGGCCAGATTACGACTTCCTGAGACAAAACTGCGCGACTACTGCTTAACGAAATTGCGATGACGTGGACAAACGGGAATATCATGATCGCCGCGACGCCGATGAGAAAACTATAGTTGATTCCGTAAAAAACACTTTCTGCGGGTGACGCCTTCATCGAGCTCCCCCAGGCGAAGTCAGAACACGAATTACCATAATCCGTTCTCTCCCATTGCCCTGATCACCGCGTTGGCCGTGATAATCATCACGAGACCGACGAGAGACTGAAACAGCCCGAGCGCAGCCGTGTAACTGAACTGCATGCTCAGGAGGCCGATCCTGTACACGTACGTCGGGATGACCTCCGCGACGCTCCGGACCGCCGGATTCTGAAGGACCCAGATCTGCTCGAATCCAAGATCGATAAAACCACCGAGATTGAGGATCAGCAAGATCGCTATCGTGCTCCGGATACCCGGCAAAGTTATGTGCCACGTCTGCCGGACCTTGCCCGCGCCGTCGATCACGGACGCCTCGTACAGCTGAGGATCGATCCCGCTGATCGCGGCAAGATAGATGATCGTCCCCCATCCGGCCGACTTCCAGATTCCGACGGTGATGAACACGACGGGCCACCACCCGGCGTTTGTCATGAAGTAGATCGGTTCCACACCGAATCTCGACAGCACAGCGTTGACAATTCCCGTCGACGGCGAAAGCACGTTTATCGCGATCCCACCCATCACGACCCACGATATAAAATGCGGAATGTATAACAGGCTCTGAACGGTTCGTTTCACAGTGATGTGCCGCATCTCGTTGATGAGAATCGCGAGCAGAATTGGGATCGGGAACCCGAACACCAGCTGATATACATTCAGCAACACGGTGTTACGCAGAATAAGGAGGAACTCCGGACTACGAAACAGTCGTTCGAAGTGAGTAAACCCGACCCACGCGCTCCCGAAGATGCCGTCCGCGAGGCGGAAATTCTTGAACGCGATCGTAACTCCGTACATCGGCAGGTACCGGAAAACGCCGAAAAACAGCAGGAATACAGGAATGAAAAGAAGGTATAAGTATCGATCGCGGTAAATATCCCTCAGGAATTTTGTCCGACCACTACTTGTCCCACCAAAAATCCCCATGCCGGCGTGCGGTGCGGTGTGTGCGGTTGGCCGTGAACCCCGCTCTTTGCCCATCAAATCCCCCTCTGTTCAGCATGGGAATTATTGCATGCATCGGGGGATTCGCAAGGTTCAGTTTTTGTGAAAATGTCCAGCAACAGCGGAAATTGGGTGGCACTTTTTACGAAAAGTCACTCAATCAATGTTCGCTGCAGAAACGCGCTGCAAATTCGTGTTTATCCGGTAATCGCTGGGCGTCATCCCTGTGGACTTTTTGAAGATCCGGAGAAAGCTATGCGTGTTCGTGTATCCGACCATCACCGCAACTTCATTCACCTTCGAGTTTGTACCGAGGAGTTCTTTTGCTTTTTCAACCCGGACCGAGATCAGAAAATCGAGAAATTTCGATCCGGTGACATCCTTGAAAGTCTTGCTCAAGTGCGACACACTCACTCGAAACGTGTCGGCGATCCGTCCGAGCGAAAGGTCGGGCTCGTGGTAATGCGCGTAGATGAACTCTGTAATCGCGCTGACAACCTGATCGCTATGCCGCGCGGCGCGGGTTTCGTTGCGTGCGTCGGCGTAGTCCGACAAAACCGCCAAGACGTGCTTGCGTAGTTGTTCGA
Source organism: Spirochaetaceae bacterium (assembly GCA_007695285.1). Classification (GTDB taxonomy): domain Bacteria; phylum Spirochaetota; class Spirochaetia; order DSM-27196; family PXBQ01; genus PXBQ01. Next base: position 2,016 of record REEC01000250.1, on the reverse strand, counting down.
GGGACTCGGTGTCGTGCGGAATCGGCGGCAGCATAAAACCGTTTGTGTCGTCGCCATTGGTGCGTCCGACCGCCATCAAGAGAACGTGCATCACCAACTGCCTCAGGAGATCCGGAGGAATTCTCATTGCCGACGCCTGTTCGAACCATCCATTCACGTGTTCGCGGGCGGTCGCGATCTCCCCGGCCTTGAGCGCTCCGACAATGTCCTCCGCGTCGGCGTACAGCCGAGAGATCTCTTTTTCATCCGGCAACGCGATATCCTCGAACGCCGTCACAACGTTCGGGCCGGTAACAACTTTAAAATCCAGACATTTCTGCGCATCGCGGTACGACTTTGAGATCTCCGCGGGACTCCGACCGGTGACACTGCCGATTCCGATCGTGACGGTGAACGGCAGACTGGTCTCAGCAAACTCCCGTAACGCCTCGGCCGTTGCGAGAGTCGTCAACAGCGCAGCAGAGACGTCCGACTGTTCGAAACTGATCAATACTGCGATCCGGGCGTTCCATAACTCGATAGCGGTTCCCGCGTCGTTTTGGATCACGAGTTGCTCGGCCTTACGGCGGACCATCGACGAGTACAGCGTCATACCTTGTTCCGGGAGTTTCTTTCTGACTTTTTCGTACTCATCGATTTCGATCAGAAGAACACAGTATGCGCCTGAGTACAGTGATACGCCGAGATCGGCCAGCGTTCTAACTTTGTCGTCGAACGGCATTGACGGATTTGTACCCATGAACAACTCGGTGACAACTCGCCACCGGAGAGCCGGCAGGCTCTGTGTGACCTGTGCCTGCATCAATTCGTGTTCACGAAGCATCGACGAGAAAAACGCATCGACGTCGGCGACGTCCTTAACCCCACTGCCAGCCCGGATATCCGGATCCTGCCCGGCCGAGGCCTGTGATACCTTTCTGATCAGCCGGTTGATCGGCCGATGACTCCACCGGGTCACCGCGGTCACCGCGGCAACACCGACCAGAATCAATGCAAGCGCTGCAGCAAGTAATACATTGCGTAACGCGAGTAACGGCCCGTGCGCCTCGACACGCGGGACGAATGAGAAATAAGCCCAGCCGGTTGAGGTCGACGTATCCGCAAAAACCGTATACGGCTCGCCCGAATCCGTGAAATCCCAGGGACCATAACCCGTACTCCCCATCGTTTTCCGTAATGCCGTAATCGCTTCACGGTCGCGTTTCCCAATTGTCGTATCCAGGACAATCTCACCGTTCTGGTCGACGACGACGACAGCCGTCTGCGCCTCGGGAACCGCCGCAACGATCGCACGTTGCAACGCTTTGGGATGAACGTTCGCGACGATGACGCCGCGCCGCTCATCCGCGAAGCTGGTCACGGGATACGGGCGAACTAACGAAATCACCGGCACGATGACCTCGACCTCTGATAGTACCGGCTTGATGTGCCGCACACCCGACCATCTCTGAAACTCCGGTGTCCGCGACATGGAGGAAATCCAGTCCCGCTCAAAGAAGAACTCGATGTCTTCCATCGAAGAATCGGAAAGGACGAATCCTTGACTCTCTGAGAAAACCCATATCGACTGAATTTCCGGATTTAGGTTCTTGATTGTCAGCAGCTGTGTTTGAAGAGCGATTTGGTTCTGAGAACGCTCCGAAGAGTCGATATAATGTCCATCCATGAACCGACGGATCGGCAGATCGAAACCAACGTTCACCACCGCCAGATCTATCGCCTGAACACGCCCCTCGACGGTTTGAACCACTTGTCTGAGAAACGATCTATGCGCACTGTCGGCCTCGGCCTGCATACGCGCCATCGCGCCAACGTACGATACGGCTACCATTGCCGAAAGGATAATAACTATGATTCCGGCGTATAAACCGGTAACAATCATCTGTCGCGACTTCCTCATTGGTCGATAATATCACGAATTTGCCGGGACAGCCACGGTTAACCCCGGACCACGGGCCCAAGGGTCGTTGCCAGGGGGCAGCGCTATAGGGGTGCGGCAGAGGTGAGAGAAACTTG
>REEC01000066.1 GCA_007695285.1 Spirochaetaceae bacterium | reverse complement strand
GGAACCTACCGCGTCAAACCGGTGCGGGGAGATAACGATCGACAATCTGCTCGACGTGCACGATCTACAAACACAGTTCGAGACCAAAAACGGCGTAAATCGGGCTGTCGACGGTGTCTCGTTTTCGCTTCGGCGGGGTGAGTCTCTCGGCATTGTCGGTGAGTCCGGCTGCGGGAAGAGTGTGACCGCGTTGTCGGTGATGAATCTGCTCCCGCGTCCTGCTTGTCGCGTCGTCGGTGGATCGATCGTGTACTCACCCGTCGGTGCTTCACCGGTCGACATCGCCACGCTCGATCCGCGCGGAAGAGCGATGCGGTCCGTGCGCGGGAAACACATCGCGATGGTGTTTCAGGATCCGATGTCGTCGCTCAACCCGATCGTTCCGGTCGGTAGACAGATTTCCGAGGCGATGCGGGCCCATGACGGTGTTGGACGAAAGGAAGCGAACGAACGCGCGGTCGAGTTGCTCGATACGGTCGGGATCGGTGCACCGCGGCAGAGGGTTCGTGAGTACCCGCACGAGATGAGCGGCGGGATGCGGCAGCGCGTCATGATCGCGATGGCGATCTCGTGCGGGCCCGCGTTACTCATTGCCGATGAACCGACGACATCGCTCGACGTGACGCTCGAAGCTCAGATAATCGATTTGATCAAACGGCTCAGGGCGGATACCGGGATGGCTCTCGCGATCATCACGCACGATCTGGGAGTAATCGCCGAGCTCGCCGACCGTACCGTCGTGATGTACATGGGCAGGGTTGTCGAGTCGGGAAAGTCCGTCGAGGTGTTCGATCGGCCGGCGCACCCGTACACGCAGGGGTTGTTGAGCTCGGTTCCGCGGATCGGTCGGCGGACGCGGATTTCACCGATAGCCGGGACGACGCCTGATCCGTTTGACCTTCCGAAAGGCTGCCTTTTTGCGCCGCGCTGTCCACACGCGATGGCCGTGTGTCGCGAAATGTCTCCACCTTCGTTCAAGGTATCGGATGATAGAAGCGCGGCGTGTTGGCTTCTGAAACCGGATGCGCACGCATGATGGACGAACGAGTGAGAGATGATCGTGCGCTTCTTGTCGTCGACGGCCTCAAGAAGCACTTCCCGATACACACGGGAATTCTGCGGCGTACCACCGGAATGGTGTACGCGCTCGATGGCGTTTCATTCACGGTCGAGCGTGGCGAAACCTTCGGCGTAGTCGGAGAGAGTGGCTCGGGAAAGACGACTCTCGCTCGGTGCATCGTTGGGCTGATCGAGCCGACCGACGGAAAGATTGTGTTCGAGTCGGCCGCCACGCAGAAGAATGACGTGAGCCGCCGCGTTCAGATGGTGTTTCAGGATCCGTACTCGTCGTTGAACCCGAGGATGCGTGTTGGATCGATCGTATCGGAACCTATGTTCATCCATCGCATCGGGACAAAGGCAGACCGCGCGACGCGCGCGGCTGAGCTGCTCGTGCGTGTCGGTCTCCGTCCGGAGCACGCGCGTCGGTTCCCTCACGAGTTCTCGGGCGGTGAGCGCCAACGGATCGGGATTGCGCGCGCTCTCTCACTCGACCCGAAGCTGATGATCTGCGACGAGCCGGTTTCCGCGCTCGACGTCTCGGTACAAGCGCAGGTGTTGAACCTGCTCAAGGACCTTCAGATCCAGTCGGGCTTTACGTGTCTGTTGATCGCGCATAACCTGAGCGTCGTCGAGTACGCCGCCGACCGGATCATGGTCATGTACCTCGGAAAGGTGTGCGAGATCGCCGATTCGCGGTCGCTCTACGGCGAGCCGCTACATCCGTATACCGAAGCGCTCCTGTCCTCGATCCCGAAGATCCATCCTCGATCACGAAGGAAACGCTTCGTGCTGCCCGGGGTACCCCCGGACCCGTCGCGGCCGCCCGGCGGTTGTCGTTTTCACACGCGCTGTCCGTACGCGGTCGATCGCTGCCGAACCGTCGAGCCGTCTCTACTCGCGCGCGAAGACCGACCTGGACGATTCGTCGCGTGCCACAGGGCCGACGAGCTATCGTTGACCGGCTACGTCGAGTGACGCGCACGTCCCCATCTCGCACCGCGGCCCACAATCGTGCTACAACTATTCCCGATACCCGCGCGACCGGCTCTCCGTGCGCGCCTGAAACAGGAGTTAATATGCAGGAATTCAAAATAGCGCTGTACCCCGGCGACGGAATTGGACTCGAGGTCACGCCCGAGGCGGTCAAGGCTCTGCGCGCGGTCGAGCCCGCGGCGAACGCGAAGTTTGTGTTCACCGAGCTCGAGTGGGGAATCCGGTACTGGAACCAGCACGGGATCGTCGTGCCCGAGGACTACCTGACGCAGCTCCGCGCGTTCGACGCGATCTTCCTCGGCGCGATCGGATGGCCCGAACTCGTGCCGGACCATATCTCGCTTGTGCCTTTGATCTCGATCAGGCAGACATTCGATCAATACGCGTGCATCAGGCCGTGCAAACTGCTGCCCGGTGTAGAGACTCCACTTGCCGGCCGTCCGGAGATCGATTTTGTGATCGTGCGCGAGAACTCCGAAGGAGAATACGTCGACTCGGGTGGCATTTTTCATCGTGACTCGCCTGAGGAGGTCGCGTTGCAGACGTCGGTGCACACGCGGCGTGGGATCGAGCGGATCCTGCGGTACGGCTTCAAACTCGCGCAGTCGCGGCGGAAGAAGCTCACGATGGCGACGAAGTCGAACGCGCTGAAGAACTCGATGGTGCTCTGGGACCGCGTATTCGCCGAGGTCCGGAAAGAGTTTCCGGACGTCGAGTCCGACAAGGCTCACATCGACGCGCTCTCGATGTACCTGATTCAGGCGCCGTCGCGGTACGACGTGATCGTCGCGTCGAACCTGTTCGGCGACATCCTGAGCGATCTCGGTGGAGGACTCGTCGGAAGCCTCGGCCTCACGCCGAGCGCGAACATCAACCCCGAGCGGACCTCGCCGTCGCTCTTCGAGCCGGTTCACGGCTCGGCGCCCGACATCGCCGGGCGTGGCCTCGCGAATCCGGTCGCTGCGGTGAGAAGCGCGGCGTTGATGCTCGAGTTCCTCGGGTGCGCCGAAGCCGCGCGCGCGATCGAGTCGGGCGTCGACTCGTACCTCGCCGACGCCGGCCCAAAGACGAAAGACCTCGGCGGCACCGCGAACACGTCGGCCGCCGGCGACGCGATCGTAGCGAAGATCAGGCGGTTCGTGGAGTAGCGCCGGTCAGAGAGTGTGGGGGGCCCGCGTGAACCCTACTGCGGAAACCGGTGCACGCCGAACTGGCCGCGGTCCATCATCCGTGTGAGTTTCGCCTTCACGAAGTTCCGGATCGGAGCGCGTGTCACCGGGATCAGGATCAGGAACCCCGCGATGTCGGTGAGAAGGCCGGGTGTGATCAGCGTTACGCCGGCCGCGAGGATCAAGACCGCGTCGATCAGGTGATCGCCGGGCAGTCGGTGCTCCGCCATCTCGTTCTGTATCGTCAGCCAGACGCGCAGACCTTGCAGTTTCGCGAGGAAAGCACCGGTAACACCGGTCACCAGGACGAGCATGATCGTCGTGAACGCGCCGATGCGCGACCCGATCTGGATCAGGATGTACAGCTCAAGGACCGGGATAACCGTAAATAGGAGAATCAGTTTTCCAAGCATCTGTTACCAGTATACCGCGAGCTAGCCGCGACCGGCAATGAGTTTGACATAGATCCCTGTGTCCGCCCACGATCGATCCTTGCGCGCGCGCATCCGCCGGTGAAAACGTCGCTCGAGTTCACGTCGGTCGATCCCGGGGTTCTGGTCCCTGTCGCCGGCGATATTGAGCTCCTTCAGCGTCTCTATCAGTTCGAACGTCTTCTGGAGGTTCCGCGCCGCGCGTTCACCGTCAAAACCGTGTTCTGCGCGTGTTTCGCTTTTCACGCTTCGGATTATCGCACGGCAACGTGTATTCATCAAACCGTGTTCACGGCGACATTGGGCCACCTCCTCGCGTACCTCGCCACCCCCAAACCCTTCCGGTCTTCCGCCTCATCGTGTACACTGGTACCACTCACACGGAGGCAATCTATGGACGCGCTTGTACTCGAAAAGAAGAAAAAACTGTCGCTCAGAGAGTTCCCGATCGACGAGACGGTCGGGCCGGACGACGTGCGGATCGAGATGCACACGGTCGGGATCTGCGGAAGCGATCTGCACTATTACCTCTACGGTTCGATCGGACCGTTCGTCGTGCGCGAGCCGATGATCCTCGGGCACGAGGCGTCCGGGACGGTCGTCGAGGTCGGCGCGAACGTGAAAAATCTCACGACCGGCGACCGCGTCTGTATGGAACCGGGGATCCCCGATCCGAACAGCCGTGCGACTCGGCTCGGGATCTACAACCTCGACCCAGCGGTCGTGTTTTGGGCGACGCCACCGGTGCACGGCTGTATGCGGACGACGGTCGTTCACCCGGCGGCGTTCACGTTTAAACTTCCCGAGTCCGTGACGTACGCCGAAGGCGCGATGGTCGAGCCACTCGCGGTCGGAATGCACGCGGCGAACAAGGCGCAGATCAAACCCGGTGACACCGCGCTCGTGATCGGCGCCGGCACGATCGGGATGGTGACGATCATGGCCGCGCTCGCGGGCGGCTGCAGCCGCGTGATCGTGACCGACGTCGAGCAGACAAAACTCGATCTCGCCGCGACGTTTGGACCGGTGACGCCGGTCAACGTGAAGTCGCAGGACGTCGGCTCGGTCGTCGATACGCTGACCGACGGCTGGGGCGTCGACATCGTGTTCGAGGCGAGCGGAAACGAGAAAGTCGCCGCCGGGCTGTTCGATCACCTCTGTCCGGGCGGAACGGTCGTGTACATCGGGATGCCGAGCGCGCCGGTTTCACTCGACATCGTCGCGGCTCAAGCGAAAGAGGCGCGGATCGAGACGATTTTCCGGTACGCGCACGTCTATCCGCGCGCGCTCGCGCTGATGGGATCCGGCAAGATCGACGTGAAGCCGCTCTTGACCGACACGTACCCGTTTGCCGAGAGCATCGCGGCGTACAACTACGCGGCGAAGCCGAAGCCCGGTAGCGTCAAGACGCAGATCGTGATGAAGTCGTAACGGCGCCGCGTCACGCAGAAAGCCAAACACAACATCTCTTGGGAGGACACCATGGAAACGTTGATCAACTGGGAAGTAGCGACTGCAGTGAACTGCAGTATCGAGAAAAAGGGCGACACGATCGTGCTCACCGCGCCGGCAGAGGGTGGGCATGTCGTTTTCGAAGGACCGGCCGGAATGGTCGGCGGAACGGAGTGGACGTCGTCCCGGTTCCTCGTGTTCGATGCACTCGACCGTCAGGACTGGACGCTCGGTGTGGCGTTCAGGCTCTGGGCGGCCGACGGCGCGT
>REEC01000172.1 GCA_007695285.1 Spirochaetaceae bacterium | reverse complement strand
TTTTAGCGCTCTATTTTGACGTTCCGGTCTATCAGGACGTGAAAAAGCTGATTCTCAAGCTCTTCGAGATCACCAGGGACTTCCCTCGGGACTACAAGGACACACCGGGACAGGACCTGAAGCGCGACGGGATTGTCTTGGTTCGGTCGATCTACTGGGCGAACAAGGCGAGGAACAAGACCGAGTATCTGGAACGGTTCCTTGACGACTCTGAGGTTAAAAAAAGTGGATTATGGCTCGACCCCCAACACACCACCCTACCCGAACCCGCCCCGTCGCGGTATACTCCACCAATGACCATAACCGAGTTCTTTGAGCGCTTCGCGGCGATCGTCGCGGGGGTTGGGCTCAATGTTCAGCCCGATCAGGAAGTGTACGTGAACGTTCCGATCGAGGCGGCTGAGTTTGTGCCGTATTTTGTTCGGGCCGCGTATCGGCGGGGGGCGAAGTACGTGCAGGTTAACTACCATCAGCAGGCAGCGATGCGGGTACGGCTCGAGGAAGCGCCCGAGAAGACGCTTGGGTACTTGCCGACCGCGATGATCGACGAGCGGGTTCGCATCGCGAAAGGTGGAGGTGCTGCGCTCTCGATCCTCGGCGCCGACCCTACCGGTCTTGCCGGAATCGACCCGGCGCGACGCGAGCCGGTGCTCCGGGCCAATGCCGAAGCACAACGCGAGATCCGTGAGCTCACGATGAGCGACTTTTATCCGTGGTGCGTCATCAGCATCCCGAACCCGGTCTGGGCGAAGGCCGTGTTCCCCGATCTACCGGCCCAACAGGCGCTCGACCGACTCGTCGACGCGGTGGCGCACGCGTGCCGGTTGGACACCGACGATCCGGTGGCCGCGTGGACTACACATTCCGCGAGACTGATGAAGCTGGCCGCGTGGCTCACGCGCGAGGCGTTCGACCGTTTCCGGTACGAAGGTCCCGGCACGGATCTGATCGTCGGAATGCCCGCGAACCAGCGCTGGATCGGCACCGAGGGGACGTCCTCGCAGGGCATCAAGTTTATCGCGAACATCCCGACCGACGAAGTCTTCTCCGCACCCGACCGGCGCCGGGTGGACGGCACGGTGCGCTCGACGCGGCCGTTGATCCAGAGCGGCACGAACCTCGGCATCGTCGAGTTCGACGTCCGCGAGGGGCGGATCGTCGAAGCGCGCGCGGAGCACGAGCAGGATGTGTTGAATCAGGCGATCGACCTCGACGAGAACGCGCGCTACTTCGGCGAGATCGCGCTCGTCGCCGAAGACGCGCCGATCGCCGAACTCGGCATCACGTTCTTCGACGGGCTCTACGACGAGAACGCCGGCTGCCACCTCGCGTTCGGCAACGCGTACGCAAACTGCGTCACGGGCGGAGACAAACTGAGCGAGGTAGAGCGCAGCGCAGCCGGGCTCAACACCAGCCGGCAACACTCGGACGTGACTGTCGGCTCTTCACAGCTGACAATCACTGCGTTCCGTTCCGACGGAAGCTCGTTTCCACTCATGCGCGAGGGGCGGTGGACGAACGAGCTATCGCAGGCCGTCGAGCGGGGGTAGAGCGCCCTTTTCTCAGGGGGATTAGCCTACCGGGTCGTTTGTCCGTATCGTCTTTGGATGTCTGGATGAGTTCCTGGGTTGGTCACGTGCCGACCCACCCCTTTGAAGTGAGACGATCCACGGCGATGCCTATCTGTCGCGGTGTGAATTGTCGTTTTCGATCGTTCCACGCGTAGGTCCGGGCCACCACTTCATCGTGATGAACGGCCCCTTGCCGTGTCATGACCCAGTGGACGGTCGCGAGCAGTTCCAGCCCGAAGGGAGTCTCGAAGCCCTCCACCAGATCAGCCACGCGTTCGAAGCGCCCCCGCGTTTCGGCATCGGTCGAGAGAAACGCCTTGGCCTCTTCCGCCGCCCCCGGGACCAGCTGCAATTGCCTGTCAGGGGCATCGCCATCATCGGCGTAGCCCGAGATCAGATACCCGTCGATCTCGCGCAGGACGTGCCGGAGGTTCTCCGCGTATGGACCGTACGGCGCCGGCCGGTACCTCAGACGCAGCGGTTGTCCCGCCTCCTGCATGAAGTACATCAGCTTGTGCGCTTCCAGAAGGGTCACGAAGGGATCGAGCAGGCCACAAAGGTAGCGGTTCAACAGTTCCACCAACGCGGCCCGACCCGGGGTCATCTTCGGGACCGGTCGCCCGGGTGTCGTCGTGTTACTGCCATGCTCACCGCCGGGCTCAAACACGATCACGCGGACATCATCGAGTTCAGACAGGGCCGCTTCGATGCGCGGCCGAACCCGCGCCCAGTCCAACCCGCCGAGCCCACTGCCGAGTGGAGGGACAGCGATCGACCGAATGCCGCGCTCGCGAATCGTATCCACCAGGGCTGCCAAACCGGACTCGATATCCCCGATCCCGCTCTTGCCGCGCCAGTGCCGTTTAGTGGGGAAGTTGATGATGTAACGCGGCGGGGTCAACTCCCCGGTGTCGAACACAAACAAACGCCCCGGCTGCACCTCTTGGCGTTTGCAGGCAGCAGCGTAAGCTTTGAAATTGCCCGGGAACGTTTCCTTGAACTGTAACGCAATACCGCGTCCCATCACGCCGACACAGTTCACCGTGTTGACCAGGGCTTCGGCCTCGCAGTTCAGGATGTTGCCGCTTGTGTATTCGATCATGGCTGCGCCCCCATTCAATAGTACCACTCCGGTAGCACTTCAACCGACGGAAGATGCCCAGACGACGCCAATGCGTTCATCGCCGAGCGATACGTTTTCACCGACTGTACGCCGATTCGCTCGATGAGGTGCCAGGGAAGGGATCTCTCCAGCAGAAACTCGGCCTGTTTCCCTTCTTTCACGTCTCGCCAGTCTCGGGCAGCCACTGCCGTCCAGTTGATCTCAGCGAGGTGCTGAAGATCGCAACGGTCTTCGAAGTAGAGGGCCCCCGCGTTCGACAACGTGAACGCCCAGCGGACGTTGTGTTGTTGTGCCCATCGTACCACGGTATGCAGATCGGCCTCCTCATCGGCGGCTCCGTTTTCGCCGTCCAAGTCGATGTCCATTCCTCTGATATCACTTTCCAAATTCGAGGTCGTGGGACTACGCCACCACCGTTAGGCGAGTTCCGAATGAGTAGTCCAACACGTAGCAACCGAATCGGGACGGTCACACGATATGGCACTACAGAGAATCCCCGTACGCAAAAAAAACGCTTCGGCGCGGAAGCGTCTCGTAATTTTGGGTAGTCTACTTCCAAAAACGCAGGTATTTTGGAAGTCCAAATTCCGAAATGCTTGCGATCGGAGGATCCGCTAGGTTCCTGTGAACACTTTCCTCGGGTCGCTATCGCCGTGAAACTCCGCCGGCGGCTCCTCAAGACCGAGCCTTCAGGAGATCGAGAACCGAGGCTCGGGTGAGCATCGCGATATCTTCGGATCGTTCCAGGAAGGGAGTGACGTCGGCGAGTACACGGTCCCAATCCATCGCGGAAACACGCTCGGCGACGAGAGTTCTCCAGTCGGTTACCTCGCCGGGGCGAAGCGCCGTCCCGGTCTGCGCGAGCGACGCCTCGAGCAGCGGTAGATTCGGCTCCGGCCAGGACGGATCGCTCAGGTACCATACCAGATCGTACAGGTCGCGTCCCTTCACCCACGGTCGGTTGATCAGCGCGTGCAGCTTCCCCGCGAACAGACTCGCCTTGTCGTAATGGAGCAGGTTCAGGAGCACGTGGCGGCGGACGATCGACGTTGCCGTGACCGCGTGCAGAGGTGGATTTGTGTCCACCTCGATTTTCACGGAGATCCTCTGACCGCGGTGCGGCGAAAGCGCCAGTTCGTGCAGGAGTCCCGGGAAGACGACGAAAGCGGACTGAACCACCGCGTCCGGACGATCGCGGATATCGACGTCGTACGTCTCAGCGGCAAACATTTTTCGAACAGCGCCGACCATGCGCCCGAACTCGCCGCGAAGCGTATCGTGTGACGGCTCGATTGTCGTTCGGGAGAAATCAAGGTCTTCCGAGAATCGCGGCAGGCGATGCAGGAACCGTAGCGCCGTACCGCCGAGAAACGCCCAGTTTTCAAACGCGCCCGCGCGCTGGAGCGCCTCCAGAACTCGCGCCTGGAGATACTCCCGCACGAGCAGCGTTGCTCGTGCTGTGGTGCCGCTTGTCTCCACTAAGTGTCGCACGTACTCCTTCATGCGTGCTTCTGCTCCCCGCCGGTAAGCCGGCAAAAAAGACCAACCGTACGCTCGAGCCGCGGCGCGTCGAAGCGAACGGCCATTCGTCGCATTTCATCGAGGTCAAAAGCCTCAGTCTGTTGCAGGCGAAGCTCGCTGAGGTAGGCTCGGTCCTCGCTGCCGGGCGTCAGGTAAACGAGATCGAGCAGTGCCTTCTCCGGCGTCGCAACATACGCGTGTTGAAGGCCGTTCTCGACGCGGAGATAACCGAAGAACGCATTACGTTTGATGTGACGGTACCGGATTCGGCCGAACGGCGAGTCGATCGCGATTGGGCGCCCGGTCGTGACGCACGTAGTCTCGGCCACGTACTCGGGGATCACTCCGTGAAAACTCAGCGCGGACTGAAGGCTGATATACGAGCCCTGCTTGATGGTCGACGCGATGACGTTACTATCGATCCGAACGCGCCGGAACGGCTCGTTCAAGGTATACCAGCCCTTATGGATTCGGAGTACGCGGCCGCTCGTGACCCACCGGCTCAGTTGCACCCGCACTCGATCGATGTCCTGTCCCGCGGCGAGCATTCCCGGGGAGAAGCACTGCAGGTCGGCGGCGATCCGTACAAGCTGACGAAATTCCATTGCATTAATTTAACATGTTTGGTAAGCAAATGCAATGAATTCCGCATGTTCGCTGGTGTCGGCCCCTTGCGCTGTTGAACGGCAGCATCGCCGGTGGTACAGTATCGTGAGAAACCAGTGATGAAACACACGGCTGAGGAAAATCTAACGGCGGCTCGACACCGCACGAAGGAGCGCGAGAAAGAGCTCGACGCGTTGTACGCGCTCGCGTCGCTGTTCGCTCGTCCGGTCACCGACATGGGGACGGTGTTGCGCGAGACGGCACGGATCCTCCGAACCTCGATGCAGTTCGCCGAGTTCACCGGAGTGCAGATCACGACCGAGGATGTGAGCATCGTGAGCGACCGGTCGGGTGAGACCGCCGACTCGTACACGGCGGAAAAGACGTATAGCATCGAGAAACTCGTCGCGATCACGGTGTCGTACCACGCGACCGGCCCCAGGACGCCGAGCAAGATCGACCCGCGCGAGAAGTTTCTCATCGATTCGACCGCGACGCTGCTCGCCGACGTACTGCAGCGTCGCGAGATGGACCAGACGCTGCGCGAGTCGACGAAGATCCTCCAGAGCCAGGCGG
>REEC01000268.1 GCA_007695285.1 Spirochaetaceae bacterium | reverse complement strand
CGCGCGGATCACGAAAGGGTTGTCGCGGAACTCACCGTCGTAATCGGCGTACGGCAGCGAGAACGTGCGGATGTTGATCCAGCTCGAGTCGCCGATGAAGATCTCACCCGATCGTGTCCACGGATAGCCGAACTCGACGACGTACGGGATGAACACCTGGTACGCGGCACCGAACCCCGGGACGTCGCGAACGGTCGATGAAATCAGAAAAAAACGGCCTTGTTCTTGTGCGTTGAGAAACTCGCCGTCGAGCTTCCGCCGCTCGTCGCCGTTCACCGGGTGCCAGACGGGGTTCCGGAGCGCGTAGTTGGCCTCGCGGCCGGCGGGATCGGCAGTCGATTCGGTGATCAGGATCGAGCCGAGCCCCGGCTTCGCGCGCACGTAGAGGTTGAACCCACCTTCGCGGCTCTGCTCGATGAGAGTGTCTTCAGGAGTGAGCGCGAGCGGCTCGGCTCCGAGCGACGATGCGGCTAACAGAAAAAGCGCGATCAACAGTTTCACACTTTTTTTATCGGCACGATCGTCGATCGGCCTGAATCGCGCGGTCCATCCGCGACTCAGCGTCGGCCGGTCATGTGTGAGAGTCTTGTTCCAACCGTCTGCGCGCGACCGTTACGCGGACACCGGGACCGGACGTCGTCTCGACGGTTGCGCCGATCTGACGTGAAAGAGCGTCGATCAGCGTGAACCCGAGCGAACGGGACGCTTCGGCCGTCCGCTCTTCCGTGAGGCCGATACCGTTATCCGATACGATGAGTGTCGTGATCTCCGCAGACCGATCGAGACTCACCATGATCGTCGGGTTTTTGATCTCTGCGCGTTCCGGGAAAGCGTGTGTCAACGCATTCGTGACTAACTCGTGCGTGATGAGGCCGTACGGCGCCGCGTCGTCGATCGGCACAGCGTGCGACGACAGCTCGAACCGCAAGGCCACCCGCCGTTTCGGATCGTGCGCCGACTGGATCGCGCGGCAGAGATCCATGAGGTACGGACCGAGATCGATCCGTCTCAAGTCGGGTGAGTGGTAAAGCTGTTCGTGGATCCTGGCCATCGTCATTATCCGCGACAACGTCCCGTCACCGCCCTTCCCTGTTTCGGGTGTTTCCCCGTTTCGGCCACGCTCGAGCGAGATCAGGCTTGCGACGATCTGAAGATTGTTCTTCACGCGGTGGTGGATCTCGCGCAAGAGAACCTCGCGCTCGGCGATCGCGGCGCGCAGCTTGTTCGTGCTCTCGACCTGATCGGTCGTGTCCGACACAATCGCGACAAGAACGGATCGGTTTTTGCCCGTTTCGCCTCCCGCGCGGATCCGTCCCGACTCACCCGGCGTGATCCAACCGAACGACACCTCGGCCGGGAAGACCGTACCGTCGCGTCGGCGCATCTCGATCTGCGATGGTTTCTCGGTAGCCGCTGATCGGCCCGAGAACAGATCGGGAAGAATCGAAGTGACCTCGCCGGGCCAAATATCCGGCGAAGAGCCGATCGCTTCTGCTCGGGCTACTCCGAATAACCGCTCGGCCCCGTGATTCCAGATACTCTTGACCCGTCCGTCGGGTTCGAGGTCGAACACCGCAAGCGGCGTCGCGTCGATAAGAGTTTCGAGATAGACTCCAAACCGGTGCTTTGTCTCCGTCTCGGAGCGCCGCTTTTCCTCGATACGGTGAAGCGACTGAAACGCCCGGCGGATCAGCACAAAAAGACCGAGGGCCGTCAGCGCAACGTACACCAAACCCTTCACCGTCTGCACGGCCGCAAACGTCGAGGGCTCGCCGAAGATCGTTTCGGCAACCCAGTCCGAGACGAGAATCCAGACGGTACCAATCGCCGCGTATACCGCGGTGATCATAACCGCACGCGAGATGAACATCTTTCTTCGCTCGGGTTCTGTCGACACTGCTCGGGTGACCTCCGCACTTTGATTGTACCCTTACGCACTGCGGGTGAACAGCTATTCGATGACACCCGTAGCACGCGTATGGTACACTCGGAAGCCTTATGGCGATACGGACAGGGTTGATCGGCTACGGCCGAAACGGAAGTACGATGCACGCGAACCCGATCTGCGAACTCCCGGAGTTCGAGATGGTCGCGGTGTGCGACGTAGACAAAGCCGCGCGCGACGCGGCCGCCGCGCGGTTCGGCGTGCCGGTGTACGAAAGCTACTCGCAGATGCTCGAGAAGGAGGATCTCGATTTTGTCGTGGTCGTGACGTACAACCATCAGCACGCGTCGATGGCGGCCGAGTGCCTCGAGGCCGGTGTCGACGTGCTCGTGACAAAACCGTGGGCAGTGAACCAGGCCGAGGCGGCGAAGATGATCGAGACCGCGAAGAAGGCAAAGAAGCTGCTTCTTCCGTGGCTGCCGTCGCGCTGGGGCTGCCAGCTCGCGAAACTTCGCGAGGTTATCGCCGCCGGTGAAATCGGAAAGGTTTACCGGGTCGAGCGGCGCGTGACGACGTTCGGACGACGCGCCGACTGGCAGACGCGGAGCGATCACGCGGGTGGGTACCTCTTGAACTGGGGGCCACACATCGTCGATCAGCCGGTTCAGCTTCTCGGCGAGCGCGTCGAATCGGTGTACGCGCGGATGTCTCAAGTCGTAAATCCCGGCGACGTCGAGGACGTGTTCTCGGCGGTGCTCACGCTCGACGGCGGCGAGACGATTCAGTGCGATCACATCGTCGCCTCGGGTGACTCACCCGAGTGGGTCGTGTACGGCGACCGCGGCACGATCACGGTCCACAATAAAACACTCGAGGTACACCAGGTCCGGTTCGAAGAGAACATCGACCCTTCGGCGTACCGGAGCACCGTGAACAAGACCGTGCGCACCGAAGAGGCGTCCGGCGCGGTGTACGGCGACGAGATGGAGATCTACCGGGAGATCGCGACGGCTCTTCGACGCGAGACGGTCTATCCGATCACGCTCGAGAGCGGATTGTACCTCACCAAACTGCTCGACGCGATCCGGTTATCGGCCGCCGAGGACGTCGTCGTGAATGTCGCCGTGAACGGCGAGCCGGCGAACTCCAACGGGTAGCCGCACCACCACAGACCACGACATAGGAGACAAAACGTGAAGTACGCATTCATGACTTTTTCCGCTCCGAGCGCGACACTCGACGAGTTGTTCGCGATCGCGCGCGGGTACGGATATAAGGGAATCGAGCTTCGGCTCGACTCGAAGCACCGACACGGCGTCGAGACGAGCCTCACGGCCGATGAGCGCCGCGCGGTCGCGAAGACTCTCAGCGCGTCGGACATCACGACGTGCGCCTTGGCGTGCTCGTGCCGATTCGCCGACGCCGCAGCGAACGCCGAACAGGTGAGGATCGCGAAGGACGTCGTCGATCTCGCCGACGATATCGGCGTCCCGATCGTGCGCGTATTCGGCGGGAAGATCCCCGACGGTGTCACGCGCGAGGCCGCGGCGGACGCGGTCGTCGAAGCGCTCTCGGAGATCGGCAGTCACATCGGCGGACGGAATGTCACGGTCTGCCTCGAGACGCACGACGACTGGCGCGACCCACACGCGGTCGCCGACGTGCTTCGACGCGTCGGACACGAAAGGATCGCGATCAACTGGGACGTGATGCACCCGGTCCGCGCGGGGTTCCCACTCGACGAGGCGTTCGACACGATGAAACCGTGGATCAAGTACGTGCACATCCACGACACGACGAGCGGCGACGAGCTGTTTGCCCCGATCGGAGAGGGCATCGTCGACCACAAACGAGTGCTCGAGCTGCTTCACAGCCTCCCGTACGACGGGTTCCTGAGCGGCGAGTGGATCAACTGGGGCGAGTACACCGAGTACCTCGGCCGTGAGATCGAGGTGATGAAAAAGTACGAGGCGGAACTCGGGATCGCTTAGGACCGCCTCACGTCAGCTCGACCGTCTTGCCGGAAGCCGCCGAGTCGTAGATAGCGAGGATCAGGTCGACGGCTTTCCGCGCCGACTCGCCGGTCACGATCGGGTCGCGGTCGTCGGCGATCGCGTCGATCATGTCGTCGATCTGAAGGTAGTGTCCCTTTGACGAGATCGCCGCGGGATCGGACGATCCACCGATGCCGAGCGACTCGACGTCCGGAAACGAGTCGGTCTCGTCGCCGATCTTCCTCCACTGCGCAAAACCCGAGTCCGAGAAGATTATGCTTCCGTTCTCTCCGTGAAGTTCAAACCGCGAGTCCTGAGCCGGGTAGACCGACGTCGTGCCTTCGATCACTCCAAACGCACCGCTTCCGAACTCGAGCAGCGCGACCGCCGTGTCCTCGACCTCGATGTCGCGCGCGAGATGTCCGGTACGCGCGGTCACCGACTTCACGTCGCCGGCCATCCAGAGCAGAAGGTCGATTCCGTGCACGCCCTGATTCATCAGCGCTCCGCCACCGTCCATCTCCCACGTTCCGCGCCACCCGGCGGACTTGTAGTACTCGGGGCTCCGGTAGTACTTGAGGTACGCGTCGCACAAAACCGGCTTCCCGAACTCACCCGATGAAAACGCGGCCTTCGCGGCGATCGCCTCGGGCATGAGCCGTCGCTGGAACACACACCCGAGTTTCACGCCACGGTCGCGACACACGGCGATCATACGCGTCATCGCGTCGCGTTTGATCTCGAGCGGCTTCTCCGATAGAACGTGTTTCCCGGCTTCGGCCGCGATCACCGCCATCTCGGCGTGCATCCCACTCGGCGTGCAGATACAGACGACGTCGATATCGTCGCGCTTCACCATCTCCGTGAAATCGGTATAGACATGGGCCACGTCGAACGTTTTCGCGAGTTCTTCCGCTTTCTCTTTGATGATATCGCACACCGCGACGAGTTCCGCGCGTGGGTTCTTTGTTATCGAGGTTGCGTGGCTCGGCGCGATCACGCCGCACCCGACTATCGCGAAACGGGTCGTTTTCATGTGTGCTCCTTCGGTGCCTGGTTGTTGATCTCGGCGACGCCGTGCCCGGATACACGCGCTGTGTTCGCGGCCTCTATGAACCGTACGATCTCGAGGGTCTCACTCGGATCGATCGGCGCTTCCGCGGTCCGAATCATCGTCATGATCGCCTCGAGCAGTCCGACGTAGTACGGCTTCCGTCCGGTCGATGCGTTCACGAGTTGCGTTCCGTTTTCACGATGGATCACCGCGGTGAACGTCGTGTTCCCGGCCCGATTCCCGCGGATCGTCGCGAGTCGGCCGTCGGACCACTCGCCGCACACGACGTCGTGCTCGTCGGTTCGGACGGCGCTCAGACGCGCGCACCCGACGCCGAGCGCCGCGTACACCATCTCGACCGTGTGGATGCCGTACCAGAACAAACCGTTCTGCGTCGGCTCGATCTGCATCGGCCCGGCGCAGTCGATCCCGATCACGCGCCCGAACGTCGAGTCGGCGAGCGCGTCGACGAACGGCGACGCGAACCTGAGCGCGGAGCTGCTCATGAACACGACCGAGTGAGCCCGCGCGAGTTTGGCGATCTCTTCGGCGTCGCCGCTCGTGACCGCGATCGG
>REEC01000103.1 GCA_007695285.1 Spirochaetaceae bacterium | reverse complement strand
ATCAAGTACGTGAACATCGACCCGGACGTCCGATCGCGGGAACTGAAGGCCGCTATTGACCTGCTCGTCACTGCGGGAGTGATCCGGAGGATCCACCGAACCGCCGCGTCCGGCCTGCCCCTTGGAGCCTCGGTATCCCAAGAGAAGTTCAAGCTCCTGTTCATCGATGTGGGACTCGCCGGCAACCTCTGTGGTGTTTCCGAGCAGTTCGTGCTCGAAAAGGAACTCCTTATGATCAACGCAGGCGCGTGCGCCGAACAGTTCGTCGGGCAGGAGCTCCTGTTTCTGGACGAGTCATGGAAGGACCCGAACCTCTACTACTGGGAGCGGGACGCGAAATCGAGCTCGGCAGAAATCGACTACGTGATCGCAGCGGGTTCCTCGATCGTCCCGGTCGAGGTCAAGTCGGGCAAGAGCGGTACGCTCAGGTCGATGCATCGGTTCATCGAAGAGAAGCAATCGCGCCTCGGCGTGCGGCTCTACTCCGGGTACCCGCACTACGACGGGAAGATACTCAGCCTGCCGCTTTATCTGGTCTCGGCGATTCCTGCGCTCGTGAAGCTCATCGTGTAGGCCGAACCGGAGTGGGAGCCCGAGTGTAGTCACTTACTACGGCAGTTGACGTCTAAGGCACCCGATTCAGCGCGCGGAGGTCTTTCCTGCTGTCGACCTCACCTCGGAGACGGTTTCTCAACAAGGCGACCGGCGACGTACTTGTGGAGGATCATGGTCACGAGCGTCTGGTAGGGGATTCCCTCTTCAGCAGCTCATTCCTCGCATCATCCCACGTGTAGGTTGCATAACTAGCATGCGGACCGCTCGCCGCTCACAGGAGGTCGCTGACCCTGCGCACCGGCGAGTAGAATCCGACGTCTACCATACGCGCGAGAATCGCGTCGGCCTGTTCCGACGGGATGGTCCGGTCGATGCAGAACGCCTTCAGAATCCCGATGGTTCCGGTCACCGGGACTCCCCGCTCGGCGCAGGAGCTGCGGGCAGCCCGGTCGTCCGTAGCGACGACTCCGCCGCGATGACGGGCAAGCGCAACGCACGACGCCTCGCCCTGCCGGGAGAAAAAGTACCCGCTGACCCAACGGGTGGACGCGAGTCGTCTGGAGTTACTGAAGCTTTATCAACCCAGGTGGAGGAGATCGGTCTGATGATGACCGGAAGGTCGCCCCAGGTGCTATTGCGAGGCCAGCTTCACCAAGGTTGATGCGAGAACCTCGACGCCGGCCTTGATCTGTCCGGGACTGGAATACTCGTCGGGGCGGTGGCTGACCCCGCGGCGGCACGGAACAAAGATCATCCCAACCGGGCATATCTCCGCCATGAAGAGCGTATCGTGATAAGCGCGGCTTACCAGATCGGTGCAGCTGTGTCCGAGCTCGGCCGCCGCTTGTGCGATGGCGTCGCGCACCACCGGACCGCAGGTCGCCGGCGGATCGGTGTTGAGGGTGGATACCTCGATTGATACCCCGCGGCGGGCGCCGATATCCGTAGCGGCCGCGCGGATGCGGTCGGCGGTGTCATCGCGGCGCTGACCGTCGATGTCGCGTACGTCCACGGTCAGAGAGACGCGGTCGGGAATGCTGTTGACCGCGCGTGGGTGGATGTCAAAGATACCAACCGTTGCTACGGTGTCGGACGCCCCGCTCTGCCGTGCCGCGGCTTCCACCGCCTGGGCCAGTTCGGCTCCGGCAACCAGGGCGTCGTGGCGTTCGCGCATCAACACCGCCCCGGCATGGCCACCCTCTCCGCTGACCGTGACATGCAGGGTTGCGGGCGCGGCAATCGCGGTCACGTTGCCGATCATCGTTCCGGTGGTCTCGAGCCGCGGTCCTTGCTCGATGTGTAGCTCGATGAACCCGTGGTACTGCCCCCTCTCCAGTCTCACCGACTCGAGTGGCCCGGTGAATCCGCAGCGCAGGCGTGCGTCCTCAACGGTGCCGTCGTCTTCGTCTCGCAGCGCGCGGATCATGTCGGGGGTCAGGATTCCCGACATCGCCCTGCTTCCCAGGCATCCGATCCCGTATCGGGTCGGTTCCTCGGCGGTGAAGAGAACAATCTCGATCGCACGGCGAAGCCGGAGCCCCGCCGCCTGTATCGCGCGCACCGCCTCAATCGCGCCCAATACTCCAACGGTGCCGTCGTAGCGCCCCGAGTGCGGGATGGCGTCGATATGGGAGCCCGTAGCTACCGCGGGAGCCTCCGGATCGTCTCCCTCAAGGCGGGCAAAGGTGTTTCCCAGCGCGTCCTCGGTCACCGTCATCCCGGAGGAATCAAAGAGCGCCTTGATCCAGGTTCGCGCGGCGAGATCCTGTTCGGTATAGAGCACCCGGGTGACCGCTGGTTTGGGCGCATCGGAGAATCCCGCCAGGGTCTCGATTCGGCTCATCAGGTGGTCAGCGTCGATATTCCATTTTCCTTTCATGACGTCCTCCTTGGTGCGTGTGCGGTGGTTGTGCCGGTGGGTGTTTCAGCTCAGTCGTTCAAACAGAAACGGATCGCGGTTTGTCTCTTTGTAGAGAAGATAGGATGCGTCCGCGCGGCCGGTTGCGGCGAACCACTGTGGGCAGTAGGGCCCCATCCAGATCACGTCTCCAGCGGTGACCGGATACCAGTCATCGTCCAGACGGTAGACCCCGCCTCCGCTGAGCATCACCAGCCCGTGTTCCATAAAGTGGGTCTCAACGAACGGCAGGGGTGTTCCGGGAACAAAGGTCATCGTGTTCATGGCCATGTCAAAACCGGGCTCGTCCGGGAGGAGTTTCCGGACGGTCAAGTTGCCGTCTCCCAGAAACGGCTCACCGGGATGGTCGTCGGTGGTTGAGACTAACGGCGACGGCGCATCGTGGCCGTCTTTTGCGATATAGCGCCGCTCCACCACCGTGAACCGCGCCGTATTGGTACGCCCGGCGTCAACGGTAAGGCGGTGCGGCAGGTCTGGGGGCAGATAGGCGTAGCCGCCCAGTGCCAGCCGATGGGTACTCCCCGAAAACTCGAGGTCGAGCTCCCCGTCGAGCACGTAGACAAAGCGTTCCACGCCCGGCAGAGGTGGCGCGGAGGTCCCACCGGAAAGTAGGGTGATCAGGTACAGGCAGAACCTGGCGCCCATCTGAGGACTGATCAGGATGACGGGTTCGGCTCCGCTCCAGCCTTGAAGCGTCGTGTTGACGTGGCCGTCCGCGGCGATCAGGGCGTGCGAACGGGTAACGCGGCTTCTGGTTTCTCCGGTGGATGTAAGGATCTGCTTGTTCACACTTCGTCTCCTTGAGAAGCTGGGCGGACCAGCCGCCCGGTGGGTTCTGAACATATCGCTCCGTTGAGATAGATGGTCCGGCCGCGAAGAATGGTGCGCCGGAGCTTCCCGACGAAGGCTTCTCCCAAGTAGGGGCTCAAACGGTGGCGAGAAAGTAGTTGCTCTACACTCAGGACGTCGCGGCTTTCTGGTTCAACAAGAACGATGTCGGCGTCGTATCCGGCTTCTATCCGGCCCTTGCGGGGCAACCGGTAGCGATCACCCGGTGCGGTGGAAAGGCAGCGTACCAGAACCCCGGTGCCTATGCCGCGGGCCTTCGCGCCGGTGAGCATCACCGAAAGAGTGGACTGTACCCCGGCTATGCCGCCCCAGGCGGAGAAAAAGTCCGGGTGCAGTTTGAGCTCCGCTGGGGCGGGGGAGTGGTCGGAGGCGACAAAGTCGATCTCGCCGGCGTCAACCGCTCTCCACAGCTCCTCCCGCTGCCGGAGGTCACGGATCGGCGGGGCGCACTTGGCAACCGGTCCGAGGCGGGCCACGTCGTCGTCGCAGAAGTGAAGGTAGTGGGCGCATGTCTCGCACGAGACATCGACTCCCCGGGCCCTGGCCGCCGAAACCAGGTCTACCACCCGGCCGCAGCTGACGTGGACGATGTGAAGACGGCAACCGGTCGCTTCGGCCAGGGTTATCGCGCGGCCGGCGGCCTCCACCTCCGCGACGACAGGACGCGACTCAAGAAAGTCCCGTGCATCGGTCACGGTGCGTTCCATCCTGATTAGCTCGCCCAGGTAAGCAGTGATCGAGTCGTTCTCCGCGTGAACCGCTACCGGCAGATCGAGTTCCGCTGCCGTCTGCATTCCCTGGTAGAGGGTCGCGTCGTCGGCAGCACGGAACTCCGGAATGCCGCTGTTGCACATGAACGCCTTGAAGCCGATCGCTCCCAAGCCGGCGAGTTGGCGCATGTGAGGAAGGCTCTCCGGCGTCAAGCCGGCCCAGAGCGCAAAGTCGGTCAGCGAGAGCCGCCGACAGCGGGCATGCTTCGCGCCAAACGTCGCGGCGTCCAGCAGCGGAGGGTCTGAGTTGAGCGGCATATCGGCAAAGAGTGTTACTCCACCGGCAGCAGCAGCCGCGCTGCCGGTGGCCACCCCCTCCCAGTCGGAACGGCCGGGCTCGTTGAAGTGCACGTGGGTATCGATCACGCCGGGCATGGCGTGGAGGCCCGCGGCGTCGATGGTCTGCCGGGCTCTGACGCCGGGGTCCGCGTCCGTGTCGACTATGAGACCGTGCTCGATCGCGATATCGGTAGTGACCGGTTCGCGCCCGGCCGACAGAACCGTTGCGCCGCGAAGGAGAAGATCAACCAATCGACGCCTCCTCTTCCACCCGATGCAGCATGCTCACTACCACCTCGAGCGCCCGCGCCACGTCACCGGCGAGTACGGCTTCGGCCGGGTTGTGGCTGATTCCACCGGCGCAGCGTACAAAGAGCATCGAGGTCGGGCAGAGCGAGGCCATTACCATTGCGTCGTGCCCCGCACCGGAGGCGAGTCGTGGCAGGCCGCCGCCCGCCGCTGCGTCGATCATCGCCGTCAGTTCGGCGTCCATCGGGACCGCGTCGGCGCGGTCGGTATCGGTCCATGTAACCCCGAGGCTCCGCTCGCCGGCAATCCGTTCCGCGGTTTCCCGCAGACCGGCGAACCCACGGTCACGGATCTCATCGTGCTGGTGGCGGAGATCCAGAGAGCACCGGGCTTCCCCGGGGATGACATTGCTCGCCCCGGGCGCGACTTCGATCGTGCCGACCGTCGCCACCATGCCCGTGGTCTCTCTGGCCAGCTCTTCGGTCGCCAGAACAAACTCGGCGGCGGCCACCAGTGCATCGCGACGGACCGCCATCGGCACGGTGCCGGCGTGACCGGCAGCACCGGCAAAGCGGATTGAAGCGCGGCGCTGCCCGGCAATCGAGGTAACCAGCCCCACCGGTTCGGAGGCGAGTTCGAGAATCGGGCCCTGTTCGATGTGAACCTCGACGTAGCCGATCAGCGTCTCTCCGCGGTAGCTGCAGTCGTCGATGCGATCGGGATCACCACCAAAAGAGCGAATAGCCTCGGCCATCGTTACTCCCCCGTCGTCGGCACGCGAGAGAAGCGCGAGGTCAAAACTACCGGCTATCGCACGGCTGCCCAGAAAGGGCGCGCGGTAACGGACCCCCTCTTCTTCACAGAAGGCGATCACATCAACTGAGACCCGGCGGGCGGTGCGTGCGATCTGTGCCGCGGCGGCAATCGCCACCAGAACGCCGAGCACCCCGTCGTACCGTCCCGCCTGCCTGACGGTGTCGATGTGCGACCCCAGCAGCAACCGCCGCGGCGTCTGACCGGCGGCGCAGGAAGCGTCGGCCGGCAGG
The DNA here is from genome assembly GCA_007695285.1 of Spirochaetaceae bacterium. Lineage (GTDB taxonomy): Bacteria > Spirochaetota > Spirochaetia > DSM-27196 > PXBQ01 > PXBQ01. The sequence continues at coordinate 19,889 of REEC01000103.1, read as the reverse complement.
GTTCCGACAAGGTTTCCGATTACATCGCAGCGTACCGTCATTCCCGCATCGCGCATCCACTGCGATAGCAGACCGTGAGCGTCGGCCATGGCGGGTGTCAGGAAGGTGCGGGTGATATCGCGTGGGCCCTCGCTGCAGGAAGCCAGCCGGTCGGCCTGAGCCAGAATCCGGTCGGCTATCGCATCGTAATCCGCGGATCTCGGCGTGGACACGGTCAGCTCCCGCGATAGGTGGTGTAGGACCACGGAGAGGCAAGAAGCGGGACATGATAGTTCTGCGCGGGGTCGGACACCGTGAACCTGACGGTCACCAGACTCAGAAAACCGTCGTTGCCGCCGAAATAGGCGCCAACGTCGAAGCTCAACTCGTACGTTCCCACCAGAAGTGAGCCGCCCTCCAGCAGCGGGCCGTCGGTTCGACCATCGGCGTTGGTCCGACCGGCGTACAACTCGGATGTTGTGCCCGGGTGGATGCGCGACAGCCGGACTGCGACACCGGCGGCAGGTCTGCCGGTTGCGGTGTCCAGAACGTGGGTTGAGAGTTTACCCATCGTCCTGTTCGCCCTGTTTCATCACGAGCCCGAGGCTGCCGTAAGGGGGCCTGGGGTCGCAGTAGGCCTTGATGCGTGGATCGCCATCGTGGGTCGCCGCGTTGTCCCAGATCCGGTTCTGCGCGTCGAACGAGACTTCATTGAGCTGGGGAAACCGGTCCAGGATACGCTTTCCCATCTCATGAACAAGGTGCTGGATCGAGCGGCTGTTGAACTCGTGGAAGACCACCTGCGCGATGTCGCGAATCTGTTCGGCCGGAACGTAGGATTCGGTGGGTTCGGCGAGCATGGTTGCGCTGTCGGCGTAGCGCCACTTGACGTCCATGTGGATGAACAGCGGTCGGTCCGTCCGGTCAGGGAGGGTTGTATGCTGGTCTCGGACAAAGTTGGAGAATGAACTGCCGGTTATCTTGATGAGCTCGAAGCCCAGCCTGCCACAAATGTGGTCGCTAACCACGGCCCGGTCGAGTTCCCGGGCCATCAGCAGTTCGGCGAAGCCCCGGTCGTCGTGACGGCGCGCAAAGAGCCGGTCGCTTGGACCCGGGCCGCTTGCGGCAGGAACCTGGCAGTGGTCAAATGTTTCTTCGCGCGCCGAGATGCGCAGGGAGCCCATCTGCGGATAGGTCGCCAGAAAACCGGCACCAAGAAACTCGAGTAACCCCTCGAGCGTCGACCCCGGATAGTACATCGACTGCTTGAGGATGAAGTTCTTCATCGTGTCGGTGGCAACCACCATCCGGTTGTCACCCTCTTCGTACGCCGGGGTGAAGTTTTTGCCGTAGACAATAACGTCTATATCCGCGGCAAACAGCGTGTTGCTGCGGCCGATGAAGCCGGACTCCGGAATGGGGCGAATACCCGTCAGCGGTTGGGCATAGGTCCGGTAGACGGTAACGTTGCGTTTCCCGTAATAGGTGTCGAAAATGCTTGCGCTCATGCGAAACTCCTTGGAGGATCGGGATTCTGGGGTTGGCGACCTTTGGTGGTTCGATCGCCGGGTGAACGATCCTCGACGGCAAGGTCGGTGGTTGTCAGGTCGTCGAGTCGGAACCAGGCGATCCGTTCGATCTGTCGGAGCGCCTCGCACTCTTCGGCGTCGGAGCTGTTGCCGAGGCGGGCCTCGAACGAGGTCAGAATGCTATCGCGGGTGTGCCCGCGTACGGCGATGATGAAGGGAAACCCGAATCGAGTCCGGTAGGCGTCGTTCAGGCGATGAAAGCGCTCAAACTCTTCCTGCGTCATCCGGTCCAGCCCCACTCCTGCCTGTTCGCGCGCGCTGGCCTCGGTGAGTTCTCCGGCAACCGCGGCCTTTCCCGCGAGGTCAGGGTGCGCCCGGATCAGGGAACGGCGGGAGTCGATGTTTGCTCGCGCAACGATGCGGCACATGGTCCCGTGGAGATCCGCTGTATCGGCGAAGGGACGCTCGCACCACGCGCCGCCGGCTACCCAGGGGGAGTCTTCGAACACTCCACCGAGCACCGTGATGAACTCCTCTCGTTCCATCTGGTTCAACTGCTCAACCAAGTATCTCACGGCGATATCATACGGTTTTTTCGGGTGATAGGAACTATTTTTCGGGCGTTTGATCAAGAATTTGCTGACCGATCACCGTTTCCGACCCAGAGATACACTCCGGAACGACACGTGCAAATGGATCATGATTTCCACAATCTGATTGTGAGATCGACCGGCAACAGTTACCTGATCGAGTTTGTCGGACGCCTTTACGACCAAATAAGCCGAATACGATTTCTAACGCTTAAAACCCATTCGGAGCGATACTCCGAAATCCAACACGAGCACCTTCGAATTATTGATTGTCTGTTGAGACGGGACGCAGACGGGGCGTCTGCTGCTATGGCGGACCACCTCGCGCGCGCCCACGCGACAGCCGTCAATACCTTTCAGAAAGCGACTCTTGTCTGAGTGATCGTATTACCGCGAAATGGTCGCGTCTCCTCGCAAGGAGCGCGTCCGGCGCGATGAGCGGCTCTGTGTTAGTCACGGTCGGGCCGAACTACGACGCCGGGACGCCGGCTATCAAGACTCAGGCTACCGGTTCGAGACTCTCAAGAATGATACGCGGATGCCGCGCCGCGATTCTGAGTAGGGCGAGGGCCGGACCCTCGGGACGCCGGCGATTCTGTTCCCAGTTCCGAAGCGTGTGGACGCTGATCCTTAACGCGTCGGCGAACTTGGGCTGGGACAGTCCGATGAAGTGCCGCAGCGCAGCTACATCCTCGCCTGTTTCAAACTCCCCCCGCATCAGCCGTTTCCGCACACTGGCCGGCATTCCACGAGAAAAATCCTCATTTGTGAGTTCTGGAATGTCACTCATCCGCGTTTCTCCATATAGGCCCGATAAAGGCCACGCTCGGACCGGGTGCCCGCCCTGGCACTGATGATGCGTACCGTCTGCGGATTTTTCTCTGGATCCCATTCAACTGTCACAACCATAATATAGGCTAATGACGTACTAAGTCAATGGCTCGCTTACGAACCCGCCCGGTGATCGTTTCACGGTACAGGCCTTCCGGTCGGGGCACGACCGTCGATCCCGAGGTTCAGGCGAGAGTCCCAGACTGTGAGCGACGGTCCCTCTCCACGAAACCCCAGGGTCCGTCCGTCTTCTCGACGGCCATAACAATCCAGCGGTGACCTCATGGACGGTCACGCTGTACGTCCGGTCGACGATCAATTTCCAGATCAACGGTCTCTCGGACCCGTCGGTCAGACATTGAATCTGACTGCTGCGCATGTTCGATCCGACATCCTCGCGCAGGATGACGTGGTTCGCGGTAAAAACGAAGTCTCGAGCCGTGAGTGGTGTGCCGTCGGAGAGACGCCCCTCAGGGTACCGAGTCTATCCGGGAACGAGTGCTTTCGCGTCTCAAATGATCATCTACCAGCGGATCGTGTTCGTCAGGACGGAAGCTGCCTCTCCGCTCCTTCGTTGAGAATCGCCAGATACGCCTCGTAGGCAAAAATACGTTCGCGCTTGCGGCCGGTGATTTCCCGCACGATGCCGAGGGTTTGCAGCGCATTAACGGCGCGGGCGGCCGTCGGATACGCGACACCAATTTCAGCCGCTAACGCATCGATGCGCGCGATTGGCCGCCGACGCAGGGCGTTGAAAACGCGCGCGACGTTTGCGGAGGCGCGACCGAGGGCGTTGACGCGCTCAGAATCGTCACGAAACAGAGCGAGCAGGCGGTGAGCGGTCTCGACCGCGCCGGTGGCGGTCTGCTCGATGCCTTCGAGCACGAAATCGAGCCAGGCTTCCCAGTCGCCGCTCCGACGCACGGCGTCGAGCAGGCGGTAGTACTCGGCGCGGTGCTGCTTGAGGTAGAGCGAGAGATAGAGCAGAGGCTGTCGCAGCACGCCGTCGTTATGGAGGATCAATGCGATAAGCAGTCGCCCGACGCGCCCGTTACCGTCGAGAAAGGGGTGAATCGTTTCAAACTGCACATGCGCGAATGCCGCCTTCAGCAGCGCGCCGGGGGCGTCCGGCGTGTGGAGGAAGCGTTCCAGCGCTGCCATGCACGGTTCGACCTCGTGCGGCGGCGGAGGGACGTACATAGCGTTGCCCGGGCGGGTGCCGCCGATCCAGTTCTGACTGCGGCGGAACTCACCCGGCTGTTTGTCGTCGCCGCGACCTCGCGCGAGAAGTTTCCCGTGAATTTCGCGGAGCAGGCGATTGCTCAGCGGGAAACCTTCGCGTAGCCGCCGCAGACCGTGTTCAAGCGCGGCGACGTAGTTGGAGACTTCCACCACGTCGTCGAACGGCACGCCGGGAACCTCGTCGAGCTCGAACATCAATAGGTCGGAGAGCGACGACTGGGTGCCTTCAATTTGGCTCGAGAGCACCGCTTCGCGCCGAACGTAGGCATACAGAAAGAGATCGGGGTCCGGCAGGAGAGTGGCTATCGCATCAAGCCGTCCGCAGCCGAGTAAGGCCCGCTCCATGAGGCGCTGACGTTCCGACGTGATCTCAACCGGTGGTCGCGGCGGCAAGTCGTGCGGCACGAAGGCGTACACGGACTCACCCGCCGTCGTCGTCGACTGGTACTTACCTGTCAAGCTGCGTTGCATCGTGCCGCCTCCCGTTTCCGTGTGTAAATAGCTTCACGCATTATTAACATTTAACGTACTTTGTGTTAATAGTGTAAGCGCGTTTCAGATGTTCAGCAAGGTTCGCGTCCGGCGAGAGCCGGCGGGACTGCAATTGACGACTCCGGTGTTCTGTCCAGGAGGATCTAGGACGCGATCACGGTCCTCACGCCGCACCAGGTCGAGCATCACCACTGAGGCGCCGGGCTGCAGGTCGTGATGTTGGTGTTTCCGTGGGTTTCTGGCGGACGACGGCTGCCTCCCCTTGACCGCCGCCGGGCCAAGTGATGACTCTTGTTATAACAGGAGGTCGCGATGACCAGAGAATCCACGATCCGCGCAATCGGGAACTCCTCGGGTGCCGCCATCCCAAAGGCGATGCTGGAACGATGCCGGATGGCCGAAGGCGACCGCGTCCATCTCGTCGAGACCGACGCGGGCATCTTGATCACCCCCTTTGAGCCGACGTTCGCCGATGCAATGGCTCTCTACGAGCAGGGATCCAAACAGTACCGCAATGCGATGCGCGAGCTTTCGAAGTGAAAGATCCTCGGTGGCTCGACGCTCTCATTATCCGAGCGATCATCCTTTCGTCGACGGTAACAAACGCGTAGCTTTTCAGGCGATGTACGTCTTCCTCGGACTGAACGGCCTTCGAATCGACGCGGACGAACCGGACGTCGTGCACACCGTTCTCTCGTCGGCCGCAGGCGAACTCCGTGAGCCGGACCTCGCAGAGTCGCTTCGGCGGCATACGACGTCCCGTTAGCGCGACACCGGGCCATTGTCGCCGTGACGACGGTCTGGTACGATCCGGCTTATGCCGCCGCTGATCGTGACGGGCGACGACGTGGACGCGATGTTGAAGATCCTCGACGCAGGATTGACCGAAGCGTTCGCGTGAACGACGAGACGCGGGACGGATCCGCGGTTCACTAACGGAGGACACGATGAAGTTTGGAGTCGATTATTACCCGGAGCACTGGCCGCGCGAGCGGTGGGAACGGGACGCGGAGTTGATGGTCGCGATGGGTATCGACGTTGTGAGGATGGCCGAGTTCGCGTGGGCGCGGCTCGAGCCGCGGCCCGACGTGTACGAGTTTGAGTGGCTCGACGAAGCGATCGCGGTACTGCAGAACGTCGGTATCAAGGTCGTGCTCGGTACGCCGACCGCGGCGCCGCCGACGTGGATCGCGCAGAGCGACCCAGATACGCGCCCGGTCGATTCACACGGGATCAGGATGTCGTTCGGCGGCCGTCACCACGTTTGCCACTCGAACCAAAGGTATCGTGAGCGGTCGGCCGCGATTGTGACCGCGATGGCCGGGCATTACGCCGGGCATCCGAACGTCGTCGCGTGGCAGATCGACAACGAACTCGGCAACAGCCACAATCCGCTGTGTTACTGCGACTCGTGCCGCGCCGCGTTTCACGGCTGGCTCGAGAAACGCTACGGTACGATCGACGCGTTGAACGAGGCGTGGGGCACCGTGTTCTGGAGTCAGACGTACGCCGGGTTCGACGAGATCCCGACCCCGCGCGTTACGCCGAACTCGCACAATCCGTCGCTCCTGCTCGCGTGGCGACGCTTCTGCTCGGACCTCATCGTCACGTTCATGAACGATCAATGCGCGATCATCCGGGAGCACGACTCGAACGTGCCGATCACGCACAACCTCATGGGCTTTTTTGACAAAGTCGATTACACGCGGATGGCCGACGGGCTCGATTTTGTCTCGCACGACCAGTACCCGGTCGGCTTCTGGACCGAAGGTTCGCATCTGCAGCCCGCGCACCGACTTGCGATGCCGCTCGACTTCATGTTTGGCCTCAAGGATAAGCCGTTCTGGATCATGGAGCAGCAGTCGGGACCGGCGGGTTGGGAGACGATCGGGGCGACTCCGCGTCCCGGGCAGCTCGGGTTATGGGCCGCGCAGTCGGTCGCGCACGGGGCGGACTGCGTCGTGTTTTTCCGGTGGCGAACGTGCCTCGTCGGGACCGAGCAGTACTGGCACGGGATCCTTCCTCACGACGGAGAGCCCGGCCGCCGGTACGACGAGCTCAAAAAGACCGTCGCGGCGTTGAAGCCGGTCATGGATCGATGTTCCGGTGTCGGCGCGGAACCCGAGGTCGCGATGGTGTTCTCGTACGACGATCTCTGGGCGCATCAGATCCAGCCTCACCATCCCGAGTACAACTACACCGGTGTCTTCTCGCGGTTTTACCGCGCGTTGCACTCGCGCGGTGTCCCGGTCGCGATTGTCGGCCCGGGGGGCGATCTCTCGCGCTACGCCGCGGTCGTGATCCCGTCGCCGTTCACTATCGACAAGACGTTTGCCGCGCGGCTCGAAAAGTACGTCGAGGCCGGTGGCCGGCTCGTCGTGACGACGCGCGCGGGCATCAAGAATCGTGAGAACGTCGTGATACCGGTGACACCACCCGCGTTTCTCGACCGGCTTCTCGGGGTGCGCGTGAGCGATTACGACTGCCTGCGCGCGGGATCGGTCGCGGTGTCGCGGAACGGCGAGGCGATCGGTAATGGTGAGTTCTGGGCCGACGTGCTCGATGAAGGCTCCGCCGAGATACGCGCGCGTTTTGCGGGTGAGTACTACGCCGGCAAGCCCGCCGCTACGCGGAACGCGCACGGGAAAGGCGCCGCGTACTACATCGCGACGATCCCCGACGATGGGTTCGCCGCGCAGATCGTCGATGAACTTTGTCGCGACGCGGAGGTTCATCCGGTGCTCACGCCGCCTGACGGCGTCGAGGTCACCCGCCGACGTACCGAGTCCGAAGACATCGTATTCCTGTTGAACCACGCCGACGCCGCGCGGTCGGTCGCTGTCCCGGCCGAGTGGGAAGTGATTCTTGGCGACTCCGCGGCCGGGGTCGTCAAAATTCCTGCGTTCGGGATCGCCGTCTGTCGCGCAGCGCGGTAATTTTCCGCAGGTACGCGCTCGTCATCGCGATTTCGAACTCGTCGTTCGTCGCGTACTCGTACCCAAACACGGTTCGCCAGAGCGACGGGTCCTCCATGCAAAGGTAGAAGAACGGGCCGTCGGGGCAGCGCCACCGAGCGAACGCGGCGTACAGTCGCGCGAACATCTCGGCCTTCCACTCGATCGGGTACGACAGTTTTCCCGCCGTCTCGGTAAGCGGCATCTGAAGCGCACGCGTCGGGCGGGCGGCCGCGCGGATCCGGCGGACGACGGGTTTTGTGTACGTGAGCGTCCCGATCGAGACCATCGCGACCTCGCACGGTTCGAACAGCGATACGACATCGTCGACAAGACGGTCGTACCCGCTCTGCCACTCGCGATGCCGGATGATCGGGTGAACGTGAAACCCGACGAGAGCCCCCGCGTCCGCGACCGTCCGCGCTGCGCGCAGCCGCGCCTCGACTGACGCGGTACCGTGCTCCTCCCACCGAGCGACCGCCGGATCGTTCAACGACCACGTGACCAGCATGTTCGCCGCGACTTCGCGGTCGAGCAAAGCTTCGACGTCGGCCGATTTGGTCTTCAACTCGACGATCACGTTCGGATTTCTCGCGGCGAATCCGTTCAGCGCGTCGAGGTTACCGAGGCGATTCCCCCAGACAAGCGAGTCCGACGACTGCCCGGTCCCGATGTGGTACACCGTCTCCGGGTCGAGTTCGGCCTCGATCCGGGCGAGCCGTCCAGCCAGGTCATCGTACATGATCACTTCGTCGCCAAAAAAGAACGACTGGATCGAGCAGTAGCTGCAGCCGAACGCGCAGTTGCGAACCGCGTCGAGCGTCCAGAGCCCGCAGCACCGTGTCGCGGGCGAGTACACTGGGCACCTGCCGAGGATCCGCGCAGGCTCGTCTGTCACGGTGAGACGCGCCGGTCGCGGCGCGGCACGGCCGGCCGGTCGCGTTCCGGCCTCCGGCTCTCCCGAGTAGTCCGGTCCCTCGAGCTTCCGGTCGTTCCACCACGCGTGTAACTCAGCGAGCGCGGCCTTCCGATCGAGCGCCGCGCGCCCGCTCGGCCAGTAATCGCCGATCGAGCCGAGCTCCCAGCACCGGATGTCCGCGGCGATCGCGATGCAGCCGCGTAGATCCTGAACGCTCAGCCGATACCGATCGGCTTGTTCGGCGAGCAAGGCCTTGTCGGATTCCGGCAGAGAAGCGAATACCGGGTCGGATCGGAAGGTATCGATCTTCGGCACGACTCTACCGTTAACCGGAGCGATCGGGATGCGCGAGAGCGCGGATGAACTCGGTAAAAAATTCGAGCTCGTGCAGAAGCCGCTCGTGCACACGAGCGACTCGGCGGGTCAACTCTTCGAGCCGCTCCCAATCGTACGCGGTGCCGTAGTAGTACCGGCGGAAGTGCCGGAACCGGAGCAGCTCCGTGAGTTCCCGCTGCGTGTCGTCGGAAACGACGCGCGGACGGACTTCGTCGATCTCGAGCGACATGCGTTCGAGAAGGTCTTTGTGCCACGCGTCCGGCGAAAGGTTATTCTCAAAAAAGCGCGCGATTCGGACGAACACGGTTTCGGCGCACGTGCAGTAATTCTCGAGCAGGCCCGCGATCAGGACGGCGGTTCGACCGGTTCGGCCGATGAGCGGTATGTCGTGCTCAAACGCGGCGGTAATCTCGTCCCGCACTTCGGTCAGCATCGGCGCGTGTTTTCTGATGTGAGCGATGAGGTTATCGGCTTCATCGGCTGTCCGTGCGTTCATACAGAAGCCTCCCTTCGTCTCGGATCGTCGCGGCGTGACGCGGATCGATCCGGTCGAGTTCGACCAGATCGACGGGTATGTCGGTGAGCCTCGAGGCATCATCGGCGGCGCGGAGCCCATCCAACGGATCCGAGAGCCCTTCAACCGCAATGTCGATGTCCGACCACTCGCGGAACTCGCCTTCGTGCAGAAGTGACCCCCACTGGTACACGCGAAGCGGCTTGTACTTTTCAAGCAGGAGCTCGAGAATTTGATGTACCGCGGCGTGCGCGTCCTTCTCTCTCTTGGCGAGTTCTGCCGCTCTGTTCTGTCGCCTGCGTTCGAGCGTCGCGCGTGCTCGTGTGATGTCGATACCCATCGATTATGATTGTATCATGCCCCGCGCTTTCCGGGCTATTCGTCCGTGGGTGCCGTTTGCCGGGGATGGCTCAACGTGATATTGTCTAGAGTATGAGTCCTACCGTGTTTCGTGAAGGGCCGTATCGCTTTTTTTTCTTTTCGCGTGAAGAACCACGGAGACACGTACACGTTTTGAGTCCCGATGGCGAAGCCAAGTTCTGGTTGGAGCCCGAGGTAGAACTCGCCGTCACACATGGCTTTCCTGCACGGACGCTGACCGAATTAGAACGAATCGTGCGAGATCGCAAAGAGGAGATAATCAATGCCTGGAACTACCGTTTCCCCGGTTGAAGTCGTTCAGGTGACTCCGTTCGGCGTCTGGATCGCATACCACGACCGGGAATTTCTTCTCGATCATGAGCGGTTTCCCTGGTTTCGTACCGCCGCCGTCAAGGATGTGTTCGTCGTAGAGGAAGTAGTTAAAGGACACTTCCATTGGCCGAATCTTGACGTTGATCTCGACATCGACCGCATCGAAAATCCCGAGAAATACCCACTCGTGGCGACCGACACGTAACCGCGTCGCCATATCGGTTCGTCATCTTTGCTTCCGCCCTCACTTCGAGCCCGAATCGAGTCCCGGAAGGGGTTCGGCGCCCGGCACCGTGAGCCTGCGCGCCCATGGCTCTACGCGGCCCGTCGAGAGGCGAGTGTCGGCGATCGCACGTTGACTCGGTGCGAGCTCGGTGAGAGTCGTCATCTCGCGTAAACCCTCCCGGTCGAGTGGTGTCGTGTACAGGAGCGCGAGCAATCGTAAAAGCGTCCAGTCCGGACGTGGACGTTCCTCAAGTGTCATCGTATCACCCGGTCCGATGCTGCCGGGCTCGAGCACGCGGTAAAACCAATCGGTTCGTCCGGTCTGCTGTACGCGCAGCGGGAGTTCGCGAATGCCCGACCGGTGGGCGAGCTTCCAGCACGGCTGCCGTACTTCGGAAACTTGCAACAGCGCGGTTCCGGCACGGTACACGTCGCCGACGCAGACCGTGGCCTCGGTCATTCCCGTACTCGAGACGTTCTCGCCGAAAAAGGCGGGCCGCTCGAAGTGGTGCGCCGCCGAAGGGTACTCCGCCTGCCAGAGCCGATAGTGGTCGAAGGGGTAGTGATGCACGGCTTTTTCCGCGCCGCCGTGGTTCCGCGGATCTCCGTGCTCGTCTCCGACCAGGCCGTTCTCGTTCACGACCGCCGGACCGCTCAAAGGACTCTTCCGAATCGCGCTCGGCTCGCCGTTTGGTCCGAACTTCTCGATCGTGCCCGAACATACCGCGTCAATTGTCACTCGTGACATCAAACTCCCCTCATCTTGCGAATTACCCGCGGCGCGCCGTGCCGGACGCGAACACACCCGCAAACAGCCGCGGGCGCTCGGTGACGGTCAGACCGGCGCGCGTGAACGTATCGATCGTCGTCCGGTCGAGCCGGCAGTTTCCGCTCATCCGGCGCCACGCGGGCGTGATCGAGCGCATCGGTCTCTGGAGCGCCGGCTTGTCGCTCAGGACGTGTTCGACGAAAAACGCATTGCCGCCGGGTTTCAACACCCGTTTCACTTCGCGCGCGCCCGCATCGGGATTATCGACCGAACAGAAGAGCAATGTAAATACGACCGAGTCGAACGACTCGTCGGCGAACGGAAGGTTCTCGACCGATACTGCGTTGACGAGCACGATCCCGGGTGTTTGTCCGTTCAAACCCAGCCGGCGGACGCGGCGTGCGATCCGGTCCGCGTCGAGACGCAGGTCTACCATCGTGAGCGACGCGACCGAGTCCCACCGGTAGTACGGGAGCGTCGCTCCGGTCCCCGCGCCGACCTCGAGCACGGCGCCGTGCGCACGACCGACGACGTCGGTGCGGACCTTTCCGAACCGGGAACTCTCGAGAGGCGCCATCACCATGTCAAATATCACACCCGAAGCAGCCATGTCCGGAAGATAATCCTGAGTCGAGTGATCGGGAAGTGTTTTCGACGGGTTTTCGTCGCACGGACACGCTGGTATACTCGGCTTTCACGAATCACCGAAGCAGGAAGGATAACACGATGGAACTCACCGTCAAAAAAGGAACCAACATCTCGCACTGGCTGAGCCAGAGTACTGTGCGCGGAGAGAAGCGCCGCGAGTTTTTCACCGAACGCGACGTCGAGAAGATCGCGGCGCTGGGATTTGATCACATCCGGTTGCCGATCGACGAGGAGCAGATGTGGGACGAGGCCGGTCGACGCGAGAGCGAGGCGTTTGAGTTGCTCGAGAACGCGCTCGACTGGACCGATCGGCACGGACTCAAGATCATCGTCGACCTGCATATTCTGCGGTCGCACTACTTCAACGACAAGACCGAACCACGGCTGTACAGCGATCCGGCCGAGCAACGCCGTTTTGTCGATCTCTGGCTCGATCTCTCGCAGTTCATGCGCGCACGGCCCGTGAGAAACGTCGCGTACGAGTTTCTAAACGAGGCGGTCGCGCGCGATCACGAGAAGTGGAACGAGCTCTCGGGTATGGTGTTCGCGGCTTTGCGTGAAACCGAGCCCGAGCGTGTCTTTGTGTTGGGATCGAACAACTTCAACAGCGTGCACACGTACGATGCATTGCGTGTGCCGAAAGACGACAATCTGATCCTGACGTTCCACTACTACCATCCGATGCTCGTGACGCACTGTCAGGCGCGATGGTGGGATGGAGGCGAGTACGCAGGGCCGGTTACGTACCCCGGATCGCCGATTCCGGCCGATCACTTCGCGACTCTCGACGACGAGACCAAAGCGAAACTCGAAAAGCAGAACGCGCCGTTTGACCGTGAGGTGATGCGGCGCGAGATCGCAAAACCCGTCGCGGTCGCGCGGAAGCACGGATACCCTATCTACTGTGGAGAGTTCGGGTGTTACAACAAGACGCCCGAGCCGCTGCGCGACATGTGGTACCGCGACGTGCTCGCCGTGTTCGACGAGTACTCGGTCGGGTGGGCGAACTGGGACTACAAAGGCAACTTCGGACTCGTCGATCACGACCTCGCCGAGACGCCGGTCGCGACATACCTCACGCGGTAGTCGGCCTGCCACAGTGTCGCGAGCGCGGTTTTTCGTGTAAAGTACTGTCCGTGAACGCAACTCGCGACATGTCGCTTTCGGTGAGTTTGTCTCCGCGGAGGAGACGATGGATCGACCGAATCCGGTCGCTCTCGGTCGGACACAAACTCACGATCATCTACGTGATCGGGATCTTCATTCCGCTCGTTCTCGCGAACGGTTTGGTACTACGCAGCGTGTTGCGCGACGCCGCGCAGCAGGAGCGCGAGTTTCTCCGCGCGGCGATCGAGAGCCTCGCGCACGGGATCGTACGCGAGTTCGAGCCGGTTACGCTCGCGACCGAGTTTGTGTACGCCGACAGCGTAATCTACCGCGTGCTCGCCGCCGAGTACGCGGAATTCGACGAGTTCATCGTCGTGCATCGCGAGCAGCTCATACCGTCGCTCACGAAGTACGTGAGCATTTTCCCGAGCATTTCGCGTGCGGTTGTGTATACCGAGAACCCGATCGTCGGCGCCGCCGAGGGATATCTGCGCATCAACGAATACGTCCGCTCGTCTCCGTGGTACCACACGGTGATCTCGGCGCGGACCGGATTCGTGACGATGGTGCATATCGACGGCGACCCGCGGCAAGTACTCGAACCGCAGACGTATCTCAGTGTTTTTCGTGTGCTCGACAACCCGGCCGCGGTGCGCGCGCGGAACTTGATTTTACGGATCGACGTGAACCCCGCTATCGTACATCGCGCGGTCGCGGCGGCGGGTCTGAACGGCGAGTTCGAGGTCGTCGATCGTTTCGGGACCGTGTTCGCGTCGTACCGGATGGGGCAACCCGAGGGCCACGGTTACACTTTTGACACGCCGCTGACCGGACACGCCGCGCTCGCCGGCTGGTCTCTGCGCGGAACCGTGACCGCGAAGAACCCGGCGCTCGCGTGGTCGATCCGGTGGACGATGTTGCTCGCCGTGACGGGCTTGAGTATCGCACTCACGTCGATCTTCATCGTGTTCCTTTCGCGTTCGGTGACGCACCGGCTACACACTCTCGCCAAGCAGATGCGACGCGTCGAGGACGAGGACTTCTCGCCGGTGACCGTCCCAAACAAGAGTCAGGACGAGGTCGGTATGTTGATCGGCGAGTTCAACCTCATGGCGAACAAGATCGATTCACTCATAAACGACGGGTACAAACTCGAGATCGAGCAGAACCGGCTGCTCGTCGCGCGGCAACAGGCCGAACTCGATGCGCTGCAGAGTCAGGTCAATCCGCATTTTCTCTTCAACGTGCTCGAGTCGATCCGGATGAAGTCTCACATTAAGGGTGAACACGAGACCGCCTCGGTCGTGAAGAAACTCAGCAAGGCGTTTCGTCGTATCGTGAGTTGGGACGACGATCTTGTCTCGATCGAGCAGGAGATCGCGTTCACGCGGGACTATCTCGAGATTCAGCAGTACCGGTACGGCGACAAAATGAGCTCTACGATCACGGTCGATCCCGACGTGCGCGATGTCTTGATCCCAAAAATGACGATCCAGTGCCTCGTCGAGAACGCGTGCGTCCACGGAATCGAGGAGAGCAAGGCGGCGGGAAACGTCGCGGTGACAGTGGCGAGGAACGGTGACGGAATTGTGATCGGGGTAAGCGACAACGGCATCGGGTGCGACGCGGCTCTCGTGCGCGCCCGCCTTCAGCCGGGTGGGCTCGGAGCGCGGCATATCGGGATCACGAATGTGCATCGAAGGCTTGAGCTCCATTACGGCGACGGGTTTTCGTTCGAGTTCCGGAGCGAGCCTGGGCACGGTACCGACGTTGTTATCAGGATTATAGCGTGATGCGTACGATCACGGTCTTTACGGTCGACGATGAGCCGCACGTGCACGCGGGCCTCGACGCGATTATCGACTGGGCCGTGCTCGGATACCGTCACGTCGGGTCCGCGCTGAACGGTGACGACGCTCTTGTCATGATCGAACGCGACCGCCCCGATGTGATAATCACCGACATCCGGATGCCCGGGATGGGTGGCCTCGAGCTCATCGGGCGCGTACGCGAAATACCGTCGTACGCACCGGACATCATAATCGTGAGCGGCTACGACGAGTTTGAGTACGCGCGGAAGGCGATGCGAAGCCGCGTTCGCGACTATCTGCTGAAGCCGATCGACGAGGACGATCTGACGACGCTGCTCGTCGCGATCCGGTCGCGACGCGACGCGGAGTCGTCGGTTCCGGAGCGCACTCCCCCTCCGGCCGACCTGATCGCGGGTACACTCGTGCGTCGGCTCCTGTCGTCGCCGCCGAGTCCCGAGCTGTTAACCGCCGGGAGGAACGCGCTCGACCTCGGTGGGCTTTCGCTATTTACGTTCGCGCTGTTCCTTCCGTTCGACGACGCGGTGGAAAACACCGAGTTTGCTCTCGACACGATGCGCGATGTTTTGTCCTCGACGTCGGTCGGCAAGCGCGCGGCGTGGGTCTACCGCGAAGAGAACGGAACCGTCGGAGTTCTGCTCGGGCTCGACGATCCGGCCACCGAAGTGGCGCTCTATACCAAGGGGCTGTACCGAAAGCTCGTCGGTCACACCGGCTCGGCTGCCAAGATCGTCGTCGGCCGTCCGGTCGATACGATCGCAGACGTCTGGCAGTCGCGTCGTGACGTGATCGATTTCATGTCGAATATCTACGTGCTCGACGCGGCGGGGGTGTTCGTCGTACCGCAGTCCGATGACTCTTCCGCGAGAGCGCGTCGCGTTCCTCCCGATACCGCCGGCGACCTGGTCGCCGCGGTCGAAGACGGCCACGGCGACCAGTGCGAGGCCTGCATCGAGTCGCTCGTGGCGCTTTTTAGCACGACGAGGGTCTCGTCGCGCGCGGTGGCGGATCTTCTCGACGCGATCAGGATCGGGTTACAGAAGCTCATGACCGAACTCGACGGCGACATTCCCGCCGAGGTCGCGCTGCTCGCGCGTGTCGCGGATGCCGCCCCGTTCTCGCCGCTGCCACGCATCGAACGCATCGTCCGCGCGGCCGTCTCGGCGGCGCTCGACCGGGTGCGCGAGCTGAGGCGTCTTGGGCGAAGCGGCACGATTCAGCTCGTGAAACGCCGGATCGACCGTCTGTACGCGTCGGATCTCTCGTTGACGGTACTCGCCGATGAGTACGGTATGAACCCGATCTACCTCGGGCAGCTCTTCAAAAAAGTGCTCGGTATAGGGTTCAAGGAGTATCTGCGACGTCGTCGTGTCGCCGCGGCAAAAAAACTACTCACAACGACCGATCTGCGAATCCCCGAAGTCGCCGCGAGCGTCGGGTACCGCGACGCGGAGTTCTTCGTAGAGCAGTTCAAACGCGAGACCGGCGTCACTCCGGTAGCATTCCGTGGTGCGCCGGAATCCTGACGACACCCAAAACCTCACATTTGCACAGAAAGCCGCAGAAAAATTGAGTTTGTCCGGGTCAAAACAAAGATATGTCCGGTTGCGTTACTCCGAATCGGTGCTACCCTGAGAGTAATTCAATTATAAGGAGTGAGCTATGAGGAAACTGCTCATCGTGCTCGTGCTTCTGAGCTTTGCGGCGTTCGCGTTCGCAGGCGGAAAAAAAGAAGCCGCAGCCACAGGTATCCGGGAGTACGACGTATTCCTGGGGTACGAGAACGTCGATTACCCAGTAGGTGGGACGATCTTCGGGGATTGGCTCGAGGAACAGACCGGCGTCCGGATCAACTGGGAGTTCAACGTCGGCGACCTGCAACAGAAAGTCGGTTTGATCGCCGCATCGGGCGACTACCCCGACGCGATCCACCCGCGCAACTACACGCAGATCCTGCTGAACGCGGGCGCGGCGATCCCGCTCAACAACCTGATCGAGTCGCACGGGCCGAACATCAAGGCGATGTACGAGGGCCGGATGGAGATGTTCCGCCAGTCCGACGGCAACATCTACTGGTTCCCACAGGTCATGCCGTACGGCGACGTTCATCGTAATCCCAATCCCGCACACGGTTTGTACGTGCAGCGAGCGGTTCTCGAGTACTTCGACTACCCGACGCCCGACAGCCTCGAAGAGATGGTCGATCTCCTGATCAAGTACGCGCAGGAGAATCCGACGATCGACGGGAACAAGACGTACGCGTTCACGGGGCTCTTCTGGAGCTGGCGCGAATTCCCGGTCATGAACGCTCCGAGCATCCTGAGCGGCCATCCGAACGACGGATCCGCTGACGTTGACTGGGTGAACGGCCGATGGGTCGCGAGTCCGTTCTACGCGAACGACAACGCGTACAGGATCTACAAGCTGTACAACAAGATCCACCTCGCCGGGTTGTACGACACTGAGTCGTTTGTCATGGACTACGACCAGTACCTCGCGAAGCTCTCGGGTGGAAACATCCTCGCGTTCTACGACCAGGACTGGCAGTTCCAGACTGTCCAGAACCTGCTGCTCGACCAGAACCAAGGCAGATGGTACGTCGCGATGCCGGTCGTGCTCGACGGTTACGAGCCGACGATTCTGAATCCACCACAACCGCAGGTCTCAGAGGGAATTACGATCAGCACGCAGGCGCGCGATCCCGAAGGCCTTATGCAGTACTTCGACTTCCTCGCGAAGTGGGATACGCACGTCATGCGGCAGTGGGGCCGTGAAGGCATCGACTACAACGTCGACGCGAGTGGATTGTTCTACCGCACCCCCGAGCAAGTCGCGCAGTGGCAGGATCTCGACTGGGTTCGCCATACGTACGGCGCGCACTACTGGTCGAACTTCCTCCGGCTCGACGGCGGCTCGCTCTACCCCGATGGTATTAATAATATTGGCCCCGGGAATCAACCGAGCGTCTACGCTGCGGCTCGCCGCCCACAAGAGCGTGAAGTCCTGAGCGCGTACGGTGTCGAAACGTTTGCTGCGCTGTTCCCACCGCCGGACATGCGACGCACGACGTACTTCCCGGCGTGGACGATGACGATGCCGCCGGACAGTCTTGAATCGATCACCGGTGAGCGTATCATGGAAGCGCGCCGTCGGTTCATCCCGCGTCTGATCATGGCGGGCCCCGGCGAGTACGACCGCGTCTGGAACGAGTTCATCGCGGAGATCAATCGCATTCCGCAAGCGGACCGAGACGCGCATACGAGGTTCATCCAACGCGAAATTGACCGTCGTGTCGAAGCGGCCGGCGGGTACTGATCCGACCGTGTTTTGTAATCTTATTGTGGTGTCCGGCCGTTCGGCCGGACACCGTTCTTTATCCGCGCGTTCCGCACATCGCGTCGCATTCCATTTCAGGAGGAAAGCATGAGCTCATTCGGTGCTTCCAGGTCAAATCGAGGCGGCACAGTCGCGCTCGAAGACTTGATGCTGCCCCGGCGCAGTCTCAAGAAACTACTCCGGAACCAGAGCATGCTGCTGCTCATGTCGATCCCGTTTCTTCTCCATCTTTTGATTTTCCGGTACGGACCGATATTCGGCTGGGTCATGGCGTTTCAGAGTTTCCGGCCGGGGCGTGGGTTTCTCGACCAGGAGTGGGTCGGTCTTTTGCAGTTCCGGACACTCTTTGCCGAGCCGAGGTTCTGGCAGGTATTACGAAATACACTCGCGATGTCCGCGATCAAACTCGTAATGGGAACATCCTTCGCGATTCTCGTCGCGATTTTCATAAACGAAACCCGGCACCGTCCGTTCAAAAGGACGGTACAGACGATCAGCTACCTTCCCCACTTTATCTCGTGGGTCGTCGCGGCCAATCTCGTCTTGGAGGTTCTCTCGCCGCGCGGCGTGTTCAACGAGATGCTGATCGCGTTGCGGATCATCGACGCGCCCGTGTTATGGATGGGACGAGAGCATCTGTTCTGGTGGGTTATCGGGTGGTCTCACGTCTGGAAGACCGCCGGCTTCGGTGCGATCATCTATCTCGCGGCGATGACAGGTATCGATCCTCAGTTGTACGAAGCCGCCGATATCGACGGCGCCGGGCGATTGCAGAGAATCTGGCACATCACCCTGCCGGGCATCAAACCCGTTTTTGTGATCCTGATGATCCTGAACCTCGGTCAGCTGATGGAGGCGGGCTTCGAGCAGCAGTATCTGCTTCAGAACAGCCTCGTGATGGAGTACTCCGAGGTGTTCACGATCTTTGTGCTCCGGTACGGTCTCCGGCTCATGAGGTACTCGTTCGCTGCGGCGGCGGGCATATTCCAGAGCGTCGTCAGTATCATTCTCGTCGTTCTCGCGAACGCGCTCGCGAAGAGAATGGGCCAAGAGACATTGATGTAGGAGCGGTACGATGAAAACAACACGAGAAGATGTGATTTTTGATACGATCAAGCTTGGATTTCTCTTGAGCCTCGTCGTCGTGACACTATACCCGTTCCTGAACGTGCTCGCCATATCGCTCAACGACCCGATGGACACGATCCGCGGTGGCCTCAGGATATGGCCCCGGGAGTTCTCGCTCGTGAACTACGAGGACATCCTCAAGGGACAACACATGTTGGTCGCGACGCGGAACTCGGTCGGACGGACCGTTATCTCAGCGGTCGTACAGACGTTCGCCACGGCGATGGTCGCGTACACGTTGAGCCGACGCGAGTACTTCCTGCGGATTCCGATCGCGATCACGTACGTCGTCACGATGTACGTCGAGGGTGGATTGATCCCGACGTACTTTCTGTACCGGTCGCTCGGTCTTGTGAACAGCTTCCACGTCTACTGGTTGCCCGGTCTCACGACGGCGTTCAACATGCTGATCATCCGGACGTATATGAGGAGCCTCTCGGACAGTTTCGTCGAGTCGGCGAAGATCGAAGGCGCGAACGACTTCTGGATCTTCATGAAGGTGATCATGCCGCTCTGTATCCCGGTCCTCGCGACCGTCGTGTTGTTCACGTCGGTGTGGCAGTGGAACCACTGGTGGGACACGTTCATCTTCAACTCGTCGCGCATCAACCTCACGACGCTTCAGTACGAGCTGATGAAGCGGATCGCTTCGGCGAACGCGGCGATGAGTGGCACGAGCATGGCCGACGCGTTCAGCCGCGCCGCGGACCAGACCGGACACATGGTTACACCACGGTCGGTTCGAGCGGCGATGACGATCGTCGTGAG
>REEC01000267.1 GCA_007695285.1 Spirochaetaceae bacterium | reverse complement strand
CGCGCGACGTTGCTCGGGTCGCTCTTGAACTCGATCGCGATCATCGCGATTCCCAGGACATCGTCGGGAGAGCGCGAAGGCAGGTTCTCGAGGATTACGCGGTGACCTTCCTGACGGAACGCGACGTCCGCGCTGCTGCCGACGATCCGGATGCGCGCGACCGGGGTCTGGATTCCGCCGAGGTACAGCGTGCCGGACTCGGGCCAGATCCAGTTCCAGAGGTACACGGTCTTTCCGGAGCGCGAGGCGCCACAGACACCGGAGTACCGTAACGACTGGTCGCGGTCCATCGCGCCGTACACGCCTTCTCCGTTTTTGGCCAACCATCGGCCGACCGTCTCGAGCGGTTCGACCGCTTCTTCCGGGACGCCGCCGTCGGGAGTCGGGCCGATGTTGAGGAGCAGATTTCCACAACCACCCGCGCACGTCTGGAGCATCCGGACGATCCTGTGCGCGTTGTAGCTGTACGGCCCGGCCTGCGCCGAGTCGACGTAACCCCAACTGATCCCGTTGAACGTCATGCACGCTTCCCAGTCTCGGTCCGACGGCGTGACGTGCTCCTCGGGCGTGCCGAAGTCCTCGTCGAGCAGCGACCGGTTGTTGATGATGAGGTCCGGCTGAAGCTTTCGCAGGCGCTGATTCCGCGCGACCGAGTCCCACCCTTCCCAGTGCTCCATCGGGCGCGGCACGTCGTACCACAGAATGTCGATCTTGCCGTACTGCGTCAGAAGCTCGGTGTTCATCGCTTCGATGAACTCGAGAAATCGCGCGCGCGCGGCGGGGTCGAACGCGCAGCGCCAACTATCGGGATGGTGCCAGTCCATCAGCGACGAGTAAAAGCCGATGCCGAGCTCGAACTCGCGGCACGCATCGACAAACTCTCGCACGATGTCGCGTTTTGGTCCGTGGTTCACCGAGTTGTACGGATTGGCCTTCGAGTCCCAGAGGCTGAAACCTTCGTGGTGACGCGTCGTCATCACCACGTACTTCATACCGGCCTTTTTCGCGAGTGCGGCCCACTCGCGCGGTGCGCCGGGTTTCACCGTGAAGCTCTCGGCGAGCTTCTCGTACTCGGCGATCGGGAAGTTACCGACCGACATCGCCCACTCGTGCTGCCCGAGCTGCGAGTACAACCCGTAGTGGACAAACATCCCGAACCGCGCCTCGCGCCACCACTTCATCCGCGCATCGCGCGTCTCGGCGGTCCATCTCTCGTACTCGGGTTTGCTCAGTAATCGATCCATTTTTTGCCTCCTCAAGTAGTCGATTATTCTCTTCGCTATCCTACACTTTTTCTCACGCGCGGTGCGACAGAATCTCAGCCGCGGCCGCACCATTAATGTCGTCGTTCTCGCCGCACGACACGCCGCGCGCCTCGAATCGTTGCTTCACGGCCTCGGCCGCCTCGGCGGCGTCGATTCCGTACGGCCCGAAAGTCGTCGGCATCTCGAGCGACGCAAAAAACTGCTCGGTCTTTTCGATCGCGTCCTCCGCGGTCGACGCGCCCCAGACACGCGTGGCGTACTGCGCAAGCTTGACGTTCTTGCTCTCGAGCTTAAACCGCCACACGCCCGGCATCACGATCGCAAGCGTCTCGGCGTGATCGAGTCCGTACAACGCGGTCAGCTCGTGTCCGATCATGTGCGTGCTCCAGTCCTGCGGCACGCCGCACCCGATCAGTTTGTTCAGTGCGAGCGTCGCGCTCCACATGAACGCCGCACGCGCGTCATAGTCTTCCGGATCATCGAGCGTCTTGCGCCCGACTTCGACCAAGGTCTGGATAATCGACTCGGAGAATCGGTCCTGCAGCGGCGCACCGGTGTACCCGGTCATGTACTGCTCGATCACGTGCGAAAACGTGTCGACGACGCCGTTTCTCACCTGCTTTCGCGGCAACGTGAACGTCGTGGTCGGGTCGAGCACCGAGAATCGAGGAAAGACAAGCTGCGAGCCGAAGGCGCGTTTCTCCTTCGTCGATCTGCGCGAGATAACCGAGTTGCCGTTCGACTCTGAGCCGGTCGCCGGAAGCGTGAGCACAGCGCCGATCGGAAGCGCTTCGGTGATCGACGACCCGCCGTCGGTAACGATTCGCCACGGGTCGTCGTGTGTCCCGCACGCCGCGACAGCAATGAATTTCGCCGCGTCGAGTACCGAGCCACCACCGACCGCGAGAATGAACCCGGCTTTCTGTGCCTTGAGCTGCTCGACCGCGCGCAGAGACGTGTCGTAGTCGGGGTTCGCCTCGATTCCGCCGAACTCGCTCCACGAGCGTGCGCCGAGCGCGTCGACGACTTGGTCGTACACGCCGTTCTTCTTGATCGATCCGCCGCCGTACAGCAGGAGAACCGGCGTATCGCTCGGGATCCGGGCGCCGAGTTCGGCGATCATGTCGATGCCAAACAGGATCTCGGTTGGATTGTGGAATACGAAATTTTTCAAGGTAGCTCCTCCGTGCGTTCGTCGAGTAGAGCGACGACCGGTTATTGTGGTACATGATTGAGAAGCCCACCTTATCATAAATACGCGGGGCGATGCACGCGGCGGGTCGTCCGCGCAATTCTAATGTCAGGAGGGGTGTGCCGGGCCCCAACGCCGATTTCCACGTGGGGTCGCTTCGCGATCCTGCTGCAGAAATCGGCTGCAATCTGAACTGACGCCATAGGCAGTTCGCATTTTCAAGGCAAAATGCGAACTGCTGGCCCGTAAGGGCCAGACGTAGACACAGTGTTCCGGGTTCCCGTGAAGAGAGACAGTGGAGTCAGTCGACTGCTCGAAGCGCCTTTTATGTTAATTTTTCCGATGAGTCTATTTTAGTGAATTCATCCGGTTCCACGGCCTGAACACCCTCGGTGAGGAAGTCGTCCCCATTGCGCGTGACGATGATTCTCACCGCACTTGCGGTTGCACAATGGTACTGTAGCGAGTCTTCAAAGTCGTCGCCCGGCCTTTGAATTGCCCGATCTACTTCAACCTCTGTCATCGGAAGGACGCGCACAAAGTCACGCAGACCTTTTATCTTCTGGATCGCATATGACTCCGATCGCGCCTTTCCCAGAATGTAGCCTACATTCGCAATCACGACCGGTGACGTGTAAGCTTGAATGCTATCAGCGTGCACTTGTAGATATGAAAAGAACCGCAACGCGACGACATGATGTGGTTCGCGGTCGATGAACAAATCGAGAATGACGTCCGTGTCGAGAAAGACGCTAGTCACGCAGGTACTTCTCAGCCAAATACTCGTACTTGAGATCCCGTTCCGCCGTTGACGCCGGGATTGTGTCGGACAGCCGTGCGACCTCCTCCGTAACGTCAGCGGTGGGGAACTCGTCTTGGGTGACGTACGACAGATACTGCTCGATCACTTTCGACAGGCTCTTCCCGTGGGCACGCGCGTATTGCTTGGCTCGCCTCACTACTGACTCGTTAATGCTTAGCGTAAGCTTCGAACTCATCCTCTCACCTCACGTATAAGATTTCCGCAATTGATACGTATTGTCAATGCCGAACGCGGCCGACTCAGAACTGCTCTGGCCGACTGGTAGAGGGATGCCTGTCTGTTTCGATTGTCCGTGGCGAGCGCGCAGGGGCGAGATCGCGGCCAGGCTATCGAGGTCGGCCCGTGACACGTAACCGGGCCATCCACCGGTCTTGCGCAGGTAAACGTAGAGATCGAACTTTGCGTCCCATGACGACGCAGGCGTGACCATCTCGGGCCGGAATCCGCGCAGTTCTTTGGTCGCAGCGTAGTGCGCGGACGGCGTTAAGTACCAGTCGGCGAGCAGGTCACCGTAGCCTGCCAGGGCGACAGCCCGCGCCACGGCGGGGTGAGTCGCGGCGAGCCAAAGCGTCAAATAGCCGCCGAAAGAGTGCCCCACAACCACAACGGTCCCGGTCGGACTCTCTGCCGCAAGCGCCGTAACCGTCCGCTCGAGCGCTGCCGGCGTCGCGTGAATCGTGCTGCCGATCACCTTGGGATAGTCGACCGAGATCACGGTGAACCCGCGTGCCTCGAGCAGCGCCCGATGCCGTGCATCCAGATTATCCGGCGTCCCGAAAATCCCCGCACCGCCGTGAAGATAGAGTAACGCAGGTAGTGCCATCGTATCACCCTTTGATTACGCGAAGACCCGCTTTGCCGCCGCCGTTGCGGCAGCCTGATACCCTTGCTACTGCCGATCTGAACGATCTTCGCCTCCATATTCACATTGTAACGTAATCGATGTATCTACGTAATGACGATCTTTCGGCGGCCGTGACCTCGCGTCAGCCGCAGGCCGTTCGCGATCACGACGAGAATCGAGAGCTGGTGGATCAACATCCCACCGGCCATGTGGATCTCTCCGAGAAGTACTCCCGCGAGAAAAGCGACGACGGTCGCGACGGCGATGCCGAGGTTGCCCCGGATCGTCGCGACCGCTCTGCGCGCGGCGCGCAGCGTCTCCGGGATCGCCGTGAGACGGTCGGTCATCAGGGCGAGGTCGGCGGCCTCGACCGCGAGATCGGAACCACCGAGCCCGATCGCGATCCCGACGTCGGCCGCCGCGAGAGCCGGCGCGTCGTTCACGCCGTCGCCGAGCATCGCGACGGTGTGCCCGTCGGCCTGAAGCCGGCGGATGAACGCGAGTTTTTCATCCGGCACGAGTCCCGCGTGGTACTCGTCGATCCCGACGCGATTGGCGACCGCGCCGGCGACGGCTTCATTATCGCCGGTCAATAACACAACGCGACCGACTCCAATGCGCCGGATCGCGGCAACGGTTTCGGCGGCGTCGGAGCGGATCGTGTCGGCCAGAGCGATCATCCCGACCGGGCGGGAATCGACGTGCACGATGACCGCGGTCATCCCGTCGCGGCCTGCGTTCGCCACGGCCTCGTCGAGCCGTTCGCACTCACCAGGTTCAGGGGTCGAGGCGGTACGATCGCCCCGGCCGAAAGCGATGATCTCGGGCGAGTGGACAGTCGCCGGGCGCGGTCGCGCAACCTCGATCGTGTGGCCGCGGTGCGTCGCGGCGACGCCACTTCCGGCCCGATACGCGAACGCCTCTCCGTGAGGAAGCGTTCCGAGCAGCGACTCGGCGTGAGTCCGGATCGCTCGGCCGATCGGGTGTTCCGACGGACCCTCGGCGATCGCGGCCCACGCGAGCACGGCGGCCTCCCCGGACGCCTCGGTGCCCGGAGGTGGATCGAGTGAGTCGAGACACGAGACGACGCGGAGAACGGCGAGAGCGCCGGTCGTCATCGTGCCGGTTTTATCGGTCGCGAATACATCGACTCCCGCGGCCGCTTCGAGCTCGGCTCCTCCGCGAATCAGAACGCCTCGTTTCGCCGCGCGTCCGATCGACGCGATCACCGCGACCGGTGCGGCGATAACGAGCGCGCCCGGGCACGAGACGACGAGCAGCGTCAACGCGACGTGTAGATCGCCGGTGACGATGAGGTACAGAAGACTACCGGCCAGGATCGTCGGCGTGTAGTACCGGGAGAAACGCTCGATGATGCGCTCGCCGCGAGTTCGCGAGTCCTGCGCCTCTTCGACTCGGGCGATGATGCGGGCGACGATACTATCGGTCCCGGTCTTGTGGGTGGAGACGTAGAGAA
>REEC01000102.1 GCA_007695285.1 Spirochaetaceae bacterium | reverse complement strand
CGGACACCGACGAAAGGCGCCGCACGGCGCGCGTCCGCGCGCAGTCGGGCTTCGAAGAGCGGATCAAGCTCGTGCACGGCCGGCTTCCCGACCCGACGGCAGAGCGGCTCGAGACCGTCGTGAGCGAGGCCGCGATGCACCACTACGGCTTGATCCTCGGCGAGAACTACACGTTCACGAGTTTCGTCGGCGAGAGGGTCATCGCCGCGGAGATGGACATCGTCGGCGTTTTCACGTTTGCCGATTTTGGCGACGTGTACTGGCACACGTCGCTTCACACGTACCGCGACACGTTCATGATCCCGTTCGACGCGTTCCAGGAGCGGTTCGTCGAGACCGAACACTTCAACTTCTCGGAAGTCATGTGGTACTACGCGCTCGATTACCGCGCGATCGACGCCGAGGACACCGGACGGCTCGCGGCTCTCTCGTCGGAGTACGAGCGGCTCGGGCGCGCGTTCCGGATGCAGTGGGAGTTTCCGATCTTCGGAATCCTCGAGCAGTACAACGAGAGGGCGACGCATCTGCGGCTGACGCTCTCGTTCATCCAGACGCCGATCCTGCTGATGCTGGTTTTTTTCATCTACATGGTGTCGCAGCTCGTCGTCGAGCGCGACCGCGCGGAGATCGCGGCGATGAAGAGCCGCGGCGCGAGCGGCGGTCAGATCTTCCGGATGTACCTCTTCATCGGGTTGATTCTCGCGGGTATCGCGGCGGTGCTTGGACCGGTGATCGGGCTGTTCATCTGCCAGGTGATCGGATCGGCGGGTGGCTTCCTCGAGTTTGTGAGACGGCGGCCGCTTCCGGTGACGTTCTCGATCCGCGCGTTTGTGTACTCCGCGATCGGCTCCGCGCTGTTTGTCGTGACGATGCTGATTCCCGCGGTCGGCGCGACACGGACGACGATCGTGCACCAGAAGCAGACCGCGGGCACCGTCGGCCGTCCTCCGATCTGGCGGCGCGGCTTTTTCGACGTCGTGTTGCTCGCGATCTCGATGTACGGGTACTACGTGTACCGGACGCAGGACGAGATCATCCGGTTGACCGACGTCTCGGGCGCCGCGTTGCCGCTGGATCCGCTGCTCTTTGTGATCTCGGTTGCGTTCATTCTCGGCGCGGGGCTGCTCTCGATGCGGCTCTTCCCTCTGCTCGTCGCGATCCTGTTCCGCGTCGGCCGGAAGAGATGGCCTGCGCCCGCGTACGCGTCGCTGCTGCACGTCGGCCGGTCCGGCGGCAACGAGCAGTTCCTGATGGTCTTTCTGATTCTCTCGCTCGGGCTCGGCGTCTACAACAGCGTCGCCGCGCGTACCGTGAACCAGAACTCGCACGAGCGCGTGACGTATCGCGCCGGGGCCGATATCGTCCTGCAGGCGCACTGGCCGTCCGACGCGCCGCCTGACGGTGCGTCGGGCGACGGCATGGGTTCCGCGGGACCGAGCCCGTCTTTTCCGACCGGCCGGCCGCAACGCGTGATCTACCGTGAACCGCCGTTCCAGCAGTTTGCGGGTCTACCGGGAGTCGAGGCGATGACGCGCGTCTTCCGCCGCTCGACGATCTCGCTGACGTTGCCGAACCGCTCGCTCGTTCCGGCGGACATCATCGCGATCATACCCGATGAGTTCGGAGTCGTCGCGACGATGCGCCCGACGTTGCTTCCACCGCACTGGTTTCACTACCTGAATCTGCTCACCGACAGGCCCGACGCGGTACTGCTCTCGCGCTCGGTCGCCGAGAACGCCGACGTGCGGCTCGGCGATATCGTGTACTTCTCGTGGGGAGGTCAGCGGCCGGTCGGCGCGTACGTCTACGGCTTCATCGATTACTGGCCGACGTACAATCCGTTCGACCGTGTCGCCGGGCGCCCGCGGCACTTCATCGTCGCGAACCTTCAGTACCTTCACAACACGACGACGATCGAACCGTACGACGTCTGGATCCGAAAGGAGAACGCGGGGTCCGGAACCGAGATCGTGAACGCGCTCGAAGACCGGCGGATCTCACTCACGCGGTACGCGGACACCGACGCCGAGATCACGCAGCTGCGCAACGATCCGATCCTGCAGGGAACAAACGGAACATTGAGCCTCGGTTTTCTCGTGACGATGGCCGTGAGCGCGCTCGGCTTCGTGATCTACTGGGTCGTCTCGCTCTCGCGGCGGACATTGCAGTTCGGCGTTCTTCGCGCGATGGGTTTGTCGCGTACCGAAGTGACCGCAATGTTACTGATCGAGCAGATCCTTATCACCGGCACCGCGGTCGTGCTCGGCATCGCGATCGGAAACCTCGCCGCGATTTTGTACGTCCCGCTGCTTCAACTCACCGCGACCGCCGCCGAACAGGTGCCGCCGTTCCGGATCGTGTTTGCGGCGGTCGACTACCTTCGCATCTATGCGATCGCGGGTGCTTTGATCGTGTTCGGTGTCGTGTTGTTCCGTTCGGTCGTGCGAAGCGTCCGGATTCACCAGGCCGTGAAGATCGGCGAGGAGTGACGATGGAGTCCGTACTCAGCGCTCGCCGCGTCGTGCGGCGGTTCGATACCTCTCAGACGCCGGTCGTCGCGCTCGGCGGCGTCGACGTCGAGATTCCGCGCGGGAAGTTCGTCGTCTTGCAGGGGCCGTCGGGCTCGGGCAAGACGACGCTCATGAACATCTTCGGTGCGCTCGACGTGCCGACCGAAGGTGAGGTGTTCTTCGACGGCGACCGGCTCGACTCGCTCTCCGAGCACCGGCGCGACTTGATCCGGCGGAACCGTTACGGCTTTGTGTTCCAGTCGGTCGCGCTGATCGCGATGATGAGCGCGTACGAGAACGTCGAGCTCGCGCTCAGGATCGCCGGGTACGAACCGAAGCAGCGCCGCGAACGCGCCGAGGCGTGCCTCGCGGCGGTCGGCATGGCGAAGCGCATGCAGCACAAACCCGGCGAGCTCTCGGGCGGCGAACAGCAGCGCGTGGCGATCGCGCGCGCGATCGCACACCGGCCGTCGGTGTTGTTCGCCGACGAGCCGACCGCCGAGCTCGATTCACACCTGGCTCTCCAGGTGATCAAGGTGTTCACGCACCTCGTCGAGACCGAAGGGCTCACGATCGTAATGAGCAGCCACGACGCGAATCTGCGCGAGCTCGCCGACGTCGTGATCGAACTCGAAGACGGGATGGTCAAAGATGTCCGAACACGATAGTACCGCCGAACACGGGAACACTCCCGCGATCGTGTGTGAGAACCTCGTCAAGATCTACAAGACGAAGGATGTCGAGGTCGTCGCGCTTCAGGGACTCGACCTCACGATCGAACGCGCCGAGATGAGCGCGATCATCGGCAACAGCGGAAGCGGAAAGTCGACTTTGATGAACATCCTTGGTGGGCTCGACCGCCCGTCGGCCGGGACCGTGATGGTCGACGGCAAGGATCTTCTGAAGTACTCAGACCGCGACCTGATCGAGTACCGGCGCAGCGTCGTCGGTTTTGTGTGGCAGAACGTCGCGCGGAACCTGGTCGGGTATCTCTCGGCGCTCGGCAACGTCATGCTGCCGATGGTGTTCGCCGGTGCGCGCGACCGACGAAAGAGAGCCGAAGAGTTGCTTACGATCGTCGGGCTTTCGAAGCGCATGCACAACAAACCTTCGGAGCTTTCGGGTGGTGAACAGCAGCGCGTCGCGATCGCGCTCGCTCTCGCGAACAAACCCGCGATCCTGCTCGCGGACGAGCCGACCGGCAGCGTCGATACGCGCGTCGCCGGCACGATTCTGCAGGCGTTCCGCGACGTGAACCGTGAACTCGGCGTGACGGTCGTGATCGTGACGCACGATCCGCGCGTCTCGCGCGCGGTCGACCGCGTCGTCGCGATGCGCGACGGCCGCACGAGCACCGAGCTGATCCGGCGCGGCCCCGCGATCGAGGACCTCTCGCAGATCCCGGACCTCGCAAACGGCTACGACCACGACGCGACGCACGATGAGTTCGTCGTGCTCGACAAGGCCGGCCGGCTCCAGATCCCCGCGCACATCCTCGAGCAACTCGGCGTGCACGGCCGCGACCGCCTGATCGTCGAGACCGACGCCGACGGCATCCGGCTCCGGCCACAACCGAAAGAAGCGGCGGGCGAGGCCGCGGAACCCGGCGAACGCTAACCGCGTCGCCGGTCGCTTAGCGGCCTCGCCCTCACGCCTCGAACCGGGGCTTGTCCCGTTTCGCCGCAAATTCTGTGGCAAAAAGTTGCAAAAAACTGTGGCATACAACCAAATCCCGGTCGAGTACTCTTCACGGCAGATTGTGTTCTATTCGTGTTGGTCGCCGACGCGCCGTGCGGTATTTCGGAGCCAACTCGAAAGAATTGGGATGAAGGAGTAACGGTCGTGCTGAAAAACATGAAGTTGGGATTGAAAATCGGTCTCGGTTTCGGAATCGTTCTGATCATCGCCGCCGCCATCGGGTTATTCGCGTTGGTCAGTATGCAGCAGATCCGCGATGACAGCACCGCCCTCGCGGAAGGGTATGTCCCGGAATGGGTTCTAGCGGGCGGAGTACTTGAACATCAAATGCGCGCGGGGTACTACGCTGTCGCGTACAGTTTCAACTATGAGGCCGATTGGCTCAGAAACGCTCGTTCCGAAATGACAGACCTCACACGGCTGCTGCAAGACGGTCGGCGTGTCGCGAGCGGTTCCGTACACCAGCAGGACATCATCCCAGTTATCGACGAGATTTCCCGGCTTGTGGCAGCGTACGGAATCGCTCTCGATGATACCGAGACGGCCGTGAATGCGATTCTTGCCTCGCGTGCGGCAATACTCGAACAGGGACGCCGTTTTGAGGAACAGATTCTCGCATACGTCAACGCACAAACTGACGCGATGTACCGGCAGATCGATTCCGCCGATACGCAGACGGAACTCCGCATCAGGCAAGACCGGATCAACGCGGGGAACGATATCCTGGATTTGGGCAACCGCATCTTGATCAATACGTGGCACGCAGAGGCCTTTCAAAACAGCGATGGTGTACTCGGCGCCTCTCGGGACGCGAACCGTCTTGTTTCGATGATCGAGGGGTTGATCTCTGTCACCCGGCAAGAGGTCAACCTGCGTCAATTGAATGACGTGCGGGCTGCTGTACTTCTGTACGGCCGTGCTGTTGACCAGCTGGTCGCTGCGGCGGAGCAGGCCGGCACAGCTCGCGCTGACCGACTAAGATCGTACAACGCTGTCCTCAGCCTGGCCGCGGAGTTCGTCGACGAGACCTCCGGAGCCACAACGGGGGTGGCCGACGCAGCCGTCGAGCGCGTCGAGACTGCGGTCCTCGTGCTCATGGTCGGATTGATCCTGGCGTTGCTGGTCGGAATCCTGGTCACGATCGTGATCACGCGTGGAATCACAAATCCGGTATCCGCGGGGGTCGTGTTCGCGCGTCGGCTTGCGAGCGGCGATATGACCGGTACGCTCGATGTTAACCAAAAAGACGAGATCGGCGTGCTCGCCGAGGCTCTGCGCGAGATGGCCGATAACCTGAAGCGGACCGTCATCAGCGTCCGCAGCGCGTCGGACAACGTCGCCGCGGGCTCGCAGCAGATGAGTTCGACCGCGCAGGAGATGTCGCAGGGTGCGACCGAGCAGGCCGCGGCGGCCGAGGAAGTCTCGTCGTC
>REEC01000213.1 GCA_007695285.1 Spirochaetaceae bacterium | reverse complement strand
TGGAAGAGACGCTCGAGCATCTGCAGAAAAAGTACACCGGCGCGGTCGCGTACCTACGGCACATCGGCGTCGAAGCTCGCGCGATCGAGACGATCCGCGAGAGGTTTCTTAGGAACGACGCGTAGAGCGTCGCCGACAATCTCGTAACGGTGCCCGGAACACCGCAGTTGTCAGTCTGCGCCAATTCGGGATTTGTCGCTCAACGAGCAGAACATCCGGAAGGCGACGACCGAGCGTTTATTCCTTGCTCAGAAACACGGACGCCGCCGTCGCCATTGCCGGCCGTCCCGCGTACATGCGTAAAAGCTGGATCGCCTCCATTACCTGCTGCTCGCTCGCGCCGGCCTCGAGCGCCTGCGTGCCGTAATAGCGAGCCCCTTCCTGAGCGCATCGCTGCGCTTCGCCAATTCATCACTCCACGCCATTGTCCCCTCCTGCTAATTGATTGAACCGACCCGGTTTCCCCGGAGACAGATTCAGTCGGGCCGTACTCGGCCCAGAACTGCCGTTCCTCATCGTCGCTTCTGCGCGCTACGCGTCGTACATCATCTTTCGCGTCATCCCGCCGTCGACGATCAGGTTCGCGCCCGTGACAAAACCGTTCGCCGGATCGCAGAGAAAGAGGCACGCGCGCGCTATATCGTCGGGGCGACCAACCCGGCCCGACAGGTGCATGTGATGATCGGCCTCGGTGAGCGCGTCGTAGTCGCCGGTGCAGATCCATCCGGGGCTGATACAGTTGACGCGGATGCCGTCGGGACCGAGCGACGCGGCGAGCCCGTGTGTGAGCGAAACGATGCCGCCTTTGCTCGCCGAGTACGCCTCGGTGTTCGGCTCCGACATCAGCGCGCGGGTCGACGCGATGTTCACGATCGAGCCGCCGCCGTTCTCGCGCATCACGCGCGCGACGGTCCGGGCGCACAGGAAGGCGCCGCGCAGGTTGACCGCGATCACTTCGTCCCACGCCTCGAGGGTGAGGTCGTACGGCGACGCACTTCGGCCGATCCCCGCGTTGTTCACCAACACGTCGATCCTGCCGTACCGTTCGACGACCGCGGCGACCATCCTCTCGATGTCTTCGGGGCGCGCTAAATCGGTGCGGACGAAGAACGCTTCCGCCGGCGTCGAACCGACGCGCGCGTTGATCCCCGTCTCGGCCTCACGACCGGCCGACTCGTCCTTCTCCGCGATGACGACACGGGCACCCTCGCCCGCGAACTTCTCGGCGACCGCACGCCCAATGCCGCGTCCGGAGCCGGTGATGATGGCGACTCGCTCTTTCATGGGACGACGGTGAACCAGATCCGCGTCGCGGTCAAGGGGGCACGTCTTCTGCTGTCACGTCGAGCATCGGCCGGAAACCAACCGGACGAACGACCTTTTGTCGCGTCTCCCTTTTTTTCCCTGAGGTTTTTGGGCCGGAGCAAGCTTCACCTTAGTCGAGACCGGTTCTTCATCGGTTAGTCCGGAAAACTCCGCCGTTGATTCCAGTGTCCAGCCGGCTTTCTTCGGGCTGCTGTTTTTCTGCCCGGTTCATTTCATTCGCCGTGCATGGGATCGCCGGACACGCGCCGGTGGCGATCTCGATCCCGCTCGACCAGCTCGAGTCCGGGAGCGACGACACGGTCTCCGGTATTCCCGAGGGGATGGAAGTGTTCGCGTACTGTCGGGGGCGATACTGCCTGCTCTCGGACGAGGCGGTCGAGTTTCTGCGACGCAGAGGCTTCAACGCGCATCGGATAGAAGACGGCATCGCCGAGTGGAAGGCGACCGGGAAAAAACTCACGCGCAGCCCAAAAGGGCAAAGGAAGGATCACGGATGAACTCACCGACTGGACGATCTGGGCCGACAAGGTGATGGTATTTTAGGAGGCCTTATGGAGAACGACAATCGACCGGTTTACCTCGACAACAACGCGACGACACCTCACGACGCGGAGGTCGTAGAGGCGATGATGCCGTACCTGACGACCGAGTTCGGGAATCCGTCGAGCTCGCACGTCTACGGTACCGCGCCGCGAAAAGCGATCGAGAGAGCGCGGGAACAGGTTGCGGCGCTCATCGGCGCATCGACCGATAAGATCGTGTTCACGAGCGGCGGCACCGAGTCGAACAACTACGCTATTCTCGGCACCGCACGAGCTCGGTCGGACGCGGGAAGACACGTCATCACCTCGGCGGTCGAGCATCCGGCGGTCATCGAGACCTGCGCGGCGCTCGAGACCGAGGGATTCGAGGTCACGCGGCTTCCGGTCAACCGGTACGGCCTGGTCGATTCGGAGAGGCTCAAAGCGGCTATCCGGTACGACACGATCCTCGTCACGGTCATGTTGGCGAACAACGAGATCGGGACGATCGAGCCGATAGCGGAGATCGCCGAGATAGCGCACGAGTACGGCGCGTGGGCACATACCGACGCCGCGCAGGCTGTCGGCAAGATCCCGGTCTCGGTCGCGGGGCTCGGCGTCGAAACGCTTCCGGTGTGATCACAAAATGTGAACGCCGGTCGTTTGCCTGTGCTACCGCCGCACGATTCACTGTTTCCCCGTAGATATCCAGTCTTCGGTCCGAAGCGAACGGCCCAATGGTGACTTCACCAAAGTTCCCGTAAACCGTCAGCCTAGAGCCATGTCCACAATCTTCCATGTGAGCATCGACTGTGTCCTTCAGTCGCATGAGATTACGAATGCCGCCATCTGCCTCTTCGCCGGGATGCACGATCAGGGCTCCGTCTCCGATGTACTTGATGGTGCGTCCTCTCGACTCGGTCACCACCGAATCCATGGTGTGAGCCAAACGGTTCATAAACACGAAGATCATCGCTGAAGAACCCAAACTCTTTGCGACCCGAAAAAACGCTCGTAGATCCGTAAAACCGACGAGGAATTCTCCAGACGTGGGCTCCACTACGTTCTCGAATGGTACCAAACAAGCTCCTGTTTGCGATTGTTCAGCCGGCCCGGTCGTCCGGCGGTCTGAGCGTTGTCGTCACTCCATACGTCTGACAGTTCATGGTAGCTGCGCTGGAGAATGTCATCTCCTGTACATTTCCCACAGTCAATTGGCCGGCGCGATCGGCGGCGCTTGGCCATCGGGTTCCCTCGTCGCATAACGTGGTAGATTCTTGCAGGCGTCGAAGACCAGGGCTCCGGAGCAGCCTCGAGCCTCCCGCGACCGATCTCGGGATGCAACTCGAATCCGGAAATGCCATATTACTTGACAAAACGTATCATGTATGTACTTTACTCATATCGGGGGAACAGCATTCATGCAGGATACCGACGACCAACGGTCCGGTTGCGCCGAGGGAGAGCTCGGTGAGTCCTTCGAAACCAGGTTCCGGGAACTGGTATCTTTCGGCGAGCTCATAGAGCACGCGAACTCGGGGCTTCGCCTCGACGAAGTTCTAGAAAACTTGCATGCATCGTTTCGGCGGATCATTCCCTACGACAGGATGAGCGTGGCGTTCATCACTCCGAACCGCGAGCGAGCCGTCTCGCGCTGGACGCGTTCGACTGCGAGTGAGATACGTATCCCCGTCGGATACTCCGCCCCGCTCGCAGGATCGAGTCTCGCGCCGATCATCGAGACCGGCGAGCCGCGTATCCTGAACGATCTTCGCGCCTACGCGGCGGACCATCCGGATTCCGACTCGACGCGCAGGATTGTCGAAGAAGGCATGGGCTCGAGCCTGACCTGTCCGTTGATCGCCAACGGAACGCCGGTGGGTTTCCTGTTCTTCACGAGCACCGGACGAGATACCTATCGAGACGCCGACAAGCGAGCCTTCATGCGGATCGCGACTCAGCTCTCGCTCATCATCGAGAAAGGCCGCCTCTACGAACAGCTGTC
This sequence comes from Spirochaetaceae bacterium, assembly GCA_007695285.1. Taxonomy (GTDB): domain Bacteria; phylum Spirochaetota; class Spirochaetia; order DSM-27196; family PXBQ01; genus PXBQ01. The sequence goes on along the minus strand of REEC01000213.1, from coordinate 1,791 downwards.
GGAGCGAACCGTCGACCTCGAAAAACGCAACGAGTATGTACGAGCAGTACTCGCCCGCTATGTATCCGACGATATTGCGGCGAATCTGCTCAGCCTGCCCGAGAACCTCGAAATGGGGGGCGAGCGACGTCGGATCACCATGCTGATGAGTGATCTCCGCGATTTCTCATCGATCGCCGAATCGCACGAACCGGAGCTCGTGATAGCGATGCTGAACCACTATCTCGGGGAGATGACTGAAGTGATCGTCGAATACGGCGGAACGATCAACGAGTTCATCGGGGACTGCATTCTCGTCCTGTTCGGCGCGCCGGTCAGCAGGTCCGATCACGCCCGCCGGGCGGTGCGCTGCTCAATATCCATGCAGATCCGTATGGCTGAAGTGAACCGCTACAATCGCGCCCACGGGTTACCCGCTCTCGCGATGGGGATTGCTGTTCATACCGGACACACCATCGTGGGCAATATCGGTTCACCAAGAAGGTCGAAGTACGGGGTCGTCGGCACCGCGGTCAACCTCACTTCGCGTATCGAATCGGCCGCGACGGGAGGGCAGATCCTCGTGTCGGACGAAACGCGGCGAAGCGTCCGAAGCGGGCTTTTGCACGGAGAAGCGTTCGAGATTGAGGCCGTGGGGTACGATCGCCCGGTGCGAGTCACCGAAATACTCGGCTGTGATCGGCCGGAGCCGATCCGGCTGGTCGACCCGGCGCAGTTGCCTTCGGTCCGAAGGCAACTCGCGCGGTGCGGCGCGCCAAAGGCGCGTCGAATCGTTCCGCAATAAGGCGAATGAGCGGTTCGGGAGTCGAATCCCGTGACGATCACAGTTTTCATTTTGATCCTTCAAGCGTAGAGCAACCGTGCTCCGAATCACTATGGCACATCAAAAAAAATCAAAATCAAAACTCGTGACACCGGTAGGCGTTTCATTGACTCTTTTGCCGATTTGATTTCTGCTGGTTTCTCGAGCGAAGAGGCTCTTCGATCTACCGCGAGCTCGCAACACGCGTTCCCGACGGGCTGATCGGAGAAGTCGTATCCGCCTATGCAGCACACACGAGCGACATGTATCCCGATGGAATCGGGAAAGAGAAACCCCAAGACCCACTGCCGGGGTTCGACTGGGAGATGTGGCTCGGGCGCAGGGCCTGGCGGCCGTATCAACGGAACATCGCGCCATACTACTTCCGGTGGTGGTCGAACTACTCGTCGCAGATGGGAAACTGGGGGGTGCACTACCTCGACGTCATCCGGTGGTTCACCGGCGAAACGGCACCGACTGCGGTAACCGCAATCGGCGGGAATTACGAGGTGGATCACGATCGTGACATCCCCGATACGATGACGACAAACTTCGAAATGCCGTCGAAGTTCCAGATCGAATTCCAGATCAACGAGGCCTGCCACGCACGTTCGATCGACAACGGAGAGATCGAGCTTCGTGGTTCGCAGGGACGATTGATCGCAGACCAGGACGGGTACCGGGTCGTTCTCGCACGGCCCGGACAGTTTCAGACCTGGGAGCCGGCGGCCATCGCCCAGTGGACGAGGTGCTCGACGAATCTGCCACCGCCTCTCGACGATCCGTGCAGCCGACGTTATCCTTTTAATTGATGACGGCCGTATCATCGAGCGCGGCTCGCACGAGCAGCATCTCGCGGCAGGTGGGTTTTTCCACGATCTGCGCGCGAGTCAGTTCAGGACCGGCCCGGAGAGCGTCGACAGGTAACGGAGGTAAAAGAACGCCCATGAAAACATCGTTCATTCTGAACAACACGCCAGGCAGTAGCG
>REEC01000264.1 GCA_007695285.1 Spirochaetaceae bacterium | reverse complement strand
GCGAACGACGCGGCGAGAACCGACCCGAGAAGCAGACAGAGCGTGAGCCACCCGTTGCTGCGCATTTTCTGCAGAACAACACCGATCATTAAAGTACTCTCATCGTGTTTGTTTGGACCGGCCGATCACGGGGCAACGACGTGTTCGCCGGGCTCGAGCCCACGCCGGATCTGGATCTCAAGCGGCGTCCGAATGCCTACCTCGACGACGCGCTCGCGGCGCAGCCCGTCCTCCATTACGAAGACGTGCTGCGACCCCATGTACGTCTGCACGTAGTCGCGTGGAACGATCACGACGTCGTCCTGGCGCTCGAGCACGAGTTCGATCGTCGCGCTGTCTCCCGAGCGCACCTCGTCGGGAAGTGTATTCGGGCTAATTATCACGCGCCGCCGTATGTCGTCGGGAGCATCGAACGGCGCGGTCGACGGAGTCTGGATCACCTCACCGGTCAGCTCGGTCGTCCGGTGGCGCGCGTTCACGGTCATCCCGGTCCTGAAGTGCGTCATGTCGGTCCCGTCGTAGACCAGCACGAGATCGCGTGGATCGGCGATCTGGAACACCGTGCGGTACGCATCGACGTGATCCCCCTCGACCACACGCGCCGAAAACGCGATTCGGCCGTCGAACGGCGCGTAGATACGTGACTCCTCAAGTTCGCGTTCGAGTTGACTCAACCTGAGGCGCGCGATCCTGACGTTCATCTCGTCGATCTCGCGCTGAAACCGGTCTGCGCCGGTCGCGACCGAACGCTCCGACACGAGCTCGGCTTTCCGAACCTCGAGCCGCTGACGCTCGATCTCGGCACGAAGCGGCGCGGTCACGAGCTCGGCGAGAAGCTGCCCTTCGCGCACGTCCTCGCCGGTCTGCGTATGAATCGCTCCGATCCTGCCGCCGCGCTGCCCGAAGCTAAGCCCGCGGCTCCGTGCGTAGTCGAACCGCGCCGAGACAGTGAGCACGTTCTCGATTGTACCGAGCCGGACCTCGGTGGTCCGGTACGATATCTCCGGTGCGCTGCGAAGCGGAGGAGCGGGAGGGAGTTCCTCGCGCGGCAACAGAAAACAGCTCGATACGGCGGCGGAGAAAACGACGATAACACAAACGGCCGCGAATCTCGCGACGAAACACAATCTACTCGAAGTCATTATGGTTGATCCATTCCTCGTCCGGACTATACTATGCAGAGTTACCAAAGGGTATCACACACGGCGCCTCGTGTGTACCTCTTTTTCGCAAGGCCGACCATACAGAACCACGGGAGGGCTCGAATGAAACGACCGAACATTGTGCTGATCTGGACCGACGAGCAGCGCGCCGACACGATGGCGTGTTACGGGAACAGTCACGTCAAGACGCCGAATCTGAACCGGCTCGCGTCGGAAAGTGTCGTGTTCAACACCGCGTACTGCGCGCAGCCGCTCTGTACGCCGTCGCGCGCGTCGATTCTGACCGGCCGGTGGCCGCATCAGCACGGCTGTATCAAAAACAATACCGCGCTCTCGCGCGACGTGCCGACGGTCGCCGAGATGCTGCCGGACGAGTACCTCTCGGCGTACTACGGCAAGTGGCACCTCGGAGACGAAGTGATTCCGCAACGTGGCTTCACCGAGTGGTGCAGTTTCGAGGAAGAGTACCGGCCGTACTACTCGAAACCCGAATACCTCGACACGATGAGCGACTACCATCACTTTCTCGTGAAGAACGGCTTCCGGCCCGACAAGACCGCCGCCGACGGGGCGCGCACATTCTCGCGTGGGTTTTCAGCGGCGATGGCCGAGAGGTACACGAAGGCGTCGTTCATCGGCCGCGAAGCGGCGCGGTTCATCCACGACCGGTCGGCGGCCCGATCGGCGCAGCCGTTCTTTCTGAGCGTGAACATGCTCGAGCCGCACATGCCGTTTTTCGGTCCACTGAACGATATGTACGACCCGGATCAGCTTCCGGTCGGACCGACGTTCGCGCGGAAACCCGGCGACGGCGCCGCGTGGCGCAACCGGTTCCTCGCAGACCGCTACGAGGCCGAAGGCCACTCGGGATATCCGCTCAAAACGCAGAACGACTGGCGGCGGTTGCGCGCGAACTACTACGGTCTTGTCTCTCTCGTCGACTCGGCCGTCGGGACGATCCTCGACTCGATCGCCGACGCGGGAATCGAGAACGATACGGTCGTCGTGTTCACGTCCGACCACGGCGAGATGATGGGCAACCACGGGCTTCTCGCAAAAACGGTCATGTACGAGGAGTCGGTCAGGATTCCATTGCTCGTGCGCGCACCCGGCGCGACGCCGCGGATCGTCGACGGCCGCGTGAGCCAGATCGACCTTTTACCGACGTTGTTCGAACTCGCCGGGACGCCGGTCGCGGATCACCTCGCGGGCAGAAGCCGCGCCGGCGTGATTCGCGGCACCGACGAGCTCGGATCGAACGACGCGATCGTCGAGTGGAACCCGGCGATCGCGTCGGACGAGGGCGACACGGCAACCGGCGACGGCGCAGCGCGCCTCGCGCGGCAGACGTGGCGAACGGTGATCTCGCACGAAGGATACAAGCTCAACCTCACGCGCGACGACACGTGTGAACTCTTCGACCTGAACGCCGATCCTTTCGAGCAGAAAAACGTATTCGACGATACCGACCGTCGAGCTATCCGCGACCGGCTCACCGAGCGCCTTCACGCGTGGCAGAAGCAGAACGACGACGCGGCGGACGTCGGGTAGTTCGGCCGGAGGTTCCCGACCTCACCGCGTAGCCCATTGTTTCTCGTACAGCGAGCGGTAACAGCCGTTCGACACGATCAGCTCGTCGTGCGTACCGACACCACTCACGCACCCGCGGTCGAGCACGACGATTCGCCGCGCGTCCTTCACGGTCGAGAATCGGTGAGCGATGATGACCGTCGTGCGGCCCGCGCTGATCTCGCGTAATCCTCGTTGAATCGCGACTTCCGTCACTACATCGACGTTTGCCGTCGGCTCGTCGAGGATCAGGATCCGTGGGTTCGCGAGCACCGTCCGCGCGAGCGAGACGAGTTGTTTCTGGCCACCCGAGAGGCGCGCACCGGACTCGCCGACCATCGTCTCGTATCCGGCCGGAAGCTCTTCGATAAACCGGGACGCCTGCGCGAGTTCGGCCGCCGCGCGAACTTCATCGTCGGTCGCGTCGAGCCGCCCGTAGCGAATGTTCTCGGCGATGCTGCCCGGGAAGAGATACGTCTGTTGCGGTACGAGCGAGACGGTTCGACGCAGATCGGTGAACGATAAATCGCGCAGATCGACCCCGTCGATCTCGATTGTGCCGGCGGACGGGTCGTACAGCCGCGCGAGCAGCAGCGCGAGCGTGGTTTTCCCGGCACCCGACGGCCCGACGAGCGCAATCGTCTCGCCCGGTTCGATCCGCAGATCGACGTCGATCAGCGCGGCGGTGCGCTCGCGCGTCGATGCGTCTCGGTCGCCGGGGTACCGGAACGAGACACGATCGACCGTCACGGCGCCCGGCCCGTCGGCGGCAAGCGGCGTGGCCCGCTCCGGCGGCGCGACGTCCGGTTTGATGTCGAGATACTCGCCGATGCGCTGCAGCGACGAGGCGGCGCCCTGGAACGAGTTGTACACGAGCGTCATCTCGCGAACCGGGCCAAAAAAACGATTGATGTAGCCGAAGAACGCGAGCAGCGTACCGACGGTCATCGCGTCCCGCATCACGAGTGAACCTCCGTACGCGAGCACGAGCACCGTGCTCAACGCGTTCGAGATCGACATCAGAGGAAACAACATCGCGAAGAAGAGCGACGTCTTGAGATTCGCCGCCATCGAGCGCAGACTCAATCCGTCGAGATGCTCGACACCCGCCTGCTCGCGCGCGAGCGATTGTGTCACGCGCATACCCGACACTCCCTGCTGCACTCCGACGTTCACCGCGGCGACCTCTCGGCGGAGCACGTCGTACGACTCGCGCATCTTTCGTCCGAGCACGCGCGTGCCGAGCGCGATCACCGGGATCGCGGCGCACGTGACGAGCGCGAGCCTCGCGTCGAGCACGAACATCATCACGAGGATGCCCGCGAGCGTCATCACGTCGCTCAACACGTGTACGATTCCGGTCGAGACAAACTCGGAAAGCGAGTTCACGTCGTTCGTGAGACGCGACATGATCTCACCGACTCGCTCACGCGCGAAGAACGAGATCGAGTTGCGCAGAACCGACGCGTAGAGGTCTCGGCGAAGGTTCCGTATCACGTTCTGACCGACCGTTCCGGAGAGCCGACTCTGGGTATACGCGGCGGCCCACTGCAGAAACGTGAGCCCTGCGTACGCGCCGGCGACGCCGAGCAGTCCACCCATATCGCGCGCGACGATGTGCCGGTCGACCGCGAGGCGCAACAGCAGCGGGAGGACGAGCGCGACTCCGGACGCAATCACCATCGCGGTCACCGCACCGATGATCGTCGCGATGTACGGCTTCAGGTGCGCGGCAAGAAGCCGCAGGTACCTTCGGTTCAGCTCGGTGAGCCGGAACTTGGCTTCCTCTTCCTCTTGCATCCTCATCATGAATCCACCGCGCATCTCACACTCCTCCTGCGTCGTCGGCCGACGTCGTCTCGCTGCTGAACTGAAGCTCGTACAACCGCGCGTACAACCCGCCGCTTCGGACGAGCGTGTCGTGCGCGGACTCACGATCGGAAGAAACCGCGGTCTCGACGATCCGCCCCCCGTCGACGACGATGATCCTGTCCGCGTGATGCACGGTCCAGAGCCGATGTGCGATCACGATGGTCGTCCGCCCGCGCCGCGCGACGTCGAGAGCTCGCTCCATCGCGCGTTCGGTATCGGCGTCCAGACTCGACGTCGGCTCGTCGAGAAGCAGGATCGCCGGGTCGCGCAACACGACGCGCGCGAGCGCAAGCCGCTGGCGTTGGCCGCCCGACAACGCGACGCCGCGCTCGCCGACCGGCGTGTCGTACCCGGAGGGTAAGCCCGCGATGAAGTCGTGAAGCTGCACGGTCCGCGCGGCGCGCTCGATCGCGGACGCGGACGCGTCGGGGTTGCCGTACGCAATGTTCTCGCGGATCGTCGAGTCAAAGACAAAGACGTTCTGCATCGCGATGCCGATCGTGCTCCTGAGACTCGCGAGTTTTACGTCGCGGATATCGGTTCCGTCGATCAGGACTCGGCCTTCCTGTGGTTCATAGAACCGCGTGAGCAGGTGCACGAGAGTCGACTTCCCGGCACCGGACGGTCCGACGAGCGCGACCATTTCGCCGGGGTCGATTCGAGCCGAGAAGTCGGACACCACGTCATTCCGTCGGTCGTACGAGAACGTCACGTTCTCGAACTCGATTCCGCCGGTCGGTTTTTTCAATGCAATGGCCCCCGGCCGGTCCTGTACCTCGGGGCGCGCATCGAGCACCTCGAAAATCCGTTCGGCCGCCGCGAGCGCCTGCATCGTCGAGTTGAGCATCATCCCTGTTTGACGAATCGGGCGGAACAACATTCCGATGTACACGGTGAACGCGACGAGAGTTCCGAGCGAGAGCTCGCCCCGTATCACGCCGTATCCGCCGGCAAGCAGCACCAACGCAGTGCCGACTCCCATGATGACTTCAGCGATCGGCATCCAGAGCGCGGTGATCCGGACCGTCTCGATGCTCGCGTCACGGTATCCGTCGTTCTCGCGCTCGAACCGGTTTTGCTCGAACT
>REEC01000263.1 GCA_007695285.1 Spirochaetaceae bacterium | reverse complement strand
ACATTCTGTTTGTCATGTCCGACGACCACGCGGCGAACGCGATCAGCGCGTACGCGTCGCGCCTCGCGGGGGTGTTCCGGACTCCGAATCTCGACCGCCTCGCGGAAGGCGGCCTGCTTCTGACGGATTTCTTCAGCACGAACGCGATATGCACCCCTGCCCGCGCGAGCATCCTCACCGGGCAGTACGGTCACGTCAACGGCGTTCGAACGCTCGCCGACTCTCTCCCGGCGGGGTACTCGCCAAATCTCGCTCGCCTGCTCAGCTCCGCCGGGTACGCAACCGCGCTCTTCGGAAAGTGGCACCTGCATTGCGAGCCGGAAGGGTTCGACGAGTTCAAGTTTTTATCGGGCGAACACGGCCAGGGGACGTATCAAGACCCTGAGTTCACGGAGAAAGGACGAGGCGTCGTACGCCACCAAGGATACGTCACCGACATCATCACCGATATGAGCGAGCAGTGGCTGAAATCACGTCCGACCGATCGTCCTTTCTTCCTGATGTGCCATCACAAAGCACCGCACGACTTCTGGGAGTATCCTCGCCGACACGAGCACGACTTTGACGGTGTAGAGATTCCCGTTCCCGATACGCTTTTCGAGGACAGGTCGCACCGCTCGGTTGCGACGCGTGAGTACGGCTCATCGGTCACGCCGAGGAACCCGGTTCGGAGCCTGTACGCCGATTTCACGCGACCGGACTACGTGACAGGACCACTCATCGGTACCGAAAAAATGAGTTTCCGTGAAAAAGGGTTAGCGGCATACCAGAAGTACTTGAAAGACTACTTGCGCACCGTTTCCGGCATCGACGACTCTGTCGGAAGGTTGCTCGATGAGCTCGAACGGCAGGGAACCCTCGACGATACCGTCGTCGTCTACACCTCGGACCAGGGAATGTTCCTCGGCGAGCACGACTACCAGGATAAACGGTGGAGTTTCGAGGAGGGGTTGCAAGCGCCGTTCATGATCCGATATCCAAAAACGATAGAATGCGGCGGCGTGCGGACCGGGTTGATGGCGAACATCGACATCGCCCCTACCCTACTCGAGTACGCGGGAGTCCCGGTCCCGTCGGCGATGCAGGGCCGATCGTTCAAACCCGTGTTCGAGGGAGTTCCCGGCGCGGAACCGCGCGACGATTTGTACTTCCGGTACTGGATGCACCGTGCACACAGACACGACGTGCCGGCGCATTTCGGAATCAGGACCGATCGTTGGAAGCTGACTTTTTTCTACGGGTTGCCGCTCGACGCGTCCGGCGCGCTCGACGACCCGACTCCTGCCGGATGGGAACTCTACGACATGATCACCGATCCGTTCGAGTGTACCAATCTGTACCGTGAACCGGGTATCGAGCCGCTCGTGAAAAACTTGAAAAACCGCCTTTTCAACGCGCGGCAGGAGTTCGGCGACACCGACAAAGACTACCCGGAGATTGCAGAGCTCATGCGCGTGACAGGTTCAGAGTGATCCGCACGGAGTATTCCGTCGCGGCCGGTTTTCGGGTACAGTAGTCACTTATGATAGGTTGGATGTTACTAGTTTTCTTCGTGGGAATCGCGGTTCTGACCGTCTTTTTCAGAAGCGTCACGCTGATGATGGGAAAGACGTTCGGCGAAATCGTGCATAAAAGGCACACGGACGCCGAGTTTATTCTCAATACTCACGTGCCGCCCCCGGCGTGGCGGCGCCGGAGGAGCGGCAGACCACGATCACGCTCGGCGATTCTCCACAATCTTCGAGTCCTGACCGGTTACTTCAAGAACGCGCCTGTTTTCGAATCGGAAAGGGAACGCGTAATCTTGTTGCGCGATCTGGCACAAATTCGCGCCGAGTGGCGTGAAGCTCCGTACGAGGAGTTAATCGGTGAAAAATAGAAGTAAGAGAGCTTTAAAGAGCGCCAACTCCGTCGTTGCCCATGTGATCCAGTATGGAGTGTGGTTGGTCTCATTCGCCGGCGGAATCGCACTGGCCGTATTGTTCCGGACAGCATTGCTGGCATTCATGGTGAGGATCACCGAGTCAGGCTACTGGGGAGGAGTCCGCATTTCGCTTGTCGACCGAATCTACCTGGTCGTCGTCGCGTTGGGACTGACCGGTTATCTGGTTGCCGGCGAGTATTACTTGCGCCGTGGACGCGAGACAAAGACACTCGCGTACCGTTCAATCCGGGTATTTGGTGTCGAATTCGTGATCCTGGGACTCGGCCTTCTTGCGCTTGTCTTGTTTTCGGGCTTCGACACGATCTCGACGCTCGGCGCGGCTGTCGCGATCGTAGCCGGCGTCGGCTTGACCCTCATCGCGCGGAAACTCCGGTAGACCGATTCCGTGTTTTGCGCGGCGAAAGGTTTGGGCAGCGATGAATTTCAGGAACTACTCGATGCCTACCAAATCGAGCTCACTCGAGAAATGGCATGCAGCGAAGTGTTCGGGTTCGACCTCGCGCCACTCGGGGACCTCTTCTCGGCAAATGTCTTTCGCGTACGCGCAGCGCGGATGAAACGGGCATCCTGACGGCAGATTGGCAGGATTGGCCACCTCTCCGCGCAGGACGATTCGGGACATTTTTCTTCCCGGATCAGGATTCGGCACGGCCGAGAGCAAAGCTTCGGTATACGGGTGCTTCGGGTTCTTGAACATCTCCTCGGTTGCGCCCATTTCCACCATCTTTCCGACGTACATCACCGAGACCCGAGTAGAGATATGCTCGACGACCGAGAGATCATGGGCCACAAATAAATACGTCAAGTCGAATTCCTCCTGCAGATCTTGCAGAAGATTGAGGATTTGCGCCTGTACCGAGACATCGAGTGCGCTGACCGCTTCGTCGCACACGATCAACTTCGGATTCGTCGAAAGTGCGCGGGCGATTCCTATCCTCTGACGTTGACCACCGCTGAACGCGTGTGGAAATCTCTTGAGGTGCTTCACTTCTAGCCCGACTACGTCCATCAGGTGTTTAACGCGATCCTCGATCTCGCTTCGTGAAGTGACACCGTTAACCTTCAGCGGTTCTCCGACTATGTCGAGAACCGACATTCTGGGATCGAGCGATGAGAACGGATCCTGGAATATCATCTGCATGTCACGGCGTTTCGGCCTGAACTCGCTCTCTTTCAGAGCGGTCACATCGGTCAACTCGCCGTTAAACCGGAATTTGATCGTTCCTTCGGTCGGTTCGATTCCCCGCAACACGCACCTTCCGAGCGTGGTTTTTCCGCATCCGCTTTCACCGACCAATCCAAGCGTCTCGCCGCGGTTGAGGTAGAAGCTCACGTCGTCGACGGCCCTGACGTGTCCCACGACGCGCCGAATAAACCCCTTCTCGATCGGAAACCATTTTCTGAGGTGTTCCACCTCGAGCAATCTGTCGCCCCTGACGCCATCGGCCGGTGTAGCTTTTTTTGTTTTCATTTTGCTGTCTCTTTCAGGAGTTCTTTCCGTCTTTTCCTCGACTCATCGATCTCGACGATCGGCTCCTCTTCGTCACTATGCAGGAAACACCGTACCGAATGACCGTGAGTCTCTACGAGCGCGGGCGTCTTCACGTTGCACTTGCCGGCCATCGCTTCGGGGCATCTGGTGAAAAAACCGCACTCGCGTGGCGGACGATTGAGCGGGATCGGTACGGTTCCTTTGATCGTAGCCAACCGTGTCCCGGCCTTTTTTCCGAGTTTTGGGATACTCATCAACAGGCGCCGCGTATATGGGTGCATCGGGTTGTTGAAAACCTCTTCAGCGGTCCCGTGCTCGACGATCCGGCCGAGATACATCACCGCAACGGTATCGGCAATCTCGGCGATCACGCCAAGATTGTGCGTGATGCAGATTATTCCCATTCCAAACTGGTCTTGAAGCGATTTCATCAACTCCAGGATCTGCGCCTGTACCGTCACATCAAGCGCGGTCGTCGGCTCGTCGGCGATCAGAATCGCGGGGTTGCACGATAACGCCATCGCGATCATCGCGCGTTGGCGCATGCCTCCCGACAACTGGTACGGGTACTCGTCGATCCTCTGTTTCGGGTTGCTTATTCCTACCTTGGCGAGCATCTCGATCGCGATCTCACGTGCCTCGACTTTGTCGGGCGTTCGATGCAGTAGAATCGTCTCGATGATTTGATTACCGATCGTATGAACCGGGCTCAACGACGTCATCGGCTCCTGAAAAATCATCGAGATCTCTGCGCCCCGAATGTCTCGAATTCCGGACCCGAACGGATCGTACGTCACCAAATCGACGGGTTCGCCCGAGTCGGTTTTGTGAAACAGAATCTCGCCCGACATGATTCTTCCGGGATGCGGGACTATCCGCAAAATGCTCTGCGCGGTGACGCTCTTCCCACATCCGCTCTCACCGATTATCCCGAGTGTCTTGTTTCTCTCGAGCGAAAAACTGACGCCGTCCAAAGCCTTTAACGTCCCTTCCTCCAGGAAGAAAAAAGTCCTGAGGTCTTTTACCTCTAGTATATTGGCCACAGTATCCTCCCTTGGGATAACGGCAAATCTAGCTCTTGTACGGATCGGCCGCGTCGCGCAGACCGTCTCCGAGGAAACTGAACATCAAAACGGCTATCACGACAAAAGCTCCCGGAATCAACTGCCACGGTCTCTGTGCGATCGCGGTTATGTTCTGCGCGTCGCGCAACAGCACACCCCAGCTGACCGCAGGAGGCTGGAGACCGAGTCCGAGGAAACTCAACGACGTCTCACCAAGAATCGTCGCCGGAATCGCGAGCGTGATATGCACGATCAGATAACTCATAAAATTCGGCAACAAGTGTCGCCGGATGATGTACAACTGCCGCGAGCCGAAGATGCGGGCGGCTAAGACAAAGTCTTCCTCCCTCAGCGCGAGGAGTTTCCCGCGAACAATACGCGCGAGTCCTGCCCACCCCACTACCGCGAGCACAAGCGTGATCGCGAAGTAAGTCTGCGTCACACCCCAGTGCCGCGGAATCGCCGCGGCCAGCGCCATCCATAACGGAATCGTCGGGATCGACAGCAAGACGTCGATCATGCGCTGAATTACGTCGTCGACGACTCCCCCAAAATATCCGGATAACCCACCCAACAACGTGCCAAGCACGAAACTCAAAAAAACGCCGCCAAACCCGATGAATAGAGAGAGTCGCGAACCGTGCAACGTACGGCTGAACAGATCGCGCCCAAGGCGGTCGGCACCAAATATCAGTAGCGGCACGTCGCCGTCGACTCCGATAAACTTCAGACTCGACGGTATCAGCCACAGGATTTTCGCTTCCCTTCCACGCGTAAAAAACTTGACGTCGTACATGACCGACGTATCTTCCGTGAATACCTGACGAAACGTCGCTCGATCGACCGTCCGCGTGAGCCCGTAGATGAACGGAGAGCGGAACCTTCCGTCCTCGGTCCGAAACCGGATCCGTGTCGGGGGGGCGTTCTCGTACGCGGCAAAACGCTGCGTCGTACCGTACGGGCCGAAAAATTCGGCGAACATCGAAACGAAATACAGAAAAGCCAGGACCGCGATGCCGATCAACGCCATTTTGTGTTTCTTGAAACGCCACCAGATCAACTGCCCCTGCGATGCGGTAAACCATTTCTCCAGTTCCGGCTCGCGGGATTCATCCACGCCGGCGAGCAAACTTTCGTCTGCCGAAGCAAGCGTACCTTCGTCGATTTTAGATTCCTTCACCGTACCCATCCTGTTTTC
>REEC01000254.1 GCA_007695285.1 Spirochaetaceae bacterium | reverse complement strand
ACGTACGGCGTGAGGTCCGAGAAAAACGTCGTGTAGCCGTACCGGTTGAACGTGACGAGCTGCCGGTTGATCCGCACGGTCGTGTTCATGTACACGCCCTCGAACTCGAGCACGATCTGCTTACCGGCCCACTCCGCGGGAACGTCGATCTTCTTCTCGTAGAACGCAACGCCGCCTACGAAAAATCCGTTCGACGCGCCGCCCATCGACTCCGCCGAGCGCGGCTGAGTGATACTGAAGTCGTGCGGCAGGTCGACCGTGATACCTTCGGTGCGCTTGCCCCAGGTCTGCGCGGTCGCCGTCCGGCGGAACTCCCAGTTCCTGTCGAGATTGAGTACGTGCATGTGATCTATCTCCGTGATTGTGATGTCCAACGGATCATACACCGAAAGTCACCGGGAGGCCAGCCGGTCGCCGAGCAGAGCCTCGACAGCGGACTTGCCCGCCGCCGGCCGTGGTCGGCGAATCCGCAGGCAGGCGGTTTTTCACCAAGTTCTAATCGTTCTGCTCGCGAGTAGACCTTGCATCCCGCCAGGCACCTTGTGGTACAATAGCATGCCCTCTGCCGCATACGCGCCGGATCAACATCTTGCCCCCGCGCCGCGACGGAGAGAGGAGGTCGTATGAAGAGGTTATTATGTCTGATCGGAGTCATCACGATTCCGATGCTCGTTTTTGCGGGCGGAGCTAAAGAAGCTCCGACGCCCGCGGCTATGGCGGAACCCGGATTGGAAGCGCCGCAGCTCGCGGCGATGGTGGAGCGCGGCGAGCTGCCGCCTTTGGCAGAACGTCTCCCGGAGAATCCGCTCGTCGTCGTTCCGCTTGAAGAGAGCGGGCGATACGGCGGCCGGATGCAGAGCGCTTTGATCGGCGCGGCGGACGGCGCGTGGCTCGAGCGAACCGTCGGGTACGAGGGAATGGTCACCTGGAACCCCGGCTGGAGCGAAGTCATCCCAAACTACGCCGAGCGCGTCGAGGCGAGCGAGGACGGTACGACGTATACGTTCCATCTGCGACGCGGCATGCGGTGGTCCGACGGAGCGCCGTTTACCACAGCCGATGTCGAGTTCTGGTTTAACGACATCGCGTTGAATGAAGAGCTGTCTCCGGTGCCTCCGGACATCATCACCGCCGATGGCGAACCCGCCGAGCTCACGATCATCGACGACTACACGTTCCGATTCGAGTTCGCGATTCCTCAGGGTATGTTCCTCGAGTTTGCCGCGAGCAACATAGATTTCGCGGTGCCGAAGCACTACCTCTCGCAGTTTCACGCGGATTACAACCCGGACGCTGCAGCCGTTGCCGACCGGGAAGGCTACGCCGAGTGGATGGACTACTTCGACCTCATGGCCGGATACTGGTCGAACCCCGACCGGCCTGTCCTTCGCGCGTGGCAGATCTCGGTCCCGTACACAGGCGAGCATACTCGGCTGACGTTCATCCGGAATCCGTACTACTGGAAAGTCGACTCCGACGGACGGCAGTTGCCGTACATAGATGAGTGGGTGTTCGACATCCTCGAGAATCGCGACGTGCTCGTCCTGCGGACGCTCGCCGGTGATGTCGATATAATGGCGCGTCACGCGAACAACGTCGAGAACCGGCCGGTCCTCGCGGCCGGTGAAGCGGCAGGGAATTACCGATTATTCGAGAAGATCCCCGCCTCACCGAACGCGGCCGTAATTTACCTGAACCAAACGCACGACGAGATGGGAGAGCTGTTCAGAAACCGCGACTTCCGTGCGGGATTGTCGCACGCAATCGACCGTGAGGAGATCGGCGACCTGTTGTTCGCCGGAACGGTCGTGCCGTGGGGTGCCGCACCGCAGGCCGAGACTCCGTTCCACAGCGAACGACTCGCGTACGAACACGTTGAGTATGACGTCTCGTTGGCGAACGAGTATTTTGACAATGTCGGGTTGACCGAGCGTGACTCAGCCGGTTACCGGCTCATGCCGGACGGGGGAAGAGTTATCGTACGCATCGACGTTCACTCGCCGGAGTTGGTCGACGTTCTCGAGATCGTCCAGTCCCATTGGGAGGAAGTCGGAGTGCGTCTCGAGATAAACTTCGGCGAGAGGTCATTCATCACGGTCCGCCGGCAACAAAACCAAAGCGAG
Organism: Spirochaetaceae bacterium; assembly: GCA_007695285.1. Lineage (GTDB taxonomy): Bacteria > Spirochaetota > Spirochaetia > DSM-27196 > PXBQ01 > PXBQ01. Next base: position 3,611 of record REEC01000254.1, on the reverse strand, counting down.
GCGAGTATTCGCGGTGGAACCGGGGGATTCGACGCGATCATCGCTCCGCGGATGTACCTGCCGGTCGCGTTCGACTGGGCACCGCGGTGGACGCAGTGGAACTATTTGCGCGGCGGTTTTGTGACGCACCTGATTGACGCAAGCGTCGAGGCCGGCGAGCCGCCTGCCGCCGTACGCGAAGCGGCGCTTCTGCACGACGCGATCTTGAAAGAGCCCGATGCGGACGCGCGCAACCGGATGATGAATCAGATCCTCGAGTTGGCGGTCGAGTACTACCCGACGATCGGGATCGTGAGTACACCTCCCGGGTACGGAATCGTGCAGAATCGAGTCAAAAACTTCCCGGAGGCATCTCCCGCATCGTGGCGAATCCGCTCGCCCGCGCAGAACCGGTGGGAGCAGGTCTGGATAGACGACTGACGCGTTCTCGTAACGCTTGAATCCGGCGCCGGGTGTTCTAACTCGGCGTCGTTTTTTTTCGGCGCTTCCTCGAGTTCCCGCGAAGCAGAGAAAGCCGTTACGCTTGACAGCGCACAGGCGCGCGGCTATGGTTTCCCGTGAAATGATCGACGAATCGGTTTACCGGGAGTACTTCGACGCGCTCGTCGTCGGCGACAGGGCGGCGTGCCACGGCATCGTTCAGAATCTGCTTGAGCAGGACACGGAGATTCGCGCCGTGTACGTCGAGTTGTTTCAGCGCGCGATGTACGAGGTCGGCGCGCTCTGGGAAGAAAACAAGATATCGGTCGCGACCGAGCATCTGGCGACCGCGATCACCGAGAGCCTCATGACGTTGGTGTATCCGAAGATCTTCTCGGCCGAGCATATCGGCCGCAGCGCGATCGTTTCGGCCGTCTCGAACGAGTACCACCAGATCGGAGCAAAGATGGTCGCCGATATCTTTGAGCTCAACGGCTGGAACGGCTACTTTCTCGGCGCAAACACGCCGACGCCCGACCTGGTCCGGGCGATCGTCGACCGCCGTCCCGACGTGCTTGCGCTCTCGCTCAGTATCTCGAGTAACCTCCCGTCGCTTCTCGAGATCATCGAACAGGTTCGCTCGTTCGACGACGAACTACCGATTCTCGTCGGCGGCCAAGCGTTCAGGTGGATTGAGGCCGACGTGATCCTTGATTTCCCGCGCGTCGAACACCTCGAGACACTCGAGCGTCTCGAGCTCTTCATTCGGAATAACTGAGTATGGCGATTACCCTGGCGGATCCAAAAGTCACCGACCTTCTTGCGCGGTACTGCACCGAGCAAGCTCCGATTCTGGTGTTGATCATTGATCGTGACGGCACCGTGATCGAGTGCAACGCGTACGTCCGCGATTTGCTCGCGATACCCGACCGGCCGGTTCTCTTCTCGGATCTGGTTCTTCAGTTCGGCGCGCGGTTCGAGCTCGAACGCGTGATTCTCGATCCCGAGGCGCGGCACCTCTTGAACGTCACAACCCGTTCCGGGCTGCCGCAGAGCTTTTACTTCCGTTTTGCGCCGATCGGCGAAGGCATCGTCGCGATCGGCGACATCGACGTGAACGAGACCGAGAATCTGCGCCGGAGTTTTGTCGAGCTGAACAATACACTTTCGACGACGAACCGCGAGTTGCAGAAAAGCAAAGCCGAACTCGCGAAGCTGAACGACGTGAAGAACCACTTCCTGGGTATGGCCGCCCACGACCTGCGGAACCCGGTCGGCTCGATTCTGCATCTCTGCAAGTTCGTGCTCGACTCGGACGACGGTTCGCTCTCGTCCGAGAACCGCGAGTTTGTCTCGATGATCCAGTCGTCAAGTTCTTTCACTTTGACCTTGCTCGACGAGCTTCTCGACATCGCGCGCATCGAAGCGGGGCGCCTCGACTTGAACATCGTCGAGACCGACGTTCATGCGCTGATAACCGAAAGCATCGGGATGAACCAGGCGGTCGCGTCGTCGCGCGGCGTCCGGATCGTCGTGAACAAGTACGAGGCGCTGCCGGGAGTCCAACTTGATCGCACCAAGATCATGCAGGTCCTGAACAACCTGGTCTCGAACGCGGTGAAGTTTACCGACTCCGGGACCGACGTGGTGATCACGGTGTTTTCCACCGACGAACACATAACCATTTCTGTCGCAGACCTCGGGCCCGGGATTCCGCCGGCCGAGGTCGACCGGATTTTTGAACCGTTTGGCACAAAGACCGTGAGCGCGCCGGACGGCGAGAAGAGTACCGGGCTGGGACTCTCGATCGCGCGCCGAATCGTCGTCGGGCACATGGGCCGAATCTGGGTCGAGAACAGAGCTCCGCGCGGCACGACGTTCTTCTTCTCGCTCCCGATCGCCGGCCCGTTCCGCGGGTCGCAGATGCCGGAAAATGTTGACCGATGATGCATCATCGGTGCCATCCTTATGTCTTGATTCTGACGGCGATAACGGATAGCGTTATCCCGGAGAGGCGAAGATGGCTGCTTACACTTTTCAAGTCACCGATGAAAGGCTAAATCGAGTTCTCGAAAGCGAGAGTCGCCGGCGCGGAGTCAGCGTCTCCGAACTCGTTCTCGGGACGCTTCAGGACGCTTTTCTCGACGCCGATGAAAAGCGGCTCAGGTACGATGAACTCGATGATCTCGCCGGATCGTGGTCGCACGCAGAGGCGGATGAGTTCGACGAGGCGGTTCGGGGCTTCGCGGAGATCGATCGCGAACTCTGGCAAGACTAGCGGCAGGAATTCCGGAGCCCAATTTTCTCGCCGACTATGTCCGTGCTCCGGCGGCCCACTCGATTCCGTTCGTCAGGACGCGCTGAAAGCGCGTGTCCGACCACGCTTGATCGTCGTGCCCGGACTGGTAGCAGAAAACACGCGCCGCGCCGAGTTTGCGCGTCCACGCGATCGCGCGTGTGCTGCGTGGGTGGTCGGTGAACAACACGACGTGGCTGTTCTCGTCGGGTTCATCGGTGAGGTACGTCTCGTCGCGGATCGTCCAGTCCGATACACCCGCGGTCACGATGTGGTTCGAGTCGGCGACGTGAATCGGGATGTCCTGATCGTGTTCCCACTCGATCTTCCGCTTCGGCAACCCCGTCACGGTCGTCCAGAACTCCCACTCCGGGTACGCGACGAGCGCGTGGTGCAGCAGCACGATGCCTTGCGCGATGGTTCCAAGATGCTCGAGTGCCGCGCGCGGTTTGCCCGCGTACCACGGCGATGCCTCGTCGTCGGGCCCGTCGCTCGAGCCGTCGCCCATCATCATGTAGAACAACACGACGTCGTACGCGTCCCGTACGTGTTCCGGCGAGGAGCAGAAGTCGTCCATGTGCTGTATGTACGTGTCGTACTGCGGGAATCGACGGAACAACGCGTGGAACCCTTTGACGTCGTAGGCGTGTCCGCCGGTCACGACCGCGAGTGAGATCGGTACGTCTTGTTTCGTTTTCATCTGGGCTCCTTGTCGGTTGCTGACTCGTTCATTATAACGCGAGAGTCCGATCGACGCACGGGGGGCGTTTCGCTAGCGCTATACGTGGAACTTCGGCTTCTCCCCCGGCACCGGGCTGTTGTCGAACGCGCCGCGTTTGATCACCGCGGCTCGGCCGCCCGCTCTCTCGACGACCGCGGCCTGGTCGGCGCGCGC
>REEC01000175.1 GCA_007695285.1 Spirochaetaceae bacterium | reverse complement strand
TTCAGTTCCTCGAAGAGCGAAGGAAACGCGGCATTGATATTCCGGTCGTCGTGTTATCCTCGATAGCTCAAAAGAGCGCTCAGATCACGATGGAAGCGCTTTCGATGGGCGCTTCGGACTTTGTCGCAAAACCGTCGGGCTCGGTCTCGCACGATATCCACACGGTCGCCGAGACGCTCACCGAGATGGTCCGCAGTTACGGCTCCGCGTATCGAAAGAGGAAGAGGCCGAGTGCAGGTCACGCGACGACTCAACCGGTCCAGGAACGCCAAAAAAGCACGAGCACACCGCCTGAGACACCCAAGGTCTCGTCCGCCGTTGTGCCGCCGGCGCCCGGAAGCGCCGAACTCATCGCGATCGGCGTTTCGACGGGCGGCCCAAACGCGCTTCGGAAGGTGTTCGCGGCGCTACCGGGAACGCTCAACGTACCGATCGTCGTGGTTCAGCATATGCCGGCGGGCTTCACGGCTGAGTTCGCGCGCAGTCTCGACCGGATCTCACCGTACGAGGTGAAAGAAGCCGAAGACGGTGACGTGTTGAAGCCGAATCGCGCGTTGATCGCACCGGGTAATCGACATATCACCGTGGAAAAACGCAGCCTTGCAGGGCTCTGCCGATTGAACGACGAGCCTCCGCGTAACGGCCATCGGCCGTCGGCCGATGTTTTGTTTCGGTCGGTCGCCGCAGAGTACGGTAACTCCGCGATCGCAGTGATCATGACCGGAATGGGACGTGACGGTGCGGCCGAGCTCGGAGCCGTTTACCGCTCCGGAGGGGTCACCCTCGCGCAGGACGAGGCAAGTTGCGTCGTATACGGCATGCCGCGGTCGGCGGTCGAAGCGGGTGTCGTCACGGAGATCGTGGCGCTGCACGACTTGGCCGGCCGAATCACCGAGTACGTGGAACGGAGCACGGTCGCATGAAGGCGCTCGACGTACGCGATCTCGGTCGGATCGGGTATCCCGAAGCGTTCGCGCTTCAGAAAGAGCTCGTGGCGCGCAGAATCGCCGAACAGATCCCCGACACCCTTTTGCTGCTCGAACACCCCCCCGTCATCACGATGGGGAAGAGCGCGGCGGACGAGGACATCCTCGTCGAAAAATCGGTGCTCGAGGCGGCCGGCGCGACCGTTCATCGAATAAACCGCGGCGGCGAAGCGACGTACCACGGTCCCGGTCAGCTCGTCGGATACGTCATCATTCACCTGTACGAGAAGGAGCGCGCTCTTCGTTCGTTTATCCGGAACCTCGAAGAAGTGTTCATCAGGGTTCTTTCGGAGTACCGAGTCGATGCGGACCGCGACGAGGCGCATCGCGGTGTCTGGGTTCAGGACGAGAAAATCACTGCGATCGGGATCGCGGTGTCGCAGCGCGTGACGATGCACGGTTTTGCGTTCAACGTCTCGACCGACCTTTCGCATTTCGGATGGATCGTACCGTGCGGTATCCGCGACAGGGGCCAGACGTCGCTCGAACGGTTACTCGGGCGAAGCGTGCCGATGGTCGAAGCAAAGAAAACCGTGACGACAGCGTTTATCGACGTGTTCGGCTACACATCGACATGATCAACCCAGCCGTCCGATGATCTCGGGGTAGTCCTTCTCAGGGCGCAACCGGTTCACCGCGTACGCGATCCCAAATCCGGACGTCAGCCCGAGAAGTCCGAACCCCACGCGCACAAGGTCCGAGGCGTCACCGAAGACGCGGCCGGTCACCCAGTACACAACGGCAAACAAAACCAGCGGCATGATAAGAACGACAAAACCCGACACGATTGCCTTGCCCGGAGCGACGAATACGTCGACGATATCACCTTCCTCGACGGGCAGGTTCCCGGTATTGAGCGCGGGAAAGATGCGGTCACGAAGGTTGCAGAAATGCCCCGAACACGATCCACACGCGGGTGAACCGCACGACAACGTGACGATCCGGCCTTCGCTCTTAAGTACTCGTGCTTTTTCCACCATCGGGAATCTCCTTGCACGGCTCACGATACGACTCGATCGAGACCGTCTTACCGTCGTCGTCGATCTCGAGCACGACGGCGTGCATCTCAGGCCGCGCCCACGCCTCGCTCGACCGCTCCGGGACCTGTTTGAGAAACTTTTTGATTTCGATCGAGGGGTCGAGCCCACCGACCGAATCGATGCTCCCGGTCCGGCCGACGTCGCAGATCACGCCCGTGCCGCCCGGCATGACCCGGGCGTCGGACGTCTGAACACGTTGGCCGGTTCCGATCACGGCCGACACGTGCCCGTCGGCGTGGAAAAACATACTACCTTTTTCGGCCGTCGTGGTCGCGTGGAAATCGATTATGATCGTGTTCGTCTCACGCTTGATTCTCTCGACGAGTTCAGGCAGGAAAGTGTACGGGTTGCTGAGATGGATTCGATCGAAACCCGCCTGTCCGAGCAGGCTCACGACGGCTATTTTCCGATCGCCGACCGTGTAGTACCGCCAACCGCGCCCGGGATTCGAGGGCGGGTGGTTCGCGGGCCGCAAGAGGTAGTACGCCTTCTCGATGTGCTCGACCATATCTTTCTTGAAGTACGCCTGATCGCCGGTCGTTATCACATCGATGCCGAGTTTTCGCAGGTAAACCGAGTGATTTTTCCCAATTCCGAATCCGCCGGTCGTTCCGTCGCAGTTTGCAACGACAAAATCGGCTTTGGTTCGCGTACGGAGATCGGACAAAAGGGTCTTTACGCAAAAAACGCCCGCCTTCCCGACAATTTCGCCCACGAACAGAACCCGAATATTCACACAAGCATCCTTGATTCAGAGGGTGCACCGATCGCACGGTGCTTCGGGGACATATTATCGGATAACGGCGGACATTGATACCGGTGCCGCGGATGATCCGAATCTATAATTTGATACACATTTAACCGCCGACGCGCAGGTTCGGTCACACCCGATGGATTACGGCATGATTTTTGCTTATTATTGTACCAGGTGCCGCAAGGACCAAAAGCGTGGACGCCGTAACCGGGTCCACCAGAACCACCGCTCCGTACGGAGGGTGAGACAACGGCCGCAAATAGCGGCGTAAGGGGTGACGGAATGAAAAACCGTGACTTTATCGATTTGGGACGAATCATGGACGAGATCTTCGAGGCAGCCGAGGATTTCTCGACGGTCTTCACCGAGGGCATCGGGTACAAGACGCCGACGTGGAAGTGGAAAGGGGACCTGTACCCCGCTTACTCGTATCCACCTTCGAACATCTACATGCTCGAGGACAAGACAATCGTGTTCGAATTCGCGCTCGCGGGGTTCTCGGAGGAGAAAATCGACCTAGAGTTCAAGGGCGACAACATGCAACTGACGGCGCACGTCGGCGATTCTTTCCGCGACCGCGACGACGTGAAGTACCTGAAACGACGGCTGAAACTCAAAGACGTGGTTGCGCAGAAATTCTTTGTGCCCGAGGACAAATTCGATCGCGAAAAGGCGCACGCGGTATTCAAAAACGGCATACTTCGCGTTACAATACCCGCTCGGGACGATGCAAAGTCTCAGCCCGGCATGAAGGTAAACATCCATACTGAGAACGCGGAGGAGGAAGAGCAATGATTTTTTGGCTCATCGTTGGAATAGCGGTCGGATACTTTTTTAAACCACAGATCGACATCGGCGTGAAAAAGGTCGTCCGGATGATCCAAGACAACACGAAAGACGACGACGTATAATCGTCGCCGCATAATCGTCGACGCACCCTCCACACGGGGGTGCGTTTTTTTTTATGTCCGCGTCCCGATCCGGTTTCCGGACTCGTACCGCCGGAGGCCTATATGAATCGGCGGGAAACGACGCGCAGCGGCGTTGCTTCCGGGGCGGACCGGCGATTTACATGTTCCGGCATCTGAGATACCGTACGGACAAACCCTAATCAGTTTGTCGAACGGAAACCTAAATGGCAAAGACAAAAACCGCGGCGCAACAGCGTGGTTATTACGTGCGATTGAGCCTCGCCGGCGCGTTCGTTCTTTTCGTGATCGGATATACATGGACCAACCATGGGTATCTGAGCCTGAGCTTGGTAGTCGCCGCCGCGTTCGGCGCGTACATGGCGATCAACATCGGAGCGAACGACGTAGCGAACAACGTCGGGCCGGCGGTCGGCGCGCGAGCGATGCGCCTACTCACCGCGGTCGCGATCGCGGCGTTCTTTGAGGCGGCGGGCGCGATCATCGCGGGAGGAGCGGTCGTCGGCACGGTCGGAAGCGGGATCATCGATCCGAGCCGACTCCGCGATCCTGATTCCTTTGTCTGGCTGATGATGGCGGCGCTGCTCGGAGGAGCGCTCTGGCTGAACATCGCTACGGCGCTCGGCGCCCCGGTCTCGACGACGCACTCGATCGTCGGAGGCGTACTCGGCGCGGGTATCGCCGCGTCCGGCTGGAGCATTGCCAACTGGGACACGGTCGGCAGAATCGCGTTGAGTTGGGTGATCTCACCCGTGCTCGGCGGCGTAATCGCGGCGTTGTTCCTGTTCGTCATCAAACACGGCATCACGTATCAAACAGACATGGTCCGCGCGTCGCAACGGATGGTGCCGGTTCTGATCGGCGCGATGGGTTGGGCATTCAGTACATTCCTGATCGTCAAAGGACTAACCCGTGTCGTCACGGTCGATCCGTACGTGGCGGTCGGTGTCGGCGCCGGCATCGGTGTTGTGAGTTTCATCGGCTCGCGTGCGCGACTGCGCACGATCGCAAAATCGATGTCGAACGGGAAAAAAGGCGTAAACGCGCTCTTCGGGTTGCCGCTGATTTTTGCCGCCGCGTTGCTGAGCTTCGCGCACGGTTCAAACGACGTGGCCAATGCGATTGGCCCTCTCGCAGCGGTGTACAACAGCCTTCTGACCAACAGCATAGGCGCCGGCGCGGACATCCCGTTCTGGGTCATGGCCGTCGGAGCACTCGGTCTCGCTGTCGGCTTGGCTCTCTACGGGCCCAAGTTGATCAAGACCGTCGGCACCGAGATAACCGACATGGACAACATGCGCGCGTACAGCATCGCGATGGCCGCCGCGGTCACGGTAATCCTCGCGTCTCAGCTCGGACTGCCGATAAGCACGACACACGTAACGATCGGTGCGGTATTCGGAATCGGTTTTCTCCGCGAGCACCTGAAGGCGAACTACCGACGCATCATCGCGAAAATAGAAAAACACCACGAACATCAAGGGCGCAGTCCGGACGAGATCAAGGCGTTTCTGCACGAATTCGAGACCGCGGCGATCAAGGAGAAAGGCCGAATCCTCAAGAGCCTCGCGAAGAGCCGGAAGCGCGGCAAGACCAAAATCACGAAGAAAGAACAGAAAAAGCTCCGTAAGGTCTACCAGGAAAGCCTCGTGAAACGCGCTGTCATCCTGCGGGTCGTGGCCGCGTGGCTCGTCACGGTACCCGGCACCGCGGTTCTCTCGGCACTCATCTACTACACGATTCGCGGCATGCTCCTGCCGTAGGACCAGCGTCTCACCGAACTGCCGCGTTACGCTCCGACAAAGCCAAGCAGGTCGGCGAGATCGGCGGTCGCGAGGCACTCGACGGTGTCGGCCGCTCCGTAGTAAATCCGCACCTCGTCGCCGTCAGCGATCATCCCGCCCGGAAACAACACGTTACCCCGGAAGCCGTTCCTCTCGTACTCGGCTTCCGGCACCATCAGCGGCTTTTTTGCGAGCCCCACGACACGCGCGGGATTCTCGAGGTCGAGCAGCATCAGGCCGATCGTGTAGCGTT
>REEC01000262.1 GCA_007695285.1 Spirochaetaceae bacterium | reverse complement strand
CCGGTGAAAAGCGACATGAACTCCGCGCCGATCTCTTTCAACCCCAAACAGAGCGATGCGAACAGCACCTTGCCGGCGCCGCGCCCCCGGTAGTCCGAGTGAACCCCGATACCGGCAAAGTAGCCGCGCCCGCTCTCCTGAACGCGCAAGGGACCCGCGAAGCCGCAGACTCGGCTCCCGTGCTCCACGATCATGACGGGGTCGCCCCCGCCGCCCGGCGCACAGTTTACCGTGACGATCTCGCGCCACTCGTCGTTTCCGAGGTCCGAGAACAACTCGTCGAACGTATCGTGTCTTTTGGGGTCGAAGCGGACTATCCGGATGCCGTCGTCGGAGAGCTCGCCGATCTTCGTCCGGATATCTTTGGGAAACGCGTACTTCGAGAGCGGGAGATAGTACGAGTTCTGGTACGCGATATCACGGTACCCGCAGTTTTTCAGAAAAACGTATCCGTCGCACGCGACGTCGACTCCCGGCGCGTTCGGATGATCGTGCGAACCTGCTCCAGGTATCAACCACGTCAGCGCGACCGGGTTGAAGAACATAAGCTCGAGCTCGATCGTGGGACTCTCCGCCGCGCGCTCGAGCGCGTGTTCGAGCCGCGCGAGCAGCTCCTTTCCGATTCTGCGCCGCCGAACGTCCTCGCGCACAAGGACGATCGTGATGTACGCGCGCGGCGCTCCGTCGCGGACCGCCCCGTTTGCGAACCCGACGACCTCGCCTTTCAGCTCCGCAACCAGGTTGATCGTCCGGACACCGTCGGCCGGATCGCAGAACAGCGTCTGAAACGTTTGGGGTGACAGCTGCGCGTACAGAAGCGGACGTGAACGACCGCAACACGCGTTCCAGAGCGCGACGCACGACCCGATGTCGGACGGAGAAATTTCGCGAACACTGGCCATACATCCTCCTCGTCCGTGAGGTGTGAAGACTCTGCTTGAGTGTACCACGGCCCTGGGCACAGGTATAGTTTTTTTGACTGCAGCGTGGTGTTCGGCCTTTCGCGGATCGTGTTACTCTGACTGTCCCGACAGAATCCCCACACCGGAGGACGAAACCAGATGAAAAAAGCGTTTCACGTGAACGATCCTGATTACTCCCTGAGCCCGATGACCGGAATGACGAGGGCGCATTACATCGAGTGCGCGAAGTACGTGCTCGGCCGGGCGTTCAGCCACGTTGAGTCGCCCGACGCGCCGTTCTCGTTTCCGCTTCTCGGCCCGACGTCGTATCCACAACCCGATGATCCGGCGTGGCGGTTCCGGTCGCTCGAGTTCGAGGCGCTCGAGCGAACCTTTGCGCTCGCCGGTCCTCTGATCCACGTCGAGCCGGACGTCGCGATAAACGGCATCGGGCTGCGCGACTACTACTGCCGCCAGTTCGTGAACGTATTGACGCCGGGGCATCCGAACTCGCTGCCGCTGCCGGAAGATCTACCGGACGCGACGTATCAGTTCACGTGCGAGTTCGGCGGCCTCAGTAAAACACTGCTGTTGATGCCGGATACTCTCTGGCCGCATCTTGCGCGGGAAGAACGCGACGCGGTCGCGCTCACGATATCAAAATGGGCGCACCATCGGACGACGCAAAACAACTGGCGCATCTTCAACATACTCGCGCTCTCATTCCTGAAGAAAAACGGGTACACGATCGACGACGACCTTCTGCGCGACCACCTGCTCTGGGTCCTGTCGTACCATTCGGGCGACGGCTGGTACCTCGAGCAGACGTACAACTACTACTCGATCAGCCTGTTCATCGTGTACACGACGATCTGGAACAGGACGTTCGGCGACGAGCACTACCCGGAGATCGCCGAGACGATCGAGCGCTCCGCGGGACGGTTGATGAACTGCCTGCCGAATTTCTTCGGCCGCGACGGGTTCATCAATATGTGGTCGCGGAGCATCTGCTACCGGACGTGGATGTCCGCCGCGTTGCCGGTCGCGTTCATGTTGAAAAGCCCACACGGACTCGACGCGGGTTGGGCACGGCGTTTGTGCTCGGGTTCACTTCTGCAGTTTCTGACGCGCGAGGATTTCTACCACAACGAAATACCGTCTCTCGGGTTCTACGGACCGAGGCAGTACATGGTCCAGAACTACAGCTGCGCGGCGAGCCCGTTCCTGATGTTTCTTCCGTTCATCGCTCTCGCGCTGAGCGGGGACTCTCCATTCTGGACCACGCGAGAGAACGACGGCATGTGGGACGGCCTGGGTGATACGTCGGATCGCATCGTGCTCGAGAGCCCGGGCCTCGTGCTCGTGAACCACGGCCTCACCGGGACGTCCGAGATCGTCCCGGGCAAGGTGTACTACGACGACCCCAACTACTCGAAGCTCGCGTACAATACCCACTTCCCGTGGGAAGACCAGAACTTAAAGGGCGGCACGTCGATGGAGTACGCCTTCCGGAGCCTCGACCCACGCGACGTGCGCGGCGAAGACGTGAACTTCTACCTGACCGGCCGCGCGGTCGAGAACGACTCGGCCGAGCCCGCGGCTTTCGCGCACTCGCAGAACATGATGTTCAACGGCGTGCACGACGGCGTCGTGTACCGTCAGGCGATCATGCGCCGTCCTCCGAACAACGGCGTCGGGTACATCATCGACCTCGCCGAGATCACGATCCCGGGCGGCGTGATCCGCGTCGACCGCTCGCGCCTCGCGTTCGAGTACGAACTCACGCTCGGCCATTTCGGCTTGCCGCATATCGACGGCGTCCCGGCCACGGTCGAGTCGTTTCAGGACGCCGCGAGAAACGGCGCGACCGCCGCGATCCCGGGCCGCCGCGTCGCTCTGATCGCGTACGCGGGCTGGGACGGAGTCGCGCAGAAAGTTCACGGCAACCGGAACGCCGAGGCCGATCAGAGCACGGTACTGTACGCGCACAAGAAGCGAACGGCGAAGAATCCACCGATGGAACTTATGGTGACCGCGATGCTGCACCGGACCGATGACGAGCCGTGGAGCGACGACGAGCTCTCGCCGATCAGCGAGCTGTCGGTCGAACCGATCGCCGCGTCCGGCTCGGTGTTGAGAGCGACTCTGCGACTCGCGAACGGCGAGTCCTTCACGGTCGATTTCAACGATCTTGATGGCAAACGTACGTGTTGAGAAACGGAACACGATGAGAGCCGGGCGCGATTGACCCGACGCGGCGAACGCCCGTACAATTATTGACGTTACGCGACCGGCCGCCGAATTTACTCGCGCGACAAACGGAGGCAGGAATGGCTACGACCGAAACAACCGCGATGATGACGGGGCTCGTATGTTTCCCCGATGGATCGATGGACTTGACCGACGTACCGGTCCCGCGGGTCGGTGAGAACCGGTTCGCTCCGCGCGACGTCTTGTGCGAAGTGCAGTACTGCGGGATCTGCGGCAGCGATATACACAAGTGGATCGCCGACGACAAAGCCGGCGTGAAGAACCCGCCGAACCCCGTCGTCGCCGGGCACGAGATCGTCTCGGTCGTGCGCGAGGTCGGGAAGGCCGTGACGCGCGTCAAACCCGGCGACCGGGTCGTTCACGAGATTGTGACGTTTTACTGCGGCGAGTGCCCCGCGTGTCTCGAAGGCCGGTTCAACATCTGTAACACGATACCCCCGATGGAAGGTCGCGCGCACTACATGACCGGCGGCGGATTTGCGAAGTACGTCATGTGGCCCGAGCAACAGCTACGCAAACTGCCCGACTCGATCGGGAGCCGCGAGGCAGTTCTGATCGAACCGACCGCCGGTTCGATCCACAGCATCATCACGCGGATGGGGGTGAAAGCCGGCGAGTCGGTCGCGATTCTTGGACCCGGCGCGCGAGGGCTTCTGCTGCTCCAGGTCTGCCTCGCGATCGGCGCAGGGCCGATCATAATCACCGGTCTCACGCGCGACGTGCCGTTTCGGTTGAAGACGGCGAGACAACTCGGTGCCGACCGCGTCGTGAACGTCGAAGAGGAAGGCATCCGCGACGTCGTGAACGAGATGACAAACGGAGTCGGCGTCGACGTCGTGCTCGAGAACTCGGGTTCGGTCGAACCGATCGAAGAGTCGCTCGACATCGTCCGGAAGGGTGGGAAGGTTCTCTGGGCCGGTGGCGGCATCCGCGGCGGCATCGTCGCGCCGATCGATACGTACAAGATCATCGTGAAAGAGCTCGACGTCAAAGGTGAGATCTCTCAGATCCCGTACGACTGGTCGACCGCGTTGCACCTCGTCGGGAGCGGCAAAGTGAAGCTCGATACACTCGTGACGCACGAGTTCTCGCTGCCGAACTGGAAGGACGGCTTCGACCTCGCGGCGCGTAGCCCCGAGTGCCTGCGCGTCGCGCTGAAACCGTGAGCATCTTCAACGAGCTGCTCGATCCGATCCCGATTCCGCGTCTGGTTCGCGTGCGTCGGCGGTTCGATCGCGCCGCGCCGCTCGATCTTGAAAGCGACCTGGTCCGTGAGCTACGCGGGTGTCGCGCGTTTGAGGCAATCCGTCCGGGCATGAAAATCGCGATCGCGGTCGGGAGTCGCGGAGTCTCGAATCAGCCTCTCATCGTCCGAACGCTCGTCTCGGAACTCAAAAAAGCCGGCGCTGCGCCGTTCATCGTTCCGGCGATGGGTTCCCACGGCGGCGCGACCGCCGAAGGGCAGCAGGCGACTCTCGCGCGGCTCGGGATCGACGAGTCGACCGTCGGCGCTCCGGTTCGCGCGACGATGGAGACGGTCGAACTCGGAACGACCGCATCCGGCCTTCCGGTCAACCTCGACCGGTACGCGGCGGAAGCCGACGCGATCGTAATCGTGAACCGGATCAAACCTCACGTCTCGTTCCGCGGCCGGTACGAAAGCGGCCTCGTGAAGATGATCGCGATCGGGCTCGGGAAGCAGCGCGGCGCCGAAGTGTGTCACAACCTCGGGTTCGGCACGATGGCTTCCAACATCCGTGAAATGGCCGAGTTCGTGCTGAGCCACGATCGGATCGTGTTTGGAGTCGCGCTGCTCGAGAACGTGTATCACGACACCGTGCAGATCGCCGCGATTCCGGCCGACGAGATTCTCGAACGGGAGCCCGATCTGCTCGAGCGCGCGAAGGCTCTCTCTCCTCCACTTCCGTTTGACGCGCTCGACGTACTCGTGATCGATGAGATCGGCAAGGAGTACAGCGGGACCGGTTTCGACACGAACGTGGTCGGCCGGTACCATACCCCGTTCATAAGCGGAGGACCCGATATCACGCGGATCGTGGTGCTCGACCTTACGGACAAGAGCAACGGAAACGCGAACGGCATCGGGATCGTCGACTTCACGACGCGCCGCGTGTTCGAGAAGTTCAAGTTCGACCAGACGTACCCGAACTCACTTACCTCGACGGTTCCTCAGAGCGTAAAGATCCCGATGGTGCTCGAGAGCGACCGCCACGCCGTTCAGGCGGCGATCCGGACGTGCAACATCGTCGACAAGAAAGACGTTCGGCTCGTCCGGATCAAGAACACCGCCGAGACTACCGAGTTCGAAATTTCCGAAAGCCTCGTCGCCGAGGCCCGTGCGAACCCGGCTCTCGAGCTGCTCGGCGAGTCGTATACGCTCGAGTTCGAAGCGGCCGGGAATTTGTTTTAGGCAAGCCGCCGAGATCGGGCGCCGGCCACGCCGAACCCGGAATCCTGCGAAGATTGACAGCGAGCGCCGCCGTGGAGTATCCTCCGCGCATCCACGCCCGATGTGACATAAAATGATCGATTACGCAGTACCCGCTTTCTACGCAACCGCACAGATGCTGCTCCTGACCGGGCTCGGCT
>REEC01000260.1 GCA_007695285.1 Spirochaetaceae bacterium | reverse complement strand
CCGACCCAGATGAAGTACTGCTCGGTGACCGAGCGGTCGAGGCCATACTGTCGAATCAGGCCCTCGATCTCCCGTTCGTCGAGCTCGACACCCGAGGCCCGCAGGCTGCTGATGTACGTCGTGAGGTAATCGCCCGGAGGAAGCTGGATGACGATAAAAACGATAATCGAGATCAGCACTAAAAGCGGGATGATAATCAGAAAACGTCGAACGATATACGCTAACATACGCCATTCCCTTCCAGACCGCAGAAACCGAGATCCCGACGCCGGAATACGGAGCCCGAGGTTGGATTTTGCGGAGTCATGATTGTGGACATGCCGGAAAACGGCAGACGGAGACGCCGGGTCCCTCTCGGGACCCGGCTAGATCGCTAAAACTCATCAGTCGCCGTAAAAAACCATCTCGGCGGCGGACTGGGCCGCCATCGACCGGAACGAGTGCGCAACGTTCCTCAGGTTCGCCGGCCGAACGGTCGGGCTCACGACATCGTGCGCAACGGGGAACATCGGGACGTTCTCCATCATCCAGTCAGCCAATCTTTGCTCTGCCGCCTCCGCACGCGCGGTTCCCATTCGGACCGATCGAAGCTCGGTTTCGAGCTCGTACAGATCCACGATCCAGTCCGGCGGTTCTACACCGCTCGCGCCGTCTGTATTCAAGTACTCGTGCCACAGTCCACCCCACTGCATGCGCGTGTTCGGCATGAAGTCCCACGTGAGGTACGGCCAGTTGGTGTCGTCGAGCCAGTCGACGGTCGCAAACAGCTCGAACGCGTCGCGTCGTGCGACCCAGAGCTCGTTCGCGATTTGCCGGATCGGCGTCCGGATGCCGACCTCTTCGAGGTCTTCTCGGATCAACTCGACGATCCGTGCCCAGTCGGCGGCGGCTTCGTAGAACTCGAAGTAAACCTCAAACCGTTCGCCGTTCGGCGCGAGACGGTAGCCTTCCGAGTCGCGTTGATCCATCCCCATCTCGTCGAGAAGCTGATTTGCTCTCGCTTTATCGTGTCCGCCCGGGAACCACGGACTGGTTGTTCCCATTCCGAGGAAAACGACGTCGAGGTACGTCTGGTTGTCCATCGCGAGGTTGACCGCGTGACGGAATCGTCGATCGAGGACGACCGACTGCCACGTCGGGTCAGGGTTGTTGTAGTTGAAGAACAACGCGATCGGAGCGTTGTGGTACACAAGACCCAACTCGATCTCGTAGCCGCCGCGCTCCGCGTTCTCGAGGAGCAGACCGACGTGCTCGTGTGCGATCAAGTCGCGGTTGAAGTTCACGTCACCCGCGATTACCGCGAGCGGAATCGATTCGGGGTCGGCGACGACGACGGATTCGTACCGATCGATGTACGGGAGCTGATTGCCCGCCGCGTCAACCTTGTAGAAGTACGGATTCCTTTCCATCCGGATCAATTCGTCCGGTGAATCGACGCGAAGCCACGGGTTCAACGACGGGAACCCCGGTGCGTGCGACGCCATGATCTGGTGCCAGAGGATATCTTTTGACAAGAAAAGCCGGAACCACTCGGCGTCGCTCAAGCCTTGGTCCTGCAGATGCGGACGAATGTCCTCGATCGGCGTGTAGTCGATGTGAAACTGCTTGAGGTAGTGCGACGGTTTCAGCAACTCATTGTATCCACCCCAGAGCTGACCTGCCCCCAATTGGCGAGCAAAACGTCCGTACGGTTCGGCGAAGCTCATCCTGAACGTGAAGTCGTCGATGATCTCGAGTGTCATGACCTCCGCACCCGGGCGACCACCCGCGCGGAACGCAGCCGGGACAACGGGAGTGAGATCGGTGTTCAACATCCGACCTTCCCACGCAAAACGAACGTCTTCGGTCGTGACCGGGACGCCGTCGGACCACTTCAGGCCCTTGCGCAGCGTGATCGTGTAGACGCGGTTGTCATCGCTGATCGTGAACGACTCGGCGATGTTGCCTCTGATCGGGCCGGTCGTGTGGATCGGCGTCATCAGAAAGTTGTTCATGTTCGCGTCGCGCAAAGTCCAGTCCAACTCGGGGTTCACCGTGACCGAGCGAAGCGGTGGGCCGCCGTATCGGCCGATCTCAAAGTTGATGTTCTCCGACGGAATATTGATGCCATCGACGATAACCAGCGGATTTTCCGGCAGCCGTTCTTCTACCGGGGGTAGCCGTCCGTCGCGAACCATCGCAGCGAACATCGGTGCCTCGTTGTACTCACCGGGCGCGGCGGTGACCGCGGGTGCGGCCGCGGGGGCAACCTCTTCTTCGGCTTTTCCACCGGCGAACGCGCTGAAAACCACGACAAACGACAGTACCATGACTGTCATCGTCATCAACACTTTTCGTGCCATCAGAACCTCCTATAACCATCGTGATGGTTGGACCCACATTGTCCTTATGACCATCTTGATGATCGAATGAGTCATTGTCTCACGGTTTCTGCCGGCGCGCAAGTTTTTTTTGCAATCGATTACACTTGTCCAATAAAATTCATTATATCTATTATAAACAGGAATTTCGGCTATCTTTTCGTGTATTCGGAGAGAAATGCCGCAAAACGGTGCTTGACCGCGCCGGTCAACGGACCTATCCTGAGAGCGACGAAAGACGTCAATTCCGAAAATCGACTCCGATTCTGCAAAGGGGGCCAAAACATGATTCCACACGCCGACGCAGAGGTCTTGAAAAGGCTCGGCGCACAAAAGGCCGAGATCGCCGCGTTGCCGACCCACAAAGAAAAGGCCGAGTTGTGGCGGCGACTGAACGACCTCGAGCCCGTGCGCCCGATGGTCTGGATCAACGAAATTCCGTGGCACGAGATGAACGTCGACGACGAGTTGACTCTCGCGTGCGAAGATCCGTGGGCGCGCGGGCTCGAGACGTCGCTGCGCAGAGAGTTGTACCAATGGACGCACATGCCCGGCGACATGATCGTGAGTCCGTTTGTCGAGTGTCCCTTGGCGATCGAGTCCACCGGCATGGGAACCGAGGAGGACGTCGACGTCGTGAAGACCGACGAAGCGAGCGACGTCGTGTCGCGGCACTTCAACCCACGAATTTCCGAACCCGACGACATCGCGTTGATCCGCGACCCGGTTATTACGCACGACGAGGCGACTACCGACCGACGATTCGAGGCGATGAACTCCATCTTCAAGGATGTCATCGAAGTCAAAAAGGTCGGAGTCAAACATATTTGGTTCACACCGTGGGACAACCTGATCCGGCTGTGGGATATCCAGCAAGCGATGATGGACTTGATCGATCGTCCCGAGATGGTGAACGCGATCGTCGCGCGATTCGTCGAGGCGTCGATGAAGATGCTCGACCAGTACGAGGCGTTGAACCTCTTGTCGGCCGGCGTCACGAACAACCGGGTCGGGTCCGGCGGGTACGCGTACACGAACGAACTCCCGGGCGCGGATTTCGACCCGTCGTACGTCCGCCCACACAACATGTGGGGGTGTTCGAACGCACAGATCTTCTCGGAGGTATCGCCGGATATGCTCTGGGAGTTTGCGCTCCGACACGACATCCCGTGGCTCGAGAGGTGGGGAATGAACTACTACGGCTGCTGCGAGCCGCTCGACCTGAAGTTCGAGATCATCCGAAGAATTCCCAGAATCAGAAAAGTATCGATGAGTCCGTGGA
This sequence comes from Spirochaetaceae bacterium, assembly GCA_007695285.1. Lineage (GTDB taxonomy): Bacteria > Spirochaetota > Spirochaetia > DSM-27196 > PXBQ01 > PXBQ01. Next base: position 2,195 of record REEC01000260.1, on the reverse strand, counting down.
TCAAGGTAGAACGCGCCGCGAAGAATATCGGAACGGATCTCGTGTTCTCGCGAAAGCCGAACCCGGCGGTTTTTGCCGAGGACGGGTGGCGTCCCGAGCAAGCGCGTTTTGATCTCGTCGAAGTAATCGAGGCGACTCGCGACGTGAACGTCGAGATCATCATGAAAGACATCTCGACCGTCCGGTACAAACCACAACGGCTGTGGGAGTGGGAGTCGATCGCGATGGAAGAGGTCCAAAAAATCGAACGGTGACACGTACTGTCTTGATAAACTATGTCCCAAAAAAATCGGAGGAGACGGAAAATGAAAGACCTGAAAGTTACGATCCCCGACGGCATTCTCGCTCGGCTCGAGAAACACGCGAAAGAGCACAACATGAGCACGTCGGACGCGGTCACGCTAATGTTGAGCCACATGTTCGGCAGTTTCAACACAGCGCGACCCGCGATCGACCCGGCAAGAAGCCAACGCGAAGGCGCGCGGACCGATCCACGGCTCGATTGGTGGCGCGAGGCGAAGTTCGGCATGTTCATCCACTGGGGTTTGTACGCGATTCCAGCCGGAAAGTGGCACGGGCACGAAATCCCCGGAATCGGCGAGTGGATCATGTACCGCGCCGAGATCCCGGTCGCGGAGTACGAGAAACTCGCAGCCGATTTCAACCCAGTGAAGTTCGACGCGGCCGAGTGGGTCGGCCTCGCAAAGCGTGCCGGTCAGAAGTACCTCGTGCTCACGACGAAACACCACGACGGGTTTTGCCTCTTCAAGTCCCGGCACACGGATTACAACATCGTCGACGCGACACCGTTCAAACGCGACGTCGTGAAGGAACTCGCCGAGGAGTGCAAACGACAAGGCATCAAGATGGGTTTCTACTACTCACAAACGCAGGACTGGCACCATCCCGACGGCGACGGCAACTACTGGGACTACGACGCGACAAAACAGAACTTCGACTCGTACATCCATGACTTCGTGATTCCCCAACTCGAAGAGCTTCTGACGCAGTACGGCCCGGTCGGGTTGATCTGGTTCGACACGCCGAAGAGCATCACGCAAGAACAAAGCCAGGATCTGCTCGACGCGGTGTACAAACTACAACCGGACTGTCTGGTGTGCGGCCGGTTAGGCAACGGGCTCGGCGACTACGCGTCGGCGGGTGACAACAAAATTCCCGGAAGCCGGGTCGAGCTCGACTGGGAAACTCCGGCGACGATCAACGATACGTGGGGCTTCAAGACGAACGATCCTAACTGGAAGTCGTCAGAAGACCTTATCCGGAAGCTTATCGATATCGCGAGCAAAGGCGGAAACTACCTCTTGAACGTCGGACCGACAGCCGAAGGGATTATTCCCGAGCCGAGCGTTAAAAGGCTCGAAGACATGGGCGCGTGGCTCGCGGCGAACGGCGACGCTGTGTACGGCACAAAGGCCGGACCGGTGCAGGACGTGGCGTGGTGCCGAACAACGGCGAAGAACGGTGTCGTCTACCTTCACGTGTTCGAATGGCCGTCCGACGGAAAGATTACGGTCCCGGGTCTGACCGCAAAGAGCGCGACGTTGCTTGCGACGGGTGAGAAACTCGACATCTCGGCCGGCGGCGACACGGTTCATGGTCCGACCTCGGCTCCTGATCCGGTCGCGACCGTGATCGCGATCGAAACCGCGTGAGGCGCCCGCGCGATTGAAAAACGAGCGGTGGAACTTCTGGGTGAACATACTGGACCTCTCGTTTATCACCCTGGGTTCCGCGCTCGTGTCGCGCGAGACGGTGATGCCGCTTCTCGTGTCGCGTCTCACCGACTCGAACATCGCGATCGGGGCGATCTCAAGCGTCTTCACGCTCGGACTGCTCCTCCCGCAGTTATTTGTCGCGAATTTCTCTGAGCGTCTCGTCCGGAAGAAGCCGTTTGTCATGGTGCTCGGTGGTCTCGGCGAGCGGCTCCCGTTCCTTTTGATCGGCGTGGCTATCCTCGTTTTTGGCCGTACTCACCCCGGCATCGCGCTTGGCGCGTTCTTTTTCCTCCTCGCCGCATCGGCCGTGTGTAACGGAATCGCGACACCGGCGTGGTTCGACATGATCGCAAAAGTCATTCGCGCGGAAAGGCGCGGATTGTTCTCCGGTTTGAGCCACAGTATAGGCGCGGGAATGGCGGCTTTGAGCGCGGCCGGCGTCGGGCTGATCCTCGGCCG
>REEC01000075.1 GCA_007695285.1 Spirochaetaceae bacterium | reverse complement strand
GCGCGCGGCTCGATCGACCGCCGCGAAGATCTTCTGGTACGCGCCGCAGCGGCAGAGGTTGCCGGACATGCCGCGTCTGATCTCTTCGTACGACGGCGCCGCGTTTCGGGCGAGCAGGCTCTTCGCGGCCATGATCTGCCCGGGCGTGCAGAAGCCGCACTGGTACCCGTCTTCGGCGATGAAGGCTGCCTGGATTGGGTGGAGCGCGGAGTCGTCCGCCGAGGAATCCGCGAGCGACTCGATCGTCTCGATAGTTCGCCCTTCGCAGGCGATCGCAAGCGTCATGCACGAGTAGACCGCCTCGCCGTCGAGCAACACAGTGCAGGCACCGCAAGCGCCGCTGTCACAAACTCGTTTGGTCCCCGTGAGATTGAGCTCCTGGCGCAGCGCGTCGAGCAGAGTCGTCCGCGACTCGACGGAGAGTTCAATCTCCCGGCCGTTTACGAGAAGAGTAACCGGAACCTTGTTCGGCCCCCGGATGCCGTCGCGTTTCATGTCCGAAATTATACCCGCAATGGTCAGGAATGCCAAACCTTTTCTTGACCGGGCTCGGACTCTTCTGTCCGATTACGAGCAAGATCAAAGGCTTTCCATTCACTGCTCGTGTTGGGAAACACGATAGCCGGTCGCCGGCCCGGTCTACCCCAGGTCGAGAAGATCCGAAACAGTGCAGCACGACTCGTTATGGTGTATAATCGGAACGGCAGTGGAGATCCCGAACTGAAGAAAAAAGGCAATGGCCAAGTCGGAGACGTCATCCATCACCGAATATCGCCTCACCGACCATGCTCGTCTGGAGATGGAGCGTCGACAGATCAGCGAGGCTGAGGTTGCACGAGTACTATCCGCGCCGGCGCAGAGCGAGCAGATGCGACCTGGGAGGGTGGTTTACCAGTCGCGAGTGGAGTATGGAGCACCGGTTCGGGTCTACCTGCTACGGATATTTGTGGATGTTGACCGACAACCGGCAGAGGTGGTCACGGCCTATCGGACGAGTCGGGTTGAGAAGTACTGGAGAGAGAAAACATGAAAGTGATTTACGATGGTGAATCAGATACCCTGACGGTAATCTTTGTCGAGGCGGTTGTGGCGGAGAGTGATGAGGACAAACCCGGGGTTATTTTGGATTATGATGGCGCGGGCAACCTTGTATCGTTGGAGATCCTGGATGCCTCACGGCGGGTGGGAATGCCGACACAGATAGAATATCAGATGATACCTGTGGGGGCATCGTCGTAGTGTGCCGTTGTAAAAAGTTTGAATGGTAGGAGAAGCTTTTACAGGGTTTGGCGTTTGGCCTACTCGTTTTCTGTATCTTCATCGAACTCTATCGTATCCCCCACCGCATCGTACGCCACGATCTCCTGCCTCGAGATTTCCGATCCCGTGTAGGAATCGCGCAGGAACACCGCGACCTGAAAGTCCTGGAACTCGTCGTTCGTGTTTTTCTGCTGATGCAGCAGGATTCCTTCCTTCTCGAATCCGACCTTCTCGATCACTCGAAGGCTCGCCGCGTTCTTGACGTCGCAGCAGATCCGGACGTTGTCGATACCACTGAGCTCAAACGCGACCTTCATGAGCGCACGGGTAACTTCAGTTGCGTACCCGCGGTTTTGATACTCCCGGTTGATCCAGTACCCGATCTCAAGGGAGTACGCGCCGCCCCGCGTATGAAGACCACAGCCTCCCAGGACTTCACTCTCTTCGTGGTCGAAAATCCCGAACACGAAGTCTTTGCCCAGATCGAAACTGCCGCGAAAGAATCGAATCGTTTCGATTTTGGACCGATACTGCTTCGGTTCGTCTTTCGCCCACGGCATCCACGGAAGCAGACTTTCGAGACTGTCGTTGATCGCGTCTTGCAGCCTCCGTGCGTCTCGCGGATCCCAACAACGGATTTTGGTCCGCGACGTCCGGATTGTGTACGGCACCGCGCCTTGTCGAAACACTTTTACACTTCCTTTCTCGAGGTTCCGGCGGATATCGTAGAGTTCTTCAACCCACGGCTCGAACCAGAAGGTGCGGGCCGTAATACCTCAGAGCACCGCTCCGGTCCGGCCGAGAGACTCTATCCAAAAAACGTTACTTTGCCCAGTTCCAACGACAGCGGGCGACACCGGTGACGTTCAGATCGCCACGAGCGACCGATCGCCCGCGGATCCCGTCGGAATCCGATGCGGTTCGCCTGTGGTCGTTCCGGAAGCAGAGCAGAGAGTATCTCGAAGTTGTTTGACATCATGCCATCATATGTCGTAGTATGATGGCATGAAACGAGGAATGGTTCGCTCTCAGATTCAGTTTCCAAGAGAGCAGCTGGAAGCCATCCGCGCGACGGCGCGGAGTGAGGGTATCTCGATCGCAGAGGTGGTCCGACGCGCCGTGGAGCATTACGAGCAATGCATGGCGCCGACCGCTACGGAGAAAAACGTTCGCGCGCGCGCCCGGACCGTCGTCGGACGGTATGCATCGGGCTACCGCGATGCATCCACCGATCACGACCGCCACGTCGCCGAGGCGTTCCAGGCCAACGGACCTCGCACGTGACGGTACTGCTCGATACCTCAGCTCTATACGCGGTCTTCGACCGTGACGACGAGAACCATGACGCCGCCAGCCGGGGCTGGGAAGAGCTGCTTGCGACGGACGCTCGCCTTATCACGCACAACTACGTCGTTCTCGAGCTGACTGCGCTTCTGCAGCACCGTCTGGGGATCGAGGCGGTTCGAGACCTGGTGGTAGATATACTTCCGGTATGTGCGATCCAGTGGGTCTCAGAGGCAATCCACGCGCAGGCGTTGCATCGTCTTCTTGCGACGGGGAAGCGGCGGTTGAGCCTCACCGATTGTGTCAGCTTCGAGATGATGCGGCGCAACGCGTGCGACCGCGCTTTTGCCTTCGATCCGCACTTCGAGCAGCAGGGTTTTGTGACACCCTGGTCGTGACGACGATCAGGCTCACGCCTGCTCTTGCGCACGCATGATGAGAAGTATCGATCCGCACGAATCTGAGAACAAACACCCTCCCGAGCCACGCGCCGGGCGGGTGTGCTCCACGCCTTTTCCTCCGTGTGAACACCATGAAAAACCGATGGCAGGCGTCGAATTTTCATGGTACTATTGCTTATGATCGAACGCGCGAAACATCGAACACGTGTGCTTTCGTTGCTCGAGCGGTATCCTGTTGTCGCGATTATCGGAGCGCGACAGGTCGGAAAAAGCACGCTTGCGCGCGAAATAGCCTCATCCGTCGCCGAACGGCGGGCTTTTTTCGATCTCGAGGACCCTCGCGATCTCGCGCGCCTCGCGGATTCCATGTTGGCGCTCGAACCGCTCTCGGGGCTCGTCGTCCTCGACGAAGTTCAGAGGCTGCCGGAAATTTTTCCGGTTCTTCGGGTACTCGCAGATCGTCGCGAAAACCCCGCGCGCTTTCTCGTGCTCGGGAGTGCTTCGCCGGAGCTTCTTCGCCAGTCGTCCGAATCGCTTGCGGGTCGCATCGCGTATCACGAGCTACCCGGACTCGCACTTCATGAGATTGGCAACGAATCGATCTCACGCCTCTGGTTGCGCGGAGGGTTCCCGGACTCGTACCTGAGTTCCGACGACGCGGCGAGTTTGACGTGGCGCCGCAACTTCGTCCGGACCTTCGTTGAACGGGACCTTCCGCAGCTCGGAGTTACGATCTCATCGACGACAACTCGGCGATTCTGGACGATGGTCGCGCATTATCACGGGCAGATCTGGAACGCCTCGGAGTTCGCACGATCGTTCGGCGTCTCCGACACGACGATCCGCAGGTACCTGGACACGTTAACGTCGGCGCTCGTGCTCAGACAGTTGCGCCCGTGGTTCGAGAACCTGAAGAAACGGCAGGTGAAATCCCCAAAGGTTTACATTGCCGATCCGGGAATTCTTCACGCCTTACTGAACCTACCCGGACTCGACGACGTCGAGTCTCATCCGAAGCTCGGAGCGTCGTGGGAGGGGTTTGTTCTCAATGAGATCATCTCCACGCTCGACGCAGAACCGGAGGAGTGCTTCTTCTGGGCGACGCATACCGGAGCCGAGATCGACCTGCTTGTCGTCCGCGGCCGCGTGCGTCGCGGCTTCGAGATAAAACGCACGACTTCGCCGTCCGTAACTCCTTCAATGCGGTCCGCGTTGCACGATCTGAAACTCGACCGAATCGACGTGATCCACGCGGGACCTGACTCGTTTCCGCTTGCCGACCGAGTACACGCGACAAGCGTCCACCGTCTTCTCACCGACCTCGTGTGATCTCATCCGCGACGCGGTACGCGCGTGTTCCCGTGAGAGACGGCCACGCGATCGCGTGTTGAGGATCTTGACCGCCGGGTGTATGATCGTCGAGAGGACCGGTATGGTAGATATTGACGCGGCGGCTGATTTTCAAAGGAAGCGTGTCGAGCGGATTCTCGCCGCACGACGGGAGCGATGGGCCATTGCCGCCGCCGACGCGGAGCGGATTGTCGCGATGATTGTCCGGAAGTACCAACCGGACGCGGTATACCAGTGGGGCTCGGTGTTGCGGCCGGAGAAGTTCACCGAGGTATCCGACATCGATATCGCCGTGGAAGGGGTGGACGATCCGGCCCAGTTCTCTGAACTTCTGGGTGAGGCCGAGGACATGACGCGGCTCCCGCTCGACATCGTGCAGTTGGAGCACATCGAGCCCGAGTTCCGCGAGCTGATCGTGCGATACGGGAGGTGCGTGCATGAACGCACAAACTGAGCTGGTGACGTTGCGCGATACGATCGAACTACATCGTACGGTTCTGCAACGGATTGAGTCCGCGTATAGTGAGTTTGTCGCGACTCTTCCGGCCGAGCTGTCCGAACGGCAGTACCATCAGGGAATAGTGATCGCCGATTACCTCGAGAAGTACTACACGTGCCTCGAGACGCTCTTCCTGCGTGTGGCGCAGCATTTTGAAAACAACCTCAGAGCAGAGCGTTGGCACCATGATCTGCTCGACCGCATGAGAATCCGTATCGGGCCGATTCGCGAACGCGTGATTTCCGACGATGCGTACCCTTTGTTGGTCGAGCTTTTGAAATTCCGCCACTTCAAACGATACTACTTCGACATCCGCTACGACTGGGACAAGCTGACGTTCCTGATGAAAAAGTTCTCCGAGCTGCGCGCGATCCTGCCGGCCGATCTGGACCGGTTTGTGGCGTTCCTGGATCGCCTGATTGCCAAAGTGAACGACACCGATTGACGTCGATCCGCCTGCCCCTACGCAGGCGACCTTCCGAGAATCCCGTCCGCGACGCGGTACGCGAGCGCGAGGATCGTGAGCGACGGGTTGAAGCCTCCGTTTGTCACGTGAAGCGACGCGTCGGCGATGAACAGGTTTTTGTGCCCGTGCACGCGCCCGGTCGGATCGGTGACGCTTCTCGCGGGGTCGGTTCCCATCCGGCACGTGCCGGCTTGATGTTGCCCGCCGCTCAGGCGCAGTCTGTCCGGTGTGGTCCACGTCTTCTCGGCACCGCTCGCCTCGAGCCACTCGAGCGCCTTCGTTTTGATGAACGCGACCGTTCTAAGCGTCTCCGGGTGCGTCGTGCCGGAGAGTCGCGCGACCGGCACGCCCCAGCGGTCGCGGACGGTCGGATCGAGCGTGACGCGGCCGTCGGGATGCGGGATCTCCTGGACCGGCCCGGTGATTCTCGCCGTCCGCGAGTAGCCGTACCGCATCCATTTTTTTGCTTCCAGACCCCAGCGCGGAACATCGGGCGGCCACGCGCTTGCGACGTGGTGGACCGGCAACCTGATGTACTCGTTCGCGAGCATCGCGCCGCCGATCACCGAGCCGTTACCGTGGTTGTACGCGCACGTCGCGATGCACGGTCCCGGGCCGAGAAGATCGTGCTCGAGCTCGCCGAACACGCCGTACACCGCGGGGTAGTGATGCCCCTGCAGGTTACGTCCGACCTGATCGTA
>REEC01000188.1 GCA_007695285.1 Spirochaetaceae bacterium | reverse complement strand
CGGCCGACCCGGTTCGAATAACATCGTCCTTTCCCGGGACGAACGTGTAACCCTCGCCGAAGTACGGCTTGCCGTCTTCGTTCAGAATGTACGGTACCTTCGATCGTGTTGAAAACACGAACCGCGCGCCGGGGTCCGAGAAAACGCCGCTGACGACCGCGCGGAACTGATGCGTGTCCGCGGGGAAGTACAGCCTCGTGTGTTTGCTGATCTCTTCGGGCCCGTTGTCCGCAAAGAACAGATTTATGCCGTAGTGGCACGTGTTGTCGGCGATGTCGTCGATCCCGGCGTGGGAGAAGTGGCACAGGACGTTCGCATCGTTCAGCCGCGCCATCGTGAGCTCGGAGATCACCATCTCGAGAAACGCGGAGAACGTCGAAAATACGCCTTGTTTGCCCTTCTCGAACCCAAACCCCGCGGCGGCCGAGAAGTTGCCACGTTCCATGATTCCCGCCGAGACGTAGACGTCGGGGTGGCGTTTCCGAATCGTCGCGAGCCCGGTCGATCCTTCGAGGTCGCTGTCGATCACCACGACGTTTTTCTTCTTCTCGTCGGCGGACATCGCATCGAGGATCTCGCTCACGATCGTACCGAACTCGGTCCGGTTGCTTCCGAGCTCCTTTGAACTGCCGCGGTACGTGGCCGAACTGCTTTCCTTCGGTACATCCTTCAGGAAGGCTACCGCGGCGGTCTGCCCGCGCTGCTCGAGGTACGCGATCGCCGCGTCGACCGGAATCACGTCGTGTCCTTTTGCAGTCGCTTCGATGCCCGGAATCCCCGGCGCCATCGGACGTTTGTTCACGAGCGCGATTGGGCCGGCCGAGTTGAACGCCGCGACGATTCGCCGGTACAGCGCGGGGACATCCTCGCCGTCGCCTACATCCACGGTGATACCGTGCCCCTTGAGCGTCGCGGTCACGTCGTAACCGGGGAGGTACTCCGACGGATGTCCGGCGATCGTGACGTCGTTGTCGTCGATCATTAACTTGACGTTGAGTTTCTTCGCGACCGCGAGCCGTGCGGCTTCCGCGTCGTCGCCTTCCTGTTGAGATCCGTCGCTCCCGAACATCACGACCGGAAGGTCCGGATGCGCGAGTGCGATACCGTTGATGAACGGCCAGACGTGCCCGAGCCGGCCCGAGCTGAATTTTATGCCGAGATCGGTGTCGAGCTCGGGATGTCCGTACAACCCGTCATTCGCGCACCGGTAGCGCATTAATCGGTCGAAAGTGATCGCTCCGCCGAAAGCCGCAAGAGCGTACTGGATCGCGACACGGTGTCCGGCTTCGTCGAAACAGACGGGGTACGCGAGCCCCGCGTTCATGAATCCCTCGGATATGAGAACTTCGGGCACTATGTCGTACGGGCCGCCCGAATGGCCACCGACGCCGCGCGCTCCGGCAACTGCCGTAAAAAACACGATTGTGTCGCGATACAGCTCGATGTTCGTCTTGAGCTGCGCGAGTTTCTCGGCGGACAGCGCGTGTTCGTCGAGTGAGAAGGCGAGCGGCTTGTATGCCGACGTGTCGATTGCAAAACTCATATGGTCCTCCTGTCTCGTTTTATTTTTTCTTGAGGCGGAGATAATCGCCGTGGGCGTCGATCATCTCGTCGCACATCTTGACAATGTCGTCTATGCTCAGCTCGGCCGACGTGTGCGGATCGAGCAACGCCGCGTGATACACCGTATCGCGGCTGCCGGTCATCGCGGCCTCGATCGTCAACAGCTGAACGTTGATGTTCGTCATGTTCAGCGCCGCGCACTGCGTCGGAAGTGGGCCGAAGTACGTGCCCTGTACACCGTTTCGGTCGACCAGACACGGCACCTCGACACACGCCTCGGCCGGCAGATTCGGGATCAAGCCGGTGTTCATGATGTTCCCATGGATTCGCACAGGATTCCCGGTTTCGATCGCCTCCATGATGTACGACCCGTACTCGTGCGTGCGGGAGTGCGAGAGCTTCGTGTTGTTCACGATCTCGTCTCGTTGCTTCTCCCACTTCGCGATCTGGTTGATGCACCGGCGGATGTACTCGTCGATCGGAATATTGAACTCCTCGACCAACTCGGGGTACGCGGCCTTGATCCAGTACGGCATGTACTCCGCGTTATGCTCCGACGATTCGGTCACGTAGTAACCGAACCGGCGCATGATCTCGAACCGGACCATATCGCCGTGCTTCTCGGCATCTTTCCGTCGAGCCGCCTTGTTCAGCGCGAGCGCGCGTTTTTTGATCTCAGGGTAGAGATCGCGACCTTCGTGCGTGACCTCGAGCAACCACGCCATGTGGTTGATCCCCCCGATCCTCCACTGCGTTTCGTCGGGGTTTATATCGATCTCGAGTCGTTTGAGAAGATGCGGCACACACCCCTGCACGGAGTGACAGAGCCCGACCGTCTTGACGCTACTGTGCCGCAACATCGCGGCGGTCACGATCGCCATCGGATTGGTGTAGTTCAGGAACAACGCGTCGGGGCAGAGGCTTTCCATCTCCTCGGCGAAATCGAGCATCACGGGAATCGTTCTGAGGCCGCGGAAGATGCCGCCGATTCCGAGCGTGTCGGAAATCGTCTGCTTGAGGCCGTACTTCTTTGGTATTTCAAAATCGATCACGGTGCCGGGTTCGTACCCTCCGACCTGGATCGCGTTGATCACGTAATCGGCGCCTTTGAGCGCCTTCTTGCGGCTGCGCACCCCGAGGTGCGACGTGATCTTGGCGCGACTCTCATTGACACTTGAGTTCAAGTTGTTCAACATCAACGCGGATTCTTTGAGTCTTTTTCCGTCGATATCGTACAGAGCGATCTCGGAGTCTTTGAGTGCATCCGTCATCATCGCGTCACCAAGAATGTTTTTCGCGAACACGGTGCTTCCTGCACCCATAAAGGTGATTTTTGGCATAGCTTCCTCCTGATGGAATACGCGAGTATACCATGGGAGTCGCCGGTGATAAACAGAGCGGCTCGGAGAAAAGAGGCAAAAGTTTCGGAATGGAACCCGCGTGTCCACGCATCGGGTTGTGGCAAATTCTGTTGAAATTGTGTAGACTTACCGTGTGAAATGGAATACGCCAACCGGCATACGTAACATCAAACGCGCCAACATTATCTTGGCCGTGCTCGACGCTTTGCTTTTGGTCGCGATCCTCGCGCTTCCCGGCGGACCGTTGTCCGGATTCTTCGGAACGGACCGATTGTTCGATAGGCCTGTCTCGACCGCCGAGCCGTCCGCTACGGAGACGCCGGTCGCACCGGCGCCGGCGCCGGTCCCCGAGCCCGCGCCGGCACCCGACCCGGTCCCTGAGCCTGCGACCCGACCCGACCGTGAGGTTCCTGCCGACCGAGGCGTCATGACGGTTCATGTATCCGAACGTGGCGACACGTTTTTCGGATTGGCGCGATCGTACTGGGGCGACGAGACCCTCTGGCCCGACCTGTATCTCTTGAATCGCGACGCGTATCCCGATCCTGACTTCATCCGGCCCGGACAACGCGTCACGATTTTCCAGCCGCTCGGCGACACCGACGGGTTTTCGGCCTCCGAGAAGCGACGCCTTGCTGACGCGCATCTCGAGGTGTACCAGATCTACCGCCGATTCGCAGAGAGCGAGCTCGAGCGTGGGCGTCGCCTCTCGAGCTCTTCGCTTCTTGCCTCGAGCCGCGTCCGGTTGAACAGGGCATACTGGAGCTTGTACATCGGCTTGAAGTTCGATCCGGGGTTACTCGAAAACACCGTCGTGCGCGCCGACGACGCGCGTGTCGTCCGGTCGTATCTGTCGCGGTACGGAGATATTCGCGGTACCGCGCGGTAAGGGAAGTGGACGTCGAGGGGATTGCGTGATATTAGGAATTCTGCTGTGCGACACCTTGGCCGACGTGCTTCCCCCCGAACAAACCCCCTACGACGAGTTATTCCGGAAGCTCATCCTGAGCGTTCGTCCCGACGCACGGTTTCGGGTTTACGATGTTCGCTCGTTCGTCGGTCCTGCGGATCCCGCCGAGTGTGACGCATACATCGTAACCGGCAGCCTCTCCGCCGCGTACGATGAAGAGCCGTGGATTCGGTTTTGCGTCAAGAAGATGCGTGACCTGCACGCCGCCGGCGCCATATTGGTCGGGGTGTGTTTTGGTCACCAGTTGATCGCGCAGGCTTTCGGCGGGCGGGTTGAACGCTCACCCAAAGGCTGGTGCGTCGGCGTGCACACGTACGCGCGCCGCGACGAAAGTCGCGCCGGCGGGGAGGGAAGTCCTATCACGCTGCTGCATTCTCACCAGGATATCGTGACCGAGCTTCCTGACGGTGCCGAAGTGATAGCCGGCGACGAATTCTGCGTGAACGCCGCATACCGAATCGGCGACACCGTTATTTCGTTCCAGGGGCACCCCGAGTTCACCGGGCGCACCGCGGAGTACATGCTCGACTGCGCCGTGTACCAGGGGCTCACGACCGAAGCGACGCGGCGGGCGTACGCCTCGCTCTCGACCCCGACAAACCACGTCGAAATCGCCGAGCAGATTTGCGCGTTCGTCGAGGCCCGCGCGAGCGACCGGGTTTAGCTGTTCCCGCCTAAATCTCCCCGTGTTCCAGAAAAGAGTAGTATCCTCCGTCTCCGAACACGACATGATCGAGTAGGGTAATCCCGAGATGCTCGCCCGCGGTTCTGAGGCGTGCCGTTACGTCGCGATCCTCGCGGCTCGGCTCGACGCGGCCCGACGGGTGGTTGTGCGCAACAATGACCGCCGTTGCGCGATCGGTAACGGCGTCTGCAAATACCTCGCGCGGGTGTACCAGCGTCCGGTTGACCAGGCCGACCGAAACCACCCGACACGCGATGACCTCGTGTGCGCCGTTCAGCGAGACCGAAAGGAAGTGCTCCTGCTTACGATCGGCGAAGTGACCGATCACCGGAAGAATGTCCTCGGGTTTGGCAATGCGGTGCCGGCCCGGGCAGAGCATTCGCCGCGAGAACTCAAGCGCTGCGGCGATCGCGCTGGCCTTCGCGAACCCGAGCCCCGCGATCAGCGTCAGCCTCTGAGGATCCCGGACTCCGGCGTCGAGCGCTTCGAGCACCCTGATCGCGAGTTCCGACACCGGTCTGCCGCGCGTCCCCGAGCCGAGGAGGATCGCGATGAGCTCCGTGTCCGAGAGCATGTCGGGTCCGTGAGCGAACAATCGCTCGCGCGGCCGCTCGTGAAGCGGCATTTCTTTTATCACCATCACTGCTCATTACGCTGTTTTTTTGCTTCACGCTTCACGCCCGCCCAAATTCCCCCAAAACAGTGGCCCGTGTAACCGTCTTATGCTATAATTGTTATGAGTACGTGGAAATGGTCGCAAACCGTTGAAATCTCGGTTCGCCTGTTGGCGAAGCGTGGAGAGTCGTGAATCCCTGAGGGGCATGGAGTGACACCGTGATAACAAACAGAAAAGTAAAGAGGGTCGTGGTCCTCGTCCTGGCCGCGTTGATTGTGTCGGCCTTTCCCGTGTTTGCGGGCGGGCAAGCGGAGCAGGAGATAGCCCGGATCGACGTTCCGACTCCGGCGCGCCAGTTTATATCACCCGCGACGCCGGAAGGCAATAACGAGTTGCAGCTGCGGTTGACCGTGTCTCCGTCGACCGGCCAGGCGATCGTCGAGTATCGGCTTTACGTTTTTGACGGTGAAGGCCGGCTCGTGTACGAGCGTGGTGAAGTTGAAGAGCGCCGACGTGGATTCTTCCAGGCTCTGACCGGAGGAGACAAACCGAGCGTCACGGTTCCGGAGACGTTGACCTGGGACGGACGCGATGCGGACAACCGTCTCGTGGACGACGGCGACTACACCTACGTGCTTGAGATTACCGAAGACGACGGCCGGGTGTCGCGCACCGCACCGTACAACGTGACGGTCGACAACACGCCGCCGATCGTCAGGGATCTTTCGGTCGACGCGATGCGATTCGCGCCGATCGAAGGAAGCGACCGTACGCGGATCACGGTGTTGCAGGACGCCTCGCCCGAGCGCGAGTGGCGGACGATCATCCGCAATGAAGCCGGGGAGATCGTGTTCCAAGTCACTCGCGAGAACACGACCGGAATCGTCGGTCGGGACGTGCCCCCGTCGCCACGCGTGCCGTGGGACGGCACGTTCCTGAACTCGACGATCGGACGCGACGGTGAGCCGGTGCCCGAAGGGGCGTTCACTGTCGAGTTGACCGGTCGCGACCGCGCCGGAAACGTGACGACCGAGCGGCTCGAGCCTCGTATCGTGATGAGCCGGACTCTGAGCCCGCTTCGGATAACTCTCGGCGATCAGCCGAGTGAGTTTTCGTACGCGGCGGCCGATCCCGCGCGACGAGTCATGCGACTGTATCTAGACATCCCTGAAGACGAAGTAGACTCGGTCGTGAACTGGCAAGTCGATGTTGCAACCCGGCAGACTCCGGCTCGGCCCGTCTGGACCGAGAGGGGGACCGCTGTCCCCGAGTACGTCGAGTTCAACGGATTGACCGCGGCAGGAATCGCCCTGCGCGACGGAAACTACGTCGCGCGGTTAACGGTCGGGTACGACACGGGGCTTACCGCTGCGTCGCCCGCGCTTGATTTTGTGATCGATACCGTTCCGCCAAGCGCTTCGATCGCCGTGACGACCGAGCCGGCGCCGACCGAACGAGGGCAGACCGTCGTGTTCGGCGGCGAGACCAGACAGCGCGTCAACCTACGGTTTTCGCAGCCTGCCGATCAAGCTCCGATCGACGGGTACGCCGTTATCGAGTACGAAGGCGTATCGTTTGGACGTTTCCGTGCGGTTGATTTTGGAATCACCGCGTTGCCGTTCGAGTACACCTGGGAAGGTGAGGACCTTTTTGGAGAAGAGGCTCCCGACGGTCGCTACACGATTCAACTCGAAGGTCTCGATATCGCCGGAAACCTCGGCCGCTCGAACGTCGCCACGGTGATCAAGGACACGGCTCCGCGACACCTTGACGTCCGGTACGCCGATACAGACCGCTCGCCTTTGATCAGCTTACGACCCGAGTCGGAACAGCGTGACGCGACGATCCTCGTGGACTACGAGCCGAGCGAGTATATCGAACTCATGGAGATAACGATCCGCGGTGAAGACGGCCGCGTTGCGTACACGCGCGGATTTACGACTCCGTTCCAGAGGCATGTGTGGAACGGCACCCAAACCGGTGGAAGAAACGCGCCCGACGGCAACTACACCGTCGACGTCCGCGTGGTCTGGAAGAACGGCGACTCGATGACCCGAAGGGCCGACTCGCCGATCATTGTCGAGTCGGTGCCTCCGGGAGCCGAGATCGCGCCGCTCGCGGCGATCGAGGTGACACCAACGCCGTTCTCGCCCGATGAAGACGGGGTCGACGATATCTTGAACATCTACCTCTCGGCGACGAGCACCGTGCCGGTGGCACGATGGTCGGTCGACATCCGCGATCGGCAGGACCGCGTTTTCCGGTCGTTCACGGGAACCGGAGTTCCGCGTCCGCGGATCGAGTGGGACGGACGTTCGGATACCGGCGAGTACGCCGCTCCGGGCAGCGAATTCACGGCCGTTTTCACGGTCCGCGACACGTTCGACAACGTGACGCGCGAGACGGCTTTCGTTAAGGTCGCCGAGGAGACTCTCGAGCCGCCGTTCCCTCCGCGGCTCACGATCACCGCGAGTCCGGTTCCGTTCTCTCCGGATGGGGACGGCGTCGACGACACTGTTACGATTTCGCTCGCTGCGGTGAGCGAGGTTGGACTCCGCGACTGGGCGCTCGAGATCCGCGACCGAATGGGTAACGTATTCCGTCGGTTCTCAGGCACCGGCGCACCGCCGGCGCGAATCGTGTGGGACGGGTCGTCCGACTCGGATCTTACGGTGATGTCGGCCGAGGACTATACCGCGGCGTTTACCGTTACAGATACCGATGGCCAAGTGTCGGAAGCAACGACAACGATCACGACCGATATTCTCGTGATGCGCGACGGCGACAAACTCCGGATCATTATTCCCTCGATCCAGTTCATGCCGTACTCGTCGGACCTGTTCCGGGTCGAGCCGCCACGGTTCGAGCAGAACCTGGAGACTCTGCGACGACTCGCGACGATTCTCAACCGATTCCCCGATCGCAAGATCACGATCGAGGGTCATGCGGCGCGCCAATACTTCCGGCCGGGGGCCGCGCAGGACCGCGAAGAGCGCGAGATTTTGGTCCCGCTCTCGAATCGCCGGTCTGAAGAGGTACGCAGATCGTTGACGATTCTTGGGGTCGATTACGACCGGATGTCGACGACCGGATACGGCGGACGGTTCCCGATCGTGCCACACAGCGATCGAGAAAACCTCTGGCAGAACAGACGCGTCGAGTTCATCCTCGAGCGCTGAGCCCAAGTTGATTCAAACCACGCCGCCCTCGCCGGGCGGCGTTTTTTATGGTGCGGATCCTGTTGCCGCTCCGTCACGAACTTGTGCCGCTCAAAAAACCCATGATATACTTTTCCCGACACGTATCGGACTAACACACATCCAGGAGGCTAGAAATGAAAACGATCAAAGGGCCGGGGATCTTCCTTGCGCAGTTTGTCCGGCCGGATCCACCGTTCAACTCGATCGAGTCGCTCGGAAAATGGGTCGCCGATCTCGGTTATACGGGTGTTCAAATACCAACCTGGGAAAAGAGCCTTTTCGACCTCGAGAAGGTCGCGGAGTCCAAGACGTACGCCGACGAGTACGCGGGCAAACTCCGCGAGTTAGGGCTCGAGATTATCGAACTCGGATCGTACCTGCAGGGACAAGTCCTCGCGATGCATCCCGCGTACGCCGACGGTTTTGCTCCGTTTTACCCCGACGGCTTGAAGGGTGCGGAGATCACCGAGTGGGCGACCGATCAGCTCAGGAAGTCCGTCAAGGCGTCGGTAAATCTCGGAACAAAAAACATCTCGGCGATGTCTGGTGGTTTTGCGTGGCACATGATTTACCCGTGGCCGCAACGTCCCGCGGGTTTGATCGACGAGGCGTTTACCGAGCTTGCTCGTCGATGGCGGCCGATTCTTGACTTCGCGCACGAAAACGGCGTGACGTACGGGTACGAGCTTCATCCCGGATCGGACCTGTACGACGGCGCGACGTTCGAGATGTTCCTTGACAAGACCAACAATCACCCGGCGGCGGGCATCACGTACGATGCAAGTCACTTCGTCCTACAGCAGCTCGATTACGTTGAGTTCATCAAATTGTACAGTGACCGGATTCGCGCGTTTCATGTGAAGGACGCCGAGTTCCTTCCGACCGGACGCGTCGGCGTGTACGGGGGGTACCAGGACTGGCGCGGACGCGCCGGTAGATTCCGTTCGCTTGGTGACGGCCAAGTCGATTTCAAACGCGTTTTCACCGCGATGACCGAAGCCGGTTACGACGGGTGGGCGATTCTCGAGTGGGAGTGTTGCATCAAGAGTCCGGAACAAGGCGCGCGCGAAGGCGCTCCGTTCATCAGGGATCACATCATCGAGGCGACGCAGGTAGCATTCGACGACTTCGCGGGTGGTGGCTCCGACAAAAAGCGAAACCGCCGCATCCTCGGGCTCGAGTAGGAGGTAGCCGTGACGCCGTGGACAAGAAAACTCAGAATGGGGATGATCGGAGGCGGTCAAGGCGCGTTCATCGGCGGCGTTCACCGCATGGCCGCGGCGGTCGACGGGCAAATTGAGCTCGTCGCGGGATGTTTCTCGCGTGACTTCGAGAACACTAAAAAAACCGGTGCCGAGCTGTACCTTGACCCGGCCCGGTGTTATCGATCGTACGAAGAGATGGCCGAAGCCGAGGCTAAACTCCCTGCCGACACAAGGATCGATTTTGTGTCGATCGTGACACCGAACAAGGCGCATTTTGGGCCGGCAAAGGCTTTTCTCGAGGCGGGGTTTCACGTCGTGTGCGACAAACCGATGACGTACTCTCTCGATGAAGCGAAGCAACTCGAGCAGATCGTCCAAAAAACCGGCTTGGTGTTCGCTTTGACACACAACTACACCGGCTATCCGATGGTGCGCGAAGCGAGAGAACTCTTCCAGTCCGGCGCGATGGGAACCGTGCGGAAAGTCCTCGTCGAGTACGTTCAGGAGTTTCTCGCGGCGCCGCTCGAGAAAGAGGGCATGAAACAGGCGGTATGGCGGACCGATCCGGCGCAGTCCGGCGTCGGCGGCACGATCGGTGACATCGGTACGCATGCGGCGAATCTTCTCGAGTACATCACATCCGATCCGATCGCCGAGATTTGCGCGGAGAAGAGTACGTTCCTTCCGGGGCGTGTGCTCGATGAAGACGTGAACGTGCTGCTGCGGTTGAAAAGTGGCGGTAAGGGTATGCTAGCGGCGTGCCAGGTCGCGATCGGAGAAGAGAACGCGTTGCGGATCAAGATTTACGGGTCCGAAGGCGCGTTGATGTGGGAGCAGGAGAACCCAAACTATCTGATGGTCGCTCGGATGGGGGAACCGCTCCGTCGACACACGCGTGGTTCGGGTTTTGCATCCAAACCCGCACAGGACGTCACGCGGCTCCCGTCGGGGCATCCCGAGGGATTTATCGAGGCGTTCGCGACGATCTATATGGAGGCGGCCGCCGCGATTCGTGCTTTCATCGACGGGACACCGATGAAGAGCTCGGAGTATCGTTTCCCGACGGTTCACGACGGAGTGCGCGGTCTCGAGTTCATCACGAAGGCCGTCGAGTCGTCCGACGCGGGCGCCTCATGGGTCAAACTCGCGCCGTGACCGCTCTCCGGTCCTCGCCGTGGCGTTGATCGGTGCTTGACGCCCGGACGCCGCGTACGTATAGTATTGTTTCTCAGCAAAATCGGCGGGAACGGTTTTTTCCGTTCCCGCGTGTTTTGATACTTTTGATCAGGAAGGACGAACGATGTCGAAAGCACACAGAGGCGCCGGAGCGCGTGAGGAATATCCGAGAAGTGGGCGCGGTACGTGCCCGATTACGAAGAAGACCGGCGTCAAGCTACTGTACGAACACGAGATCGACGGCAAGAAAGTAATGATCTCGAAGACGGCTAAAGCGACGATTGCAAACGCGAAACGACGCGAAGCGCGTAAACAGAAGAAAACCGAGACCTAAGCGTTTGTGTCATGGAGTACTGGACGAACTACTCGTTAGAATCCGACATCGTCCGGTACTGGCGGATCGGTGCTCTCGACCTCTGGATGCGTCGCACCGACGAAGAGTGGCTGTACGCCTGGCGGCATCGAGACGACGATGATGCCGCTCCCACGCTGGACGCGGGTTCAAGTCTCGGCACCGAGCTACCCGCGGAAACGGAGTGGTACCGCGCAGTGACGCGGTCTTCCTCTCTCACCGTTAAATTTTCTCCTTTGATGCCCGATAGAACCGTTATCGCGAACCCGCGTAACCCACTGAAGCTACTCCCGGGAACGACGGTATACTTCTATGCGATAATCCCGGTCTTTCTTGGAGTCTCGGTGCTCGGAACGCACGGCGAGGAACGCGTATTCGAGATACCGACGCGCATGCTTACAAACACGTGGCTCGGTGATATGTTCGCCGGGAAGCTCTGCTACACGCTTGCTTCGGATCTGTACCACTACCCGGACAAGGCGCCGCAGGGGCCAACCGACGCAATCTGTCCCGTGCGGCTCAGAAACACCGCCGACGATCCTTTCGTCGTCGAGAAGATCGGGATTTTCGCCGACATGATGAATCTCTACCGACGGGCCGATGTGACTGTTGCGGGGCTCTGGACCGGTGAATCCCGAACGGATTTCACGCGCGACAAGGAGCTGAGCATCAGCGTTTCGGAAACGCGACCGATGCCGAGTACCGATCGAGTCTTGTTGAGCAAGGCGCGAAAGTCGACCTTCGACTCGATCTGGAAAAAAGGTATCTCGCTTCTCGCGAAAATTAGCAACTATTAAGGGGCAGCCGAATGGATCGTTTTATCCCCCCGGAGCTCACAACATTGTTGGCCCCCGAGCAACTCGCGACCGCGGGTCGGATACTGTTCGTGATTGTCGGGGGACTTCTTGGCCTCAAGCTCGTCGCGTTTATCGTTGGGAGATTCGTCCAGCGGCGATTTTCCGCGCAGTCCAAGATGATCGTCAAGAAGGCGATCGTGTACACCGGGATTGTCGTGATAATCATGACCGTGCTCGGTCAGTTGGGCCTGAACCTCACGACCTTGCTTGGGGCCGCGGGAATAGCCGGCATCGCGCTCGGTTTTGCGGCGCAGACGAGCGTTTCGAACGTCATCAGCGGGGTCTTCTTGATTTCGGAGAAGTCGTTCACGATCGGTGATGTGATCAAGGTCGGATCGACCTCGGGGATCGTGCTCACGATCGATCTTCTCTCGGTTAAAATCCGGACGTTCGATAACCAATACGTGCGGATCCCGAACGAGACATTGATCAAGTCGGAGGTGACCAATATCACGAGGTTTCCAATCCGGCGATTGAACATCGAGTTCACGGTCTCGTTCGGTACCGATCTTGCAATCCTCAAAAACGCGCTGATCGAAACCGCGCGCGCAAACCCGAACAGCCTGGATAATCCCGAGCCGATTTTTTTCATCAACTCATTCGGCCCGCGGGGAATCGACGTCTTTTTCGGCGTGTGGTTCGAGAAATCTGAGTTGATAAAAACCAGGAACTCGATGTACGAGACGATCAAGCAGCGGCTCGAGGCGGAAGGGATCGAGATTCCGGTCTCGACCTTCGTGGTGACGTGATGTTAGCGTCGATAACGCCGATCCAGTGGACCTTGATCGCTCTCGGCGCGATGTTCTTCGGCATGAACAAGACCGGTGTGCAAGGCATCGGCATGCTCGCAATTCCGATCTTCGCCGCCGTATTCGGCGGTCGGGTTTCCGCGGGAATCGTGTTGCCGCTGCTCTCGATAGCCGATGTCTTTGCGGTACTGTACTACCACCAACACGCGGAGTGGAAGTACATCTTGAAACTCCTGCCGTGGACGTTCTCCGGGATCCTGATCGGTGTGGCGATCGGCGCCGTCGTGAGCGATGAGACGTTCCGAATGCTGATCGGTGTTGTCGTTCTCGCCGGTTTGGCCGTGTTGGTGTGGAGGGAAACTCGGAAGAACGCGACCGTCCCGACGGCGTGGTGGTTTGCCGCGCTCGCGGGTGTCGCGAGCGGTGTCGCGACGATGATCGGGAACGCGGCCGGCCCGATCACGACGGTTTTCTTCCTCGCGATGTTACTCCCGAAACACGGCTTCATCGGCACACAGGCGTGGTATTACTTCATCGCGAACCTCATCAAGGTTCCTTTTCACGTCTTTATCTGGCGCACGATCACGTTAGAGACGCTCACTGTGAACCTCGTGCTCGCGCCGGCGATTTTTGTCGGAGCGTTCATCGGGTATAGAGTCGTGAAGCTGATTCCGGAGAAGCCGTACCGCGTGTTCGTGATCGTCGCGACTTTCGTCGCGACGATTCGCTTGTTTATGTGACGGGTACCGCGGTTCACCGACTCGGCGCATCGTGTGCGCCTGTGTCGGTCTGGCGGTCTACTCGCAGTCTTCCGCCGGCGGTTCGCATTCGCCGCCGGCCTCACCCTTCATCGTCGTGCGTTCGGCGACGATCTCTTTGAGACCGTCGATCTTCTCAAAGTCCTGGTCGACACAGCCGTTGCGCTCGACGTTGAGATAATCCGAACTCTGAAAGGAGTACGTGAAGTTCGTGTGCACGTCGTACGTTCCCTGTAGAATCGCATGCGTGTCTTCGGTCATCACAAGCTCTTCATCTGTCGGGATCACGAAAATCCGCGTCTGCGAGTCCGCCGTTGCGATATCGGTTTCCGTATTCTTCGTCCGAGAGCGTTGGTTTTTCCGAGGATCGAGACGAATTCCCATGAACTCGAGACCACCGACGGCTTTCTCGCGGATCACCGGGCCGCGTTCGCCGACGCCGGCGGTGAAGACGACGGCGTCAACACGGCCGAGCGCGGCAGCGTATGCGCCGATATACTTCTTGATGCGGTACGCTTCTATCTCGATCGCGAGTTGCGCTTTCGCGTCGCCGTTCTCCGCCGCCTTCTCGACGTCGCGTCGGTCGACGTATCGTCCCGTGATTCCAAGGATTCCACTGCTCTTGTTCAGGGCTTTTTCGAGGTCCTCCGGTTTCATGTCCGCGACGTTCATCATGTAGAACGGAATCGCGGGATCGATGTCGCCGGACCGCGTTCCCATCACGAGCCCCTCGAGCGGGGTCAAACCCATCGACGTGTCGACCGAGACGCCGTTTTTCACGGCGTTGATGCTCGAACCGTTCCCGACGTGCGCGATGATCAGGTTTGTCTCGAACGGGTCCTTGTCGAGCAGGACTGCCGCGCGTTTCGCCGTGTACAGGAAAGACGTCCCGTGGAAACCGTACCGGCGAACACCGTGCTTCGAGTACCACTCGTGCGGGAGCGCGTACATGTAGGCGTGGTTCGGCATAGTCTGGTGCCATGCGGTATCCATAATCGCGCAATGCGGGACATTCGGAAGAACCGCGCGGGCAGCCTCGATCCCCATGATGTTGGCGGGGTTGTGAAGTGGAGCGAGTCCCTGGATCTCACGAAACGCCGACAGTACTTCGTCGTTGACGAGTACGGACGCCTTGAACCGCTCGCCGCCGTGAACCACCCGATGTCCGACAGCCGCGATGTCGCGCATGTTCTCTATCGCGCCGTGCGTGGGGTCGACGATCGTTTCGATAATTAGCTCGATCGCGACGGTGTGATCCGGACACGGCCTCTCGTATGTGTACTCGTCCTTGCCTTTCGCCTTATGGGTTATCGTCGAGCCGTCCTGCGTCACGCGTTCGACGACGCCGGTCGCAACGCTTTCCTTTCGCTCCCAATCGTACAACTGGTATTTCACGGATGAGCTTCCGCAATTCAGGGTGAGAATGACCATCGATTCCTCCGGGACTCTGGGCGCTGCAGGTGCTTTTTTTCATTGTGGCATAAACCGGCGTGTGCATCAAGACCGTGTTTTTCGTGTTTTCCGTGTTTTTCGCGTTATCCGCCGCTGAAAAGTCGCGCTTCTCAAGCGGCAGAGAAAAAAGCGACGTACCACTATGTATGAGAAAAAACAGTTACGCGGAATTCCCTTTTTTTTTGCTGCTCGAGGTGGGATTTGTGCTTCTGATGGGATTCGCCGCCCGTGGATCGATGTACGCGTCGACCATTGCGGTCCGGGTCTCCGACTGGACTACGTACCGCGCGCGTCTCGTGTACGATCTCGACGATCTGACGATATCCGCGGTGCTGTCCGACACAGCGGGTCTACGCTCGATTCGTGGATCTGCCGCGGTCGACGCCGGACCATTTGTGTTGTCGGTCGGTTCGGTCAGACCGCACGGCCTGTTCGCCGAACTCGAGAATCCGGCGGAAGGCGGCGCCCGATCGGTCGCGACCGTGACGCGGACGCGAGTCCGAAACGATTATTCATTTGACCCGGCTCTGCTCGTCGGGCTCGCGGTACGGCGCCCCTTCGCGGGCGGGGAGTTGTTCATGTGGGGCGCAGGAACACCCGAAGGGGCGGACAGGTATGGTGTCGGGTTCAGCGGGGACGGACCCGCGCGCATCGAGGTTATCTCGATGTTCGCGCCGACAACACCGGTCGACAGGATCGATGCCTGGTACGCCGGAACGCCGACGTTTCCGGGGGGCAGCCAAATGCACACGGCGGCACGTGTCTCGGTCGAGACGCGTGCCGACCGACGCTCGGCGCGTCCCGTTCTGTTTGCCGGCTCGGTCGGGGCCTTCTTCTCGTCGGGAACGCGCGACTCGAGCGGTTATGCCGCGCGGTTGGCGGGAGTCGCCGAGACGCGGATTGCCGACGGAGAACTCTGGCTTGGTATCCGGTCGCCGTTGTATAGGTCGCCCGCGGGGCGCACGGGCCCAAACGCCGTTGCGAGCGCGCGTCTGGTCGGCTTTCCGCGCTTAAGGTTTTCACCGTCGGTCGCGGTCGAGCGGCGGGTGTGGTATCCCGACGTGTACGGATCGGGCGACCGTGACGACCTGCGAGCGCGGCTTGCGATCGTAGCCGGTGGCCCGGACGACCGTGATCTCGGCCTGTCGGGTTCCGTGGCGATGGAGCGGCGTGAGGACCTCACGAAGGATCACGACGTCGAGGCACGGCGCGAGCTAAAGACACGCCTTCGCGTGAAACGCGTGATCATCACCGGCGAGACCCTGACCGTCGATCGACCCGCGGGCGTTCGAACCACGAAGTACGTTCTGTCGTCGGCGATTCGGTCCCCCGGACTCTCGGTCGAGCTCTCTGCACGGCTCGAGCGTGGAGCGGTTGTTACGTACGGCGGGCGCGCGCGTCTCGAGGTGACGCGTCCGGCTCACGCGGCGTTTTTATCGATCTCGACGAGAAATCCCGTTCGGATCGACGATCCCGTTCCGCTTCGCACGATCGACGAGGCGCGCCGAGCGCTTGGTTTCGAGTTCGGCTTCTCGGGGCGCTAGTCCCACTCTCCAACCCGGAGCACTTCACGTTCGAGCCTAAGACCGAGCCGTTCGGACACCTCGGTTTCGAGACGATGTATCACCGCGTCGACATCGCGCGCGGTCGCGTGGCCCGCGTTGACGACGATGTTCGCGTGCACGTCGGATACCTTTGCATCGCCGATTCGGAACCCACGAAGCCCAAGTTTGTCGATTATCGCTCCGGTTGGCTCGCCAAACTCGCGGTTGTTCTTGAAAACCGAGCCCGCCGAAGGCGCCGAGAAATGTCCTTTCGCGTCGCGATCCGCCCGGTAGCACTCCATCCGCGCGCGGATCGACTCGGGGTCATCGGGTGACATACGAAAAGTGGCCTCGAGAATCGCGACGCGCCGCGTCTGGAACGGCGAGATCTTGTAGTTCCACTGTTCGGGTTTGACCGTATAGCGCTCCAACTGAAGATCTTCGGTGATGATATCGACGTGCTCGATGATATCGGAAATCGACGATCCATAACATCGGGCGTTCATCCAGAGAGCTCCTCCGACGCTTCCGGGCATTGAGTATAGGAACCCGAGTCCCTCGAGTCCGTGCGCCGCGGCGTACTCTGCCGCGTCGGACACCGGAAGCCCCGAACCGACGACCAGTCGGTCATCGGAGTGCGTGATACGAGAGAAGCCCTGCATCGACACAACGACACCACGTATCCCGCGATCGGACACCAGGATATTTGCGCCTCCTCCGAGAAGAAAGACCGGAATCTTGTTCTCGCGCGCGCACGACAGCGCAACGATGAGAGCGTCGGCGTCGGCCGGCGTCACGAAGACATCGGCGGGTCCACCGACGCGAAACGTCGTGTGGCGGGCCAACGGCTCGTCGAACGAGACCTCGCCACGAATGTTGATTTTTTCGAAGCATTTCTTTAAGGTGTCCACAGCGTTATGATAACGGAATCGTGCGCTGATTCACAAGGAGATCCGGTGATTCTCAAGATATACAACACACCGTCACGTCGGGTCGAAGAGTTCACGCCGATAGAACCCGGGGGCGTTCGGATGTACGGGTGCGGTCCGACGGTCTACACGTACGCGCATATCGGAAACCTGCGCGCGTACGTCTGTCAGGACATCCTGAGGCGCGCGCTTGGATTTTTCGGATACAGAGTAACGTACGTGATGAACGTGACCGATGTCGGGCATCTTACCGGTGACGATGACTCGGGTGACGACAAGATGATCGTGAGCGCGCGTGAGAAGAAAAAGACGGTCTGGGAGATAGCCGAACACTACACCGACGCATTTTTTGCCGATGTCGACAAGCTCAACATCGCGCGGCCGGACACCGTGTGCAAGGCGACCGACCATATCCCTGAGATGATCGCATTGGTCAAGCGGCTCGAGGATCAGGGATTCACGTACGTCGCTGGTGGAAACGTGTACTTCGATATCTCGAAATTTCCCCGTTACGGCGATTTTGCAGGATTGAAGCTTGACGATCTCAAGGCCGGAGCACGGATCGAAAAGGATCCGAACAAACGAAATCCTCTCGATTTTGTTCTGTGGTTCACGAGCTCAAAGTTCGGTGAGCAGGCGATGATGTGGGATTCACCGTGGGGGCGAGGGTACCCTGGGTGGCATCTAGAATGCAGCGCGATGAGCATGAAGTATCTCGGCGAACAGTTTGACATTCACGCAGGAGGGATCGATCACGTTCCTGTCCACCACACAAACGAGATCGCGCAGTCGGAGGCCGCAACCGGGAAGAAGTGGGTCAATTACTGGTTCCACAACGAGTTTCTCGTCATGGCCGACGGAAAGATGTCAAAGTCGAGCGGAACGTTCACGACGTTGTCGCGTCTCGAGGCGGCCGGATACGATCCGCTGGATTATCGTTACTTTCTTCTCGGTGCGCATTATCGCACGCAACTACAGTTCTCCGAGACCGCTCTCGCGGGAGCGCAGGCAGGTCGACGCGGTCTTGTCGACCGAATCTCGGGAATCGTGCGGCGCGCAGAGCACTCCCAAACCGCGGAGGCCGGCGACGAAGCCGGCGCGTATCTCACGGCGTTCACCGAGCACATCGCGAACGACCTCAACACCTCGCGGTGTCTTGCGGACCTTTGGGCTCTCGTGAAGGATGAAGACGTGCCGCCGCGCGAGGCTCTTGGGTGTATCGAGAGAATGGATTCGATCCTGGGCCTCGGCCTCCTCGAACAGGCCCGCGCCGCGGATGCAGCGGACAGTGATGGCACGCTCAGCTCCGATGTCGAGCAGTTGATCCGTGAGAGAAACGATGCGCGGCGCCGACGGGATTTTGCGCGCGCGGACTCGATTCGGGACGAGTTGTTGGGGCGGGGTATTCAGCTCGAGGACGGCCCGGAAGGGACTCGATGGAAGAAATTGTCGTGATCGCTGTAACGTCGACCGATCGTGTGTTGTTCTAGTTATGCAGTGGGCTCACGGTCGTGCGGATGATTTCCGCTCGGTGTACGATTCAGTTTATCCCGTGTTGATTCGGATCGTGTATCGTGTGACAAACGATATGGAGGTCGCCGAGGAACTGTGTCAGGAAGCGTTCATAAAATTCTACGAGCGTATGGAGGTCTTCCCGGATCACGATCAAGCTAAGTACTGGCTGATCCGGGTCTCCAAGAATCTTGCGCTGAATTTTCAGAAGCGGAAGGGGAGGGAACGGCGCGCGTACGAGCGCGTGTTTCGTGAGCCGAAGAAGCAGGAAGACAGCGGTGAGACCGCTGTTTTAAAAAAAGAGTCGCACGAGGCGGTGAAAGCGGCGCTTGAGACTCTTCCGGGCAAAATGAAAGAGGTCCTTGTTTTGAAGGAGTACGGCGATCTCAACTACAAGGAGATCGCGACCGTGCTGGGGATCAGCGAAGGCAACGTAAAAGTGCGTGTCTTTCGCGCGCGCGAGAGGCTCGCCGAAGCGCTGAATCGAGGTGATGTCTATGTCCCATGACGACAGTATCCTTTCGGCCTATCTCGATGACGAAGTTCCGTCACCGTGGAAGGAACAGCTCTCCGGGAGGATCGAGAACGATCCCACCCTGATGCGGCGGTACGCCGGGTTTGAGGCGGTTCGGACCGCGATGCGCGCCGTTCCCGAGCCGGATTTTGAGGAAAGTAAAGAGCGTGTGTGGAAATCGATAGCGAGTGCAGGGCTGAAACCCCCTACTCCTCAGATCTGGCGGCGACGTGTCGTATTGCCCGTACCGCTCGTTGCCGCGGCAGCGCTCGCTGTGGTCGTGTTCGGGAGCTTTTTCACGTATCGCGAGCTTTTCGACCGGCGCGCCGACGCCGTGGCCAGGGACATTTCTTCGTTTCATTCGGGTGACCTCTCGGTTATGTTGAACGTGGACGACGGTGGGGTGGAGCAGCTTCTTCAGTGGCTCAACGCACAGCAGCAAATTACCGAAGTCAAGATTCAGCTTCCCGATACTCCCCGGTTCGAGATTATCGGTGAACCCGAGCTATTGAAGGTCTCAGACCCGCAGAGGGGCCGCCGGTGAGGGGCAGGACGCGAGCCTCGTGTACCGTCGTCGCTATGCTCTTGTCAGCGGTCGTGCTTCGCGCTGAGGAGATAACTCCAAACGACCTTGAGGATGCGCTGCAACTGCTGCTGAACCAGGCGTTGAGCGTAGAGATCTCCGCGCGTATCGTCGAGAATGGGCAGGAGACAGTCTGGACGATGGAACTCTCCCGCGTGACCATTTCCGGCCGTGCGGTGACCGTACGCCTCGACGGCAGCAACGTCGTCGTGGTCGTTCAGTTTACGCCGTACATCGCAGAGGACGCGTCGGTGCTGCTCGTCGCTCAAGGGCAGACGTGGGTCACGACGTCCGAATCGCAGGACGCCGTGTACCGTACCGCGTTCCGGAGCATCCCGATCAACCTCGGCGAGCCTGTGGTGTTTCTCCCGCTCGGTAACCATCCGATCGACGTGAACGTCGACACCGATACCGACGGCGCATTCAACATCGAGTTGGAAGTACGAGTCGAACCGTACGTCGGCATGAGGACGGAAGAGTAGCCCAGGATATGCCCGCCTTTCGATTTCACTTCTCGCCACGATCGGCGCTCGTGCCGGTCCTGATTTTCCTGATTCTCGGGACTGCTCTCGGGGTCACGGTTGCGATCTCGAGCCGGACGCCGGTAATCCACGCGATATCACCACGGTTTGCCGAACCCGGCGACAGTATCACGATCTCTGGGCGCCACTTTGGCGACGAGCGTGGGCGTAACTCCGTCTCGATAGCGGGGCGGACTCCGACCCAATCTGCGTATCTCGCGTGGAGCGACACCGAGATCCAGATGCGTCTACCGCAATCGGTCGGCTCCGGAGTTGTGTACGTTACAACGCCTCAGGGACGTTCGAACGGAGTTCTGTTCGGCAATTCGCGGGTCGTGCCGGATTCGCCTCCCGATCACCCGTTGCCCGGAATCCCCGTGATCAACTCGGTCTCGCCGACGTCAGCACAGGTCGGCAGCACCGTCACGATCACCGGCCGTTTTTTTGGGCCGACGCGCGGTCCGGGTGTCGTTCGGTTCCCGGCGAGCGGTGACAATCGGTTTGATCCCTTCGTCGAGGTCTCATGGCGCGAAAGTGGTTACTTGGAGTGGTCCGAGACGCGTATCCGGGTTGTCGTCCCGGATGGGGCCGCATCGGGACCGATTGTGGTCGAAACCGACCGCGGCAGCGGCGCGGGACATCCGATCGAGATCACGACGCCGCCCGGCACCAAGACGTACAGTTCCCCAACGACGTTCGCGGTCCAGTACCGTGTCCGTGTCGCAACGCCGAAACCGGTTAGCGACGATCGTGTCGAAGATGAAGGCCCGACGGCCGGTACGGACACCGCAGACGGCGCAGAAGCCGCCGACAGCGCAGAAGCCGCCGACAGCGCAGAAGCCGCCGACGACGCAGAAGCCGGTACGGACACGGCCGACAACGGGGACGCGGCGGTCGCGGTAGTCGAGAATCCGCAGGGCTTGGTCGGTGTCTGGCTGCCGCGCATCGCCGTGGGGCCCGCGCAGAGAGCGCGACAGGTCGTGTCCGAGAAAGCGCCGGCGACTTTCGAACGCGACGCTGAAGCCGAGTTCGTTCGCCTCTCACGGCCTCCGTTAGGTGAACACAGCGATATCGAGCGGACCGTGTTGTTCCACCGGTACGCTGTGGAGACAGTTATCGTCGCGGCTCGTGTCGAAGAGCGGTATCAAGCGCCCGCGGCGTTTATCCAGCAGTATACCTCGGCCGATGCGTATCTGCCCGTAGACGACGCGACGATCGCACGCACGGTGCAACAGGTGGTCGGAAACCAAAGGAATCCGTACCTCAAGGCGCAAGCCGTTTTCTCGTATGTTCTCGCCCGATTGGGTCCGGACCCGGACGTCACGCTCGATCCCGTCGCTGCAATATCCGAGCGTCGCGGCGATGCGTTCACGTATGCCCGACTCATGACAACCCTTTTACGGCGAGCAGGAGTTCCCGCCCGAATCGTGTCGGGCTTTTTCGTCACGGCGGACCTGGAACCCGTCCGGCACCACTGGCTGGAGTTTTCGATACCGGGGTTTGGCTGGGTGCCTGCCGATCCCGCCGCGGCCGACGGACTTCTCGGCGAGTCGTTGTCGGATCTCGTCGGTGGCGATCCCGCGCGGTACTACTTCGGAAACGTCGACAATCGGCGCATCGAATTCACGCGCGGCGTCGTCGAGCTCCCTTCGATCCTCCGGAACGGGCGAGCGATGCGCCCCGAGGCGCCGTACGCTTTGCAGAGCGTATACGTAGAATATACCGGTCCTGAAGGTATGATCGTCGTATCGTGGCCGGATGTCTCGGTCATCGGCGAGTATTGACGGATCGTTCCGATATCTCCTATTCTCACCAATGTAGCATGAGGAGTATATATGTCGCTTTTGGAATCCACCGACCCGGAAATTTTTGCAGCAATAAACCAGGAAACAACCCGACAAAAAGATAAATTAGAGTTAATAGCCTCGGAAAATTACACGAGTCCATCGGTTCTCGAGGCCGCGGGATCGGTCTTGACGAACAAGTACGCCGAGGGGTACCCCGGACACCGATACTACGGCGGGTGTGAGTACGTCGATATCGCCGAGAACCTCGCGCGCGAACGCGCGAAGAAGTTGTTCAACTGCGAGTACGCGAACGTTCAACCACACTCCGGAAGCTCGGCAAACATGGCTGTGTATTTCGCTCTGTTGAAGCCGGGCGACACGATTCTCGGGATGAACCTCGCGCACGGTGGGCATCTGACGCACGGAGCGCCGACCAACTTTTCCGGCCGTCTCTTTCGGATCGTGAGCTACGGCGTGTCGCGCGAGACCGAGACGATCGATTACGATGAACTCGCGCGTGTCGCGCGCGCCGAACGCCCGAAAGTTATCATCGCGGGAGCGTCCGCGTATCCGCGTGTAATCGATTTTGCCGCTTTCCGGCAAGTCGCGGACGAGGTCGACGCGTTTCTCGTGACCGACATGGCTCATATCGCCGGACTCGTCGCGGCCGGGCTGCACCCGACACCCGTCATGGAGTCGCACTTCACGACGACGACGACGCACAAGACGCTCCGTGGACCGCGCGGTGGCATGATTCTGATCGGTAAGGACGCCGAAAATTCGTTGGGAATCGTCGCTCCGAAATCCGGACGTACGCGGAAATACTCGGAGATAATCGATTCTTCGGTGATGCCGGGGATACAAGGCGGACCGCTGATGCACATCATCGCGGCGAAGGCTGTTGCGTTCGGCGAAGCGCTTACGCCGGGTTTTGTCGAGTATCAGAAGCGAGTTCTCACGAACGCACGCGAGCTCGCCGACGCGCTCAAGGACGGTGGCGCGCGTATCATCTCGGGTGGCACCGACAACCATTTGATTCTTGTCGACGTCTCACCGTTCGGGACGACCGGTCGTGACGCCGAGAAGTGGCTGGACGACGCGATGATTACAGCGAACAAAAACGGCATACCGTTCGACACAAAAAGCCCTCTTGTAACCTCCGGGATTCGACTCGGAACGCCGGCTCTCACGACGCGCGGCATGGCCGAGGCGCAGATGCGGCAAATAGCCGGTTTCATTCTCGAGGCACTGAGAAGCGGCGGTGATACGAGTAAGCTTGCCGCGATCGGCAACAAGGTCCGAGATCTGACCGTGGAATTCCCAATCTTTTCGTAGTATTGTTACGGGGCAAGAGTATGCGTGGTGCGGTTACGGTGACGGAGGCGTCGCGACCGGCGGCGATCGGGATTCGCATTGACAAACGTCGAGAGCGGTTCGTATACTGAGTCAGGGTAAAAAACAGGAAGCGGCATGAGCAGTCCATTACAGCTCTCAATGGTCAATTACAATCGAGGCGCCTACATCATCGTTGAGGGCAAGCAGAACGCCGACTGTTTCTTCATCATCAGAGCCGGGAAAGTGCGCATCAGCAAGGAAGTCGAAGTTGTCCAGGAGGAGGGTGGGAACATCCTCGGTCCGGGAGACTTTTTCGGCGTTGTCTCGACGATGTCCTCACACTCGCACATAGAAACCGCGCAGGCGTTGACCGATTGTACGTTGATCGCGGTGCGAAAAGATAACTATGGGCTCTTGATCGAACGCAATACACCGGTCGCGATGAAGATCATCGAGGGCTTTTCGCGCCGTATGCGGTACCTCGACGAGGCTCTCGCGCGACTAACGATGAAGGCCGCAAGCGCCGAAACCGACATCAGCCACCTTTTCTACGTCGCCGAGTATTACGCGCGTCAGAGCCAGTATAATCACGCGTTCTACGCGTATTACCAGTATCTCAAGTTCTGTCCTACCGGCAAAGACTTTGAAAAAGCGCGGGAGCGACTCGAAAAAATCCGTCCGTACGCGAACGCGGTGTACCTCGACGGCGACGATACGGTTTTCACGCGCAACTATCCGAAAAACACAATGATCTTCTCGGAGACGATGCCCGGCCGCGAGTTGTACATCATCCAGAAGGGAAGCGTCAAAATCACGAAGATCGTGAACGACAACGAGGTTCTACTCGCGGTGCTCAAACCCGGTGACATTTTCGGTGAGATGGCGTTGATCGAACATAAACCACGTTCGGCGTCGGCGATCGCGTTCGAAGACTGCGTCCTGCTCGCCGTCAATCGCGAAAACTTCGAGCGGATGGTAAAAACTCAACCTCAAATCATCGCGCGGCTCACGACGTTACTCGCCGAGCGTATCTGGTTGATCTATAAACAGCTCGCGAACACGCTCATGACCGACAAACTCGGCCGCCTGTACGATGCACTCCTGATCCAGATCGAGAAAGCGCGGATACCGATCCGTTCAGGCGAGGCGTATACGTTCGAGTTTGGGGTCAAGGAACTGATAAACATGGTCGGGCTTCCGATAGCGGAGGGAAACCAGGTGGTTCGGGAGCTACTCAAGAACTCCAAGATCAAGACTGTCGACAACAGACTCGTCGTGTCGGACGTCGAAGAGATCAACAAGCAGGCCGAGTACTACCGGAAGATGCAGAAGATCGAACGTTCGCGCCGGGAAAAGCTACGCGCGACGACATGATCCGCGCGTTGTTTCGGTCCCGCCGATTACCGTCGTCGTATCATTTTTGCCCGTAATACGCCCCTGGACCGTGTTTTCTCAAGAAATGTTTGTCGACGAGGTGACTCGGCGCCGGCGTGACCGCGCGGTTGAGTTCACGCGTGTGGTACGCCATCCGCGCGACCTCTTCGAGCACGATCGCGTTCTCGACCGCGTGCCGCGCGTCCGGGCCCCACACGAACGGACCGTGCCGCGCAACGACTACACCGGGCACGGCGACCGGATCGATGTTCCACGTCCGAAACGTTTCCTCGATCACGACGCCGGTCAGCTTCTCGTACTCGGTCTCGACTTCAGCCTGCGAGAGATCACGCGTCACGGGGATTGCGCCGTGAAAGTGATCGGAGTGCGTCGTTCCGAGGCACGGGATCGGGAGACACGCCTGCGCGAAACACACCGCGTAGTGCGAATGCGTGTGGACGACCGCGCCGAGACCCGGAAAAACGCGGTAAAGGTGGAGGTGCGTCGGCGTATCCGAAGACGGGTTGAGTCGACCGTCGACGACGGTTCCGTCGGCGATCCGAACGACTACGATGTCCTCGTCGGTCAAGTCGTCGTACGCGACGCCGCTCGGTTTGATCGCCATTTCCGTGCCGTCCGAGACGCTCACGTTGCCCCAGGTCAACAAAACGAGTCCGGCTCGAACTATCTCGACGTTGGCGTCGCGGCACTGTGCTTTTATGTCCGAACTCACGAGACGTCGCCTCGCCGTGCCGCGTCACGAACCGCGATGAGCTCCTTCATGACCGGGAAGAGATCGACGCCGGCGGTTGTCCCGAACGCATCGTGGAGCTTCCTGTACATCGCGTACAGCCGGTCGTAGACGCGCGCGGCGCCGGCGTCCGGCGTGAATACTTGCTCGAGCGTTCCGGTCATCGCGCGTGTCGCCTCGGTGAAGTCGGCGTATCCGCCGCGGTCAGTCCCGGCGACGACCGCGCCCGCGATCGCCGAGCCGAGCGCCGCGGTCTCCGTACTTCGGGAAATTTTCAACGGTCGGTTCATGACGTCCGCGTAGATCTGCATCACCATCGGATTCTTGACCGAGATGCCGCCGCAGTTCACGATCTCATTAACTTTCTGACCGTACTCCTCGAAGCGTTCCATGATGACGCGCGCTCCGAACGCCGTCGCCTCGACGAGCGCGCGGTAGATCTCCTCCGGGCGCGTGTGCAGAGTGAGACCGATCAACCCTCCGGTCAGGCGTTGGTCAACCAAGATCGTTCTGTTGCCGTTGTTCCAGTCGAGCGCGAGCAGCCCAGTCTCTCCGGGTTTGAGTTTCTCCGCGCGCGCCGTGAGCTCGGCATGCGTACCCGTCTGTTCACCGCCGGGTTTGATGTATGACACGTACCAGTTGAAGATGTCTCCGACCGCGCTCTGGCCGGCCTCGAGTCCAAAATGATCCGGCAGAATCGACTCGGGGACGATACCGCAGAGACCCGGGATGTCCGCGAGCTCGTGATCGAGCGGAACGACCATCATGTCGCACGTCGATGTTCCGATGTTCTTGACGAGAATGTTCGGTTTGATCCCGCTTCCGATTCCCCCGGTGTGCGCGTCGAAAGCCCCGACCGCAACCGGGATCCCCGCCGGAAGGCCGGTCCTTTGAGCCCAGTCTTCGGTCAGAACGCCGGCCGCGGAATTGACCGCGTACGCGACGTCGGGAAGCGTTTTCCTGAGCTCACCGAGGGCAGGATCGAGAGTCGAGAGAAACTCGATGTCCGGGTAGCCGTTCCAGCCGGGGTTGAACATCGCTTTATGGCCCGCCGCGCAGATTCCGCGCTTGAGCCGTGTTGGGTCGGTCGTGCCGGTCAAAACTGCCGGAATCCAGTCGGCGATCTCTACCCACGTGTGCGCCGCCTCGAACACGCGCGGCGCGCTGCGACGACAGTGCCAGATTTTGGCCCAGAACCACTCGGAGGAGTACACGCCGCCGCACTTCGCGAGGTACTGCGGCCGCATTTTCTCGGCCGTCTTCGTGATTTCTTCGGCCTCCGCGACACCGGTGTGATCCTTCCAGAGCCACGCGGCCGCTGCCGGATCGGAGGCAAACTCGTCGATCGAGGTGAGTGGG
>REEC01000259.1 GCA_007695285.1 Spirochaetaceae bacterium | reverse complement strand
GGCCGCTTCACAAAATGATCGGCTCTTCCGTTTGGTCTTGGTGCGAAGGTTCCCTCCACGACCGCGATTTGTGGCGGATTTGCGGCCGCTTGGCCCTATCAAACTTTCCGGCCCCGCGCCTTGACGCCCCGAATCATTGATCCTATCATTCGTTGATCCGCGAT
This sequence comes from Spirochaetaceae bacterium, assembly GCA_007695285.1. GTDB lineage: Bacteria > Spirochaetota > Spirochaetia > DSM-27196 > PXBQ01 > PXBQ01. The sequence continues at coordinate 5,880 of REEC01000259.1, read as the reverse complement.
ACGGAGGAGCCATCCCATGAAACCATTATCTTATAGAATCCTGTTAACCGAAGAACCGGAAGGCGGCTATACGGTAACGGTTCCCATGCTCCCCGGCTGTGTAAGCTTCGGCAACACAATCACCGAAGCCAAACGGATGGCCGTGGAAGCCATCGAACTCTACATTGAAAGTCTGGCAGCCCACCAGGAAGAAATCCCGACCGAAGAACACACTTTCGAAACCACGGTCTTTTTGGAACAGCATGCATAAACTCCGTCTTTAGCGCCGAAAGACATCATCGGTATTTTCATGTCCCACGGTTTTGTACTCGACCGGATTAAAGGCAGTCACCATTTTCTGGTAGTTCTCGTACGTTACGGCGTTCTTGTCGTAGCCTATCCGATTGACGCGCATAATATTTTATGCGTATCCTGCAGTAGATGGAATTCGAGTATGACCCAGTTAAGTCGATTTCTAACGCCGAGAAACACGGTATCGATTTCGGTGCGGCGCAGAACCGCCGGCAAGACCAAGGGTTGCTCATTGCATCACCGTTCGTCGTTCGAGAACTGAGGAGAAAACACTATATGAACGATACCAATAAAGAGAATCTCCAGGATCGATTCGAAGCCGGCGAGTCCGTGCTCGATTACTTCGAGACCGACGTGGTTCTGACAATTCGACGCCTGGCGGATATCGCTCCGATTCTGAACCTGTCGGCGGTTGCGCGCGAAGCCGGCATCAACGTGCAAACTCTCCAAGCGAAGATTCGCCGTGGCACTGCTTTGACCGGGGAAGAGACACGCGGGATCGTGGCGGTCCTGAAAAAACACCATCTCGAGCCGGTGGTGTGAGCGTGTCGTAGGGGATTCCGGGGATTGGAGAACTCGGCGCACCTTACGAAGGACGAGGCAGATACGGCGTCGTGCATCGGCGGGGAAACTGAAAGAATTTGGCTAAATTGTGGCAATCGCTTGAACGCATTCGGTCAAATAATAGTACAAACAGCATGAATTCTTCCGAATGGATACCGCGATACCTGCAACACGATGTCTGGGTGGTAGACCCGCTCATGCCCTCAGAGATCGAGTGTTTCTACAAATTCGGCACCAGTTTACACTTCTTCTGGTGAATTTGTTGTTATCGGAAGGTTATGTCCTTTTTCTATCCACCATGTGATATAGTACCCTACCGGTTTTCCTAATTGCTCAAGAGAAGCTGTGGAGACACAGAAGAGGTGATGCATGAACGAGACCAGTAAGAGGACCATTCTTCTTGTTGAAGATGACGCTATTCTCGCCATGTCCGGTAAGATGTCACTCCATCAGCTTGGGTACGATGTTGTCGTCGCGCATACCGGAGAAAAAGCCGTACAGGTCGTTTTTGATGATACGCTCCCAGTTGATCTGATCCTGATGGATATCGATCTCGGTCCCGGTATTGATGGAACGGAGGCAGCTGAGAAAGTTCTAAACTATAGAGACATTCCGGTTGTTTTTCTTTCCTCCCACACCGAGCCGGAAGTTGTCGAGAAGACCGAGAAGATCACCTCCTACGGGTACGTGGTGAAGGATTCGGGGATCACCGTGCTTGATGCATCGATCAAGATGGCGTTCAAGCTGTTCGAAGCGAAGATACGAGAGCAGCGGTACAAGACCGATCTCCTGCACTCCCGCGATTTGATGAGATACGTCATCGAGCATACCCGTGGTGCCGTCGCAGTGCATGACCGCGACCTGAAGTACGTGTACGTGAGCAAGCAGTATCTCGACCAGTATAACGTCCATGAACGTGATGTTATCGGCAAACACCATTATGAGGTATTTCCCGATCTCCCGCTAAAGTTTCGCGATGCACATCAGCGTGCGCTCCGTGGCGAGGTTTCCAGAGGGGAGGATGACGCCTATAAACGCGACGACGGTACCGTTGCGTGGACGAGGTGGGAGTGTCGTCCGTGGTACGAAGCCGATGACACTATCGGGGGCTTTGTCGTATATTCGGAAGTCTTGTCAAACGAACCTGCTACGAGGATGACGACGCAAGATACCGTAAACTATCTCCGGTCAATTCTGAGAACGACTCGGGATGGGTTCGACGTGGTGGATATGAGTGGGCGCATCCTTGATGTAAACGATGCCCATTGTGAGATGTTCGGGTACACCCGAGAGGAGTTTCTGGAGCTATCAATATCGGATATAGACCCGGACGAAACACCTGATCTCACGGCGCAGCGAACAGAATACATCAGGTCTACCGGACACGCGGTTTTCGATGCACGGGGTTTACGGAAAGACGCAACTGTGTTTGACGTAGAGGTTTCTGCGTCGTTTCTCGGTGGAGAGAAAGACAGGATCGTCGCGTTTTACCGCGACATCACCGAGCGCAAGAAGTTCGAGAATGAGCTCAAAAAACAGAAAGACTTCCTGCAAAACATTATCAACAATGGGTTTGATTTTGTCTCTTTAACAGATATATATGGTAATTATAGTTTTGTGGGGAACTCTTATCGTTTTTTTGGCTATGATGAAGAATACTTATTAGGGAAAAATTTAACTGAGATTTTCGATCCTGAAAATATCAATAATTTGGACGCTGCTCTTTCCGAGTGGTTGCAGAACAATGAAACGCAGGTTAAAGGCGAATCGCGGGTTCTAGCTGCCAACGGTAGTTATATTTGGGTAGAAAGTCTTGGAAAGAAACTCCTTGGGAAGGACGGTGAGATAAAGGAACTACTTTGGAGCAACAGAGATATTTCCGAGCGTAAGCAGGCCGAAGAGCACGCGATTGGGGTGCAGGACCGGCTACAGAAGATAATCGACAACTCACCTCTGTTGATACACGAGATCGACACGAGCGGACACTATGTCCTGGTGAACGAAGCGACCTGCACACTATTGAACATCGCGAAAGATGACCTCCTGGGAAAACACTTCGAAGATGTGTTGCCTTCAGAGGCGGCTGTAGTATTCAGGGAACGAATTGATCATTTGGTCATGACGGGAAAACAGATGACCGTCGATGACACGCTCCATATTGACGGGCAGGACCGAGTATTTCGTACGATGCTCTTTCCGATTTTCCGGCATCGTGGATCGCTGCCAACGGTTATCGGAATGGGGTATGAGATCACCAAGGAGATTCACCTACTCAAAGAAAAAGATTTTCTCATGCAAGAACTCAATCACCGGGTGAAAAACAATCTCGCGATGATTTCGTCTCTAATTAATCTGAAAGCGTCAGAAGCCGCGCCCGATCTCTCTGACATACAGCGCCAGATTGAAGCCGTTGGCCTTATCCATGAAAAACTCTACCAAACCGGAAACGTCACAGAGATCTGTGTGAAGGACTATATCGGCGACCTTGTCACCTCCATCTTCTCCTCTTTCACTTCACGGCGAGTGAGAATAGAAAAAGATATAGACGATTTTTGTGTCTCTACCAAAGTCGCCGTGCCCCTCGGACTCATTGTTAACGAGATTGCCACCAATGCGGTAAAACACGGCTTCTCCGATGACAAAGAGGCGTTCTTTTTCGTGAAGATGAAAAAGGATACCGAAAATGGTCGCTATGCGCTCACCCTGTCAAATACCGGGAACGCTTTTCCGGAAGAGATTGACCTGAACAATCCGCAAACCTTAGGCTTACGGCTCATCTCGGCGCTGACCGGACAACTTGGCGGCACCATAGAACTGCAGCGTGTCCCGCACCCGGTGTTTTCCATCCGGTTTGGGAACAGCAAGTAGTTTTGACCACCCCATTCCGGTCTTATTTCCCAGTCGCCGAGGCTGCCGTCCGCGCACAAAAAAAGCCCCCGGAAAGGGAGCTTTATCTCGTTACAGGAATTACCGTCTGCCCGAAAGAGGACTTGAACCTCCACGGGGTTACCCCCACTAGAACCTGAATCTAGCGCGTCTACCAGTTCCGCCATTCGGGCATCGTTCTGACTCGGTTGACTCTACGGAATTCCGGTGGTGCTGTCAATCCCTTTGGGCGCTCGGCGCGAACTGGTCTGCCGGAGTTCGTGTGCCCGTTGTCGAATCAACGATTGTCCGGTACGGTAGAACGCGTAGGTAAACCATGAACAACACTTCAGATAGGCCCTGGTACCGGCGGGCGTACCGGTGGGGGCAGACGAACATCACCGAGATCGATCCGAGCCGGTACGACTCAGGCTTGTGGCGCGAGCAGTGGCGGAGGACGCGGATTCATGGCGTGATCGTGAACGCGGGTGGGATCGTCTTTTATTACCCGAGTAACTACCCGGAGGTACACCGCGCCGAGTATCTCGGTGAGCGCGACCTGTTCGGCGAGATCGTCGATGCCGCGCACGAGGACGGGCTCGTCGTGCTCGCGCGCATGGACTCGAATCGCGTGCACGAGCCTTTTTTTGTCGAGCACCCCGAGTGGTGCTCGCGCGACGCCGACGGGAATCCGTATCGCGCCGGAGAGCTCTACGTCACGTGCGTGAACAGCGCGTACTACACCGAGTTTCTGCCGTCCGTGTTGCGCGAGATCGCCGAGAGGTACAAACCCGAAGGATTCACCGATAACAGCTACAGTGGACTGAACCGCAACAAGATCTGTTACTGCGCGAACTGCCAAAAACAGTTTCGCGATTCTTCCGGTCACGAGCTTCCGACGCGAGCAGACTGGGACTCGCCGGTGTTCAAGGCCTGGATCCGCTGGAACTACGACTGCCGCGTGCGGAACTGGGACATCAATAACGCGGCGACACGCGCGGCCGGTGGAGAGCACTGTCACTGGGTCGGTATGAACAGCGGGGATTTTGTCGCTCAAGGTGTGAACTTCCGCGACAGCAAACGCATCTTCGAAAGATCGGAGATCGTGATGGCCGATCACCAGTCGCGCCCGATGGTGCCGGGCTTTCGCCAGAACGGCGAGGCGGGCAAGATGATGCACGGGCTTCTGGGCTGGGAGAAGCTCATCCCCGAGAGTATGGCGATGTATCAACACGGCCACGGCCAGCCGGTCTTCCGCGTCGCGTCGAAGCCCGAACCCGAGGTACGGCTCTGGGCCGTCGAAGGTTTTGCCGGCTCGATCCAGCCGTGGTGGCACCATATCGGCGCGTTTCACGAGGACCGCCGGCAGTACCGGTACGCGGCGCCTCTGCTCGAGTGGCACGAGAAGAACGAGGACGTACTGTTCGACCGGACGCCGGTCGCGAGTATCGGCGTCGTCTGGAGCCAGGAGAACACCGACTTCTTCGGCCGCGACGATGCTCACGTTCGCGTCTCGCTCCCGTTCATCGGGATGACTCAGGCGCTCACGCGCGCGCGTTTCCCGTATCTTCCGGTGCACGCCGATCAGATCGCCGAGTACGCCGAGCGGCTCACCGTGCTCGTTCTGCCGAACGTCGGCGCGCTTTCCGACGCGCAGTGCGATGCGGTCCGCGCGTTTGTCGCGGACGGTGGTTCGATTGTCGCGAGCGGCGAGGTCGGCCTCTACGACGAGTGGGGAACGCGACGCGCGGATACTCCACTCGCCGACGTGATCGGCGTCAGCCCGCGCGGCGCGCGGCACGGTGCCGAGTCGTTCACGGTCGCGAGCTTCGATTCGTGGCATCAGCACAGCTACCTGCGGCTCACGCCGGAAGCCGACGCGGCGCAGCGGCACGAGCTGCTCGCGGGATTCGATGAGACCGATCTGCTTCCGTTCGGAGGCGCGCTTCACGTCGTCGAGCCACACGTAGGGACGACCGTAATCGCGACGTTTGTGCCGCCGTTTCCGATCTATCCACCCGAGACGTCGTGGATGCGGATCCCGAGAACAAACGTGCCGGCGATCGTCGCGCGCGAGACCGAGGCGGGTGGGCGCGTCGTGTACCTCGCCGCCGACATCGACCGCACGTACGCGCGCGACAATCTACCGGATCACTTCCG
>REEC01000205.1 GCA_007695285.1 Spirochaetaceae bacterium | reverse complement strand
ACCGCGATCAAAAGGCCGAGTCCAAGCGCGAGAACCATCGAGATGAAAAAGTTCACGACCATATCGCCGGGCACGACGATGATCCTCATGAGTCGGTCCACTGCTCCCGATGCCTCCTCGCGATGTCTCGTCGGACCATTATAGGGCGTGTCTCGCACACCGACAAGACGGGTTATCGCCTGCGCGCGCTGCGTGCCGACCGCCGCTTTCCTTTCGGCGCGCGACCATCGGCCGAGCCGCCGGTCGGTGGCCGCCTGCCTGTCGGGCGTGGCGCAGGAGCGATGAGGCACGTCGGTTTTGTGCCGATCAGGTCCTCGCGGCCCGCTGTCTCGAGCGCCTCGCGCACGAGAGCGTAGTTTTTTGGGTCACGGAACTGAAGCAATGCGCGCTGCATCGCTTTCTCGCGCGCGGATTTCGGAACCGGCAGCCGGACGCCGGTCCGTGGATCGGTCTCGGTGTAGTACATGCACGTCGCGAGCGTTCCGGGCGTCGGGTAGAAGTCCTGGACCTGCTCGGGCGTGCCGCCGTGGTCGCGGAAGTACTCGGCGAGCAGAATCGCGTCGGAGAGTGTCGTGCCGGGATGGCTCGAGATGAAGTACGGTACGAGATACTGCTTCGAGCCGATCTCTTCGTTCATCCGCCGGAACTCGTGCGCGAATCTGTCGTAGACCTCGACGCCGGGTTTGCCCATCGCCGCGAGCGCGCGCGGTGATATGTGCTCCGGCGCCACTTTGAGCTGCCCGGAAACGTGGTGTTCGGTCAGTTCGCGGAGAAACGGCGACTCGGAGTCGAGAAGGACGTAGTCGTACCGGATCCCCGACCGCACGAACACCTTCTTCACACCCGGGATTTCCCGCAGACGACGCAAAACGTCGAGGTACTCGTCGTGGTCGACCTCGAGGTTTCCACACGCCTTCGGGTGCAAACATTGTTTGTCCTTGCACACTCCGTTCTTCAGCTGCTGCGTGCACGACGGCCGCCGGAAGTTTGCGGTCGGGCCACCGACGTCGTGGATGTAGCCTTTGAACCCCGAGAGTGCCGTGAGAAGACGCGCCTCGCGCTCGAGGCTCGAGATGCTGCGCGCGGTCACGCATCGGCCTTGATGAAACGCCAACGCGCAGAAACTGCAGCCGCCGAAACAGCCCCGGTTACTCACGAGGCTGAACCTGACTTCCTCGATCGCGGGAACTCCGCCGGCGTCGATGTAGTCCGGATGAAACGTGCGCGTGTACGGCAGCTCGTACACGACGTCGAGTTCGGTACCGGTGCGCGGCGGTGCTGCCGGGTTCTGAACGACGAGAGCCGGCCCGTACCGTTCGACGAGAACGGCGCCGTTGATCGCATCGGTGTTCCGCTGTTGTTGCCGGAAGCTCTGTGCGTACGCGCGTTTGCCGTTCTCGGGATCGGCAAACGAGTCCCAGTCGGGCAGCTCGACGAGCACTCGACCAAACTCTGACGCCGCGGCTTCGACGGCCGGCAACTCATCGGTCCGGCATCGGCGGACGGTACCGGCTATCGTCGTCAACTCGGCGGCGCGTCGTCCATCCGATAGCGCGGCAGCGATCTCGAGGATCGGGCTCTCGCCCATACCGTACACGAGCAGGTCCGCTTTTGAGTCGAGCAGAATCGATCTGCGCATACGATCCGACCAGTAGTCGAAGTGCGCGAGCCGCCGCAGAGACGCCTCGATGCCTCCGATCACGATGTCGGTGTTCTTGAACGCCTCGCGAATCCGCGTGCAGTACACAAGAGTCGCGCGGTCCGGCCGGCGGCCACCGATCGCGCCGGGACTGTACGAATCACGCCGTCGTGGTTTTCCGCTGACCGTGTAGTTCGCGACCATCGAGTCGACGTTCCCCGCGCTCACGAGGAACGCAAGCCGCGGCCGACCGAGCCGTCGAAAATCGTCGGGTGAACGCCACTCGGGCTGCGCGATTATGCCGACGCGATACCCGGCGGCTTCGAGAACCCGCCCGATCACCGCGGCCGCAAACGACGGATGGTCGACGTACGCGTCCCCGGAGACGATCACAAAGTCGAGCGGATTCTCATGCGTGTCCCAGCCTCGCTGTTCTATGTCGGACCACGAGATCGGCAAAAAGTCTCGCCGGTCCGCGCGGTACTGTTCGATATCGTCCATTGTCGACCAAGTATACCGCACCGGGACGCGACGACACAAACGGCCGGATCCGCTATCATTGCAACAATGCGGAGGTATCACATGAACATTCTGGATCGCTTCAAACTCGACGGGCGCACCGCGATCGTGACCGGCGGCGCTCAGGGGATCGGACGGAGCTACTGCCACGCGTTGGCCGAGGCCGGCGCACGCGTTGCGGTCGTCGATCTCGACCAGCCGCGCGCCGACGAGGTCGCAAACGAAATCGCGGCAAAGGGCGGCGAAGCGATCGTGATCCGCGCGGACGTCACTCGCGAAGACGACGTGAAACGGATGGTCGAGACCGTCGTCACGACGTGGCGGACTCTCACGATCTGCGTGAACAACGCGGGAATCGGCGTCTGGAAGGACGCGCTCGAGATGCAGTTCGCAGAGTGGCGACGCATCATGGAGCTCAACCTCGACGCGGTGTACCTCTGCGCGCGTGAGGCCGCGCGTGTGATGGCACCGATTGGGTACGGCAAGATCATCAACACCGCGTCGATGTCGGCGCACATCGTGAACACGCCGCAAAAACAGGTCGCGTACAACACGTCGAAAGCAGGCGTTCTTCACCTCACGCGCAGCCTCGCGGCCGAGTGGGCGCCGAAGGGAATCCGCGTTAACAGCATCAGCCCCGGGTACACAAAAACGCTGCTCGTCGATAAGCTTCTCAAGACGCCCGAAGGCCAATCGATGTTGCCGAGATGGCTCGAGAGAATTCCACTCGGCGAGATGGCGAGCCCGGAAGACCTTCAGGGCGCCGTGTGTTTTCTCGCGGCATCCGTCTCGGACTACATGACCGGAGCGGACCTCGTGATCGACGGCGGATACTGCTGCTGGTAAACCGCCGCGCGGCGGATCGGCCGTATTTTTTTGGAGGAGGCTTTTATGGAGTACGTACAGCTCGGGAAGACCGACCTGATGGTTTCGAGAATCTGTTTTGGGTGTTGGCAGCTCTCACCCGCGTTCTGGGGTGACGTCGCGATCGACCCGTGGCAGGACGCGGTCAGAGCCGCGCTCGACGTCGGTGTGAACTTCATCGACACCGCCGATGCGTACGGCGAGGGGCTCGCGGAGTCCGAGTTAGGACAACTGCTTGCCGCCGACCGACTGCGCGATCGTTTCATCGTCGCGACAAAGTTCTACTGGCGGTTCACCAACGGCGAGCGCTTCCCGGACACGACGTACGGGCACATCATCGATGCGTGCGAAGCGTCGCTCCGTCGCCTCAAGACCGACCGGATCGACCTCTACCAGATCCACGCGTTTGACCCGTTGACGCGGCCCGATGACGTCGCGGCGGCGTTGCTCGAGCTCAAACGGCAGGGGAAGATCCGGTGGATCGGCGTGAGTAATCTCAACCCGGAACAGATGAGAATGTACGCAAAGAATTTCGACGTATCGTGTCTGCAGCCGCCGTACAGCGCGTTGAACCGCGCTGTCGAGGCCGAAGAACTCCCGTACTGCCTCTCTGAGCGAATCGGCGTGATCGTGTACTCGCCGCTCTTCCGCGGCCTCTTGACCGGGAAGTACAAACGCGATCACGTCTTCACCGATAGCCGCGCGCGGGCGCCACAGTTCAGCGGCGAGAAGTTCCACCGCGTCCTCGATGCGCTCGACACGCTGCGACCGGTCGCCGAGACGTATGGACTCGACCTTGCGCAGCTCGCGATCCGGTGGGTACTGACGCACCCCGCGGTCACGTCGGCAATCGTCGGAGTCAAGGAACGCAGGCATATCGAAGGCATCGTGCCCGCGGTCGGCACGCCGTTATCCGGTGACGATTGGCACCGAGTCGCACGCGTGCTCGCGGACGCCGCGCGTTGACGGAGAGATCGCGCATGGCAGAAAAGGGGACCGTGTTCTTCGATATGGACGATACCATCGTCGAGTGGACCGTGAGGTGGCACGACTGTTTCGTGCAGACCGCGGCTGAGTACGGCGTCACCGTGACCGCTGCGCGCGCAAAAAAAGCATTGCTCCAGACGTTCAAGGCCGATTACCGCGCGTGTGTACGGAAGCACGCCGAGTCGGGCGACGAGATCGCGTTCTGGATGGCTTTCGACGGGAAGGTGCTCGCCGCACTCGGCGTACGCGAGGACGAACCTCACGCGACCAAACGTGTCGTCGAGCTGCTGAAGAATCCGGATAACGTACGGCTTTTCCCGGACGCCGCCGATACGCTCGCGACGCTGCAAGGGCTCGGTTACGGACTCGGCATCGTCACGAGCAGGCCGAAGGCGGACCCCGATCTCGAAAGGCTTGGTATTCGCCGATTCTTCGGCCCGGTCGTCGACGCGTTCGCCGCGCGCGGCGTCAAAGGCGAACCACACGTATTTCCGTTCGCGCGGAGCCGGACCACTGACGCCGATGCTCCGGTCTGGCACGTCGGCGACGACTATCACGACGATATCGTCGCCGCGCGGCAGGCCGGTTTCCGCCCGATCTTGATCGATCGAGCCGATCGTTACTCGGACCGTGACTGCGTCCGGATCACGGCTCTCTCACAGCTGGAGCAGATTCTCGGATAGGCAACGGGAGTTTCAACTCACGCGCTCGTTCGGACTCTCTTCCGATCGGCGCGGTATCGCCGGCCGATCCGCTCGGCCTCGTCGGTGACCTCGTTCGTCGCGACGCGCAGTCTCTCGAGCAGCTCGGCCTCCCGGCCCTTGAAGTCCGGTGGTACGTGAATCGGCTCGCCGAACACCAGATGGCAGCGACTGAAAGGTAATGGAATCTGGTAGTTGTCCCACCGTTTGAGGCGGATCTTGTGACTGAAGTACGCTCCGGCCGGCACGATGACGTTGCCGCTCCGCGCGGCTATATGCAGAATACCGGGCTTCGCAACCCGCGCCGGCCCGCGTGGACCGTCCGGCGCGACGGTGCCGTCGTGCCCCTCACGCAGATACCGCACAAAACCCAGAACCCCCCGCGCGTCTTTGCGCGGCCGGTTCCCGGAGCTGATCCGGAAGTCCTGGAATCCAAAGTGATTCAGGACACCCGCAAGAACGTCGCCGCGCCACGAGTCGTCGACGAGCGCCGAGCCGCCGCGGTGACGGTACCAGTAGATTCCGACGACCGACAACTCGTGCCAGACTGCGAATATCACGTACTTGCCTTCGCGATGGTACCTTCGGAATCGGTCGACCGGATCGTCGATTATGCGGACCGAATCACCCAGAAGCCGATACATTGCGATTTGAACAGCCCGGGAGAATAAAGTCAACAATCGGACCATGTCGAACTATAGAAGAAACCGACGACGAGACACAATACCGTGAAAACGCACCATGGGACTTGAATAGCACGGCGGTTCTCCCTATCATTTTTGCGGCACCAATGGGCGACAACACCGAGACGTATCAATCGTCATCCGAAATCGCGCGAATCCGCAATCGGTACTACGTTCACAGTATCCTGAACGGAGTCTCGTTCCGGTTGCTCGCGGGCAACATCATAACGCTGTACGTCTTGAACCTCGGAGCCGACAACACTCTCGTCGGACTCCTGTCGTCGTTCATACACATCGCGATGCTCTTTCTTCTCGTCGGAAGACCGCTTGTAAACCGCTACGGAGCCGTGCGCGTGCAGTCGGTCTTCTGGTTCTTGCGCTACGTGATGATGATTCCGGTCGTTCTGACCGTGCTCCCGGGAATCTCCGCGAACCGCGATCTTACGTTCGCGCTTATCGCGATTGGTGTTTTTGGATTTCACTCGGCAAAAGGTGTCGCTCTCGCGGGCCAGCAGATCATACTCGGATCGGTGGTCGGGGAAAAGGGCCGCGGCGCGGTTCTATCGCGTATACAGACTCAGAACACGACCGTGTCGACGATCGCGTGGCTACTCGTCGGCTTCGCTCTCTCACGCGATCCGTCGCGGCTCGTGTACGCAGCGACGTTTATCATCGGCATC
>REEC01000258.1 GCA_007695285.1 Spirochaetaceae bacterium | reverse complement strand
TTCCAGATTTCCGATGTCGCCTTGGAAGCGAATGAACGGATCATCGGTTATAGTAACGGACGGCATTACTAATGGCAATCATAACCATACGCCAAACGGCCGGTATGTTCGCGTACTAGGACTCCTTCACACTTTGCTCTGACCGAAATCTGGGCAGCGCTTGCTTTGCGACCAAATCAGTCGAGCCTCTTGCCAATGTGAATGCAAATGAATACATTTGAACGCAGGGATAATCATGCCAAAGACAATCACTATCCGCTTAGATGATGAGACCTACAATCTGATCCGCAGCGCTGCCGAAGGTCAGATGCGAAGCATCGCGAACTACGTGGAATATGCCACGATCTCTCACCTTACCGAAGAGGCATTTGCGTCCGACGAGGAGATGGAGCAGATCATGTCGGACAACGAATTGGTTCAGACCTTGAAGAAGGCGAGAACCGACGTCAGGACCAAGCGATACACCGTTGTCCAGTAGGTACTCGATTGCAGAGACGGAGTCTTTCCGGAAAGCGCTCCGGAAGAACAAGTCACTGCACACCGTGCATCGTCGCATCGTCGAGGTTGTCTACCCGTTGCTCCGGCGAGAGCCGCACTTCGGGCCGAACATAAAGCGTCTCAAGGGCGATCTGAGCGACTTCTACCGCTATCGTGTCGGCGAGTACCGGCTTTTCTACACGATCGACGAACAGGAGGTGATTGTGGTGGTGGTAGATCTCCGCAGCCGCCTGGACTCCTACCGGGAATAGGCCACTACTCTACCGGACTCTGCGGCTAGACCGTCTTCTGCTCGACGCACACAGTCGGTCACACCGAGAACGTCGATCGGGATGATCATCTGTTTCGACTCGACCCCACGCTAACTCGTTCTTTCATCAGGTGGCGGCGGTGGATATAATGGGCCCGAGGAAACGGAAAGCGTGGCGACACCTATACCCTGAAGTGTTGGAGTTATAGTGAATTCCTACGAATCGACCCATATAGAAAGGCTCACCGACGCCCTCACGGAGCTAAATTCCAGCGAGGAGCTCGGCAAACTCGCGCGGCTCACAGGTTCACGCGTGCCGACGCGGAAGGCGGACCTTGCCGATCACATTGCCCGCTATCTGGCGGGTGACGGTCTGCGGAAGGCCTACGACTCACTCGGTGAGCTCGAGCGCGCTGCGATCGCTGAGGTCGTCCATTCCGAGACGGACACGTTCGACGCGGAGCGGTTCCTGGCAAAGTACGGCAGTGGCCCCACTCAGGAGCCCGACGAACTCGACGACCCCTCGTCGTTCCAGCGACAGCCGGCCCTTCTCGACATGTTCCTGATCGGCCGCAATCGTTTAATGCCGCGCGAGATCAAGAGGCGTCTGAAGAAACTCGTGCCGGCACCGGCAGCCGTGACTCTGCGAACGATCCCCCGGCCGGCGGAGTCCTACCCACGTCCCGACCGGTCCGGAGAAGCGGAACCCGAGGCGATTCCTGTGTGCGTGCACCTGAGCGAACACCGTGCGCAGCGGGAGCTACCGGCGGTGCTTCGCCTCATTGACAGTCAGAAGATTACGGTCGGAAGCAAGACTCTGCGACCGTCGAAGGCAACGATCGACGCGGTTTCCGCGGTTCTGGACGGGGATGATTTCTACCGGAACGATCGGCCGGCGCACAAATACTACGACCCGAACCCTGGCGCGATCCGCGCATACTCCTGGCCGATCATCCTGCACGCGGCTGAGCTGGCGCGACTCTCGGGCAACCGTCTTGAACTGACCGTAGAAGGACGAAATGCGCTGTCCTCACCCCCCGGCGAGGTGATGCGTCGCGTCTGGGAACGGTGGATATCCGCGTCGGAACTGGATGAGCTTTCACGAATCGAGTGTGTAAAGGGGCAGACCGGAAAGGGCGGGCGGAGTCTTACGTCGACGATCGAGCGACGCAAGGCCTTGCAGAATGCCCTTGCTTTGTGCCCGACGGATGAGTGGATCGAAATCGATGAGCTTGTCAGGTTCATGCGAGCGTCGGGAATCGACGCGACGGTAACAAAAAACGCGTGGGAGCTCTACATTGGGCACCGGGAGTACGGTTCGCTCGGGTATTCCGGCGGCGCCGAGGTCCTCGATCGAGGCTATCTCAAGGCGTTCCTCCTTGAGTACGCCGCCACCATGGGCCTTATCGACGTCGCCCTGATTCCCCCTGCCGACACACGCCAGGAGATCGATCGCTTGTGGGGCGTGGACGAGCTACCGTATTTCAGCCGGTATGACGGTCTGGTTGCGATTCGGATCAACCAATTTGGTGCGTATTGTCTGGGTAAGAGTACGCAGTACTGCTCGCCGATGGACGAGGCGGAGCGCTTCATTCGGGTGCTGCCCAACAGAGATGTGGTGACCGGGACCGCGATATCGACGGCCGACAGGCTCGCTCTGGACCGGTATTTCGAGCCGGAATCGGATATGGTCTGGCGCATCGATGCTGAGAAGCTTCTGTCGCTCGTGGAGGCCGGCGGAACGATCGAGCAGGTCCGTGAGTATCTGTTGGCGCACAGCGAAACGTCACTACCCCAGACGGTCACGCAGTTGCTCGACGACGTCGAGGAGCGAAGCCGCCGGGTGTCCGACGACGGCGTAGCGCGTCTGATCGAATGCGACGACGCGACGTTGGCGTCGCTGATCGCCCACGACGCTCATACGCGTCGTCACTGCATGCTCGCCGGGAGTCGGCATCTCGTCGTTCCGCGGCGCTCTGAGGCCGCTTTCAAGCGCGGACTCAAGAAGGTCGGCTTTATCGTCCGTTCGACGGCGGATGCGTAGACCGCCGGGATAACGAGGCGCGTCTCAGCGGATGTCGAGTTCGGTTCCGCGCGGACCGAACAGGGATACCGAACTCGCGGGTCGCTGCAGCAATCACGTATACATACCCGGCATTATTACGCGAATTTTGCCGACTTATAGTACGTTATTACGCCTTGGGGTCGACGATTTCGCGAAGACGCTCGCCGCGTGAGTGCACGAACGATTGTGTCCATCCGTCTGCGTATCCGTCTCGCGTCAGAACAGCCCGTCGCGCTCGGGACTCGTCTCCTTGTGGCGCTTCAGGATCTCGTCGAGTGGGTCCTCGGCGGCGAGTACCTCGTCCGGCAGGCGGAAGATCCGGGCGAAAGAGCGCGCCGCGGACGGCGACTGGTCCTCCGAGTCCTCGCGGTGGAGATGCTCGTGCCACATCTCGACATCACGGTACAAATCCCAGAAACACCTTTTTGAGTCGCGCTCGGCACGTTGCGCCTCGTCGAGCCACTCGATCAGGTCGAGACGGTCGATCGACGCGAGCCGGGACTCGGCGTCGGGCTCAGTCCGCTCGACGCCGGCGAGGATCGAGTGCCAGATGACCAGGAAGATCGCATCGTCGGGTTGCTCGCGCCCGGCACGCCGGCAATCGAGGCAGAACACACTCTCCGCGAGGATGCCGGAGAGAACCGGTGAGCCGGAAATCCGCGAGCCGACGCGGTAGGTCATTTGCGCCGGGTCGAAATGCTTCGTCTGGATCTCGAGCTCGACGCCGCACCGGGAACACGTGAGCGGCGGGTCGACGATGATCGTGTCGAAGAGTCCCATCGGTACCTCCTGTCGGTTCTGCCCCCCGGCTCTGTTCTCAGCTTCGACGGCTCAGAACGGGAGGCCATGCATCACGGAAGCTCGAGTATCGCGGGTCGCCGGAAAGTACGCGCCCCGACCGAGAGTTCGAGCTGCGGGAAGAGCACCGGGCGGGTGATCTCCACCGGTCCCTCCGCCGTCGCGATAAACGCGTCTTCCGACTTCGTGCCGGCAATCGACGGGTTCCAGCAGAAACACTGATTCTCGAGCACCCGCTCGTCGCTTCCCGGCAGAATCACGTAGTCGCGATTGCGGTACCCCTGCGCGCCGCCCTGATGGTGCATCTTCCATTCGTCCGGGTATCCGCGGTCGGCGTAAAGTTGTTTTGTGTTCTCGAAGATCTCGGCGGTTGTCGTACCGGGGGTGGTCATCGCAATCATCTCGCACTCGATCTCGGTATTCACCCGATACTGCTCGCGCAGGCTGTCGGGCACCGTGCCGAGGTAAACGCTGCGGGTGATCGTTGTAATGAGTCCCCATTTTCGGGCGTTACAGTTGACCACCAGGTACTCTTTCACCCGCTTCTCGGTTGGTATCGGATGGCGGTACCGGTACGCTCGCTCATCGGCGGCGGCCTGAAAACAGACCGAGTCTATGCGATCCTTCCATAGCGCCTCCGAGAGCATTCCCGTCACCTGCGCTTCGCTCATTCCGCGTTCGACCCGGGTCAACGTGCTCTCGAGTGCAAGCGAGGCGCGGACCCCGAGCCATCGATAGCGCTCCACCTCCGGCTCGAGCAACCGGTAGCGAAGGCGCGCGATTTCCGCTCCGACATCGGCGTAGCCGCATCCCGGCAGATCGCATCCGACACGCTCGGGTCGGACCACCGAAGAAAGCACGGCGCGCTCACCGCCGGGTTCGTACCACGGGAAGCTCTTGAACTCGAAGTCGAGCTCTCCGAGCGCTTCGTCGTCGTGCATTCTCGTGTGCTCGATGTTATCCGAGATGAGCAGCCGCGCGTCGCGAGTGACGAGAATCGAGCTGACGCCCAACGTGTCGGCGATCGTAACGACGTTCAACCCACCGGCGGTGAACCAGCTGAAGTTCGCCTGACTCTTCAGGACGATGCCGTCGAGATCGAGTTCAACCAAAAGCGATCGCAGCCGCTTTTCCTTCGCGGCGATCTCGTCTTTTCGGGTGATCATAGTAAATCATTTTATCACAAACGATCACGGTGAGACAGGTTCAAGAAGGCACGCCATCGCGTGATATCGGCTCGTGATATGAGTCGACGAGAGAAAAAGGTGTATCAGGCATGATGGAAATTCCGACGTTCAAGAACGAAGACGAGGAACGGCGATTCTGGGCGGAGCACGATTCGACCGAGTTTGTGGACTGGTCGAAGGCGCGCCGGGGTGTCTTCCCCAATCTGAAGCCGTCGACGAAGACGATCTCGCTCCGACTGCCGGAATCGATGCTTGAGGAGCTCAAGCTTTTGGCCAACAGGAAGGACGTCCCGTACCAGTCGCTCGTCAAGGTTTTTTTGTCCGAGAGGATCGAGTCGGAGTTACAGAAGCACGATCCGCAGAAGATCAATAACTGAACGAGCGGCCATGGTCGGTCGCGCCCGGTATTCGGGAGCCGACGGTGTGCCGGCTCCGTCAGAACCTCTGCTACGCTGCCGGCTGGGCCTGCGATTCGGGTGCCTTCTCGCTCGCGAACAGGAAGTACCCGTACCACGCTGCCATTCCGATGTGGTAAAGGATCACGCTCCACATCACTAGGTTGAGTTCGAGTCCGCCGAAGAGCGCGAGCACGGCGTGCAGTACCGTCATTGCCACGAGCACGAAAAACACCATGAGCATGATTGGGAACTTCACCTCCCGTACCAACTTGTTCCGCGATCCCCACGCGATTCCGCCGATGGTCAGGATGCCAAGGCCGAAGAATTGCCAGCCGATGAGCCCCATAGAATCGGTGGGCACGTTCATCATGTCGGTCATCATGGCGGGTACAAGCAGGAAACCGAGCCCGAACACGAGCGCCGCGATGCCGTGAACCCAGAAGAGAACAGTTGCTTTCATAACCTTCCCCTTCGTTTTTGGATGCATCCATTATCTACCCACCCGTCGGGTGACGCAAGCCTGAAAACGGGGGGCCAGCAGTTCGCATTTTGCCTTGAAAATGCGAACTGCCTATGGCGTCAGTCCAGATTGCAGCCGATTTCGTGGCTTTTTCGTGTCGTTTCGACACGAAAATGCAGAAATCGGCGTTGGGGTCCCGCACACCGCTCCTAAAATTAGAATTGCTCACGGGGGCCCGGGCTTTCCGGGCTGGATGGAAACATGACACATCGACGCGACTACCCGGTCAATCTTTCTCTGTGACGCTTGTCGGGCTCGAGCGACTACCAGAGAAAGGTGTCGGCATCGAGCAGGTACGCCTTCACTCAAACTCCCGTAACGTCTGCTCGTCCACCGAATCGTACCGTGTCAGTCGCG
>REEC01000252.1 GCA_007695285.1 Spirochaetaceae bacterium | reverse complement strand
CTAGTCGCGACCGCGGCGGTATCGATCGATTGGGGAAAATGCGAGGCGATGAATGCATCGACCTGCGTCGCGATAACCTCAGCGGATGCAGTTGGTTCAACCGAATCGGACGTTATCTCGGTCGGCTGGATCACAGTCTCCAAAAGAACCGCGGCGAGGCATTCCAGGATCGTCGCGACGGCGCCCGCCGAGTGGAACTCGCGTATGTACTGACGGAAGATGTCGACAAAACCCTCGGGGTTGGAGATCCGCAAGCAGTCGCGATGCGCGAAGGTGGTTTCGACGGCCGATCGGACACCGGCGGTCATCTCGAAATCGAGCGAGTAGTACTCTACATCGCTTTCGGATCGCCGAATCAGATACGGTGCAGCGGTGGGATCGATTACGACGGCGTGTTGAGGCCCGACGATAATGCGTTTGTCGCGACCGACACAATCAATCGACAGTTCTCCCCGGAGCACGTACACGAGCACGTGTGTGTTGGGTACCGTATCAAAACGTATCGCACGTTCATTCATCCGGGTACACCGCGCGACGCCCGGCCGCACGGTTACCTCGTGTCGAAACACCAACCCTTCATTCGCCATTCTACGATTCAAACCTCCTCACCCAAACGGTCATCTCGCCCGGCGCGCGATTGGCCCACGCATAGTATGGCACAAATTTGAGTTCAACGGGTTTTCGCGTCTCGGTGCGGCGGTCGGCCGCGTACGGCGTCTCTCCGACGAACTCGTCGGTCGAGATAAATCCGCGCGCAGTGATCACGGTTACGCCGCCGAGCTCGGCGTCGTGGAATGTTACCGAAAACTCCGGTGATTCGGGCAATGTCACGGTATGCAGACCAGGCCCGTTGTCACACTGCTCGAGACAGTACACGAGCGGCCCACGCTGGATGGCTACCTTTCCGTAATCCGCTGCGATCCGGGGGTCCGCCGAGAGCATCCGAACCGGCATCGGCAAATCGAGCTCCAGAGTATCGCCTGTCTGCCACGTGCGATGCAGAACAACGTAGCCGTCCCGGTTCCCTTCGGTAACGTCGACCGGTTCGCCGTTCAGCGTGAGCGAGGCGTCATCACACCAATCAGGTATACGGACGGCAATGCCCGCCGGTCCGTCGACTGCGCGCGTAACCGTGAATCCGATACGACCGTCCCACGGGTACTTTCCGCTCTGCTCGAGCTCCATCGTGCCTGAATCAAGCGAGAGACTCGCGGTGCCGTTAAGGAAATGGTCGACAAAAACTGTATTCCCCTTGGTACGATAGACATAGTCTCCGAGTGACCCGAGTATCCGCGCGACGTTCGGCGGACAGCACGCGCAGCCGTACCAACTCTGGCGCCGGTACTTCACGTGTTCGTACGTTCCACTTTCATCGCAACGGCTCGGTTCGACCTCGAGCGGGTTCACGTAAAAGTACCGCGTCCCATCGAGACTCAAACCGCTGATAATCGCGTTGTACAGGACGCGTTCGGCGGTATCGCAATATCGAGCGTGATCATCCAGTTCCGCCATCCTGTGCGCGAAGATGAAAAGCCCGATGGCCGCACACGTCTCCGCGTATGCAGTGTCGTTTGGTAAGTCGAAATCGATAGTGAACGCTTCACCGTGTCGCGACGACCCGATACCGCCGGTGACGTACATTCGGCGTTTGACCGTACTGTCCCAAAGCGCGCGGCACGCCTCGGCGAGAGACGCGTCGCGCGCTTCTATCGCGAGGTCGGCCATCGCAATGTACTGATACATCGCGCGCACGGAGTGTCCGACCGCAGTCCGCTGCTCGCGAACGGGCGCGTGGGCTTGATTGTACGCGTGATCGCGAGTGTTGGGGCCCCAGATCGGCTTGAAGTTCCCGGATTGTGACTCCAAATCAAAGTAGCTCGGCTCGGCACCACGTTCGTCGATGAAGTACTCGGCTAGCCCCAAAAACCTTCGTTCGCCCGTCGCCTTGTACAGTTTGACCAATGCAAGCTCGATCTCCTGATGCCCGGGATACCCACGTCTTTTTCCGCCGTCGCGACCGAACACGGTCGCGATATGGTCGGCGAACCTGATCACGACGTCGAGTAGAGTTCTGTCGCCGGTGCCGCGATACACCGCGACGCCGGCCTCGATCATGTGTCCCGCGCAGTAGAGTTCGTGAGCTTCGCGAAGGTTTGACCACCGTCGGTTCGGTTCCTTCGCTGTGAAATAGGTGTTCAGGTACCCATCGGGCTGCTGTGCAGCGGCAACGACAGCGACGGCTTCCGTCACGCGCTGCCCAAGCTTGCGCCGTACTTCATCGGGAATCGTATCATCGCGCGCAGCAATTTCCAGAACGTACCCGGCCGCTTCGAGCCACTTCGCCAAGTCGCTGTCCTGGAACACCATCCCGTGAAACTCGCCGTTCGACGTCCCGGCGGCTATCCGGAAGTTCTCGATACTGTGGCTTTTCGGAGCGCCTTCAATCTCGTCGTTTAACGCACTCCACTGGTACGGCAGGATTTTCTCGTACAACAGAGTTTGATATCGCTTCCAGAAACCAGACGTTATCGAAACACTCAGTTTGGGCTCGGGTTCGGCTACCATTTTCGAGTCACGAACGCGTACGTGCGGGTTATTCTCCATTTGTCAGCTCCTATTGCCGTATAGGATGGGACGACGCGGTCCGGAAATCAAGGCCCGACAACACGCGAAATTATGAACAAAACCGACATCCAAATTTCGCAGGTCGGAATTGTTTACATTTTATGCGATATCCGCATCTTGTGCGCCCGCATATCGCGTTTCATAATGAGCGAACACGCCGGGCTGCGGGAGCATTCGGTTCACCCATCCTGGGCGCAAATCGGTTAAAAGGAGGCAATATGAACGTTAAACGGCTTTTTTTGGTGGTTGGTTGTATCCTTCTCGCAGGCACCGCGTGGGCGGCCGGCGGCAAGGAAGTTGCAGCGGGCGACGTAGCGACTATTCAGTTCATGGGTTGGGAGGCCAGTCCGCTTGAAACCGCAAGCGTTGAGTCAGGACTCAGCACGTTTATGGCACGAAACCCGGAGATCAGAGTAGAGTACACCCCGGTCGCGGGCGACTATTCCGCCCGTCTATTGACGCTCATGGCGGGTGACGCGGCGCCGGACGTGTTTTTTCTCGGCTCCGGAGATTATCGCCGATTCGCAAGTCGTGGTGTTCTGTTAAACTTGACGCAACAGTTTGAACAGTCATTTGATATCCGCGACTTTATCCCGCTCGCGCAACAAAAAATGGTGATCGACGGTGAGATCTATGGATTGAGCAGCACAAACGTTTCGCCGGTGCTGTATTACAATATGGACATTTTCGACCGCGCCGGTTTGCCGTATCCCCCGAGCAATCCCAACGAGGCGTGGACGTGGGACGAGTTTGTTCAGATCGCTCAGGAATTGACGCTTCGCTCGGGAAACCGCGTGACCCAGTTCGGCACGTTCGGATTCGACGCGTTCTCGTGGGGGTGGGTGTTTCCAGCTGTCGTCTCGTCGGCAGGCGGCCGCGTTTTCAACGACGACTACACGGAGCTGCTTCTTAATAGTCCTGAAGGGCGCGATGCGCTGCGAAAGATGCTCGAGCTGAGAACCGTTTACGGAGTCTCGCCGGAGGGCGCATTCGCGGAGGATGTCGGGATGAACGCATCGCAAATGTTGCAGACCGGGATGGTCGCGACAATGGTAAACGGATCTTGGGCGCTCCAAGAGTTGGCACAGATGGGGTTCCGTGTTGGGGTAGGAGTTCTACCGATCATCAGACGTCCTGCGACCGTCGGACAAGCCCATCTTCACTCAGCGTATGCGAACACCGCGCACCCTGAAGAAGCGTGGAAACTGATCGAGTTCCTATCGTCGATCGAGTACCAGACCGATCTGGTTCGTGCCGGGCTCTGGATTCCGAACAGAGAAGACATGTATCTGCCGACGGAAGTCGGAAACTGGTTAAACCCTGACGTCCACCCCGCTGGATTCGAAGAGCTGATCCCGTACTTCACCAATTACGGCGAGGCGTGGCCCGGAATGATGGTACCGGCCGATGCGTGGGATATCATCAATGAAGAGCTCGATAACTTCTTTTTCGCGGGGCAGCCGCTCGATGTCGTGCTTCCCCGTATGGAACGACGCGTGAATCCGATTCTAAGAGGGCAATGATCGCTCCGATCCGGTTTCGATCTTCCGGCAGGCCTGAAAGGCCTGCCGGGCCAACGTGAATCGCGGAGGCGGAGCGAGGGGTTTTTTTATGAAGAAGAAGCTTGTTTACCGGGACGGTTTTTGGGCGTTCCTTTTCCTGTCGCCGAACCTGATCGGTTTTTTGGCGTTTGTCTTCCTTCCGGTCGTTGCCTCTTTCGTGTTGAGCTTCACCGAATGGGACCTACTCACGCCGGTACGGTGGGCAGGATTCAGTAACTACTCGAACCTTTTTTTCAACGACGATATTTTTTGGCGAGTTCTCTGGAATACGTTTTACTTCACAGTCGGCACGGTTCCGATCGGTATGGTTATCTCTCTCTTCCTTGCAATCGCACTCGATCAGAAGATCGTCGGCATGAAACTATTTCGTGCGGCGTACTTCATACCGTTCATATCGTCAACGGTTGCGGTGGCCGTGGTTTGGCAATGGCTTTACAATCCGCAGTTTGGTTTTCTCAATTATCTCTTGAGCTTAGTAGGGGTTCAAGGCCCAAACTGGCTCAGCAGTACACGGACGGCGATGCCCGCCGTCATCATTATGAGCATCTGGCGCAGTCTCGGTTTCAGCATGCTTCTCTATCTCGCGGGTCTGCAGGGCATTCCAGAGCATTACTACGAAGTTGCCGACATCGACGGCGCAAACTGGTTCACCAAGTTTTGGCACATAACCGTGCCGCTGTTGTCTACGACAACGTTTTTTGTGCTTATTATGTCGATTATCGGATCGTTTCAGGTCTTCGATCAGATATTTATCATGACGGGAGGAGGACCGGCGCGCGCAACATCGGTCCTGGTTCACTACATGTACCAAAACGCGTTCAACTATTTCCGAATGGGCTACGCAAGCGCCGTTGCGTACGTTTTGTTTTTTGTGGTCTTCCTGTTTACGGCAGTCCAGCTACGAAAGTCGAAAAGCTGGGTCGTTTATTGATTCGGGGACTATAACGATGAGAAAAACCAACAACAAAGCCAAAATAGCAGCGTATATTTTTCTCTCTTTGGGTGCAGTCCTTATGGTTATCCCGTTTCTCTGGATGATCAGCACGTCGTTGAAGTCCCTTGGGGAGGTATTTCGTTTCCCGCCGACGATGTTCGGCGAAAGGCTGGTCTGGGAGAACTACTCGGCGGTGTCCGACCGGTATCCATTCGGCCGTTTTTTCGTGAACAGTTTGTATATCTCGGCAATCGTTGTGTCGTTTCAAGTCATAACGTCGGCACTCGCGGGGTACTCTTTCGCGCGACTACGCTTTACAGGCCGCGACACGATATTCGCGCTCTATCTCGCAACGTTGATTGTACCGTTCCACGTCACCATCGTGCCGACCTTTTGGATTATGCGTGTCTTCGGGTGGATTGACACGCATATTTCGTTGATACTGCCTAGCCTGGTCACCGCGTTTGGAACGTTTCTGATGCGCCAGTTCTTCATGACCATTCCGGATGATCTCGAAAACGCCGCAAAGATCGACGGCTGCACGCCATTCGGGATTTTCTGGCGTGTATTCCTCCCACTTACCAAACCTGCTCTGGCGACGCTCGCGGTTTTTGTGTTCATCGGAATTTGGAACGACTTCTTCCGACCGCTTGTTTTCATCAACTCTATCCGCCTCATGACGATTCCGCTCGGTCTCGCAGCTATGCAGGGAATGTACTCGACGAACTGGCCGGTTCTCATGGCGGCGACGATGTTGAGTCTCACACCGGTACTGATCGCTTTCATCTCCGCTCAAGAGTACTTCGTCCGTGGCGTAACACTTTCGGGACTGAAAGGATAACACCATAGTCGTTACGGCGACGAACCCCACTACGAACCGCTTCATAATCGCGTTGCTCTGTGCCGACGTTCCCGGTACACTCGAGAGATACACACCTGAGCGCGGACGGCCGCGAGAGATCCCGGAGGAAACGATGCGGACGATC
>REEC01000146.1 GCA_007695285.1 Spirochaetaceae bacterium | reverse complement strand
TCGCGAATCTGATCCAGATCGCGGGTTCGTTCATCGTCGCGAAAGTCGGAAGCCGCAAGAAAGTCTGTTTGATCTACCTTTTTGTGCACCGGATGATGTGGGCGTGTGTCGCCGCGCTCCCACTCGTCGTGTTCAGCGACCGGCTCGACGACGTTCGGGTCTGGATCTTCCTGGCTCTGCTGATGGTCGCGAGCATCTGCGCTTCGATCACCGGAATCGCGTGGACGTCGTGGGTCGCGGACCTCGTCCCGAAAGATTTCCGCGGACGGTTTTTCTCACGCCGCAATATCGTCGCACAGGTAGTCGGCATGACGATGGCCGTAGCGGGAGGCCGCTTCATCGATATCTGGAGTACTCTGCACGACTCGGCGCAGATGCGCGGCTACGGCTTCATGATCTTGTTCGGGATAGGGACGGTGTTCGGCATCGCGGGTGTTTTCACGCTCCGTCGGATTTCCGAACCCGAGCTGAGCTCGACGAACGGCGAATCGTTCCTCTCGCAGCTCAAGATGCCGTTTCAGGACCACAACTTCCGGATGTTCATCGTGTTCTCGGTCGCGTGGGGTTTTGCGACCGGCATCGTTGGCCCGTTTTTCAGCGTCTACATGATCAACACGTTGAGAATCCCGTTCTCGGTGATAACGCTTTTTGGGGTCGTCGCCGGGATCGCGACGATTCTGGGAACACGGCTCTGGGGTGGATTGATCGACCGGATCGGTCCAAAGCCGTTGAGTGTGCTGTGTGGACTCGGCGGGTGTTTCACTCCGGTGTTCTGGATCTTCGCGTCGCCGGAGAACTACACGATCATATGGGTCAGCCACTTCGTCTCGGGGTTCTTTTTCTCCGGGATCGGGCTCGCGGCGACCGGGATGATGATGAACCTTGCGCCGAGCAGGAACAACACGGTCTTCTTCGCGGTGTTCGCGGCGGTCACTGGCATGTTCGGCGCGCTCGCGCCGATCGCCGGCGGCGCGCTCGGCGAGCTGTTTCGCGGCCGCGTGTTGTACGACGGGTTCGTCGCGATCTCGGACATCCGGATCCTGTTTCTGACGAGCACCGCGTTACGGCTTCTCGCGCTCACGCTCGTGAACTTCATCAAGATACCCGATGCCGTCTCGGTGAGAAGCATGTTCCTGTCTATTTCGCGCTATCAGCGCTTCCTGCCGCTCTACAGTATTCCGAGCTTCGCCTCGTCCGGAATGAGTTCGGTCGAAAACGGGACCGCGAACATGTCCCGGAGTATCGTCGCGGTCGAGCGGATGATCGACGACATCCTGCGGCGCGGTGGGGATTTGAGCAAGGCGGTCGTTTTCCGCGTCCGGTCGTTCGACCGCCGGATCGACGAGAAACTCGACCGTCACGAGCAGTTCATCGATCAAACGATCGACCGGATGAAAGGCTTCTTCAAAAAGAACCGCGGCTCACGCGGTGGGGGAGAGTGATCATGTTCAGGCGGTATTTTGAGTACGTGATGCAGTGGCTGACCGCCGGTGGGGTGAGAATCCTCGACGCGCTACCCGGAGTGCTCGCTGCGGCGGCGATCATCATCGTCACGCTTTTAGTCGGGAAAGTGATAAAAAGCCTGATCACGAAGCTGCTGCGCGCAATCGGGCTGAACGTTTTCACGCGCCGCGCCGGAGTCGACCGGTTCCTGAAGCCGACCGAAATTGCCGAAGGCGTGTCCGAGCTGATCGGGATTCTCGTGTACTGGCTCCTGTTGTTCCTCGGTATCACGTACGCATTGAGCCTCGTCGGCTTCGGCACCGCCGAACGGCTGCTCGCAAACTTCGTTCTTCACCTGCCGAAGGTCTTCGTCTCGATCGTGATTTTCGTGATCGGCGTGCACGTCGCGGTATTCGTCGGAGACCTCGCGGGCAAAGCCGCTCGCGGCGCGGGTATCGCGTACGCCGGTGCGATCGCGACAATCGTGAAACTGGTCGTTCTGCTGATCGCCGTGATCAGCATCGTCGAAGAGCTCGCGGTGAGCCTCGATTTCCTGCGCATCGTGATCTACATGGTGCTCGGCTGCGCGGTAATCGTAGTCTCGATCGTGTTCGGCGTCGGCGGCATCCGCCTCGGCCGCGAACTGCTCGCGGGAACCGTCGTCCGGAAAACGCTTCGCCCCGGCGATCGTATGCTCTGGAACGGCGTGGTCACGACCGTCGAGTCGATCCTCCCGGTCTTCACGGTTGTCCGGATCGACGACCGGGTTCTGCATCTTCCGCACTCGGCTCTGCTGCGCGAAATCACGATCGTGAAGTGACGGGGTTCGGCGCTGCCCTCACCTCTTCGCCAACTCCGTCAGAATCCTGGCCGCATTCTCGGGGCCGTTGTACCTCTCCTGCCAGGATCTCAACCGTTTCATGTTTTCGGAATAAATTCCATCGTTCAATACTTTGCGAACATACGCACCGAGCCTTTTCTTCTTGAGAGTGTAAAACGGCAGATTGAACCCCGCCTTATGGTTCTCGATCAATTGAAGATTCAGGTTCTGTTCCGGCTGTAGAGGAAATCCGATTACCGGGATGCCCGATGCGATCGCGGTCTGGATGCTCCCCTGCCCGCCGTGGATGATCGCGAGGTCGCATAGCGGCATGACCTTGTGCGACGGTATGTGATCTTTCAACAGAATGTTCTCCGACGGCTCGAAGTTTTTCGGATGAACCGTCGTACAGAAGATCACGCGGCAGTCGATATCTTTCAGCACCTCATAAACCCGGGAGAGACAATCCTCAACGCTGGAAGTGAGCGCGACAAATACCTTGGGTTGATCGGTCTGCAGGAACTCACGGACATCCTGCGGCACCTCGCCGAAGAGTTTGGCGTAGATGGCGCCGGCATGAAAAAGCTTGATGCGACTGCTGTACCGCGAATCCGGTGAGTTCTCCCAGCTCTCGATCTCGTCTCGGGGGATACCGATGATTTCGGGGATATCGGTCACGATCGCGTAGTCGCCGAGAAACAGATCGGCAACCGACTGTACCGGCGCGATCGCGAGTTCTTTCGCGACCGCATTAAACGGTTTGCAGTAGATTTTTGCGTGCGAGTAGAGCCGGTTCACAAAACGTTTCTTCCACTCTTCGGGCAGCAAGCGGATGAGCCCACGGTCGAAGTCTTTTTGGTACGGCGCCATCCTCTTTTCGAAGACCGGCGGCAGAAACGATCCATGAGCCGTCGAGAGCGGTATGCCCAGGAATCGTGTCGACAGCTTTGCCGAGAGCGTGAAGCCGATATGGACGAGGGTGATCTTGTGCCTTTTGAAGAACTCAATCTCACCGGCTACGTCTTTCCGCAGTTCCGCGGCCGTATAAAAATTCGGCTTCTTCCCGATATTCGCCAAGACGTACTCTCGGCACCGCTCCCCGGACATGACGGGAGGGATAATATGGTACGGGATTCCTTCCTGCTTCAGGATGCTTTCATACGTCCCCCCGTGAGTGGCGACTACGGGAGTTGTCCCATGCTCCTTCAGCGCTTTGTAGATCTCTACGGTCCGGGATGTTTCCGATAAGTACGCCATGTTGGGTAGCAGACAGATGCTCATAACCGACTCCCTCCGATTGGGTAGTTTCTTCGAGGCAGTGACCGATTGACGATGTACTCTCACCTTATCGTTTCACGACGACGTCGTTTTCTTGATCCGTCGCAACGCGGACAGGAAGCGCTCGGGATCGGCGAAGAACGGAGTGTGCGCGGCGCCCTCGAACACGATGAGCTCTTTGTGCGGACTCTCGAGCCGATCGAGAAGGCGATCGACCAGCGCCGCCGGGGTGTTGAAGTCCTGCTCGCCCATGATGAAGAAACACGGGACGGCGACCGACGGCGCGAACTCCAACGTCTCGAGCGCCTGCGTCTCGTCCCACATCGGGCCACTTCCGCGATTTGCACCGCGGAGCCACCGCACAAGATCACCTGAACTGTAGAGGTCGGACCGAATCGCCGCCGCCGCGAGCCGACGCATCGGTACGTCCATGTTCATCCCCATCGCGTCGAGCATTTTTGCGAACGTGACGTAATCGCCGTGATCCCGGTACGGCGGGCCGTCGAGCCGATCGAGCCGTCGGAGCTCGCGCGCGCGACCGCGGTCTTCGAGGCGGCGGCGCAGCTCATGTTCGGCGATCACCTGCGCGTCGGCGCCGTCGACCATCTGGCTCACGCCGATGTACGCGATGTAATCGTCCGGGTACCGATGCGCCGCGGCGATACCGATCTGGCTGCCCCACGAGTGGCCGAGCAGGTAGATCCGTTCGCGGCCAAAACGCTGCTTGAGATACCGGGTTACCTCGTGGACGTCCTCGACGAACCGCTCGACGGTCATCTTAGAGTCGTCGAAGTCGCGCGGATTCGACTTCCCGGCTCCGCGCTGATCCCAATGGATAACGATGAACTCGGACTCGAGATTCCGGTTGAACGCGCGCGCGACCGGCATCTGCGCCGCTCCGGGGCCTCCGTGCAGCCACAACAGAACCGGGAGATGCGCTTCGTCGCCGTGCGCCGCGATCCACTGCGTCATGCCGCCGATTTCCACGGCGATGAGCTCGTCCACCTCTCCGGAAGCGAAACGCTGTGAGACGCACGAAGCGAAAGCGAACAGCGCCACGAGCGCCAACAATATCCGCACGAGATACCTGCCTGAAAGTCGAATACCCCAATCTACTCCAGAAAAATCGGCGCGTCTACCCGCCGGTGAAGACCCGCCCGTGAAGACACAATCAAGTCCCCGACGCGTCGTCGAAGAGGTGTCGAGTCGGCAAAACGCTGTTGAAATAGTCCTAATCTCATGATAGGCTCCGCTCTATGAGAAAACTTTCAATCGTCTCGTTGGTCGTGCTGTTTGCGGTGGGTGCGCAGTCGGTGTGGGCCGACGCGTCGGGAAGAGTCATGGTGACCGCGGAGTTCGGCATACCACTCAATCCGCCCGTGATCGACGAGGGTGAGGCTCTGCCTCCCGGTGCGGCCGATACCGTGAGCATCGGCGCGGGGTACCGTTTCTGGGGGATCTTCCACGGGTCGATCCACCTGTATAACGAGATCATCTACGGCGCGGCGAATCCCGTCGGAATCACGATTCGGCCGATGGGCCTTTTTTCCGGCGGCATCGGAATGGAGATTCCGCTCGGCGGACCGAACTTGATTCTCGACTCGCAATGGCTGTTCACGGGACCGTCAGCGCCGAACCGCGGTGTGATGAGCTACGCCCGGCAGTCGAAGATCGGCGTCTCGTTCACCCTCAACCAGTCGTGGCGCGTCCACGTCTTCAGCCGGACGATCCGCAACTTCTCGGACCTGGCACAGGCCGAGTTCCTGCCGTTCCTCGACGACCCAAACACCCGATTCACGACGATCGGCATCGGCACATCGCTCCGTCTTTGAGGTAAACTTCGCGCTGCGGCAGTGGTCGACAACTCCGGGGCGTGAGGTCCGCACTTGGCGGGACCTCTGTTACACTGGGATATACCGGGAACTCGATGGAAACGCTGATCGCCGCTCGCACAACGCTACCGACACTTCCCGACGACTGCATCGAGACGACGGCGGCGATCCGTGTTTTGTCCGAGGCGCTCAAAAGCGCGGGCACGAAATCCCGCCGGCTCACGATCGTCTGCGCACCAACCGGGTACGGGAAGTCGACCGCGCTCGCCGCCGCAGCGCAGAAGACGGGAACCGAGCCGGCGTATCTGCGCGTGACCGGACGCGAGAACGACGGGGCGCGATTCTGGCGGTACCTCGCCTCGGCGCTGTCCGCGAGATACGACGGTATCGGAGACCGTAGCACGGAGCTTCTATCGCACGCCGCGCTCAACGGGATCATCGCCGCGCAACCCTATGCGGCGATCGAATCGTTCGTCGTGAGCCTCTTGAACGAATGCGCCGAGTACGGCTCGCCGATCGTGGTCGCCGTGGACGATTTTCACGAAATCGACTCTGCCGGTGTGATAGCTCAGTTCGCGGCATTCCAGGAAGAAACCCCGCCGAACGTTCATATCGTTCTGCTCGCACGACACGAACCCGCGCTCGACGTCCACCGGATGCGCGCCCGTGGCGAGCTGCTCGAGATCGGGCCGCGCGAGCTTGTCTTTTCGGGTGCCCAGTGCCGGGAGTTCGTCTCGCGGCAGATCGGCGATGTTCCGGCGCAGACCGAAGCGCCGCGGCTGTTTGCGCTGACCGAGGGGTGGCCGGCGGGCTTGCGCCTCGCGCTGCTGGCACCCGACGCCGTACCGCAACTCACGGGATCCTCTGCCCTAACCCCGGCCCACGACGCGTTGTCCGAGTTCCTCCACCGGGAAGTTTTTGCGCATCAACCGGCCGAACTCCGGGAGTTCCTGACCGCCACGTCGATCCTGCCGCAGTTGTCGGACCAAATCTGCGCGAGAGTTGTCCCCGGAGCAACCCGCGAGAGCACGATAACACTCGAGAGCCTCGCCGGGCACGGAGTCCTGATCCTGCGCGAGGGACTCAACTCCAAATGGTACCGCTACACTGCGCCGTTCGCGGAAATGCTCCGCCGCCGCCTCAGCGAAGAGCGAACACCGCGACAGATCGCGGCTCTGCACCGTCGCGCCGCACGCGCGTACGCCGACGAGGGACTGTACGCAGAGGCTTTGCACCACGCATTCGAGGCGGACGACTCGCGGTTCGCCGCGGATTTACTCGAGCAACGCATGGCCGACGTCCTGAACAACGACCGGAACGCGGATCTCACCGCGCACGTCGCGCGGCTCCCGAACGATCTCGTTTGCGAACGCCCGCACCTCGCGGCCGCCGCGGCGATGATGCTCGTGGTCTCCGGGCGCGGAAACGACGCGACCGAACTGCTCGAGTGTATCGACCGTGGGGCAGACGCCCGATCGGTCGCGAGCGGCGTCGCGGAGGCATTACGGGGGCTCGCCGCGGTGTACGCCGGGGACGTCAGGAAGAGCCGGGAATGCGCCGAACGCGCGCTCGCCTGCCTCCCGTTCGACGCGCCGGCGTGGCGGGCCGTCGCGACGATGGTCACCGCCGACGCCGAGTTCCTCGGCGGGAGGATCGACCGCGCCCGCGACGGGTACTCACGCGCGCTTGCGATGTGCCGGACGCATCGGCTTCAGTTCCTGCTGATGATCGTCGTTTTGCGCGCGCTGCGGTCGGCGCTCTACCTCGGGCGGCTTGCGCAGTTGGAAAGCCTGATCGAAGAGTCTCTGCTCGAGAGCCGACGCGTCGGATTTGCGAATACGGCGCACGAAGGCCAAATTCGTGGATTCCACGCGACGCTCGCGGTGCTGCAACACCGCACCGCGGTGGCGCTCGACCGCGCGATGCGGTGCGCCGAGTCCGCAGAGGGCCACCGATCAATGCTCGTGTTCGGGATGACGCGGATCCGGTTGGCGGAGGCGTACTTCGCGCTCGGCGAGCTCGACCGTATGCGGATGATTCTCGACGATGCCGCCGAACGACTGGCTGCGCATCCGCTGCCGATCGTCGAGAGCTTCCTTTTTTCGTGGCGAATCAGGCTCGAGGTCGCTGCCGCCGAACAGGCCGGCAGGTACCCCGATCGGGCTCTCGAGCTGATCCGCGAACGTGGGCTCACCCCGGACAGTCCGATCCGGGTGCTCGGGGAACGCGAGCTGTTCGCGGCCGCTCGAGCCTATCGGCTTGCCGGCCGGCCGGCTGAGGCGAAAAAACTGCTCGAACGCCTGCGCGAGTTCTGCGACGAAACGCAGATGCTCATCGCCGCGATGGAAGCGCGAATCCTCTTGAGTCTGATACACGACGATGCCGGCGACCGCGCGGCGGCTTTGTCCGTGCTCGCGACCGCGGTCGAGCGTCTCGTTCCGCTCGGTGCGATCGGACCGTTTCTCGGCGAGAGCGCTCCGATGAAACGGCTGCTCGCAGCGTTGCTCGGAACGCCCGGCGCTCCGGCCGCGACGTCCGATCTTATCAGCCGTTTCGACGCGGATACCGGCGTTCCCCCCGCGCCCGGCAGGATCGAGCCGCTGAGCCGCCGCGAGCTTGACGTTTTGCGTCTGGTCGCCGAAGGCCGGTCGAACGCGGAGATCGCCGATGCGCTCTTTGTGTCGCTCAACACCGTGAAGTGGCACACCGGAAACATCTACTCCAAACTCGCCGTCGAGGGCCGGACCGCGGCGGCGGCGCGTGCGCGAGACCTTGGGCTGCTCGAGTAGCCCCTACCCGACGCCGGAAAAACCATACCAAAACCCATACCTCCGGGTGGCCGCCCGGAGGCTATCGACCGAGTACCTTTCACAAAACGGATCAGGAGGGATCTATGGAACACACAAACGGATTGAGAGTCTTGTTCTTCGGCGCGGGGGTGCTCGGGAGCCTGTACGCCGCCCGCTTGCACGAGGCCGGCCACAACGTCGCGATCATCGCACGAGGGAAACGGTACGACGAGCTTCGGCGCCACGGGATCACGCTCATTCGCCACGATACCGGCGAGCAGACCGTGACGCCGGTTCGCGTACTCGACCGCGTGCCGACCGACGAGCCGTTCGACGTCTGCGTCGTGCTCGTGCAACGGCAACAACTCGACGAGGCGCTCCCGGCGCTCGCGCGTGGCACCGGTATCGCGAGTTACATCGTGATGACGAACATGCTCGACGGACCGGATGTCTTGATCGACACGCTCGGGAGAGACCGCGTACTCGTCGGGCACGTCAACGCGGGAGGCGAGCGCGAGGGTCACGTCGTGCGCTACATGTGCGCCGAGCGGATGACGATGGGAGAACTCGACGGATCGCGCACCGAGCGGCTCGAAAGAATCGCGGGAGCGTTCAGGGATGCGGGCTTTCCGGTCGATATCTCGCGCGACATGGTCGCGTGGAAGCGCTGTCACGCCGCGTTCGGATCGGCGCTCTGCAACGCGATCTACATGGCCGGCGGCGACAACTTCCGGCTCGCGCGCGAGCGCCAAACGATGAAGAAACTCGTGCTCGGTATGCGCGAGGCACTCACCGTCGTGAAGGCGCACGGGATCGCGATCGAACCCGCAAAGCTCAAATCGATCTTCTGGATTCCGACGTTTGTACTCGTGCCGTTACTCGCGCGCGCGTTCGGAACCGATCTCTTCGACATCGGAGGAGCGCGGCACGCGCGGAACGCACGCGACGAGATGGGGCGTCTCACAAACGAACTGATGGAGATGGCACGCGTCAAAAACGTCGCGACGCCCGTACTCGAGGAACTCGCGCAGTACGCTTCGGACAATGCACACGCGACAAGCAAACAGAAATAAATGGGAGGACATATGACCACGACCGGAATCACAGACACAGGAAAGCGAAGCAAACTCGACGCGTTCGGCGCGTTCCTCGGTTCGATCGTCTACCGGCGCCGGAAACTGTTCAACAGATCGCTCGAGAGCCCGCCGCTTCGTGAGGCGGTCCCCGCGACGAAACTCGAGGTCGACAGTCTCGATCCGGGCCGTTGGCACGAAGTGAAGTCTGCCGGGCCCGCCGGCGAGTTCACGGCGGCGTACCTCGTTCATCGGTGGGTCGGGCCGGATCGTCCTTCGCTCATCTACATTCACGGAAGCGGCGAGCATCCGCGTGACTTCAGCCGCTCGGCAGACAACTCTTTCCGCCGGATCACCGAAAAGCAGTTCGACGTCGACGCGAATCTCGTTCTGATCATGGCGCCGTTCCACGAGACGACGCAAGGTGCGTACATCGACGCGCTCGGAGATCTCCGCAACTACGTCGGAATGCTCGCGACCGCGGCGTCGCTCGTCGATTCGCTCGCGAAGCGGCTGCGCGACGCGGGTGCTCCCGCGGTCTTCGGCGCAGGCTTCAGCCTTGGCGCGTGGGTACTGAACCTGCACCGCGCGTTCTACAGCACCGGCATCGATCGTTACGTACCGATCTGCGCTGGGACAAAGCCCGATAGAATCTTTGTCGACTCGGTCTATAAGGGAATGGTCGCGCCGGCCGCACGCGCGCAACACGAGCACCTCAAAGAGATTCTGGATTTCGAGAGCGAGTTCACGGCGAACAAGACCGACGACTGCAGCCCGATGCTCTTTCGGTACGACAACCTCGTCGATATCGGCGTCCACCTTCCGAGCTACTCAGGAATGCAGGTCGAGGTGATCGACAAGGGACACTTCGCGGGTCAACAGGCGATAGCCGAGATGCGCGCGCACATCCTGCGCGCAACCGGGCTCAGCGCCGGCACCCCCTCGTAATCTCGCGGATCACAGGAGGTCGCTGATCCTGCGCACGGGTGAGTAGAATCCGGCATCGACCATACGGGACAGGATTGCGTCGGCGTCCTCAGACGTGATCGACCGGTCGATGCAGAGCGCCTTCAGAATCCCGATCGAGCCGGTCACCGGGACTCCCCGTTCGGCACAGCAGCTGCGTGCAGTCCGGTCGTCCGTTACGACGACTCCGCCGCGATGACGCGCGAGCGCAAGGCACGACGCCTCGCCGGAACCGAGAGTGCGAAGCAACTCGACGAAGAGCTCGCTTTCCAGCATCGTCATCGGTTCGGTGGGAAGGATTGTGCCTTCGGCGAGGGCTCGCTCGACGACCTCAAGTTCGGAGTATCCGCGGATGCGTCCGGCCGCGAGTTCAGCGCGGACCTGTTCGGTCACGCGCAAGGATCGGCCGTATCTGTCGAGGAGCAGCTCGAACGCGCCGGACACGGCGAAGTTCGAGAGCGTAACTGTATCGAAAAAAGGATCGGCGAGCCGGTCAGGCATGCCGATGATCGTCGGCCGACGTTCCGGTGCCTTGATCGATACCGTGTTCGGAAAGCCACCGCCTCATCTCCAGAACGTGCAGCCCGAGTGACTCGGCCAGTTTGCCGATGCTGATGAACCCACCCTCGAAGGCCGCGAGCGCGCGGCGTTGCTGAACCGGCAACTCATCGATCGGCACGTGATAACACGCCGAGATCGCATCGCGAACAAGCCGGCCTTTGCTGGTACCGCGCGCTGCGGCGAGTCGCGTGAGTTCCTCGTTCGTCGCCGAGTCTATCTTTATGTGCAGCGTCGTATCGTGCGCCATACCAACTCCTTGGAGGCCAAGTCAATGGTTATATGTACCGCATTCGGTACATCCCATCAAGCCTGCTACGCAGACCGTCGAATCACCCGCGGTCGAACACCGTATCGAAGAGCGGCGTCGTCCGGAAAAGGGGGTTTTCGCCGTCGGTGTCCTTCGTCTCGAACAGGCCGAACGCCGCGGCGAACAGGTCGACGAAGTAGACGTGCAGTTCGATGCGCGTCCACATCGCGAGGCCGGCCGTCTTTGCGTCGATGTACGCCTCGGCTTCGGCGCGAACGGCTTCGGCGAGGGTCGGCACCGCGCCGATGTACCGGTCGACGAGCATCTGCACCGGCACCCAGTCCGCATCGGGTTCGTCGCGTGGGACCGGGCGCCGCGCGTCGCAGAGCTCGCCGGCCGCGTAGAACAGGAATCCACTCATCTTGTGCAGTGCGGGTGAGAACTCGAACCGATCGTTTTGAGCCCAATCGAAGCCGCGGAACGCGACCGTGATCAGGTGATGGTAGAGCGCCACGTCATCGTCGAGCAAATCGTGCGCGGTGTCGGTCGGGATAAAGCGGGTACCGGAGAGGCGCAACAGGTCCGCGTCCTCGGCGAGCGCGCGCACGCGCCGAAAAACCGGCAGATCGGCCTCCTTCCGGGGACGATACTTCTCGTGGAGCCGCTCACGCGCCTCCGCGTCGATCATCGGATCAGAGTAATCGTCCCACATACGCCGAAAGATCTCCAGGTCGTACGCCTCCGAGACGACCGGCGGCGAGATGTAGCCGGCCTTCGTCGCCGGAAGCCGGTCGTCGATCGCACGAGCAAGCAGCCACCGGACGGCGTTTACGTAGTACGTCTGCCCAATGCGGTCGAGCTCCGGCCGGAGTTCATCGGTCTCGCGGAGCCGCAGCACCGCTTCGACGGTGGGCACCCCGCCGCGCGATAGCATCGCGAACGCGCGCGGCGAGAGGCCGAACCGGTCGGCGGGGTCGCCCGCGCTCATCCTGCTACCCATCCGCGAGAATCTTGCCTCGATCTGCCGTCGGACCGTTTCGACGACGGCGGGCTCGACGCCGAGGTCGGCCGCGATCGCGGCGGTCTGCTCGCGAACCCCGTCATTATGGTTGCGGATCAGCCGGTCCGCGATCTTCTGAGCCTGTTCGATCGACGACGGATGTGGCCCGTCGCCTGCTTCGATGAC
Source organism: Spirochaetaceae bacterium (assembly GCA_007695285.1). Classification (GTDB taxonomy): domain Bacteria; phylum Spirochaetota; class Spirochaetia; order DSM-27196; family PXBQ01; genus PXBQ01. The sequence continues at coordinate 15,329 of REEC01000146.1, read as the reverse complement.
TCCGTCGGGTGGGCCGGTGAACTCGAGCTGCCGCTCGAAGCGGTTGCGCAAGACGCCGCACTCGTCCTGGAGCGTCTCGTCGAGGCCGCAGATCGTGGTCGCCGCGCCGAGCACAGCGAGAGTCGCGACGACGTCGGGTTTCTCGGGGAAGGCAAGAAGCGGGCCGGCTGCCGACCGGCCGCGGTCGTACGCCTCGCGCGTGCGCGCGTCGAGGAACGCGCGTCCGGTCCCGCGCGACAGGTAGATCGTCGGGTCGTACATCGGCGATCCGTCGCCGAAAACGATCGCCGCGGCGTCTGCCTCGATAACCGCGGCCGAGAGTCGCTCACCGGCCGCGCCGACCGCATCGCGCCACCGCTGCTCCGACCACGGATCGGCGTCGGCGGGAAGAGCGGTCGCGGAGAGAAATCTTCCGGGCATCCCGTGCGGCGTTCGGACCGCGGGCATCTCGCTGTAGCGGAAGAGCGCGAGGAACGGGACGGTTTCCTTTGCTGCGATGTCGCTCACCGGAGTCGATTCATCGGCGACACCGAGCAGCGGAATCATCTCGTACCTCCGGCCGGTGTTCGCGACGATGTCGGCGTAGAACAGCGCGTCGGACCGCTCAAAGCTGCGGAGCGGTACGACGACGCCGTTCGTCACAAAGGCCGGCCCGACGTCGACGAGCTGGATGAAAAAAAGGTCGATTCCGTTATCGTAGTTCTGCGCCATCGACCGGGAGTACACGATCATCTCCGGCCAGTCGTCGGTATTGCGCCACGTCGACGGCGGTGCCCCGACCGGTTTGACCCGGAGGCGCCGGTCGCCGAGATCTTCGACGACGTGAACAAAAGCCCAGACCCACGGCCTGTCGCGCCAGAGCCGTATAATCGACAGCAGATCGCCGCTCACTTCCTCCTTCGTTCCGCGCAGGAACGCAGCGACACGATCGCTCCGACCGAACACCGTTCCGACGGCGAGCATGCCGACGACGTACTCGTCCCAGTCGTCGGGAAAGCCTTTCCAGAGATTCTCCGCGGACACGAACTCTTTGACCGCCCGTACGCCGATTTTTTTGCGCATCGCGTACCGGTACCCCGGCCCGTTCACGTCGTCGAACACCGTAGTAGCGCGCTTGCAGCTCGCCTCGCTCGGAACGTCGGTTTTCATCGATCCTCCCTCTCGCGTAGTACAAGGCCGCCGAAACCGTTTGTAACAGCGCCGGACTTGTTGCACGTGTATAAACACAGTATACTACACGTGTGAACGGTTCAAGGCAATCCAAGCTGACGTTAGTCGTTGATCCATCGATCGTCCGGCGGGCGAAGTCATACGCGTGCGCTCACAAGACTTCGGTGTCTTCATTGGTGGAATCGTATCTCAAGAACCTTACCTCAGAGGAAGGACACGGCATTTCGTCCGATCCCGATTCCTGGCCGCCGAACACGCGCGCGCTCTACGGAGCTCTGGCGGACATCGACGATCGTGAGACGGAGGAGTTGGAGAGCCGTCATCTGCGGGACAAGTACTTGCATGACTAGAGTCTTCCTCGACTCGGATGTCATTCTCGACTTCTTGTTGAAAAGGCCGCCGTTCGCGGAACCTGCCGGTGAGATCTTCTCACTCGGGGAACGCGGAAAACTCTCACTGCTCACCTCGACCCTGTCGTTCATGAACGTCCATTACATCGCCGCTGCCGCTACGAATCAACCGACGGCTCGGTCACTTTCACAACGACTGCGCACTCTCGTGGAGCTCTTGCCGGTCGGGCCCGAGCACGTAGACGCTGCATTCGCTATCGAAGTAAAGGATATCGAGGACTATGTTCAATACGCGGTAGCGTGCGAAGGCCATGTCGATTATCTTGTCACCCGCAACACGGACGGTTATCCGCGCGAGGTCTCGTTTATAATGACCCCGGTCGTGTTCTTGAGCACGCTTCCGGTGTAATCCGTCAGGGCCGTCGGGAGGGACGATGCAGTACGAGATCGAGCACCTCGATGTAGACGATTATCACGCGCTCGGCGCTGAGACGACGGATGCTGCACCTGATTGACGCGACCAGTCTGAAGGCCCGCAACGCGTTGACGCCTGTCCGTCAATGGCGTATAATACGCTGTGACATTCGTAGAGACGCCGGTCTTCACCAAAGAGGTGCGGGCTGCGATCCTGGATGACGAGTACCGGGCCGTTCAGACCGGCTTGGTCCTGAGGCCGGAGCAAGGTGCGGTGGGGCGGCCGAGGGCACGGAAAACGTGGGGGCCTTCGGTTCATCTACTTCTGGGACAAGGGGACCGAGACCGTCTACATGCTCTACATCTACCGGAAGAACAAGCAGGAGGACCTCACAGCCGAACAGCGGAGAATCCTCAGTCGGCTGGTTATGGAGGAGTTTGGATGAACAAGGTTGATTTCGATAAGCTCACTCGGAGCATCAAGGAAGCGGGCCAGATCAGACGGAGCGAGAGGGAAGCGGCCGGAACAACAGAGATCCGTGCCCAGGACGTCCGTTCGATACGGCAGCGGTTGGGGAAATCGCAGAGCCAGTTTGCGCTCATGATCGGTGTGAGTGTCGCCACACTACAGAACTGGGAACAGGGCAGAAGAAGACCGGAAGGACCAGCCCAAGCCTTGCTCAAGATCGCAGCGAAGAATCCCCAAGCCGTGGAAGAAGCGCTGGGCGGATAGGGAGCAGCGGGTGCAGCGCGCAACCGGAATCCGCCGTAATTGCGGCGCAAATCGTCGAATATGGACCGAGTCAACGATCCGAGCCGTTCATTTTCCGGATGCGCGTACTCTCCCTCCAAATCGTGAAACGGAGATGGACCGCTAATCTCGGTCATGAGCAACAACCTCGTTTCGTGAACGTAGGCCAGATCCGCATAGCTTACGAGAAAACGTCGATCCGCGGCCGCCCTCAACGCCAGAGCGAGCGGAGCTTCATCGTCGAGTTCGTCGCACGGCACCCGCGTCGGAGCTTGATCCTGAACGCAGCCGACGACCATCCCAAGTAAGAAAAGGATCAAAGAAAACCGATTGCGGTAACTGCGGAGACAGACGTTTTTCTCTACCGAAAAATGTGCTATTCTGGCAAACGTAACACAAGAATGGTCAAAACGACTTTGCGAACCCAAAACATCGATGCGACAGACGGCTGATGGTGGACGTCCAGCCGTTCGAGGGGAGAAAGAATCACATTTATGGGGCTTCTGTTCGAGTGGGACTTAAAAAGATGAAAGATGATCCGGACATACTCGAGGAATATGACTTCAGCGATGGTGTCCGCGGGAAATACGCACAACGCTACAAGGAAGGCAGCAACGTAGTAGTGATTGATCCTGACGTGGCTGAGTTTTTTCCCGACCACGACTCTGTGAACGAAGCGTTGCGTAACCTCGTTGCAGTCATCAGAAGACAGGCCAAAACCGAACTTGGGCATGGAGAGAATCGCTCGTAGTGGCGCGCGTGGCCGAAGAAGCTTCCGTGAGGTCGCGCAGCGGCCGCTTGGAGGGATTTGCCGCATCGGCGCGGCATGATCTATACTGAGCGGGAGGTATCGCAACGATGTCCGAGACAACCGGGTTCGATATCGAGGCCGCTCGCAGAACGTACCGCGCGCGACTTGCCGCCCGACGCGCGGCGGATCAAGATCGCCGGGAAAAAGCTCGGCAAGAAGCCGATTCTATCATCACGATGATCGTCGAACGATACGCGCCGAAACGCGTGATCCAATGGGGGTCGGTCCTGGGGCCGGACGATCGCTTCACGGAGATGTCGGACATCGATATTGCCGTGGAAGGGATCGACGATCCGGCGGAGTGGTCGCGGTTGGAGCGAGACGTTCTCGACGCATCGACTTTTCCGGTTGACCTTCTCCGCGTGGAAGCTGTACTACCCGAACATCTGTCCGTCATTCTGCGCAGAGGGCGCGTCGTGTATGAAAAACCATGAGCTGAACGACGTCGTATCCGAGATCACGGCCGGTTGTGCGGCGCTCGGGCGTCTGGACGCGTTCGCCCGGTCCCAGCTGGCCGGCGATATCGCGAAACTTGGGCAGAATGAGACCGCCGCCTTCGCCGTCGCTACGATGCTGGAGAACTACTACACCGCCGCTGAGACGGTGTTCTTTCGGATCTCGCAACAGTTCGGGAACTCACTCACGCCGGACCGTTGGCATTCCGACTTGTTGCGCAAGATGAGAATTGAGATGCCGGATGTCCGGCCCGCCGTGATCTCGGAAACGACTTACTCTTTGATGGACGAGCTGATGCGCTTCCGGCATTTCAAACGCTATTATTACCAGCTCCAGTTCGACTGGCCGCGGTTAGAAAACCTTTTGACCGTCCGCGAGCGCGTTCACGAGCAGTTGCTGGTTGAGCTAAACGTTTTCAAACAGTTCGTCGAACGCGTCGCTACCGCCGATTAAGCTGGGGACGCCGAGGCCCACATGTGACGGATGGCGATCGGAAACGGTTAACCACGTACGTGACTCCATATTGACGCGACCCGTTGTGCCGATTGGGCCGTGTCGCCGCAGTCCCCACGTTACCGTCGCGCCGTCGTTATGAAGGCCAGTCGTTCGTCGGGCTGCATTGTGAGACGGTTCGGGATATTTCGAAATCACGCCGACCGCGTTTTGCGTTCGGCGATGGAGGTGATGACGGATGCCGGAATCGAGTTGCTCGTACGGTGATATTGTCGATGGTCTGCGCGCGCTCGGCGTGTGCGCCGGCGCGGTCGTCGAGGTCCACAGCTCGCTGAGCGCATTCGGCTACGTCGAAGGTGGTGCCTCGACGATCATCAAAGCGCTGACCGATGTCGTCACCCCCGAAGGCACGATCGTCATGTCGGCGTACCGGGTGAGCCGCCCGGTTCCGTTGACTGCCGAGGACCGCGCCCGCGGCGTGACATGGAAGGTTCGCAGGCTGCCGATTGAGTCCCTGGAGCCGAGCGGCATGGGTATCATCGCGGACACGTTCCGCTCCCGAGCCGACGTGTACTGTGGCAGCGACATCCACCGCACCGCCGCGTGGGGTCGTGACGCGCGTTGGCACTGCACCGGCTACGACGGCCTGCTGGCCGTCGACGGCACGTCGCTCCTGCTCGGCGTCGGAATCGATCGGTGCTCGAGCATGCACGCCGCGGATTTCATTCCCATTCCGGACGCAATCTCAGCCTATTGGGCTGCTCCCGCGGATGTTCAAGCCGCGTACGATCCACACGACTGGGACGTCGGCTGCGGTGAGACGCCGGACGATGCCTGGGAGAAGGTGTGGCGTCAGGCCGACGCCGACGGCCTTATCCGTCATGCGCAGATCGGAGCTGCCGCGTGCCACCACTTCCGGGCGCGATCGGTCGTCGGCATCTACATGGAGTGGCGTAAAACGGACCCGTATGGTCTGTACGGGGTTCCCAGACCGGTTGGATCGGTCGGCGATCAGGGGTAACGGACCGGCGCGCACCACCAGCTCCGACGGCTGTTATCGTTCCAGAACTTCTGGAACGTTTTTTTCACGCCGCTCATCTACATCACGACTCCGTCGCTGAAGACTCTTCCACTCGGGCTCGCCGACTTTGTGTCCGAGTACAACGTCCTGTACGGTCCGCAGATGGCCGGCGCCCTCGTCTCGCTGATCCCGGTGATGGTCGTGTTCCTCGCCGCGCAGAAGTACTTCATCCAGGGCATCCGCCGCGACCGGCCTGAAAGAGTAAGCCGCCGCTCGGTCGATGTACGGGAAAAGAGAGACCGTGTGCCGCCCGACCAGGGGTGGCAAAATCGCCTGATCGAGTCGGCAGCGAAGCGCCCACGGCCGAAGGCCGCGACGGACGAGTGTCAGGGCTTGCCGCTCGGCCGGATGCCGACGTACATTTCGGGCATGAGCGCACCCGCGGGCCCGAAAGTGACGAACCGGGAACTCAGAGAACACAGGCGGAAAGCAGAACGGTTAATACGGCGAACGCGGCGGACGGTCAAACACGCGGTGCGGGGACAGACGGCGTCCGCTACGGCTATGTTACGCGGTGCTGTTTTCAAGACGCTCGCCGCGCTCGTGGTTATCTGGATTATTTCTCCGCCTTTTGTGGTGCCGGTGGAGGGCCGGGTGACCTCCGGCTACTTTGTCCGCGTCGCGCCGGAGGCTCGGTTTTGGCCGCGCCTTGAGTTCCACAGCGGTATCGATATCGCGGCACCGGTCGGTACACCGTTACGCGCGGCAAAATCCGGGCGGATCGTTCAGACAGGCTATAACGATCTGGCCGGCCATCACGTCGAGATCAGACACATTCTTGGGTTCTCCACGTTTTACGCGCACCTTGACAGAGTCGATGTCCGCCGAAACGGCTTTGTTTTCAAAGGCAGCCGGATAGGAACGGTCGGCACGACCGGTCGCGCGACCGGTCCACACGTACACTTTGAGGTCCGGCTGTTCGGATACCCGGTTCCGCCCGGCGTTTTCCTGCTTATCGACACGACACGCCGCACGATCTGGCGCGCTGTAACCGCACGGTAGGCTCCCTGATTGTCTATCGTCCAAACCTCTCGCTGATCCAGCCGGTGACGATCTCGAGGAACTCGTCGTGCAGACCGGGGCCGAGCACGGCGTACTCTTCGGGCGAACCGGTGCACGCTTTCTGGAAGAGGTGATTCGCGTCCTCCACGATCCTGACCGTGACGTCGCGGTTCCCGGCGCGTCGCAGCGCCGCCTCAAGAGCCGGTCGGTTTTGCGCGGCGTCCACCTGCGTGTCGAGCCCGCCGAATACCGCGAGCACCGGTACGGTGATCCGCTGCCAGTCGGGGCGTGGATCGTACGACATGAAGAACTGCATCCACGGTGTCTTCATCCCGGCGATCTCGGCGTCGGCCTGCCGCCCGGCAAGCTCGTTCGGGTCGCCGAGTGCGGCGGCCTGCGCTTCCGGAAGCCGTGCGATCTGTTCGAGCGTGCCTTGCTTCACGATCTCGCGCACTTTCTCCCACTCACCCGCCTCGGCGTGCTCCATCGCCTGGATCTGTCGCTCGCGCATCACGGCGACCTCGTCGGCCGCGAGCCCCGATGCCTTCGCGATCAGCTCGACCTGCCTCACGACGACCTCGGAGTACGGAACTGCGCTTCCCGCCATGTTGATCACGAAAGCGACGTCCGGGTTGCGCGCGGCGACCATCGCGGCGATCACGCCGCCTTCGCTGTGGCCGAGCAGGCCGATACGCTCCGGGTCGATCTCGGGTCGCGCGAGCAGGTACCGAAGAGCAGCCTCGTTGTCGTCGGCGAGGTCCGCGGTTGTCGCGGTGAGGTGGTCTCCTTGTGACTCGCCGATACCACGCTCGTCGAACCGCAGCGTCGCGATTCCGTGCGCGGCGAGGTTATCGGCGATCCAGCGCATCGGGCGGTACCGCGGCAGCGCGGGGTTGCGGCCGTCGCGGTCCTGCGCCCCGCTTCCGCTGATCAGGATGACCGCGGGATGCGGCCCGTCGGCCTCAGGTAGCGTGAGCGTTCCGGCGAGCGGGATCGAGCCCGAGTCGAACGTGACGTCGTGCCGGAGGTGAAGAGTATCGTCTTGTGCTTGATCACCCTCCCGGAACTCGAAACCCATCAGGATCGCGTTGACCGCGGCGTTGACCGCGCCGATGAACTCAGCCTGCGTCGCCTCGGTCACGACGACCGACGTCATCCCGTCGCGTTCCATCGAGATCGACGCGATGAGTTTGTCGTCGCGCTGGTAGATCCGCTGCGTCCACGTGCCACTCGCGAGCTGAATCGGACTCGCCTGGAGCGGTCTATCGATGAATTCGGCGCCGAGCTCCGAGTCGATCAGCAACTGAATCGCCGCGGCGTTGACCTGCTCGGCGCTGCCGGGGGCGGCCACGACAAAGACCTCCGCGTCCACTCCTTCACGCGAAAACCGGGCGTATCCGTGTTCCTGGGTTAGCTGCCACCCGGCAGGACTGGGTACCGTGAATCCGGCCCGGGGATCCTCGTAGACGTCGGCGGCCTCTGCCCCGACTCCCGCGACCAAAATCCCAGCCGTGGCCAATACGAGCGCTGCTGTCCGGTTCATCTTTTCCTCCGATTGTGAATGAAGCGTTTTCATCTATACCCGCGACGGCGCCGAATATTCACGCGATCGAGGTCGAGATGCACGAGCGACTCGACGGGCAGAAGCGTGCCGGCGTCCGCCTCCTCTTACGCCTACTCCTCCTCGGGTTCCTGAGCCTCTTTGCGCTTCGCGATGATCTTGCCGAGCACCTTGAGCTTCAGCCACCCGATTACGACGACCGCGACCACGATGAGAACGATCCAGTACCACGCCATACTATGCCTCCGCCCCGCAGGGCCGCCCGGTTCTGCTCGGAGCAGATTTACCGGGGTTTCAGTTGTTTGCCCAGGCCTACGCCCAGGAGTGCGAGTGCCGCGAGTCCGGTCATTAAGCTCAGCGCCGCAGCGAGTGCGAAGTCGCCGGGACGCGCCCCGGTCACGTAGAGATTCTCGAACGTCCGGAACATCCAGTAGTTCGGAAGAAGGTAGAACACCCAGTGCCACGCGCGCGGAACGACGATCGATGCGAACGGGATCGTCAGGTACACGACCATCACGAGCTTCAACGTCGCGAGGGCCTGGATCTGATTCTTCGCGATTCCTCCCACGAGCAGCGCGACGACGAGCGGAAGTGGAGCGCACGCGAGCAGCGCGATAAAGAAAAGCCCGGTCGACGCGCCGGGGCCGACAAGGATCATGTGTCCAACGGACGCCACGACGATCCCGACGATCGCGGCGAGGATCCCACGCGCCGCGAAGTACGCCGCAGGCGAAAGCGGCGTCACGGTGAAAGCCTGCGTCACCTTCTGCTCCTTCTCGTCGACGATCGCAAACGCGACCGCAAGCCCGCCTATCAGCGAGGCGAGCATCACGAGTCCAACCGCGGCGTACTCGCCGACCGGCGAGCGCTCGTCGGACTGCACGATCGTGTAGCTGCCGATGCTCGACCGCCCGGCAGCACTCGCATCGTCGCCGGTCCGTGTCGCGGCGAGCAGCACCGCGTGCAGGAGCGCTACACTCTGCGGCGGCTCGTTCCCCTCAAGCACGATCCGCCATCCGTCTTGATCCACGACAAATCCACCTATGTCGTCGGTCGCGAGCACGCGTCTTTTCACCGCTTCGGCGGACTCGAAGCGCTCGACTCGGCCGTACTGCTCGAGCCGTGTCGCAAACTCCGCGCCGATACTCTCGGCGGGCGCTTCGACCGCGTAGCGAACGAGCGAGCCTTCCATGGACGGAAGGAAGAGCCGCAGCCCACCCGCGAGAAGCAGAGGCGCGACGAGGATGTAGAGCACCATGCTGTCGCGAAGCGCGTTTGTGACGTCGAACTTGATGAGCGATAGAATGGCCTTCATCTCATGCCCCCTTCAGAAGCCGCGCGCGGACGCTGAGCGCGCAGAACACGACCGCCGCACAGAGCCAGGCCGACCCGGTCGCGAGCGTCTGCACGATGAGCTCGCGATTCCCGGTCGGGAAGAGCGCCTCGCGAAGCGCGTACACCAGTGCGTAACTCGGGACAAACGTAACCCACGCCGGGCTCCAGACCGGGTAGACGTAGCTCACGAACGGCAGCAGATTCAGCACCAGTACCGCGAGCCCCGGGAAGAACCAGTGCGAAAGGTTCCGGAACCACGCGGCGAAGCCGAGCCCGAAGATCGTCATAAACAGGCTCGCCCAGACGACGAGCGCGAGGATCGAGAGCCAGTCGACGGCGAACCCCAATCCGGCGGCAACGACGAGCACTCCGTACACGATCGAGATCAGCACGAACACGATCGCCTTCGACACGATGTACGGCCAGAGGCCCCCCGGCGACACCCGGTACGCGCGGATCGTCGCTTCCTGTTTTTCGCCGAACACAAAGACCGCGACGAGCAGGAAGCCGAGGATGCCGACCTCGAACGCGAGGAAGATCGGAATGCCCGAAAGGTTGAGTGGAACGACCGGTGCCTGCGGCCGAAGGAACTCGACCGGCGGTTCGGCGGGCTGCTCTCCACGAGCGTCGCGCAGAACCTGCTCGATGCTCGCGACGAGCAGATTCATCGTCTGTTCCGGAGCGCTCGTACGCGTGACGATCTGCACAACTGGATCGTCAAGCGAGCCCGAGATCTCGATGCCGATCGTATTTGGGCGGGATTCCAGGAGCGTCTCGTACTCTTCCCGTGTGCGCGGAAGCGAAGAGGCATCGCCGCCGAGCCGCAGCACGGCCGCTCGAACCGGCGCTCCCGGGATCTCGTCCAACACGTACTCACCGGGTCCGCTCGCGATCTTTTCCGGCAGGAAGACGATCAATGCGATCATCAGCGCGGCGATCGCGAGCACGACGACGATGTGCCCGTTTCGCCACGCGAGGATGAGGTCCTGGCGTACGAGCGAGGCAAGGCGTCTCATGCGAGCCCCCGGCCGGTCAGCCGGATAAAGATCTGCTCGAGCGTCGACTCGCGGCTGTGGATCGTCTCGACGGTACCGGAGTCGATGAGCGCCTTGAACCTCGCCGCGTCTTCGCTCTTCTCCGGGAAGAGGATCTCTTTCGCGACCGAACCGTTCGTCCGGTGCTCGACCGCTACCGATCGCTCGCCGTACTGGAGCTTGAGCTCGCGCGGCGGTTCGCCGCGTCGGAGAGCCCGACCATCTCCAACAGGCGCTTCGGGTCCTCAGTCGGCACCGAGTAGAGCCCCGCGTGGTAGCGCAGGTTCTCGAGCCCCGTGAGCTTGCCGAACACATTCGGATGCTCGAACGAGAGCCCGACCCGGTTGTAAAACCGGCGGCCCTGCTCCTGCAGGGGAACTCCGTCGTACGTGACCGAGCCGTGCTGGATCGCGAGCAGCCCCGTCATGAGCGCCTGCGTCGTGCTCTTGCCGGCTCCACTCGGGCCGAGGAAGCCGAAGATCGTGCCGTCTTCGATCGTGAAGCCGACGTCTTTTACCGAAGGTTTGCCCTTCCCTTCGTAGTCGTGCGTGAGCTCGCGTACTTCAATCATCGCTTCCGCTCCTTTTTTGTCGCGCCACGAACGAGGCTCATCAGAGAGTCATCGACGAGCTTCAGAGAACCCGGCGCGACGCCGAGTATCCGCTCCACGGACTCGGTGTAGACCTCCATCGATAGAAGCAGTTTGCCCGCGACCGCCGGGTCGGTATCGAGTTCGCCAAGCCTGCGGGCAAATCCACTCACGACGGTCGCCCCAAGCTCCAGGATGAGCGCGGCCGTCTGCTCGGGATGAGCAACGCCCATCGACCCTTCCGCGTTCCCCTGCGCAAAGATCCGCGCGAGCGCGGGCGCGGTAGCCTCGACGCTCCGCCGGCTCATCCGGGCGCGCAGCAGCGCGTTCCGGTCGCTGTAGAAGACGCGCGCGAGCGTGATCATCAAGTCGTTGTTCTGAGCCTTGAACGCGTTCGTGCGCGCGAACATCTCGTTCATCTTATCGATCGCCGAAAGCCCCGTGTCCTCGACGACCGGCTCGGTGAGCGCGAGCGCCTGTTCTCCGGCTCGTGCGGCGATCTCGTCGAGCAGGTCTTCCTTCGTGCGGAAGTAGTGGTAAAACGCCCCCTTCGAAACGCCCACCGCGTCGATGATCGCGGTCACGCTCGTGTCGTCGTATCCACGTTCGAGAAAGAGCGCCATCGCGGTGTCGAGAAACTCGGCCTTGCGCTCGTCGTAGTCCTTCGCGATGTACATTCGCCCTCCTCCGGGTTTCGATCAACTCCTGGTCGGAACAAACCGACCACTAGTATGTACCGCCCGTCGGTATGTAATATAGCGCGCATTACCACAGGCGTCAAGAGAGAATCGCACCTTTTTTATCGATCCGCCCTGTCGGCCGTCGCCGCCCGCGCCAGCGCCTCGTACGCCCACTCGACCTCGTGATCGCGATCGAAGAGCCTGATGAACTCATCGAACGCCGCGGCGCGAAAGCGTCCCTCGAGAACTTCACCGTGCGGGGGAACGATGCGCCGTCCGTAGTCGCCGATCTCCTGGATCGCCCACTCCAGTCGGTAGTACGCGATCGTCTGCGCATCCGGGTCGAACGGCCCGTAGCCGCGGAAGAACGGCGCGGCGTGTTCGTCCGGGACGAACATGAGGTCGCGCTCAGGCGGCGCGTAGAGCAAACCGTCCCAGTCGACAACCCGGATCGGCCCGGCGGCCGGCACGAGTACGTTCGCCGTGTGAATGTCCGCGTGGCACACGACAAGGCGTGGAGTCCGCTCGCGAATCACCCGCCCTGCCCGCTCACCCGCGGCGAGCAGGTCGATTATCGTCCCACGCCGGTCGCGCCAGAATCGTGCAAAGCGCGCCGTCGCGGTGTCGACTTCACCGTCGACTTCACCGTCGGGATGGCCGAGCGCCCACGCGTCGAGACGCCACACCGTCGCCGTCCAGGCCGGTACAAACGACTCGACCGGCAGAAGCGAGCGGACTTCTCGCGTGGGCTCGAAGTCGTGGAGCGCGCGAACGAACGCTCCGAGCTCGACCCATTGTCCGTTCGAGAGCCCGGTCTTCATCGCATCGGCGCCGTCGACGTACGGGTAAAGCGACGCCGTGTGCGGCCCAACCGGGACGGCAAAATCGCCGGGTCGAGACGGCAGCGGCGCGACCACGGCCGAAAGCCTCGGCTGCCCGGAGGACGCGATCTCCGCGAGCGCGCGCAACGCGCCTTCGGGCGCGGCCCCGCGACGGAGACGCAACAGATATCGCGCGTCGTCGCGCGTCGACACGAGAAACGAGTTCGCGTCGGCGTCGTTTCCGGCGCCGAGCGGCACGACCGACCGGGCGGTCATGTCGTACTCGGTCGCAAGCAGGTCCATGAGTTGCACTTGTGTGATCGTCGTCATCGGAACTCCACCGGAGCGTTTTGGCGGCGCATCGAAGCCGGGCACCGTATCGTCAGATTAGGTGAATAACCCGTCCGGCTCAATCACTTCCCTCGGATGACAGACGAAATCATCCGCCCGTTTGGGGGTGGAACATTTTCGCTTTGATGTTGATATTATGAGTAAGGCAGTATTGCATCTGCACGAAAAGGAAGTGTTATGGGCGACAAAAGTTCACACGAACGAATCGGCGAGTTCCTGGTCAAGATCGGAGCGATGACGTCCGATCAACGGAACGAGATTCTTGATATCCAGAAAAAGGAACCCAACCGCCTCTTCGGCGAGATAGCCGTAGAACTCGGTTATATTAACGACGCGGCGGTCGATGCGTTTCTTAACCGCAATGAGTAGAGCGCTCCGTCGTTCGACGCAACGCGGTGCGGCGGTCTGAGTGCGCGGCGCTGAACTTTTCGGGAAGAAGGCGCTGCATCCGGCTTGATTCTCCGCGGAATGTACAATATCCTGTACTTGAGAGGAGTTCTCCGATGGATGCCGTATCGTATTCTGATCTTCGCCAGAATCTCAAGACCTACATGGACAGGGTCTATCAGGACCAGGAGCCGCTCATTATCACCCGGAAAAACAATGAGAACCTCGTCCTGATCTCCATTGCCGAGTACAACAGCCTCATGGAAACCAGCTACCTGTTGAGTAGTGAGGCAAATGCCGAGCACTTGAAGAAGTCGATCGATCAATTCGCCAAAGGGAAGATGCAGGAAAGAGAACTCATCAACGATGAATAAGCTCTTCACAGACGAAGCATGGAGAGACTACCAATACTGGAATGAAACCGACAGAAAGCAACTGAAACGAATCCACGAGCTGATGAAGGAGATCGACCGGACACCATTTGAAGGTATCGGGAAACCGGAGCCCCTGAAACAGAATCTCAAAGGATTCTGGTCACGAAGAATCGATCACGAACATCGTATCGTCTACAAAGTTGAAGCCGAACAGATAGTTTTCATAGCATTCCGGTACCACTATACCCGGTAAAAGTCAGCGAGTTGGATCGCAACAGATTGAGACCTCCGACGCACGATGCATTATCGAACCAAGGAGCGCGGATGTGACGGTGTCAAAGATAACAATTACGACCGCGGAACCGGCGCTTAGGCGTCTGGTGTTCCGCGCAATTGTGCACCACCGGTCAGGCCGGCGCTAAACGGGCGCCTGCGGCGCAGGAAAACCGAAACCGAAAAAATGCGTGTACGTGACAGAATGTTGACATAAGGCACACAAAGTTTTATGATTTTCGTGTGGCATTCTACTGGAATGAAGAAAAAAATAACCAATTAAAAGAAGAACGATTCATTTCGTTTGAACGAATTGTTGTAGCGGTGGAAGAAGACCACCTGATCGATGTAATCGAAAACCCCAATAAAGAGAAGTATAGAAATAAGCTGATCCTGATCGTGGATATAGACGGGTATGCTGTATGTGTGCCTTGTGTACAGCAGGAAAATGGCGATTATTTTCTGAAAACGCTATTTCCCGGTAGAAAGTATACAAAGGAATATAATCTTGGAGGGAAAAATGAATGACATAAAAGAAGAGAAAGAATTGATCGAGTCGGTGGAAACCGGAGAATGGAAATCCGTACAGAACCTGGAACAACTGAAAAAAGATCTGAAAGTTGCCGCCCGGAAGACGGCTATTAAGGACTACAGAATAAATATCCGCATTTCCAAACGCGACGTAGAGGCCTTAAAAACAAAAGCTCTGGAAGAAGGCGTCCCTTATCAAACCCTGGTTGCCAGTATTTTGCACAAATATGTGACGGGGAGTTTAAAAGACGTGAGTTAAAAAGCAAAAAGAGTCGTAAAAAATAGCACTCAACCGGACCGGCAGAGACGACCGCGCAGGTCTTCGCGACCGGCGACACCGGCCCGGCGGGTGATTTCGTGTTCTACGATCTGAGCGTCCCAGTACGAGATCTGATACCGCTGCTGGAGACGCAATTCATCCTTGAGGAGCGTTCGGGCAGTATTTTATTTCCCCGTTTCCGCCGCGTCGTTCGCGTAGACCAGCACGTTGGTATCGGGAAAGACGCTACCGTTCATGAAGCTCGTCTCGTGTCCAGGTAACGGGGCCGACAATCGCGGTGCTTTCTTTGAATAGTTGATCCAGCTCTTCGATTTGCAGTTGGCGCCGCCGCCGTTCGTGGGCAACCAGCGACTCGACGTATCCCCGCACCAGTGCGTTCAAGCTTGTGTCACGATCGATCGCGATCTTCTTGGCGCGTTTCAGCAGGTCATCGTCGATGGATAATGTTACGTTCGCCATTCTTCTCATACTCCTGTTCAACACGTCGATTAACGTTACACTCTTTACACGGGCAACTCAAGAACAGGTTGCGAGCGGGAAGCACACCGATGCATCCCGGCACCGAAGGTGGGCTACCTGTTCACGGAACATCCGGGTAGAATCGCGATCGCAAACCCGAAAAGGA
>REEC01000248.1 GCA_007695285.1 Spirochaetaceae bacterium | reverse complement strand
GCCGGTACGCCGACGTGATCGAGCGGGCGTTGTACAACGGAGTGCTCGCGGGGCTCTCGCTCTCCGGCGATCGATTCTTCTACGCGAATCCGTTGTCGTTTCATCCAACCTCTCCGGTTCTGCACCACGTCCGGTCCGATGCCGAGAGGCAACCGTGGTACGGCTGCGCGTGCTGTCCGCCGAACATCGCGCGGCTCCTCGCGTCGCTCGGTTCGTACGTGTACGGTCTCGCGGACGACACGGTCGCGGTGCATCTCTACGCCGCGAGTACGCTCGAGTTCACGATTGCCGGTTCGAACTGCAGACTCACGCAGAAGACCGTGTACCCGTGGGAAGGCGAGGCGGAGTTCACCGTTGGTGTCCCGGAACCGTTGAACTTCACTCTCGCGCTTCGCATCCCCGCGTGGGCGGATGGCTGGTCGATAGACGGGGCCGATGTGAGCGCCGTCGAGAAGGGCTACGCGTACATCACCCGTCGGTGGAAGGCCGGCGATCGCGTCCGACTTTCGTTGCCGATCGCTCCGCGCCGCACGTACGCGCACCCCGCGGTCCGCCAGGACGCGTGGAAGGTCGCGATCGAGTACGGGCCGATCGTGTACTGCATCGAGGGCGTCGACAACGGAGCCGATCTCGGGCGGTTTGCGCTTCCGGCCGACGCCGAGCTGCAGTCCGAGTTCCGCGCCGAGTTCCTTGGCGGTTGCACCGTGATCACCGGAACCGGCCTGCGCCACGATCCGGAGAAGGCGGCCGGCGCCGGTCCCTCGCTGTACCGGCCGTCCGCACACCGAACCCCGGTGCCGTTTACCGCGGTGCCGTACGCGCTCTGGAATAACCGAGGGTCAAGCGAGATGCGCGTCTGGCTCGCGGAGGTGTAGCGGTGTGGCGACCGGCGGGTCGGTTAAAAACCGAGTAATCTCTCGAGTTCGTCGTAGTCGGCGACTACCCAGTCGGGTTGCGTCTCGGCGCGGGCCAGATCGGCGCGCGTCGAGACGCCGGTCAGGATCAGCGCGGTCTTCATTCCCGCGCGCGCGCCCGCCGGGATGTCGGTTTCGAGGTTATCCCCAACCGCGAGTACCTGGTCGGGACGCAATCCAAGGCGTTCGGCAGCCGTCTCCATGATCAGCGGCTCGGGTTTACCGATCATCAACGGCGCGACACGCGTCGCCTCGGCGACCGCGGCGACGATCGCCCCGGTACCGGGAAGGATCCCGTTTTCGGTTGTGATGATCCGGTCGGGGTTCGTCGCGATATAGCGGGCGCCGGCGAGAATCAGCCGGCACGCGACCGTGAGTTTCCGGTACGTGAAGTCCGGATCGTAGCCGACCACGACGTACTCAGGGCTTTCATCGGTGATCCGGATTCCGCGTTGCTCGAGCGCGGTTCGCAATCCCGGGCCGCCGAGCACGTGCGCCGAACCGGCCGCGCCCGATTGTGTCTCTATGAATGTCGCGGCAGCCTGAGCCGACGTCAGGACGTCGGTCGGTGCACATGGTATCGAAAAGCTCGAGATCTGCGCGGCGATCTCTTCCGGAGTGCGGTTTGCACGGTTTGTAACGAAAAGGCAGCGGATCCGGTGGGCGGCCGCGCGCCGCACAAACTCGGCCACGCCCGGAATTGCCTCGCTGCCACGGTACACGGTTCCATCGAGGTCGAGCACGATAGCTGAAAACACGGTTTCTCCTCCGTTCAAAGATTCGGTTAGCTTACACGAGCAGGCACATCGAGGAGAAGAGAGCATCGTAGCGAAGAGCGGCAAACGCTACGCGCGGCTTCCTGAAACGAATTACCGTTCACCGCTTTACACCATATACTTCACATCGGATGTATTGGTCGGGTACGCCCAGGGAAGGTCCCGGAACCGGTCGGCGGTCGTTCCGGAGGCGATCGCGAGAGCGAAGATGTTTATCTGCTCTCCCGCGTACGGGCCGACCAGGTGGGCTCCAAGAATTCGGCCGCTTTCCGCATCGGTAACGGTTTCATAGTAGACCGTCTCGGCACGGACTCGGCGGTTGTTCGGCCAGCCGGCGCCGCTTCCGGTCTTGATTTTCATAGTGCGTGGATCCGCATCGTCTACCGTGAGACCGACGCTCGCCATTTGCGGGTAGGAAAAGACTACGGAGGGGATCGAGTCGTACTGGACCCGCACCGATCCGGGCGACACGATGTTGGTCGCCGCCGCCTTGGCCTCCATATCGCTGATCGGCGCAAGCTGTTTGCCGGCGACGCAGTCTCCGATCGCGAACACGTTCTCGACCGATGTCCGCATATACTCGTCGACAATGATTCCCCTGCGATCGAGCTCAACTCCGATCGACTCGAGCCCAAGCGCGTCGGTATTCGGTACACGCCCGACGGCGGCCATCACGAAACCTCCCGCAAAAGCGCCGTGCTCGCGGGTGACCACGGACAACGCATCGGCGGTCTTCTCTACCTGCTCCACGTCGACACCGGTCACTACCGTCACGTTGTGCGCCTTCGCCGCGTCCACAACCCGGTCCACAAGCGACGCGGGAAACTGCGGGAGTACCCTGTCACCGCGTTGCAGAACGGTGACATGCGTGCCGGAAAGCCCCGCCATGAAGGCAAACTCGAGCGAGATGTAACCGCCGCCGATGAATACGATCTTCTCCGGGAGGGCGGTTAACTCTAGAAAGTCGTCGCTTGTGCTGGTGTGCTCGGCGCCGGGTATCTCAAGCGCTCTCGGACGCGCCCCGGCGGCGATCAGAAAAGTGTCCGCCGAGAGGGTTTCGCCTCCGGGCGCAAGTCTGATCGAGGACCGGTCGACGAAACGCACGGAGCCGGAGTATGGATCGATACCCTGCTCGCGGTAGGAACGACGAGACTGCTCGGGTATCGGATCGGTGAACTCGCGCTTGAACGTCTGGAGCTGCGCCCAGTCGGTGATCGCCGCCGCGGAGAAACCCCTGCCCAAAAGCTCCCGGGTGTGAGCGGCAAGGTGCGTGTTCACGACCAGGTACTTCTTCGGTTGGCAGCCGCGCAGCGCGCACGTTCCACCAAACGGTTCCGAGTCGACGATTGCCACCCGCTTCCCGGCCTGACTCAGTTGAGTCGCCGCGGTTCCTCCCGCGGTTCCGGTCCCAATGACGATGACGTCGTAGGCTTGCTCTTTCATGTATGCCCCTCGAGGTAGTGTTTGATTTCCGACTCACGACGACAACCGACGCCGGAATGTCTGCGTACAGTTATAGTTGTATTTACAACATAATGCCAGAAGTGGCGCCAAGGCAAACGTTGGGCCGCCCCGTTCTGGCGTTCACGTGACAATAACCGCGGAGAGGTCGGGTTCCCCGAGTTCGCGGTCCAAAGGAAAGACCGGACGAAGCACCCGCGTGTACGAGAGCGATGGGATATCCTGGTTGACGGCTCCCGGCGTGAGCGCGAGGAACGCCTGTTTCGCGAACGCCCGGAGCTCCGGTTCAAGGTACCCGATCTTGACCGCGACGATCGTATGTTCCTCGGGGGTGATCCCGAGCCGCGTAAAATCGTGGCGAAAGTGAAAAGGTTTCCTCTTAGAGGTGATGATGACACGAACCGATCCGATCCTGATCACCGCGATGTCTCCGCCGACGGTGTCGCCCGGATGCAGCGACTCGACGACCGCGTGCACGGCGAGAGGACGACCGTTGACCGGATCGAGTTTTCCTCCGATCTTCAGATCGAGGCCCGTGTCGGTTCCGCTCGAGAAACACGCGGCGACCGCGGCAGCGTCCGGTATCGAGGCAAACACCGCTGATGCCGCGTCGGTAGAGAACTCACGGAAAGCCAGAAGCTTCTCGAGGAAGAACGGAACGTCTCCGACCCCGCCCGCGGTCGGATTGTCACCGGAATCGCTGATCACGACCGGGGTATCAACCGAATCGAGCGCGGAGCGAATGCACCACTCCGCGTCGCCCACCGGGGTTCCGAAGACAAACCGCTCCCGCGCACGCCAGTACTGCCGTGCGATCGTCTCGGCGGTGCATGATACCGTCGCCGCGTCGGTTCCGGTCACGACGACGCTCGCGGAGCTTCTCGGCTCATCGGCCCAGACGTACCCGACCCAAAGCGACGCGTCGAGCACGCCGTCCGCTGAGCTGTGTTTCTCCAGCGCGCCGAAAATGCTCTTACCGGGTTCGACAAGCGTGCTCGTGCGCTCGCCGGGAAGAATCACGGGGATTCTCACCCACGCCTTTATCGGCCGAATGTTTGCATCGAGGCACCGAAGCAGCAGGTGGCATGCACGTTCTCTCGTCTCGATTGCATCGTCGTGCGGCGCGAGCCGGTACGCGGTAAAAATGTCGACCTGTTCGACGAGTTCGCGCGAAACATTGCCGTGAAGGTCCATCCCCGCGACGATCACGCAGTCTTTCCCGACGAGGCCGCGTATCGCGGAAGCCAGATCCGTCTCGGCGTCGTCGATTGTCACCACGTTCATCGCGCCGTGAATGTCAAGGTAAAAACCGTCGAGCGGCAAAACGTCTGCGATTCGGCCGAGAAGGCGCTGTTTCATCTGCGAGTAACTCGCTCTGTCGACCGGGCCCCCGGGGATCGCCTTCGCGTGCATGCACGGCATCCATGTGATATCGGTGCGCCCGTCGAATACCCAATCGGCCATGAACGGATACCGCTGCGACAACTCGTCGCCGCTGAGGATCGTGAAGTTATCAAGCGTGCTCGTGAGCGGCGAGAAAGTACTGCTCTCGATCGCGATTCCACCGATTCCGATTCGGTATTTTTCGGTATGTGTCATAGCTCCCTCGGTGGCCGTTACGGTGTCATGCAGCCAAAGTAAACTCACTCGCGATCCGGATCAAGCCCTGCCGGCTCGCTGCAGTGAAGCGTGCAGCCGAGCACGCAGGCAGCTCAATCGAAGAAAAGACTTGTCATAGTATATAAAAATTCATATATTCGGAAATAACATTACACCAATGGAGGATACCATGAAAATTTCTTCGCAGGCCCGCCCGTACGTCTACGGAGCGCTTTCCGGGCTGCTCCTGACCGCGAGCGTCGGCATCGTCGGGCAGTTTTTTGGGACGTCGACGACGTTTCCGCGCGCGGCGACCGGCGTGCTCCAGCTCTTGGGGTTTGATCTGAGCGGCTGGCAGTTTGCGCAGGTGCGCGACGGCGCGCTCACCGGCATCGCGTTCCCGAACTGGCAGCTGTTGTTCGTGATCGGAATCGGCGTAGGTTCGTTCGTCGCGGCCCGGATCACGCGGACGTTCAAGGCCGAGGCGTTGCCGCAGATGTGGGTCGAGCGGTTCGGCGACCGGAAGGGGAAACGGATCGCGTACTCGATCGTCGGTGGCGCGATCGCGATGATCGGCGCGCGCATGGCGGGCGGATGCCCAAGCGGTCACGGCGTGAGCGGCGTGAGCCAACTCGGCGTCAGCAGCTTGATCGCTCTCGCGATGTTCTTTGTCGGCGGTGTGATCACCGCACGGATTCTGTATCGAGGAGGCGCAGCATGACATTGGTAATTGGACTCGTGACGGGAGTGCTTTTCGGCGCGTTCCTTCAGCAGGCGGAAGTGATACGGTTTGAGCGGCAGGTCGGGGCGATGAGGCTTCTCGACATGACTATCTTCAAGTTCATGCTTACGACGATCGTCGTCGGCTCGATCGGGATCTATCTCCTGTCGGACCTTGGCGTGGTGTCGTTCGCACCTCGAGCGTTGAGCCTCGGACTCCAGATCGTCGGTGGATTGTTATTCGGCATCGGCTGGGCGATCATTGGATTCTGCCCGGGGACCAGCATCGGTGCGCTCGCCGAAGGCCGGTATCACGTAGTGTGGCCAATCCTCGGCATGTTGGTCGGCGGGATCGTGTTCGCGCTGTTGTACCCGGCCATCCAGACGTACCTGGCTCCGATCGGTGCATTCGGCTCGGTCTCGGTGCAAGGCCTTCTCGGCATCAGCCACTGGTTCGTGATCGCCGCGCTCGCGGTCGGCGCGTTCTTCCTTTTCCGCTTCTTCGAGCGTAAAGGGCTGTAACCCCGGGGGTCAGCCGGGTTTACGCCCGTCCGGGTGCCGCGTGCCTTTCACGGCGCCCGGCGATCCGGTTGTAAAATCGTTTTTCATGTAGGCGAGAACTTCTTCAGTCGAGAGTACCTTCGCGACCGTGCTGTTCGCGACCGTGAGCGCGGTCTCCTGATTCGCGGTCGCGGTCGCGACCGCGTCGCCGACCACGACGACGTCGTACCCCCGCGAGTTGCCCGCATACGCGGTGCTCAGAACGCACTCGTCGGTCCAGAGGCCGACGATCACGATCGTATCGATGTCGTGCGCTTTGAGCTTTTCATCGAGGTACGATTTTCCGTTCTCATCGAACGTCCAGAACATATCGAGGTGTTTCCCGTGGTAGAACCATCCGTCGGAAACCTCCGCGTCGGTCGGAGCGATTTCGGATAACGGCTTCAGGCCGGCCGAACCGGTGAAGACGTACGCGGCGTTCTCCGGGTCATCCGGGCGCAGTCCATGTGGGCCGTACCACCGATCCATCGCGTTCGAAATACCGTCGTCGAATCGACGACTCCACGCGCTCCACGCGATACACACCCCGTCGCTCTTCGACCGAGCCGCGCGAAAGGTCTCGACCATCTTGACCATGTTCGGGAGAATTTGCCCCGCGTACGGTCGATACTCTTCCTGACAGTCATCGAGCAGCAAAGCGATCCGCCGGGGACGGTCCGCGAGGTTCCACGACGCCCAGAAAGAGAGAGGCGTGTCGTTCGGACCTCCTGGCGTCCTACTGTAGTTCGGCATCGGCTGTAGCGCGAGTTCCATGTCGCGGTGTTTACACGGCTGTTTCAGTGCTTCTTTCAGTGTCGGAACGTTTTTCTCGGTAACTTTCATATGAGTTTGACGCTACACCCTGCCCGCCATCGTGTCAAGGAAATCTGCGGGAACGATACTCGTCGAGATCTACGATGTTTTGGCCCGTTGCAGCCACCGAGACGGGGTCGCGCGATGGGCAGTCGTGTGGTACCCTGGAGTGCAACTGCGGAATGTCACGGAGAGACACTATGAAAAAACCGAATATCGTGTTCCTTCACTCGCACAACACCGGGTGCTTCGTCGAGCCGTACGGGCATCCGGTGCCGACGCCGAATCTGATGCGGCTCGCGCACGACGGCGTAGTGTTCCGGCGAGCGTTTTCGGCCGCGCCGACGTGCTCACCGAGCCGCGGCGGCTTTCTGACCGGTACGTGGCCGCACGTGAACGGGCTGATGGGGCTCGCGCATCGCGGATGGAAGGTGAGCGACCCGTCGATGCACCTCGCGAACACACTCAAAAGGGCGGGGTATCACACTGCGTTGATCGGCGTCGAACACACCGGGTTCGAGGAGCTCTCGGCGGAGAATGGCGAGGGGTACGACGAGGTGCTCGACGTCGGTGACCGCACTTGGACGGGTGTTGCGGCGGCCGCGTCGAGGTTTTTTTCAGGCGCACGCGAGCAGCCGTTTTTCGTGAGCATCGGTTTGAGAGAAACGCACATCCCGTTTCCCGAGCCCGACCCGGAGCGCGGGCCGAGTGAGGATCCGCGCTATTGCCGCCCGTTTCCACGGTTACCGGACACGCCTGAATTGAGGCGGGAGATGGCCGCGTTCGCCGCGTCGGCGCGTCACATGGATCAGTGTTACGGATCGATTCTCGACGATCTTGATTCACGTGGTCTCGCCGACAACACGCTGCTTTTTTGTTTCTCGGACCACGGAATCCAGCTCCCGTACGGTATCGCAAACCTGTACGATACCGGAATCTCGGTCTACTGCATCGCCAGGGGACCGACCGGAACGGCTTTCAGAGGAGGGAAAAGCATCGACGCGATGGTCTCTTTGCTCGACCTGTATCCGACCGCGTGTGAGGCGGCGGGAATCGATATACCGGGCCATGTCCAAGGCACCTCGCTCAACGCGCTCGTCAACGGCGGGACGACAGAGATACACGACGCGGTCTTCTCCGAGCAGAGTTACCATGCCGCGTACGAGCCGACGCGTTGCGTCAGGACGGATCGACATAAACTCATACGAAGGTTCGACGATCGCCAAACGGTCGTACTGCCGAACGTCGACGACA
This sequence comes from Spirochaetaceae bacterium, assembly GCA_007695285.1. Classification (GTDB taxonomy): domain Bacteria; phylum Spirochaetota; class Spirochaetia; order DSM-27196; family PXBQ01; genus PXBQ01. The sequence goes on along the minus strand of REEC01000248.1, from coordinate 19,577 downwards.
CCGAGAGCAAGGCTTTCCTTCTGAAACACGGGTGGCTCGACCAACCCCGCGATTCCGAAATGTTGTTTGACCTTTACTTCGATCCGTACGAACACAACAACGTGATCGAACGCCCCGAGTACTCCTCGATCGTCGTGACTTTACGGGAACGCCTGTCGACGTGGATGCGCTCGACGCACGACCCCCTGCTCGACGGTGCCGTCCCCGCACCTGAGAACGCGCGGCACAACGATCCGAATCAGACATCGCCGAAGGACCCTGTCGGTTAGCGATACCCTGCACTCGCGAATCGCGCGTCAGTTTTCCGACGGTGACAAAGACTCATGTCTGTGCGAACATGAATCATCACCATCTTCAGGGGATTGTATGGCTGAATTTAACGTGACTCGGCTTACGTGCGAACACCGCGAGCATCCGATCGGGATCGATTGCGCGCGACCGCGTTTTTCGTGGTGGATGGACGACTCGCGTCCCGGTGCGGCGCAGAGCGCGTATCGATTGCAGGTGGCCGAGGCGGAACATTTCGGGCCGGACACGATAGCGTGGGATACCGAAGAACGCGTCTCGGCGGACTCGGTTCTCGTGCCGTACGACGGAAAGCCGCTGCGTTCGCTCACCCGCTACTTCTTCCGCGTCCGGCTGCGCGATCACCTCGAGGAGTGGGGGAACTGGAGTGAACCGTCGTGGTTCGAGATAGCGTTCCTCGAGACACGCGAGTGGCAAGCGGAGTGGGTCGGCCCGTCGGACGACGACGACGAGCGGTCCAGGCCGGCGCCGTACCTGCGAAAAGACTTTCCGGGCTCGAGCGACGTTGTGGCCGCACGGCTGTACGTCGCCGCGCGTGGGCTCGCCGAGGTATCGATCAACGGAGCGCGCGTCGGCGACGACGTTCTCTCTCCGGGATGGACCGACTTCGACAAGCGCGCGCAGTATCTGACGTACGACGTTACCGGCCTGATTCGCGCTGAGCAGAATACCGTCGGCGTCGTGCTCGGCGACGGGTGGCACTCCGGGCGTATCGCGCGTGTACGCGATGGGAAGCGATGTTTCGGCGCGCGCCCGCAGCTGCTGTGCGAGATTCACGTGAGACGGCGCTCGGGCGAGGTGATCGTCGTGAAAAGCGATGCGAGCTGGCAGTGGCGCACCGGTCCCGTGCTTGCCTCCGATATCTACGACGGAGAAAGCTACGACGCGCGCCTCGAGCTCCCCGGTTGGGACAGTCCGGGAGCGGAGGAAGCGGGGTGGTCCTCAGTTCGTGCGATCGGCCCGGCCGTAAGTACGTGGGACGGGAGTATCGGGCCCAAATGCGCGATCGACGCGAAGATCGTTCCGCCGATTCGCCGGATTACCGAAATCACGCCGGTCGCACAGAGCGAACCCGAGAGCGGGCGGTACGTTTTCGACCTCGGACAGAACATCACCGGCTGGGCGCGCGTTCGGCTGTCGGGAGAACAGGGCGCGACGATCACACTCAGATTCGCCGAGATGCTCAACTCCGACGGGACGCTGTACGTCGAGAACCTGCGCTCGGCGAAAGCGACCGACACGTACATCTGCGCGGACGATCGCGAGTTCGTCTGGGAGCCGAGGTTCACGTTCCATGGCTTTCGCTACATCGAAGTGAGCGGCGTCGCGTCGGCGCCCGAGCCGAACCGGATCACCGGTGTCGTGGTGTACAACGATCTCGAGGAAACCGGTACGTTTACGTGTTCGCATCCGCTCGTGAACCAACTGCAGAGCAACATCCGGTGGGGGCAACGCGGGAACTACCTCGACGTGCCGACCGACTGCCCGCAGCGCGACGAGCGGCTCGGATGGACCGGCGACGCGCAGGTCTTCATCCCGACCGCGGCGTTCAACATGCAGGTCGCGCCGTTCTTCGCGAAGTGGCAGCGCGACATGGCCGACGCGCAGGGACCGCGCGGAACGATCCCGCCGGTCGCCCCGGCGGTCCGGTACATGACGCCGGCCGACGAGAACGACGGTGGGCCCGCGTGGTCCGACGCCTTTGTCATCTGCCCGTGGGTCGTGTACGAGAAGTACGGCGATCTGCGCGTCGTCGAGGATCACTACGACGCGATGTATCGATTTGTTGAGTCGATGCGCGCACGCAGCCGAGGCCTCATCCGGTCGGATCAGTTCATCGAGGACTGGGGCGGGTACGGCGACTGGGTCTCGATGGACGCACCGGAGGGCAGCACGATCGGCGCAACACCGAAAGATCTGATCGGCACCGCGTACTTCGCGTACAGCGTAGAGCTCCTGCGCCGAATGGCAGAACTCCTGGGTAAGGATCGCGACGTCGTTACGCTTCGCGATCTGCACCGAAGGGTAGTCCGGGCGTTTCGTGATGAGTACGTGACGCCCGCCGGCCGCGTGCTCGGAGATACGCAGACGGCGTACGTCGTCGCGCTCGCGTTCGACATGCTTCCGGAGGAGCTGCGGCAGTCGGCCGTCGATCGGCTCGTGCGGCTGCTGGAGCTGCGCGGCTGGCGCCTCTCGACGGGGTTTGTCGGTACACCGCTTCTCTGTCCGGTCCTGTCGGGCTTCGGTCGCGACGACGTCGCGTATCGGCTTCTGCTCCAGGAGCAGTACCCGTCGTGGTTGTACACCGTGAATCAGGGTGCGACGACGATGTGGGAGCGCTGGAACAGCTACACGCACGAGAAGGGATTCGGTCCGGTATCGATGAACAGCTTCAACCACTATGCGTACGGTTCGATTGGCGACTGGATGTACCGCACGGTCGCCGGGCTTTCCGTCGAGATGAGCCGGACCGGCGAACCTCCGATCCGAATCGCACCGAGACCGGGCTTCGGCGTGACCGGGGCGAGCGCCGAACTCGTGACGCCGTTCGGACCGGCGAAAACCGCGTGGACGGTCGAAGGCGCAGTCGTGAACCTCGACATCGTCGTCCCGCCAAATGCCTCGGCGCGCGTGACGATCTCCGCCGGGCAGTCCGACATCCGGATCGACGCGGGAGACGGCGAAGCTCAGCTCGAGGATCTGGTTGTTCCGGAAGGTGCCGCGGGGGACGACGTCACGTTCCGGGTGGCGGCCGGGCGGTATCGATTCGGGTGGACATCCGCAACTACACCGGCCGGCGAACGATAGGCCCCGGGGTATCACTCAGCGCGCTTTGCGGGGTGACATCCGTCACCTCAAACTCATGACACATTTCACGGTGTTCGCAGCGGCCGGTCGGCGGTATCCTCGTAGCAACAAACCGACGGGGGTACGATATGGTAGTCAGTACGGCGGGGATCGTGAAACGGTACAAGGACGTTGTCGCGGTCGACAACGTCGACCTTGCGATCGAAGAAGGGGAGATACTCGGCTTACTCGGCCCGAACGGTGCCGGCAAGACAACTGCGATCAACGGAATCATCGGGCTCACCGAGTTCGATTCGGGAGAGGTATCGCTGTTCGGCCGCACGATGAAGCGCGTCGATCGCGAGACGCGGCGGAAAATCGGACTCGTACCGCAGGAAATAGCGGTTTTTGAGGACCTGAGCGCTGAAGAGAACGTGACGTACTTCGGGCGGCTGTACGGCCTCGGCGGTTCGGCGCTCACCGACGGCGTGAGATACGCGCTCGAGTTCACCGGCCTGACCGAGCGACGCGCGCAAAGGCCGAAGAGCTTCTCCGGCGGAATGAAACGGCGGCTGAACATCGCGTGCGCGGTCGCACACCGTCCCGCTCTCGTTATTATGGATGAACCGACCGTCGGGATCGATCCACAATCGCGCAACCACATACTCGAATCGGTCAGGGCGTTGAACAACGACGGCGCGACCATAATCTATACCTCGCACTACATGGAAGAAGTTGAGAACGTGTGCTCGCGCGTCGTGATCATGGACAACGGCCGCGTGATTGCCTCGGGCACGCAGAGCGACCTCAAGGCTCTCGTCGCAGACGAAGAGATCATCGACGTCGAACTCGAGCGGATGACGCCCGGCATCGTCGATTCGGTCGCGACAGTCGCGGGCGTCAAGGAGTGCGTGCCCGACGGTACGCACCTGCGAATCACGGTCGAACGTGCCGGTGTGCGACTCGGGCGCATCATCGAAAAAGCGGTAGACGCCGGCGCGGAGGTGCTCTCGGCGCACGTCGAGAGACCGACGCTCGAGAGTGTATTCCTGTCTCTCACCGGCCGGACGCTCAGGGACTAGGGGGAAGCGATGAGACAGTTCTTGACGGTTCTTCGGTACACATTCATCCGAAACTGGCGCGACCCCTCCACGTTCACCGAACAGATTCTTCTTCCGCTCGGGCTCATTCTCGTACTCGGCGGTGCTCTCGGCGGTGCGATGGAGGGACGCGATATTGGGCCGACCGCGGTCGCGTACGTGATCGAAGGCGACTCGCCCGCGGCGAGGAGCGTTCGTGCGTTTTTCGAGAGGGAGGACGTCGAGCGGTACCTCGCCGCGACCAACGCCGGAAGTCTCGAAAACGCGTTCGAGCTTCTTCGGACGCAGGAAGTCTTCACCGCGGTCCACGTGCCTGCGGAGTTCGGCACCGATCCTGAATCTCTCGATCTCCGGCTAATCGAGCGGACCGGAAACGAGTTGCGCACCGGAATCGTACGCGCCGTACTCAACAACTACGCGCTCGCCGCAAACGTGACGATGGCTCTGCAAGCCGAACTCGCGCCGTCCACGGCTGGTGAACCGGCATTTGAGTATGGCCCGATGTCCGCGGTGTTCGAGGCGCAGGAGATCTCGCGTGCCGGACGCGCACCGGGTGCGTTCGATTTCTACTCGATCTCGATGCTCATGCTTACGGTCATGTACGTCGCCGGGTACGCGGTAGACGCGATGCGAGAAGATATTCTCGATCCTATCGGGCGACGCGTCCGGACAACGGCGGTGCGGCCGTGGGCGCACCTTTCGGGCAAACTCACGGCGAACGCCGCCGGTGGGGTTGTGCAGGCAGCGGTGATCGTGGCGGTCACGCTCGTCGTGTTCGGCGCAAACTGGGGCGAACGGCCCCTGCTTCTCGCTGCGATCGTCGCATCGGTCACACTCTTCGCGGTCGCGTTCGGCGCTCTCGTGCTCGCCATCGTGCGCGACGGCCAGAAAGCACAGTCGATCGTGAACGCGATCGTGCTCGGCTCGATGATCGTGTCGGGCGGTGCGATCCAGTTCGGCGCCGTCGGGGAGGGCTTCCGGGCGATTCAGCGCCTGCTCCCGCACTACCAGGGGCAAACGGCGTTGCTCGCGATGGTGTACGATCGTGCTCCCGGTGCGATTCCGGAGGCTTTTGTCTACTTTCTCGGTGGCGCGGCGCTCGCGCTCGCCCTTACCGTGTTTCTTTCGAGGAGGAGTGCATGACGGTTTTCAAGAACTACTTCAATAGAATCACCGCACGACCGTGGTTGATCGTGTTCACCGTTGCGATTCCCGTTTTGATCGTTCTGATCGTGAGCGCGGGAGGTGGCGGCAATGGAATGAGAGTAGCGTTCATCGACCGTGACGAGACGTTTCTGTCCGGAATGGTGCGCGATGCGCTCGATCCTGTCGCTGTGTTCATCGACGTCGAGTACGACGACGTCGGAACGGCTCTCGTCGAAGGACGAATCGAGTACGCGCTCGTGATTCCCGCCGGAATGCAGGAGCTTGTCGTGTCGGGTGAGCGCGCGCGTGTCGAGACATTCTCGCTCCAGGGCGTGCAGATGACGCGGTCGGTCCGGTCCGCGGCACACGCTGTGTTGTCCGCCGCGCATAACGTCGCGTTGCACGTCGACGGTGATGTCGGAGCGTTCACATCCGCGATGGCGCGCGTACGTGAAGGCAGGTTCGCGCTTCAGACAGAGGCGTTCCGCGGCGATCACGGCGCGCTTTCGGCGAGCGCAGCCGCCGGGCTTTCGCAGCTGATCGGCATGCTCACGCTTACGATGTTGCTCATGACGACGGGAAGCTGCCTTTTGTTCCTCAAGGACGTTGAAGACGGTACGTTTCACCGGACGCTTGCAGGGCCAATCTCCGTGCGTCGGTACATCCTCGAGACGAACGTCGCATTTTTCTTCGCCGCGGCGCTGCAAGCTGTCGCCGCATCGCTCGCGCTCCGTTTGACCGTGCCGCAGCTCACACCGAGTGCCCTGTTCACGATCGTCGCGATTCTTCTGGCGTTCGCACTCGTTGCGGTGTCTTTTACGCTCGCGGTCGCGAACACGATGAAGACGATCAAGCGCACGGCGATCGCGACGAACTGCCTGATCATGCCGATGGTGATGCTCGGCGGCGCGTTCTGGCCGTTCGAGATTATGCCCGAGTACCTTCAGCGGATCGGTGCGTTTTCGCCGACGCGCTGGACCACGTCGGCGACCGCCTCGGCTCTGTCCGGCGCGGCGTTCGTCGAGATTCTTCCGCACCTTGGGATCCTTCTGTTGTTCGCGCTCGTTTTCCAGATGCTCGGTTCGTGGCGCCGCGTCGACGTCGCGAAGTAGACCGATTCGCACGCCTGTTGAGTGCCGCGCGACGTGTCACCTTTTTTTCAACGCACGCTCGGCCGCCCGGCCTCTCTCGTCGAGGTCGGCGAGTTCGGCGGGGTTGAGCCGGACCGCGAGCGCCGCCGCGTTCGATGCGGCCTGGCCGGGGGAACTCGCGCCGGGAATCGCGACGATGCTCGCTCCGTGCATCTGAACGGTCCACGCGAGAGCGACCTGCGCGGGTGTGCAGGCATGAGCCGCGGCGACCGAGCGGAGAGTCTCGATGAGCGGCCGCGTCGCATCGAGGCCCGCGGGCTTGAAACGGCCGAGCCACTTGCGCGGACCGCTGCTCCCTCGGATATCTTCGCCGTCGTGAAAACGTCCGGTCAGAATCCCCTGAGAGAGAGGTGAGTACGCGATAATCGTGATGCCGAGCTCCTTCGCCGCGTCGAGCACGCCGTTGCGTTCGATCTCGCGGTCGATCAGGCTGTAGCGCATCTGGTTGCTCGCGAGTGGTATGCCCATCGTCGCCAGCCGGTCGTGCGCGCGGCGCATTCGGCTCTCGTTGAAGTTGCTCACGCCGACCGCGCGTACGCGACCGTCATCGACCAGGCGTCCCATCTCGGCCGCCTGCGACTCCACGCGTGAAAAGCTAAACGGCTGGTGTATCTGGTGCAAATCTATCGTCGTCCGCGCCGTCGCGTCGGCTGCGATCGCCGCGAGCGCGCGCTCGCGCTCCGGGAACGTTTTTGCTATCGAGCGTTTTGTCCGGAACGCCGGAAACCACTTGTCCGCGATGACATACGCGTCGCGGGCACTGCCGATCTCGCGTAGCGCCTCGGCAAGGCTCTCCTCGGATGCCCCGTTGCCGTACACCTCGGCGGTGTCGAACCAGTTTATTCCGCCGTCGAGTGTCGCGCGTACGATTTCGACGACGCGTTCCTGTGGAATCGACGCCCAGTAACGCCCCGCAAATCCGCGGCTCCGCGAGAACTGCCACGTTCCGAGTCCAATCGGCGTGACTTCGATCGGTGATTTTCCGAGTTTGTAGGTGGTCACCATGCGGCAAAGGTAAACCTAACGGCGGCTAGGATCAAGCGATAATTCGTTACGCCTCGAGATCCGGGAGCAGCTCGACCGTCTCGTCGTACGCGCGGCCGAGTTTCTCGTAGAATCGGCGTCGGTCGATTCTGTCCTTCTGCTGGATCCGGTACGCGCGCTTCGCGACTTCGTCCGCGATTTTTTGTGGAACGCAGATGACTCCGTCGTCGTCGGCGATGATCATGTCACCATCGCAGACGTTCACTCCGGCGCACACGACCGGCTCGCCGGTGCCCTTGATCCGGATCCGGCCCATCGGGTGCGTGTACGAGCGGACGGTCGAGAAGACCGGTGAGCGCTGCATGATGCACTCACCGCTGTCGCGGCACGTGCCGTCGATCACCATCCCGACGACGCCGTGTGTCATGAAGTCGAGGGTGTTCGCGGACCCGAGCACTCCCGCGCGCGTACCGTGTGCGGCTATTACGACGACATCCCCCGGGGCAGCGACGTACGGCTCGACGCCGGGGCGTGTGTACGCGCTGTAGCCCCCGTCTTCGATGTCCTTGTACTGTTTCTGGTCGAACTCGTCGTAGCTCATCGCGGGCATGCGATGGTCGAACTTCTCAAATTCTTGCGTCCGCGCGATCCCGGCGAACCGGATCCCGGGAAACATTGGGCGCATTGCGAGTCCCATCTCGTAGCGATCCTGCAAACCCATCGAATCGAGCGCGTCGCACACATCCGCGCACCTGAGGATCTGGAAGAGCTCGATTGTTTGTTTTGTCACCGGCATGGTTTCTGCTCCCTGAGTTCGTTTTCCGGTTTCCGGTTGTTTGCATGACAATCGCAGCCGGCGCTCAGTTTGTCAAGCAACTCCGAGGATTCGCGTTTAGTCTCTCCGTCCCGGCTGGAGGGAGCGAAGCGAGGCGAGAGTATCGTCTGCCTCGGTCTCGCCGGAAACCCCGGTGCTGCTTGTCACCGTACGGTTCCGGCAGGTAAAATCGTGTATCCTGATTCCGATTCGCGAACGCGTCACCAAAAAAAAGGAGTTTCGAGATGAAAGAACAATGGGACACGGAGCTGAAACACGATCGGTTTGACCCCGACGATCGTCGGAAAACAATGAAAGCAGTTGTTACCGCGGGAAATGGTGGATACGAAAAACTCCAGTGTCGCGAAGTACGTCTGCCTGTGCCTGAGCCCGGCGAGGTTCTCTTACAGGTCCTCGCCGCCGGTGTCAACAATACCGAGATCAATACCCGCGTGGGCTGGTACTCGTCCTCAATTAAGACCGGCACCGAGGACGCGGCAACAGCCGGGGAACAGTCGGTTACCGATACCCCTGACGGCGGGTGGAACGAGGCGACGCCGTTCCCGTTTATCCAGGGTACCGATTGTTGCGGCCGCATCGTATCGGTTGCCCCCGGCGGGGATGAAAGCTCGATCGGTTCTCGCGTGCTTGTTCGCGCGTGCATGCGGCCGTATGGATTTGAGTCGATGGAAAACGTCTGGATGGGCTCTGATTTCGACGGTGCCTTCGCCCAGTTCGTCAGAGTTCCTGCAGGCGAGGTGTTCGCCGTGGACTGCGATTGGAGCGATGCCGAGCTCGCCACGATTCCCTGCGCCTACGGAACCGCCGAAAACATGGTCCATCGCAGTACCGTGTGCGAAGGGGAGCGCGTTCTCGTTACGGGGGCGTCCGGCGGTGTCGGCTCCGCGGTCGTACAACTGGCAAAACGACGCGGCGCGACCGTGACCGCGATCGCAGGAAAGGCAAAGATGGAGCAGGTTCTTGCTCTGGGAGCGGACCGCGTGGTCGATCGTAATGACGATGTCCTTGGCGCGCTCGGCGAGAACGCGGTGGACGTGATCATTGATAACGTTGCCGGTCCGGCTTTCGGAGGGTTGCTGAAAGTGCTGAAGCGGGGCGGACGGTACGCGTCCTCCGGGGCGATCGGAGGCCCTCTGGTGACGCTCGATATGCGCACCTTCTATCTGAAGGATTTGACGCTGATCGGCTGTACGGCTTGGGACGAGCCGGTTTTTCCAAACCTCATTTCTTACATCGAGCGCGGTGAACTGCGACCGCTGTTGGCAAAAACATTTCCTCTTGAACGGATCGAGGACGCCCAGCGGGAATTTCTCGAGAAGAAGCATGTCGGAAACTTTGTGTTGATTCCACCGGCGTTGGACGTCAGCTGATCACGCAATACTTTGGCACACAGAAAAACTGGACACGAAAATTTAGTGTGCGATTGATATTGAGCGCGATTCTTTCTTGGTTTTGGCTCCGAGCGCGATTGTTGGGCTAGAAAATCAATAGAGTTCAAATATTTTCCGACTTGACCTTACCCGGGTATCGCCCTACTATAAATATAAGAACTGCAAATAAGAGGAGAAAAAAGATGCAGACGAAGAAAATAGCTCTTGTGGTGCTGTTAATAGCCGCCATGGTGCTGACACCCGCCGTGATTTTTGGCGGCGGACAGCCGGAGGACGATGGGGTCGTGGAAGTCACGATGGCCGACGCATCGTGGGACAGTATTCTGGTTCATAATCGGATCGTCGCGTTCATCCTGGAAAACGGTTACGGCGGATACAGCGTTGACTTTATCCCCGGTGATACGATTCCGTTGTTCAACGGTCTTGCTTCCGGCGACATCGACATCAACATGGAGTCGTGGCACACCAACTTCCCGGAAGCGTATGAACAGGAGTACGAAGCGGGTCGAATCGTAAACGTGGGCAAGAACCTGCCCGACGGACCACAGGGCTGGTGGGTCCCGCGCTACATGATCGAAGGCGATCCGGAACGTGGTATTGAACCGATGGCACCGGATCTCCGTTCGGTGGCGGATCTGCGCGATTACGTGGACCTGTTTCCTGACCGCGAAAACCCCGGCATGGGACAGGTCATCTTTCCTCCTCCCGGTTGGGCTGCCGTGGATGTCAGCGAGGAGATCTTCGAAGAGTTTGAGCTGAACGACGTGTTCACCGGTTTTCTACCCGGTTCAGGAACCGCTCTGGCCGCTTCGATGCGGGGCGCCTACGATCGAGGTGATCCTTGGGTAGGATACTACTGGGAACCCACCGCTATCATGTATGAACTGGATATGGTCCGCCTGGAGGGGTCTGAGTTTCCTGCGGCGGAGGTCGATATTCTGATGAACGCCGAGAGCGCGGAGCGCCTGCCCGAGGTGAGAGACTTTCTGTCCCGTTACAGCACGACAGTCGCGATGAACAATGAGTTTCTGAACGTGCTGGCGAATGAGGTGGATAACGCCGAACAGGCGGCGGAGTGGTTCCTGCGCAATCGCGAGGACGTCTGGACCGACTGGGTGAGCGACGAAGTGGCCGCCAACGTCCGCGCAGCTCTGCAGTGATAAACACGAGGTTCTGTGAGTAATCAAAGTGAGTCTATCGGGGGTGCCCAGGCGGCACCCCCGAGCGGTGCGGACACGGGAATCGCCGTTCGTGCGCACGGTATCTGGAAGGTCTTCGGTCGGAACCCGGAACGGGTTCTGGAGCCGAAGTATCGCGACCTACCCAAGAAAGAACTCCAGCGAAGAACCGGCTGCGTGGTCGGTTTGCGCGACGTCAATCTGGAAGTGAAAACCGGGGAGCTATTCGTACTCATGGGGCTGTCGGGAAGCGGCAAGTCCACGATGATTCGTACACTCTTGCGCCTCGTGGAACCCACTACCGGTACGCTGGACGTCAACGGCAAGGACGTAAGTGTCATGTCGCACAAGGAGCTGCTGGAGTTTCGTCGTAACCTTGTGAGCATGGTGTTCCAGAGTTACGGTCTGCTACCGCACTACACGGTGCTGGAAAACGCCGCCTACGGACTGCGGTTGCGCGGTGACGACAAGACCGAGCGGGAAGCGCGGGCGATCGACGCGCTAAAAATGGTCGGTCTCGCGGGGTGGGAGAACTACTATCCCACATCGCTGTCCGGCGGGATGCAGCAACGGGTAGGTCTTGCGCGTGCGTTGGCCAAGAACCCGGATATTCTGTTGATGGATGAACCGTTCAGCGGCCTTGATCCGTTGATCCGACGGCAGATGCAGGACGAGCTTGTCGACATCCAGGAGGATATCGGCAAGACAATCATCTTCGTCACCCATGATCTTCCCGAAGCGTTGAAGCTTGGGGACCGGATCGCGATCATGCGCGACGGTCAGGTGATCCAGGTGGCGGAGCCTGAGGAGATCCTGAGCAACCCATTCGATGAGTACGTGCGGGCTTTCACACGTGACGCGAGTCCCGCGCGCGTGTTCACCGCCTCTACTGTAATGGAAGAGCCGGAAATGCTCTTGTACCGCTGGCAGGGACCGCTCACCGCGCGCACGGAAATGGAGCACAATAAGCGGGAGTGGTCGTTCGTTGTCGATCGAAAACGAGTGTATCTCGGCGTTGCTACGCGGGACGTGATCGAGCGTTTGGCCAAAGAAAAGCGAACCACCTTGGAGAAAGACGACCTGCAGTACCTGGAACCCGTAAAACCCGATGTGATTATTGAAGATCTGTTCGGGGTAGTCAGTTCCGAGAGCTACCCCTTGCCGGTGACAGATGACCAAGGACGGTTGCTCGGTGTTGTCCGGCCCCGGGCCATTCTGAATGCCCTGTCGACGGAGGAAGACGATGCGTGATTTCCCCGAATGGATTCGTTTTCCCGTAGCCGACCGGGTTGACCTCGCGATGCGATGGGTGCTCAACAACCTGGGCTGGTTCTTCGACTGGGTCGGAGACGTGGGACTGCGGATCCTGATCTCGGTGGAACGGGCGCTGCTGTTCATACCGTGGTGGGTGGCGGTCATCGGCGTCGGCGTTCTGGCGTGGCGCGTAATGGGCAGTAAACGATCGGGAATCGCCATGGCGGTTCTGCTATTTATGGTCGGGGCCTTCGGTTACTGGACGCACGCGATGAACACCCTGTCTGTCGTTATCGTCGCCGTGGCGTTTTCGATCACGCTTGGGATTCCGTTAGGAATTCTCATGGCGTGGAATAACACCGTACGCAACCTGCTGACGCCGATTCTGGACGCAATGCAGACGATGCCGTCATTTGTCTATCTCATCCCGGCATTGATGTTGTTCGGTCTAGGGCGCGTTCCTGCAACGTTCGCGACGGTCATCTACGCGATACCCCCGGTGATCCGACTGACCAATGTGGGAATCCGCGAGGTGCCGCCCGCGGTGATCGAGGCGTCGACCGCGTTCGGTGCGGGCCGTTGGAACCTCCTGTTCGATGTGCAGCTGCCCCTTGCCCGACCATCGATAATGGTCGGTGTGAACCAGACCACGATGATGGCGCTGGCCATGGTCGTGATCGGCTCGATGATCGGAAACCGTGGGCTGGGAATGGAAGTGCTGCTGGCGATCAACCGCGTGAATATCGGCCAGGGTTTCGAGGCGGGCATCTCGATAGTTTTTCTGGCGATTATCATCGACCGAATCACGACCGCATTCGCGAAGGCAAAGAGAGTGGAGGCGGCCACCGGCGAGGATGCGGAGACCGACGAAACCGAAGAAACCGGCGAAACCGAAAAAGAGGAAGAGGGATCTCCCAGAGCCTCCGCGTAGCCCCTCGGCGCGCTTGTATCGAGTACCGATCGGCGCCCGGTTTGGTCACTGCGGGTCCCGCCCCGCAAACTGATCCTTAATGCTCCGGAGTCTTGCTTCGGGCATCCGGCGATTGCCGGCGATCTGCTCCGGCGCGAGCCGGCCGGTGACGAGACCGAAGAGGTCGTCGTTCCTCACGACGGTGTTCGGCGGGAGATCGAGCTCGCGCGCGTGACGATCCCGGATCGTATGGAGCCGCTCGAACTCGCGCTTCTGTTCGCGTGTCAATCTCTTGTGACGCTCGGTTCGGAAAACGCCCGGCTTGCGGTTCACGTCGGGTAGCCGATCCTGTCGCCTCTGGTTTTCTTCTTCGTACCTCTCCATCAACCCGTCGGCCCGAAGCCGCTCGAATAGAACGTCCCGAACCGAAAAGAGGTGAAGCACGTCTTGAAGCGCGTACTCGATCGCTCCCCGATCGAGCGGCCGCCGCGTCCAGTTGTACTGTTGGAATTTTTTCTTGCTGCCGGACTCGGTCCCGCCGATCGTCGCGCGAATGACCGAGCTGAGGTCCTGCTTCGGGAACTCGAGCAGCTCGACCGCGGGTCTCAGATCGACGATCCCGGCCATCGTGATCCCGTGCGACTTCGCGAGCAGTAGACGGTCGCTCGCCGAGTCGTACGTGACTTTCGCCGGATCGGGACTCTCGAGCAGCTTCTTGATCGAATCGGCCGAAACGGTGAACGGGTCGACGACGACCTGTTCGTGTCCGTCGTACAGTTGCAGCAGGCAGAACCGCTCGCCGTAGACGTGGAGGTTGAACTCACCTTCGATATCGGCTGCGATCGTCTCGACGCCGCGCGCCGAAAGCCGCTCAAGGAACTCGCCGAACTGCGCGTCGGTTTTGATGTATGTGAACTCACTCATATCGCCGTCCACAGTACCACGGATTCACGCGAAGATGGCACCCGGTCGTCGCGCGGTAGCGCGTTCGTGATCGTCGGTGATATGCTGGAGCGAAACCGCCGGTCGGATCGTGACCGGATGGGAGGGCAAGATGGACGGAACAGAAAAAATCGGTATCGGGGTCGTCGGATACGGAATGATCGGTCGACTCCACACGATGAACTACCGCCAGTTACGATTTCTCTACCCGGGGGCTCTTCCTGCACTCGTGTTACGCGCGGTTTGTACTTCGCGGGAAGAAACCGCGCGTGCCGCGCAGGAAGAAGCAGGGTTCTGCACGGCCGTTACCGAGACAGAACCGCTCGTTGCGGACACCGAACTGGATGTGGTCGACGTATCACTCCCGAACAACCTCCATCGACCCGTTGTCGAGGCCGCTCTTGCGGCGGGCAAACACGTGTACTGTGAAAAACCGCTCGCGGGTACGATCGAGGATGCTCGAGCGATCAAAAATGCGCTCGATCGCGCTCCTTCGGTGCGGTTCGGCATGGTTTTCCAGAATCGGTTTTTTCCGGCGGTCATGAAAGCAAAAGAGATCATCGACGAGGGGCGGGTCGGTAGGATCTACACGTATCGCGCGGAGTACCTCCACACGGGGTATCAGAGTCCGGAACGCCCGTTGAGCTGGCGTTTGAGAAAGGAAGAAGGCGGTTCCGGGGCGTTGGCTGATCTTGGTTCGCATGCTATCGACCTCGTGCGGTACCTTCTCGGCGAGTTCGAGACCGTGCAAGGTCACCTGGAGACGTTCGTGACCGAGCGGCCGATCGCACACGGTGCCTCGGCAAAAGGGGCCGTCACGGTCGACGACGTCGCGTGGTTCCGGGCCACGATGGCCGGTGGTGCGGTCGGAACCGTCGAAGCTTCTCGCTTCGCGACCGGTACCGTGGACAATCTCCGGTTCTGGGTATACGGCGAGAAAGGCGCTCTTCATTTTGATCTGATGGATCCGAACTACCTTGAGTGGTTCGACGAGAGCCTGGCCGGTGGTAGTTACGGGGGGGAACGCGGGTGGCGGCGGATCCAGACCGTGCAGTACTACCCTGATGCGAAAGTGCCGCCCGCGCGGTCGCCGATCGGTTGGAATAGGGCCCATACGGAGAATCAATATCAGTTTCTGAAGGCGATTGCGGAGGAACGGGACCCGTCGCCCGGAATCGTCGACGGCCTGCGCGCGCAGCTCGTGATCGATGCGGTAGAGAGATCTGCAGTCCAAAACGGCCGCGTCGTAGCGGTTATGCCGGAATAGACCGACGCGGTCAAGCATCTTGCCGTCGGCGCTTGAACCGTGCGTCTTGACCGAACGTCCTATTCCCGGTAATATTCGAACAAAACATTCAGTTTTTTTGAAAAATATGTTTAAGGAGACGATCTATGGCAGCGGATTGGTGGAAAGAAAGCGCACAAGGGATTCCAAAACTCGTTACGGAGACGCCGGGCCCCAAGTCACGCGCGATGCACGAGAAGATCGAGAAGAATTACCGTGGCTTGAGCGGCCAGGTCAAGCTCTTTCCGGTTTGCTTCGAGGAAGGCTCCGGGATCACGCTCACCGATGTCGACGGCAACACGTACCTCGACTTTTCATCCGGGATATACGTCACGTCGCTCGGTCACTGCCATCCTAAGGTATCCGACGCCGTTGCGTTTTGGGCGAAGAAACTCATGAACGCGCACGACTTCACGACCCCGATCAAAGAAAAACTGATCGAGAAGATGGTCGATGTTCTTCCCGGTAACCTGAATGCGATACAGCTCTACTCCGACGGGACGTCCGCGGTAGAGGCGGGAATACGCGCTGCGCGCGCGATCAACGGCCGGCACGAGTTCATCAGTTGTTTCCGCGACTTCCATGGGAAGAGCATGGCGGCGGTCAGTTGCGCTCAGATGGTACGTGGCGATGTGTTCAGCTACGGGCCGAGCCGTGCGCCGGGATTCTACATGGTGCCGCGCCCGAACCCTTACCGACCGACTTTCGCGAAGCCGGACGGAACAATCGATACGGACCGGTATATCGAATTTTACAAGGAGTTCATCCAAGAGGCGACGGTCGGCAATGTCAGCGCGTTTGTTCTCGAACCCGTTCAAGGATGGGGTGGATCGATATTTCCTCCCGATGACTTCTTTCCGAAGCTTCGCGCATTGTGCGACGAGAAAGGCATTCTTCTCATGGACGACGAAGTCCTCGCCGGAATGGGGCGTACCGGAACATGGCTCGCTCTCGATCACTACGACGTGATTCCCGATATCGTGACGTTTGGTAAGTCTTTTGGAAACGGATTTCCCGTCACTGCGATGGTCGTCAAGGAGGAGTATGCGGAAGCGCTCGACAAGATTTCTGCGTCTTCGAGCTACGGGGGAAACCCGATGGCGTGCGCCGCGGCCCTTGCGTCGATCGAAGTCATCGAAGAAGAGAACATACTAGAAAACGTGCGCACAGTCGGCGACTTCTTCATGCGGCGGATGCGAGAGATGAAAGATGCGCATCCGATCATCGGCGATGTGAAAGGCAAAGGGTTCCTGCTCGGAATAGAGCTGGTCAAGGACAAGGCGACAAAGGAGCCGTTCGACGAAGCCGGGAAACTCGTGTACCAGAAGGCGTTCCGAAAAGGGCTTGCGTGGATTCCCGCAGGTCATATTCTTCGTATGTCGCCTCCGCTCATCATGGACGAGACGTACGCCGAGAAAGGACTGTCCATAATCGAAGAATCGATCGCGGAAGTAGAGAAAGAATTCGGGTACGCGTGAGCAAGAGGGGTGAAGTATGAAGTCTATCCGATTCGGTATCATCGGGTTGGGGTTGATGGGGCGGGAGTTCGCCAGTGCCTGCGCGCGCTGGCTGCACCTTCCGAATATGGAGGTTCGACCGGAGATCATCGCGGTCTGTGACACCAATATAGAGAATGCGGAGTGGTTTCGTGCGATCTGCCCGAGCGTGAAACACGTTTTTACGTCGTACACCGACGTCCTCTCGTGCGACGATGTCGACGCGGTTTACTGCGCAGTTCCTCATAACCTTCATGCTAAGATGTACTGCGAAACGATCCGGGCCGGGAAGCACCTGCTCGGCGAGAAGCCGTTTGGAATCGACCTCGCCGCGAACGAGCAGATCAACGCGGCGATCGCAGAGAACCCGCACGTCCTCGTTCGATGTTCGTCGCAGTTTCCGTTTACTCCCGCGATGCAGTACATCTGTGACATGTTGGAGGGTGGGGCATTCGGTCGGATCATTGAAGTTGAGTCCGGATTTCTCCACTCGAGCGACCTGAATCCCGAGAAGCCGATCAACTGGAAACGAATTCTCGCGTATAATGGCGAGTACGGCTGCATGGGAGATCTCGGTATGCACCCATGTCACGTCCCGTTCCGTGCGGGTTTCATCCCGCGAAACGTCCGCGCGGTGCTCTCGAACATTGTGACCGAAAGGCCCGACGCGAGTGGGCGTAGAGTTCCGTGCGAGACGTGGGACAACGCGACGTTGTTCTGTGAAACCACCGACCCGGCTACCGGAGGCGCGTTTCCGATGACGCTGAAAATGCAGCGGATCGCTCCGGGCGAAACGAACACGTGGTATTTCCATGTCCGAGGCACCGAGGCGTCCGATCGGTTCACCACGAAAAACATAAACGCGGTTGAGATCCTCACGTACGACGGCTCACGACAAAACTGGGAGACTGTCGAGGTCGGACACGCGACCGCGTTTCCTTCGATCACCGGTGGGATTTTTGAGTTTGGGTTCTCAGATGCGATTTTGCAGATGTGGGCGGGCTTTTTGTACGAGCTTCATCACGGGAAACCGATCAAGAAGTTCGCGGGCTGCGTGACGCCGGAGGAAGCGGCTCTTTCCCACCGGTTGTTCACCGCGGCGCTGAAATCGTACGCGTCTGCAACCGTCGAGCCAGTTTCCTCTTCCCCAAAGGAATGAGCGCAAATACCAACCCGATAATCGCGCCACGGCGTGCCGTTACACCGTGTCGCGCTCGTACGTCTCCATCTTTTGGTGTTGATTCCAGAGAGCCGGAACGAGCACGAGGTCCGGGACGTCTGTGATGCGGCCTTCGAGCCGCGCGAGAATTTCGTTCGGCAGGGGGCCCTTCCGGAAAATGGCGAGGTTTTCCCGGAACTGGTTTGCGGTGTCTACACCGATGATCGTCGTCGCAACACCGGGCACCGAAAACACGTATCGGAGAACGAGTTCTCCCACGCTGATCCCAATCTCGCGCGCTACGTCCGAGATAAAACTCACATGCGGGATTGCGTCCGAGAGGAAACCTGGGATGTTATCGACGTCCATCGCGAGCAGCCCCTTCAAGTACGAACTCCTCGTTATCACGGCTGTGCCGGCCATTTCCGCCGCGGCGAGCACTCCTGCTTCACGCCAGCGGTAGTCCAGGACATTGAGCGGAATCTGCACCGCGGCTACGTCAGGGTTCTTGATGCACGAGAGCGCGTGATCCGGCGTGGATCCGTCGACCGAAACTCCGAGGTTCGCGATTCTGCCTGCGGCTTTCTCTTGCAGCAGGCAGTCCCAGATTATTCCGTTTCGGGCCGTCAGGTGTTCAACGCGGTGCAGCAGGAACAACGGGAGTCTCTCGAGTCGCAACGACTTGAGACTGTGCGCGACGCGCGTTCGCACCGCCGACACGATCTCTCGGTCGTCGGCGTTCTCGATCGACGGCTGCAGGTCGAGTTTCGTGCAGACGACAAACTCGTCTCGTGCGCCGATCTCAGAAAGTGCCTTTCCGATCGTCTGCTCGCTCTCCCCGTACACGGGCGCGGTATCGACAAAATTCAGACCTTGCTCTCGTGCAGTCGTAAATATCTCTATTACTTCGGGAAACGGAACTTGCCCGGTCGTGTTGCTGATGCCATACTCCATGCCGAACTGGACAGTCCCCAGCCCCACACGCGATACCCGGTACTCCCCGATCTGTTGGTACGTCACCGTGTTCTCCTCTGGTCATATTGACATATACTAAGCAGTCTGGTTGAATCCTACTATGAAAAAGATCAAAGACACAATCATTTATCGAGACGACAAGTACTATTCGACGTTCCCGTCGGTCGTATCCCGTCCTGACGGCGAGATTCTCGTCGCGTTTCGACGCGCCCCCGACCGATCTCGCTTTTTCGCGCCCGGGTATACCCACGCTGATCCGAACAGCTATCTCGTTCTTGTCCGATCGCGTGATCTCGGCCGAAGCTGGTCGGAGCCGGAACTCGTGCACGCGCACCCGATGGGCGGATCGCAGGATCCGTGCATGGTGCAGCTCGACGATGGAAGTCTGCTCGTCGCGAGTTACATCTGGATGAACATCCCGGACCACGCTCTCGAACACGCAGCCAAGACCGTTCGCGTTCTTGACAGTTGGCACATGGTTCCGCTTGGAGGATACCTTGTCCGGTCGTGCGACAATGGCGCAACGTGGAGCGATCCGATTTACCCGTATCGCTTTGACGACCAGGTTGCGTGGATGCCCGGTGCGGAGAAGTATGCGCTGAACAGAGGAGCTATGACACAGGCCGCGGATGGGAACCTTTACTGGCTCGTTGTGCACGACGTGAAAGAACGACTGAA
>REEC01000249.1 GCA_007695285.1 Spirochaetaceae bacterium | reverse complement strand
ACAACGCGGTCTGCGTGATCAAGGTGACCGGCCTCACGAAGGAAGCCTTCGTCGAGGCCGTGAAGGCGAGCATCATCGAAGTAATCGACATCCGCGAGACGTGACGGCCGGGCCGGTACCGGCGATCAGCCCTGCGGAATCCCTACCGGCGTGCCGCCGTTGGCAGAAGACTGCCTGATAGCGAGGATGATCTCCTGATCGAGACGCGCCTGCCGCGCGCCGTAACTCGGCTCGCCGCCGGTTCGGATCGCGTCGATCAGACTCTTCAGGCAGCCCGCGACGCCGATCTCGTCGTCGTGCCACTGTGGATTCCAACCTCCGGTTTTCCGGCCGAACGGGTTCTCCCACGTCACGACCGGGTGTTGCGTATCGGCGGTGTACGCGTGTACTGCGACGAGCGCGCCGCCGTCGCACCTTTCCCACTCGCGCTCGATCGTGATCGCTCTCTCGCCGCGACCACCGTGATTCAAGACCGTGAGCCTTTCCTCGATCTCGGTGTGGTAGCCGATGCTCACACCAATGCCTTTTTCCGCGAGGAAGCGGCTGCTGCGCCACCATCTGAGTGGTGAGTCGTACCCGACGCTGGTCCAGTGGAACACGCCGAGACGGCCGTCGGAGAACTCGATAACTCCGTGTTCCTGGGTTTCTTTTCGCGGCTCGGTCTTGCCTGAGATCATGCCGTAATGCGCGACCAGAGGATACTCGCGAACCGCGCCGGTAACCTGCACCGGTACAGCGTCGAATCCGAGGTAACTCCGCATCACGCTCACGCCGTGGTAGCCGTGCCCGGCGAAGTCGTTGAACGACGAGTGAACGCGGCCGAACAACCCGAGTTCGATCAGTTTCAACTTGATCTGCTCGAGCGGTCTTCGATGGAACTGCTCGGCGACCTCGACCTTCACTCCGTTTCTTTTGGCCGCCGCGATGATCCTGTCGGCCTGCGCCAGGTCGTGCGCGATCGGTGTCTCGGTCAGGATCGAAAGGCCCGCCTCGACCGCCGCGAGTGCGACCTCTCCGTTCGCCGCGTACGCGACGCTCACGACCGCGAGGTCCGGCTTTTTCTCTTTGACGAGCGCCGCAAGATCCGTGTACGCGGGCACCCCGAGCGCAGCTCCAAGCCGCGCGGCCGACGGCTCGCTTCGTCCCCAGACCGCGACAAGCTCGAGCTCGTCGGCCATCCCGCGGATGATGTTCGCGTACATGTACTCCGACCGTTTGCTCGTCCCGACGATCGCGATCTTCAGTTTATCCTTCGGCACCGTTTACTCCTTGGGACAACCGTATCGTCGGCTGCCGTACTCGATTCTACCGCATCGTCACGATCGTGATCGAGCGACGGCCCCGTTTTTTTTCGTCGGAATCGCTCGATCGGTGCTTGACAATACGTGTTACAAAGTATTACCATCCCGGCACGATGAACGCTGTAACACGCGAACGAACTGCTGCTCCGGCGGCGGAGCTCGACGATGTCTATTTCTCGTACCCCGGAGTTCCGATCTTTGACGGTGTCTCGTTTCAGGTTCCGCACGACGGACTGACGCAGATCGTCGGGCCGAACGGGGGAGGCAAGACGACGTTCGCGCGCCTGCTTCTCGGTCTTTTGCGGCCGCACAGCGGCAGCATCCGCGTGCTCGGTGTTCCCGCGCCGGCGGCACGGCGCAAAATCGGGTACGTTCCGCAGCACGCGTTGTACGATCCGCAGTTTCCCGCGCTCGCGATCGAGGTCGTTATGACCGGAATGCTGTCACGCTCGTTCGGGCCGTTTCGGCGACACGATCGTGATGCCGCGCTGAGAACGCTTTCTGACGTCGGGCTGGCCGACCTCGCGACACGGGGATTTTCGACTCTGAGCGGCGGTCAGCGCCAACGTGTCCTGCTCGCGCGCGCTCTCGTCTCGGACCCGCAGATCCTGATCCTCGACGAGCCGACCGCAAACATCGATCGCGACTCGGCGGTTCGGCTCGAGAACCTGATCCTGAGCCAGAAAAAAAGGTTCGGGATCATGTTGATCACGCACGACTTCGACTTTCTCTCGGGCGCGGTCGACCGCGTCCTGTGCGTGAACCGAAACGCGCACATCCACGAGCGCAGCAGCCTCTCGGACCACGACCTTCAACGCCTCTTCACCGGACACTTTCACAAACTCGCGGAGGTGTCGCATGGGTGAGTTCTTCGCCGCGATCGTGAGTCCAAACGTGCCGTTCATCCGGTACGCGTTGATCGCGGGAATCCTCGCGGCTCCCGCGTTCGGCGTCGTCGGCTCGTACGTCGTCGTGAACCGGATCAGTTACCTCGCCGGCGCGATCGCGCACTCGGTACTCGCGGGAATCGGCCTGAGCCTCTTCCTTCGGTCCCGGTTTGGTCCGAGTTGGTTCACGCCGTTCTGGGGCGCGTTCGCGGCCGCGATGGTCTCGGCGCTGCTCGTCGCGCTTGCGACAAAGAGTGGCCGTCAGCGTGCGGATTCGGCGATCAGCATCGTCTGGGCGCTCGGGACCGCGATCGGCGTGATTTTTCTGACGCGGACGAGTGGTTTTGTCGACCCGATGGCGTACCTGTTCGGGAACATTCTTCTGCTTTCGGCCGCCGATCTCGTCGGAATCGTCGTGCTCGACATCGTCGTGCTCGCGGTTGCGCTCCTGTTCTACCCGCAACTGTTCGCGTTGAGTTTCGATCAGGAGTTCGCCGAGGTCCGTGGAATGCCGACGCAGGCGCACTTGACGATTCTGTTGCTGCTGACCGGAGCGACCGTCGTGTTGCTCGTCTCGACCGTCGGCATCGTGCTCGTGATTACGCTCTTGACGCTTCCGGCCGCTACCGCGGGATTCTTCGCGCGATCGCTCAAACGCTTGATGATCGTCGCGTCGATTCTGTCCGCGTTCTTCGCGGTCGCGGGCATCGGCGTGAGTTACGCGTACGACCTTCCGAGCGGCGCCGGCATCGTTCTGTTCACGGTAACCGGCTACATCGTCGCGTTCGTCATTACCAAAATCACCGCAAAAAACGTCGGTCGTCGGCCGACGAACGAGAAAACAGAGAGTAGGAGTTTGTCGATATGACAGTTAACCGATTATTTCGCGTCGCGGCGGTCCTCGCCGTCGTGTTCGCCGTCGCCGCGTGTGGCACGGTACCCGATGCGCACGACCACGATCATCACGACGACGATCATCATAGCCATGATCACCACGACGACGATCACCATGGCCACAGTCACGATCACCACCACGATCATCATCACGGGTCGGGCGACGGCCGGATATTGATCGGCATGACGACCGGCACGGTCGCGGTTCTCGACGCGCACGACGGAGACGTCGAGGCCGTCTTCCCGAACCTCCTTCCGGAAGGCAGCCTCGCGGTGTACGCAAACACGAGTGGCGAGTTCGGGTACGCGGTGAACCGTGCGGCCTCGGTCGTCGCGGTGATCGACAGCGGACAGATGCTCGTCGAACACGACGGCCACGAGGATCTCGTTTTCGGCGAGATCTCGGTCCTCGGCTTCATCCGCGACGGGTTGCTGCCGACGCACTTCACGACGACGGTCGGGCGGAGCGGATTCTACAACGACGAGTCCGGCGACATCACCGTGATCGACGAGAGTTATCTGCGCGACCATCTGCACCTGGATATCGTCCCGGCTCGTGTCGACCACGGCGCACCGGTTTTGTTAGGCGACCGGTTACTCGTCGGTTACGTGCGCGAGACATTCCTCGAGGTGATGGATTACGACGGACGCGTGCACCAGACGTTCGATAATGTCTTGCGCGCTCACGGGCAAGCGCGAGTCGGGCGATACTCGGCGTTCGGCGCGGTCGACGGTGTTCTCGTCGTGACGCAGACCGGGAACAGCTTTGACGCGCAGTTGGTGCCGAACCCCGCCGGTACGCCCGACGGCGTGAGGACCGGTACGGTGTACGCTCACCCGCGGCTCGAGCACTTCGTCGGTAACCTCGGTGACGGCCTCGTGAAGGTCGATCCGGTCGCGAAGACCAGCACCGCGCACGCGCTTCCGACGCGCCCGTGGCGGTTTGGAATCGACCGGTCCGGTCACTACATCGTCGTGTTGGGCTTCGACGGCGTCGTGTACGTGCTCGATGCGCAGTCGTTTGAGATCAAGGGCTCGGTCGCCGCGGTGCCGGCGCGCGATGAGAACGCACCGACCGGTACGCCGATCCCGGCGCTGACGTTGGGCCGGCGTATCGCGTACGTGAGCGATCCGTCGACGAACCGGATCCTCGAGATCCACCTCGACGACGCGGAGATCGAAGAGGTCTTTACGGTCGAGATCGACGGGACGATCACTTCGATCTCGTTGATGGTGACCGACGGGATCATCCATTGAGCCGATGAGAATGGTGTCACAAAATGCCGGGCTTCGTGCCCGGCGGTTTTTCAGTGTTCTGTTGGTGGTCTCGGCGGTCCTTGCCGCGGCACCGGTTTTCGCCGCCGGCCGCTCCGAGCAACGCGAGCGAACCGGGCCGATCGGCGTGTACGCGAGCGTTGCTCCGCAGGCGTACATCGTCGGGCGGATCGGAGGGAATCACGTCACGGTCGGTGTCCTGATCGGCCCCGGTCAGGACGCGCACACGTACGATCCGACGCCGCGCGAAGTCGAACGCCTTGCGAACGCGGAAATCCTTTTCACGACCGGACTCGAGTACGAGGCGCGCATCGTCGATACGCTCCGCCGATCCCAGTCGGGACTCGAGATCGTAGACCTCACCGCCGGTATCGAGTTGCGCGAGCTCGAAGCGCATTATCACGATCCGACCGTTCCGCACAGTCACGACAACGAGCCCGGTGATCCTCATATCTGGCTCGGTCCCGCCGAGGTCCGTGTCCAGGCGCAAACGATTCGCGACGCTCTCTCGCGCGCACGGCCCGAACTTGCGGGTGAGTTCTCGCGTCGGTACGACGCGTTCATCGCGGAGGTAGACGCTCTCGAGGCTGAGATTGCGGAGTTGCTCGCGCCGAAGCGCGGTACGACGATTCTCGTGTACCACCCGGCGTTTGGGTACTTCACCGATCACTTCGGGATCGAACAACTCGCGATCGAAGCCGGTGGCCGCGAGCCGAGCCCGCGGCTTCTGAACGTCACGATCGAGAAAGCTCTGGCCGCGGGCGTCGACGTGATCTTCACGCAACCCGAGTACGACGACGTCGCGTCGCGAGCCGTGGCGCGCGCGATCGGCGCACGCACGGTCGAGATCACCGACCTCGACCGCGACTGGCCCGCACTGATGCGCCGCATCGCCGAGGCGATCGCGCACGGGCGGTAGCGCGCCGCCTCAAACGGTGCACGGGTCCCGAACCCGTGCACCACAGTTCAAGTATCCTTACCCGCGTTTTCTTGCGGGTATTTTTGGGTTTTTACCCCACCGCCGGCAATAAACCGCAAATTCAACCCACGGCCGTCCGGTTATAACTCTATGATTAGTAACTGTTTATCAGAACTTGGCTCGTCGGAACAGTAACCAGAATTTGTAAGTACTTGTTCTACAGGAACTTGCGAAACCTGGTCGTAGTGCGGTGCATTCAGAGATCGTCTTCAGTTGCTGCAGTTCCGTCCTTTTCCGCTTCATGGATCAAAAAGTCGAGCTTGCCGGAGTCGGAATCATTTCCGATCTTACGATCCCATTCTTCCCAATCATGCTCCAGAAACCAATTACGGAATTCAACATACTCCTCTTCGGAGAGGCTATCGACGGCTCGTTCGATCTCTTTAACGCTTCTCACGCAATCCTCCCACAAGTTCTATCAAGATACCGCTTTCGGTTGAGCATCATCAATACACCCCTTGCTCCTCATCATTCGCGTGCAATCAGGATCCACACCAATAGGTTACAACAAAGAAGCAACCAAATCGCACAGCGCATTTTGAGTATAGGGGAAAAAAGGCCGATCCAACAGCCACCTCACCGCATACGCACCCTACATGACGTCAACAAAAAGCGCGCGATGAGAACGCACCGTCCGGGATGCCGATCACGTCGCTGACGCTGCGCCGGCGTATCGCGTACGTGAGCGATCCGTCGACGAACCGGATTCCCGTGATCCACCTCGACGACGCTGAGATCGAAGAGGTGTTCACGGTCGAGATCACCGACCTCGACCGCGACGAGCCATCGCCAATCGCGCCTAACGGTCCGAATCTGAAATCCCCCGTCT
>REEC01000074.1 GCA_007695285.1 Spirochaetaceae bacterium | reverse complement strand
ACGGCCTGCGGCGTCTCGCACGGGAACGCGAGTTCGAACCGTTGCCCGACCGGTCGTTTTGTGAACTCTTCGGTGTCGGGCAGCAATCCGTTCATCGCCGACCTCTGACACACCGCGAACCGCGCTCCCTGATTCTCAAACTCGACGTATCCGCCGAGATCGGTCTTGACGAGGAACCCGAGCACATCGTGATAAAATCGTTTCATCGGCTCGACCTGATCGGTCCAGATCGTCACGAGCGCGAGCTTCGGAAACACGGGCGACGTCCCCGGACCGCGAACGGGTTCCGGTGGACGCTCGGACGCCTCCGCCGCCTGTGCGGCGCCCGAGTCGTCGATCACGAACCGCAGCACGCGCTCGCCGTCGTCGTCGCGGCCGGTGTCGGTGAAACCGTAGCGCGTGTAGAACCCGTACGGGTTGTGCTGCTCCTCGGTGTCGCACGACGTATAGAGAGTCCGGACACCCTCGCGGCGGAAAAAGCCGATTAATTGATTCAAAACATCCCAACCGACACCGTTTTTCTGCCACGGGCCGCCGATCATGAACCGCCAGAGGAAGCCCGCGGGAAGATCGTCGGCCGGGAACTCGTCGGCCGGAGGGTGAAGGTCGACCATCACGAAGCCGACCGGCGTCTCGCCGAGATAGACCGCGCGGAACCACGCGCACGGACTCAGAGCGCCCTGCGCGATCGACCTCACGTTCGGCGCGACGCATCGCCTCTGCGACTCGCTCATCGTCGTGTCGAGCTTGATAATCGCTTCGAAGTTCTCGTCGTCGATCTCGCGAAGGGTAACGGCTTCGGACATGGTGGGCTCCTGCTCGGGGATGATGCCGAATAGTAGTATACCTTCGGGCAGGACGACAACGCGTTGGTCGTGAAGGTACGGACGGCAGGCGCTTCACGCTTTTTCATTGACCTGCTGTCGGTATCGTCCTTATAGTGATGTCCATACAGTGAACACATCGCTGCTCAGAACCAAGTTGATCCCTCCTTCGTTGAAACCGGAGACAGTCCCGCGCGAAGAGCTCGTCGCGCAAATCGAAGACGGTCTGATCGGACCAAACGGTTTCACCCGGAAACTCACACTGATCTGCGCGCCGGCGGGTTTCGGAAAGTCGACCGTAGTGTCGCAGTGGATGAACCGGGCGGATTACCGTGTTGGTTACCTCGCTTTGGACGTCGAGGACAACGTGCCGGAACGGTTCTGGGTCTACTTCTTTGAGGCGGTTCGGGGAGCGTGTGAAAGTGTACGCGACGACGCTCTCACCGCGATGTCATCCGGCGTATCGGCGGACCCGGGTACACGAACGGCCGATGAATTCGAGCCGATAGAACGTTTTCTGACGTTACTGCTGAACGATATTTTCGACTCGTGCCAACCGGTCGTACTCGTCCTGGACGATGTGCACGCGGTGTCGCACGAACTGATCAGCCGCGGCATGCGGTTTGCCCTGCGCAATCAACCGCCGAATCTGCATATCGTCGCGGTGACGCGCGTCGAGCCCAAATGGGAGCTGAACAGGCTGAGATCGCGCGGAGAGATGGTCGAGATCGGCGAACCGGATCTGCGTTTTCGCACGTCAGAGATCGAGGTATTCTTCCGCGACACGATGAACTGTCCAGTTGCGCGCGACGATGTCGCGAGCCTTGAGTCGGAGAGCGAGGGGTGGATCGCCGGGCTGAAACTCGCCGCGCTGAGCATCCGGGCCGGCGGCGGAATGGAGGGCCTGAGGCGTGCGCGCCATCTGGTCCACGGGTTCTTCTCCGAGCAGGTCATTGACGGTCTTCCGGCCGACATCCGGGATTTCCTGTTCTCAACATCAATTCTGAGTCGACTCTCCGGGCCGCTCTGTAACGCCGTGACCGGTACTACCGGAGGCGCCGACGTACTCGCACGACTCGAGCGTGAGAACTACTTTGTCTCGGCACTCGGCGGGGACGCGGTCTGGTTCCGGTACCATTCGCTCTTTCGCGATGCGCTTCAGACGCGGCTTCGGGCTACTCGGCCGGACTCCGTTGCGGACCTTCACCGACGCGCGTACCTCTGGTACGACCAAAACGGTCACCGCGAGGAAGCGGTGCGGCACGCAATCGAGGCCGGAGAGACCGATAGGGCCGCCGAGATCGTCGAGCGCGGTCTCGACGGCCTCGGGGACACCGGTAACACGCTCGAAACACGCCGATTGCTGACGATGATTCCGGATGCCTTGCTGCACAGGCGCCCGATCCTTCTCGTTCTCTCCGCGTACTTCGCGTTTCTCGCCGGAAGGTATGACGACGTTGAGAATCGGCTCATAGCCGCGGAGAACATTGTTCCCAGTAGCCCCGGCAATCCGAAGAAAGTTCCCTTGAAAGGGCTGATCGCTACCATTCGCGCGATGGCAGCCGTTTTCTCCGGGAACCGGGAGGAGCTCGATCGCAACTCAGCGATCGCCGATCGTTTGATAACTCGAAGCGCCTCACGTTGGCGTGGGCTGACGTGCGCCGTCGTGGGAGATGCAGCTTTGCTTCGCGGCGATATCGTCGGGGCGATCGGCGCGTACACCGAAGCGTGCGACCTCGGCTTCGATCCGGACGGAAACCCGTACTTCGCGTTGGTCGCCGGTGTGAAACTCGCTCGCCTCCTGCTCTACCGTAAGGGGACTTATGCATCCGAGAGTTTGTGTCGTCGCATGCTCGCTTTCGCCGAGACGCACGGTTACGGCTCGGGTGAGCGAGCGGCGGCGTACCATGGGCTGCTGGGACAGATACACAGCGAGCGAGGAGAAATCGATGCGGCGGTCGAGTACTGCCGACGAGGAATCGCGATCGCCGAGCGCGACCACGTCGCGGTGATTTGGTGCTGGTGCGTCGCGCATATGGTTCGACCGTTGATCATCCGGCGTCGGTTCGACGAGGCTCACGACTGGATCCGACGAGCCGAGAGTGTCTTGGCCGACTCGGTGGCGCCGTTTTTCGAGAGCCTGATCGTGGGCTGGAAAATACGCGTTCTTCTGGCAGAGCGCGACGTGACGAGAGCAGAGGCTCTGCTCACTGAACGTCGGTTATTCGGTTTGCGCGAAGAAGCGTTTATCTTCCGGGAAGAAGAGTTCGGTTCGCTGGCCCGATTCTTCCTGCTGGCCGGACGATACCTCGAGGGTTCTGAGCTGCTCGGACGGTACCTCGCGTATACAGGCCGTTTGGGATTGACGACGTTCACCGCCGAGATTGAGTTCCTGCTCGCCGCAGCGTCTTATCATCTCGGCCGCCCCATCGAGGCACGAAGCCTCGTGAAGTCCGCGCTCTCTAACGGACGCGAAGCAGGATATCGGCGTATGTTCGTCGACGACGCGTCGTTCAGCCGCGTTCTACTCGAAGATGCACACGCGCACCGCATTGAACCCGAGTTCTGCGCTTCGTTGCTCGCGGAGATGAACTCGGAGTATGTCGCTACGCCGACGGAGATACGAGACAGGGCACGCGCACCGAAACCGGTCTCGGTCACGGATTGGTGCGAACCGCTATCGGAGCGAGAGATCGAAGTACTGACGGCCGTCACAACTGGACTCACGAACCAGGAAATAGCCGATACGCTGTTTGTATCGCACAACACGGTCAAGTGGCATCTGGCGCGTATTTTCGGCAAACTCGGTGTCGATAACCGCACGCACGCGGCCGCGGAAGCACGTCGCCTCGGACTGGTCGCCGAATAACGCATCGTTTCGGAAAAAAACACTCAAAACCATACTTTCGGGTGGTCCGTCACCGTCAGAACCGGTGTTATCTTGAGCTTAATTTCCGAACGTCCCGCTTCGCACAACTAATACGGAAAAGCCGTTTTCAACACAGAGCCAAACGAGGTGCAATACGATGCTCAAAAAAATGTCCATCGGGACCAAGCTAATAGTAGTCGGAGCGCTCACGATCCTCACGCCGCTCGCCCTTGTCGGCGTGTTTTCGGTGATAACCTCAACGCGTGGCCTCACGAATCTTGCCGAAGAGCAGCTCTACTGGCGTGCGTTCGAACTCGCGACGGGGATCCATAACGTGTTCGAGACGGAAGTCAGGAGCGCGCGGACAATGGCGCACTCGCCGGCGGCTGTATCGGCCGCGGAGGCGGTCGCGCGCGGTGAGAGTCGAGCCGAGTCGACCGCCGTCGCCGAGTTCGAGCGGCATCTGGTAAACGTCGCCGGTTCCGCGGGACTGGGCGAACGCTATCACGTTTTGTTCCTCGCCGACACGAACGGTGCGGCGATCGCGGTCTCGGATCCGGGTTATCTCGGCCAGAATGTTGGAGCGCGCGCCTACTTCCAGACCGCACTCGCCGGTGAGCCGAATACCGGCGACGCCGCGCGCAATCAAGTCACGGGCCAACCGTTCGTCCCGGTCGCGGCTCCCGTCGTCGGAGCCGACGGCTCGGTGATCGGTGTATTCGTCATGATCGTCGACATCGGGTTCGTTTCGAATCTCATCGCCGAATCGACCGCCGGCGAGACCGGATACGCATTCGTGTCGAGCGCCGACGGGACGGCGATCGCGCACCCAAATTCCGACTTCGTCTTCGAGTTGAGCATCGATAATCTTGACGGCATGGAGGCGATTGCGCGCGCGGCGCTCGTGGGGGAGCGCGGCGTAGAGAAATACTTCTTCGCCGGGAGCGACCGTACGGCGGGTTTTGCGCCGGTTCCCGTGACTGGGTGGAGCGTCGTGCTGACGATTCCCGATGCGGAGTTCCTGGCCCCGGCGACTGCGGTACGCAACGCGGTCGTCCTTATATCGTTTATCGCTTTTTTGGTTGGTCTTATCGTCTTTGTCGTCTTTGCACGATCGATTTCGAAGCCTGTCGCTGAGGCCGTCGCGTTCACCAAGATCGTTGCAGAGGGCGATGTCTCGCAGAAAGTGCCCGAGTACGCGCTTCGGCGCGGCGACGAACTCGGTGTACTCGCGCACTCGCTCGATCGCATGCAGAAAGCTCTCTCTGAGGTCGCGTGGAGCATCCACAGCGCGGTCGAGAATGTCTCCTCCGGCAGCGAACAGTTAAGTTCCACCGCTCAAGAGATGTCGCAAGGCGCGACCGAACAAGCGGCGTCGGCCGAGGAAGTCTCGTCGTCGATGGAACAGATGGGCTCCAATATCCAACAGAACTCCGACAACGCGACAACGACCGACAAGATCGCTCAGGCTGCCGCGGGAGACGCGGAGCAAGGCGGTGAGGCGGTCGAGCAGACGGTAGCGGCGATGAAGGAGATCGCGGCAAAGATCACGATCATCGACGAGATCGCCCGGAACACAAACCTGCTCGCGCTGAACGCGGCGATCGAGGCGGCGCGCGCAGGAGAACACGGGAAAGGGTTTGCGGTCGTCGCGAGTGAAGTCCGAAAGCTCGCGGAGCGAAGTCAAGTGGCGGCGAAGGAGATATCGGACCTCTCGCAGCGTAGCGTGGGTGTGGCCGAGCAGGCCGGCGAGCTGCTCCGTCGGATCGTGCCCGACATCAAAAAAACTGCCGAGTTGGTACAAGAGATTAACGCGGCAAGCGCCGAACAAACGGCAGGTGTCGAGCAAATCAACAAGGCGCTCTCTCAACTCGATACGGTGATTCAACAGAACGCATCGGCGTCGGAAGAGACCGCGTCGATGGCCGAGGAGCTGAACGGTCAAGCAGACCAACTCAGGAGCACGGTGAGTTTCTTCAAGCTGGCCGAAGAGACTAACGGACACCACGGAGCTATCCGGGACGAGAATCACCAATCAAGACTTCCACCGACCTCTCACGCCAAGCGAGCGAACGGGACGGAAGATCACCCGGCAACGAACACCGTGCCGTCCCAAAACCGGACCGGCGTTGCACTCGCGCTTCCCAACACCGCTCCCGGAAAACACGACGCGACCGACAGCGAGTTTAAGGAGTATTGAGGACACCATGTCAGGGAAAACTAAAAAAAAGGCGATCCTGCTCGTTGAGGACGAAGCCATCATCGCGTTGCAGGAGAAAATGATACTCGAGAAGAACGGTTTTTCGGTGATCACGGCAAACACCGGAGAAAAAGCCGTAGAAACCGTCGAGTCGAACCCCGAGATCGAACTCATTCTGATGGACATCGACTTGGGCGCCGGAATCGACGGAACCGAAGCGGCGGCGCGTATCGTCGAACGCCACGACCTTCCGGTTGTCTTTCTGTCGTCGCACACGGAACCGGAGATCGTGGAAAAAACCGAACGGATC
>REEC01000160.1 GCA_007695285.1 Spirochaetaceae bacterium | reverse complement strand
CTGACGAGGTAGACCGATGAAAGACACGCGACGTCCTCTGTTTTTGCTCACTCTCGCCGCGGTCGTGATCGCGCTTGTTCCGACAGGCCGGGTCGTCGCGAACGAGTACAGTCTGTACGGCGACGCCGGACTCGGGCTTTTTATCGTGCCGGATCCCGCCGGCGCCTTCGCGCTCGGCGCGTACACGGATTTTCGGTTTGACCACCGATTGTCGTTCGATTGGGGTGAACTCACCGTGCGGCACAAGACGATCCTCGACGGTCACGGTGGAGTCGGCGGTTTTGGGCAACCGATACGCCACGTCGTGAACCAGGCGGCTCTCTCGATCTGGCCGGTCGACGCGGTCACGTTCCAACTGGGACGTTTCTCGATCCCGTGGGGAGTCGGGTACGTGTTTCATCCGGGTGACGCTCTGCACCCGGTGAGATCGCCGGACGGCGAGACTCCGGGTTTCGACGGCGTGGCAGTCACGTGGACACCGTCGACGGACGTGAGCGGAACCGTCGCGCTTCGCTTCGATACCGCGTACGGTCCCGAGTGGCACCGGCGCGTCCGGTCCGCCGTCCACGGTTCGGCGTACGTTCTCGGTGTGGACGTCAAACTCGGCGTCGTGTTTCAGGAGAAAACCGTTTTTCGCCCGTCGGTCGGTCTCGCCGTTCCCGCGGGCCCGGTCGTGTTTCACGCCGAAGCGGCTGTTGAACTGGCCGGCGAGTCGGCCGCCGATTTGATCGGCGGCGACACCGACGGCGTGACCGACGACCCCGCGCAGCTCGTCTCGGCTGCGCTTGGGTTACCCGATCTGCTCGCCGGACGACGGACGTGGGCCTCGAGCGCGGGTGCGAACTACTCACGGTTCTTTGGGAGTCATACGATCACCGTACTCGGTGAGTGCCTTTTTATCGCCGAGCCGCCGGCCGGACTCGGGCGGCACTTCGTGTACCCGTCCGTCTCGTGGGACTGGGACGCGCGTTTTCAGGTCGAACAGGCGGCGTTTCTCGACGTCGACGGCCGCCGTGCCGTTCTCGCCACATCGGGTACGATCGCGCCGTTCACGGCGCTCGAGTTCACGCTCGGTCTGTACTCGACCGCGGGTCTCCCGGGCGGAGACGGGGGAGCCGCGCTGTCGTTCGAAGCCGTGCGCGCCGAGGCGCGGCTGTTTTTTTAGGAGGTAGTATGTCGATCGTAGACGTGCGTTCGGTCACGAAAGAGTATCACCTGGGCAAGACCGTGATCCACGCGCTCCGGGGAGTCTCGATCACGATCGAGCCCGGCGAGTTTCTCGCCGTCATGGGGCCGTCGGGCTGCGGGAAGACGACTCTGCTGAACATCATCGGGTGCATCGACACTCCGACCTCGGGTGAGGTGCACATCGAGGGTGAGAACGTCGGCGAGTACACCGACAACCAGGGAGCCGAACGTCGGCTGAACACGATCGGTTTCATTTTCCAGTCGTTCAACCTGATTCCGGTTTTGAACGTCGCCGAGAACATAGAGTTTCCGCTTCTGCTCACGCGAACGCCGAAGGACGAACGTCGGAAGAAGGTCCGCCGACTGATGGAGATCGTCGGACTCGATACACACGCCGCGCACAAACCCGATGAACTCTCGGGCGGCCAGCGGCAGCGCGTCGCGATCGCGCGCGCGCTCGTGAACGATCCCCGCATCGTGATCGCCGACGAGCCGACCGCGAACCTCGACAGCGAGACCGGGAAGGAGATCATCGAAGCGATGCTCAGGCTCAACCGCGAGGAGAAGGTGTCGTTCCTGTTCTCGACGCACAACCCCGAGGTTACGCAGTACGCGGGCAGGATTATCAGGCTCCGTGACGGAGCGATCGTCGAGCAGCCGTCATGATGTATCTGAAGATGTCTGTTTCGAACCTTGTAAAGCATCGCCGCCGCACGCTCTTGATCGTGTTCGCGGTGATGGTCTCGGTGCTCGTGATGGAGGTGGTCGCCGGCATGTTCCACGGCATCCGCGCCAACTTCTTTCGAAACCTGACGCAGGAGGGAGGCCACGTCACGATCACCGCCTCCGGCCGCCGCGACGCGCTCAACCCGTTCTCGCTCGAGCACACGATTCCCGGCTACGCCGATATCGTGTCCGAGCTCGCCGGACTCGGCGGCGCAGAGGTGGTCGAACCGGTCCTCGAGTTCGGCGCGCTGCTGCAACACGGCGAGCGCACGGTTACGCTCGCCGGACTCGGCGTGCTGCCGGACACCCGGTTCTACGCGAACGTCGCCGAAGGAATCATCGCCGGGCGGTTTCCGCCCGAACGCGGCGCCGTGATTTCACGGCCGATCGCCGAGCTTCTTCGCGTCGCGGTCGGCGACGAGCTGCTTGTCGTCGTCGAGGACAGTACCGGAAGTCCGTTTTACCTGCAGTACCCCGTAACCGGGGTGTTTGCGACCGCCGCGACGGAGTTCGACGAGAACACGTTCTTTCTCCGGCACAGCGACGCCGAGGAGCTCGTGTACCTCGAAGGCGCGACGACCGAGCTACGGACCCGGTTGTCGTCTCCGGATCTCGCCGGGGCGTTTGCCGCGGCGGCCGCCGAGCGGCTCTCCGCGAGCGCCGAGGCGCCGTTTGAGATCCGCACGTACCGCGAGATTCACGAGGGCCTCATGAGTCTGATCGAGATGATGGACTTCTTCATCGTGTTCATGAACCTCTTTGTCGTCATCGTCGCCGCGAGTGTGATCACGAACGCGATCCTCATGAACGTGTTCGAAAGAATCCGCGAGTTCGGCACGATGCGCGCGATCGGACTCAAGAAGCGCGGCGTCGCCGGGATCGTCCTGACCGAGGGATTCATACAAGGCGTCACCGGCAGCCTGCTCGGGCTACTGGTTGGAGTCCCGATCGTTCTGTACTTCTCGGTGAACGGGCTTGAGTTCGGCGGCATCGCCGAGGCGTTCGGGATGGGATCGTCCGACTTCCTGTTCGCGTACACTCCACGGAACAGCCTCATCAACTGCGCGAGTGGGGTCCTCATCGCGCTCGGTGGGTCGCTGTACGCGGCGAGAACCGGCGTCCGGCTCACGATCATGGAGGCGCTGAGTTATGGATAAGGAGCTGCTTGGGATAGCGCTTCGGAACATCACGCGGAACCGGCGGCGTACCGCGCTGAACATGATCGCGCTCACGGTCGGCATGACGATCATGATCGCGGCGTTGGGTTGGGTGCGTGGGTACTTTACGACGCTGTACGACGGCATGATCACGCTCGATACCGGGCACGTACAGGTTCTACACCGCGATTACCTCGCCGAGGCGCGCAGGATGCCTCTCGACCTTCTCGTCGAGAACTACACCGCGACTCGCGCGACGCTGCTCGAGTCCGCCGGTGTCGACCGCGCGAGCGGCAGGGTCGAGTACGAGCTCGAGCTCGGAAACGGACGCGAGTACATGCCGATGCGCGGCCGAGCGATCGACCCGCGGTACGAAAGGGAAATCACGACGATCGAGAACTTCATCGTCTCCGGCCGGTACCTCGCCGCATCGGACGCCGAGCCGGGTGTCGTGATCGGGCGGCCCGCCGCGGAACTTCTCGGCGTCGCTCCCGGCGATACGGTATTCCTGCGCGTGCGCGACCGGTACGGAGCACCGAACACCACCACGCTCAAGGTTGTCGGTCTGTTCAACACCGGCTACCCGCTGTTCGACCGGCACCTCGTGATTACGGATTTGCGGCAGAGTACCGAATTCCTACGTCTCGGGGATGCCGTCACGCACATCGTGCTCGGACTCCGCGGCCGCAGCGACCCCGAACGCGTCGCTACCGCGTTGAACGCCGTGCTGCCGGATTCGCTCACCGCGTACCGGTGGCAACGCTTCGCGCGCACGATGATCGCCGTCGTCGAGGCCGATATCGGCGCGTTCGTGATCCTGATGGGGATTCTGTTCTTCCTCGTGCTGCTCGGGATTCTCAACTCGATGTCGATGGCGGTCCGCGAACGTGGCCGCGAGATCGGCACGATGCGCGCGATCGGCCTCAAGCGGCGCCAACTACGCCGGCTCATAATCGCCGAGAGTATCGCGATCGCGCTGCTCTCGGCGATGCTCGCGTGTGTTTTTGGAGGCGCGTTCGCCGCGTACGTGCAGTTCATCGGGTTCGACGTTGCGGGAATGATGCCCGCCGATCTACCGATCCCGTTCGGCGAGCGCTTCTTCGGCGACACACGCGCAATCGACTTCATCGCGACAGCCGCGCTCGGCGTCGTGACCGCGGTGCTCGGAAGCCTCGGCCCGGCCCGCCGTGCCGCGCGCCTCGCGATCGTCGACACGATGCGGATCGGCGGAGTGTAGGGCTTACCCGTGTGCTGCCGGCCGGACACGGCTCAAGAGCTCGATGGACACCCGGTCCGGTATCGTGTACCGTTTTGCCGATGAGCGAGCAGTTCGCCGAACTCGGTTATCAAGCGACACCACTCGGAGACCTTTCGCTGCGCCGCCGGCGGATTTTCTCTCTCGACCGCGATGTCTACGAGGTGAAACTCGGCGACGAGTACCTGATGTCGAGTCTCTTCACGCAGTCCGAAGAGGAACTCGGTAGAATCGGTGTCGGCGCGGCGATAGAAGCCGGCCTCTCCGGTGGAGCCGCCGCTCCGGCGCTCGACGTCGTGGTCGGGGGGCTTGGCCTCGGCTACACAGCGGCCGCCGTGCTCGGGTTTCTCGAGGTCAGGTCGCTGCTCGTGGTCGAGCTCTTCGACGCCGTGATCGAGTGGCATCGGCGCGGCGTTGTGCCGCTTGGTGAGCGCGTGAGCGGCGATCCACGGTGCCGGATGATCCAGGACGATTTTTTCGCGCGTGCGAACTCCGACGCCGGGTTTGACCCTGCCGCGCCTATGCGACGCTTCGACGCGATCCTCGTCGACATCGATCACACGCCGGATCGGCTGCTCGATCCGGTAAACGCCGGGTTCTACTCGATCGACGGTTTGACCCGCCTCAAATCCCACCTCGCCGAGGGCGGCATCTTCGGGGTCTGGTCCGACGAAGGCCCGTCCGAATCGTTTGCTGCACAACTCGCTGCGGTGTTTTCAACCGCCGAGGCGCACCCGGTTACTTTTA
Organism: Spirochaetaceae bacterium; assembly: GCA_007695285.1. Lineage (GTDB taxonomy): Bacteria > Spirochaetota > Spirochaetia > DSM-27196 > PXBQ01 > PXBQ01. The sequence goes on along the minus strand of REEC01000160.1, from coordinate 22,973 downwards.
TGAACCCACTTCGCGGCGAACAGTACACTCAAACGGTGTACCTGGCACGCACGCATTAGCGTTTCTACGGCGCTATCGATTTCCTGCAGAGTTCGTGCGCCGCGCGGATAGCCTCTGCCGGATCCGCCTTGGGGATGAACTCGTGTCCGATGTAGCCGTCGTAGCCTGTCGCGGCGATCGCGCGAAAAATCGGAGGGTAGTACAGTTCCTGCTCGGCGTCGAGGTCGTTCCTGCCCGGGTTCCCGGCGGTGTGGTAGTGTCCGATCGACGCGTGATTCGCCTGTATCGTCGCGATAATATCGCCTTCCATGATCTGCATATGGTAAACATCGTACAGCAGTTTCACTCGCGGTGACGACACGGCATCGACGACACGTGCGCCCCACGGTGTCGTGTCGCACTGATAATCCGGGTGGTCGCGTTTGCTGTTCAGCAGTTCGACGACGAGTGTGACACCGGCCTGCTCGGCGTCGGGAGCCAATTTCCGGAGCGCTTCCGCGGTGACCTCCGCGCCGGTAGTATCATCGAGTCCCGCACGATTTCCACTGAAACAGATCAGGCACGGAATTCTCCAGTTCACCGCGTCGTCGAGCGATGCGCGGACCTCACCGGCGATCCGGTCGAAGTTCTCACGGCGATTCAATCCGTCGGCAATCGACGCGTGAGCACCGGTCGTCGCGATCGCGAGGCCGTGATCCTTGATCATCGGCCAGTACTCTTTCGGCGCGAGCTCGACCGCGTCGTACCCGGCCTCGGCAACGGCGCCCAAGAACTCATCCGCCGACATCTTGCCGGGCACAAAACACCACCAGCATATCGATTGTTTGATCGTTTTCATAACGCGATTGGCCTCCGGTCGTTTTTGTCGTAACGAGGCTGCAGGAGAACCCCGTACCACGATCATACCGCTCCGCCGTCGGATGATCTACCGCTTCTCACGGAGGTGCCTTTCTATGCAGATCAAAGCGAGCGAGCTTCGGCGCAATCTTTTTTCGGTGTTGGACCACTGTATCGAAAGCGGCGAACCGGTCGAGGTCGAACGTCGTAACGGAGTCGTCGAGATACGTCCACAAACACGGCGCCGGCGGGTGGATGAACTGATCGACCGGCCCGGTGTGTTGATCGATGGTGAAACGCTTGACAGCTTCACTCCGGCGGAGTGGTCGCCTTGATGCTTTTTCTTGATACTCACGTCGTTCTGTGGTTGTACGCCGAACCGTCCCGCATTCCGAAAACAACGCGACGGATCATCGATGCGACTGAACTCTTCATCTCCCCTATGGTCCGTCTCGAAATCTCGTTTCTCCATGAGATCGGCCGGTTTCTCGATGAACCCGAGGGAGTCGTCGGTGTGCTCGGAAAGGATCTCGGCTTACGGATCGAGAGCACCGGATGGGCGCGGGCCGCGGAGATCGCGGCGCATCTCGGCTGGACACGTGACCCGTTCGACAGGCTCATCGTAGCGCACGCGCTCGCGTACAACGCCGCGCTGTGCAGCCGTGACCGGTTTATTCGTGACCACTACTCGCACGCGGTGTGGGATGGCAGGTGACGATCGCGTACACGCCGCCCGCGTAAGCGAGGCCGGAGACAAGCGTGAGCTCGAGCGCATCAACGGCCACGCCGAAGAGCTCAATAAAGAAACGTTCGACGGACCCGAGTTTCAAGCCGACCGATGAACCTTTACCATTGTCGACACTTTCCCGAGGCGCCACACTGGGAATCGGCTGATCGACCCCGTACAGTCCTGTGCCTATCTCACGCCGGATTCGAGAATGGTGAATGCAGCATTTTCGCAGTCTACCTCGGCCATCGCCCCGATCGGGAGCACGGTCATCGGCGTTCTATGCCCGAAATCTCCATTGCACAGGATCGGCAACTCCGTGAGGCCTTCTTCGTCTCTCAATACCTTCAGAACTGTCTCTTTGTCCTGCTCGGTCACGCTCGTGCAGATCAATGCCTTTGCATGACGGAACATGCCGGTCGCGGCGAACGCCCTCGTCACGTGCAGCCCCGCCAGGGCCGATCCGTAGGGAGCCCCGATCTCCAGGAACACGATACTGTCCTTCCACTGTTCTTCCGTCGGAAAAAGACACGTTCCCATGATCTGCTGCAGTGGCCCGCAACAGCCGCCAAGCAGTCGTCCTCTTGCCTGGCCGCGTCCTTGAATGACCTCGTACCCCGTGTTGTCTGTCCATGCGACTTCTTCTGATTTCACCGGTCGCCATTCTATCGGTGTCCAGCGTTTGCACGCGTCAACTACGCCAATCGGTTCCCTGCTGAACAGAGCCTTTGTCAGCGCATCCCGAGTAAAGGAATCGAGCGCAGATGGCTGAGCTATCGGGGTGAGCAGGTTAGGACCATAGAATGACGAAACTCCCGCAAAGGTGAACATATTGTGTACCGTTGAAATGTCAGAGAACCCGATGAAAACTTTCGGGTGGTCATGGATCACTTTGAAATCGATATAAGGCAACAGTCGATACGCGTCGTCCCCACCCTGGTTCGAAATGATTCCTTTTACGGTGGAGTCCATCAGCGCATCTGTGAGATCCTGGGCACGTGCTCGAGGGTGCCGGTAAAGATAATCACTGCCCATCAGACAGTGGCGCGTCTCTACGACGTTCAACCCGAAGACATCCTGCAGCCGTTTCTTCCCAACGTGGTAGCGGTCTATCATGTCAGGATCCCCAGCGCGACCTCCGGAAAGCGAAATCGTCGCGACCGTGTCTCCTGCGCAGAGCGCCGCAGGTTTGATCAGCTCATTCACGCCAAACCTCCATCAGTCCGTATCCCGCTCACTGCCGGGAGAGATACCACCGGCGCCTTGGGTTTATTCGTTGTCGTCTCCGAACCGAAACGCGCACTCATTACGGTCGGTTCAGTGGACCTTTTACGTTATTTGCCGAGGAATCAAACTTAAAATGACGACTAACGAGACGAAAAAGACGATGATCGAAATCCATGTCCACCGGTCGTTCATGACCTCGGAGAATGTCTTGATTTCGTAGTACAAACCTCTGAACTGCCATACGAGAAAACCGGCGCAACACGCAGGAATAATCGCCAAGACTCGAATCATGTCCACGACTCACTCCGTCCTTTCGGTGTTCTTTACCGGGAGTATGACTCAAACGGAGTGCTTCAAAAAGACCCACCGACCCGTTTGAGCCATAAAAACAACTTCCGCGTGTTCCGCCGACGCCGTTTCCCGTTTCTGTGATTATCACCTACTATGTGGATCGGAGGCCTCACGCATGGGAAAGCCGCAGAGTGGTTCGCTGTTCACGGTCAAAAATCTGTACCGTACGCCCGTCATCACAAAAACAGATAGCGGGACCGAGGCCAACACGTACGGGTTCGAGGGTGGACGAGCACTGAAGGTGGACGGGACGTATCACCTGTTCACGACGGAGATGTCCGGTACCCCGATCTGGACCAAAACGAAGCTTGCGCACTGGAGCAGTTCCGACGGGTTCGAGTGGCGACGCGTCTCGACGATCATGGAGTCGAGCGGCAACTTCGACGGGAGCGATCGGTACGCGTGTCTCTGGTCACCGATGCCGACTTTCGACGACGAACGCGACCGGTGGGCGCTCACGTATGTGTGTTATCGGTCGAAGCCGAACACCGAGGAAGAGTGGTACCGGAACTACGACGGGCGAATCGCGCCGGCGGTTTCCGGTACGCCCGGCAGAGCGGGCGTCGCCGGGCCGTACGAGCAGACGGGCATCATCATGGAGCCGGGCAGTGATTCGGCGCCGTGGGAAGGGCTCATGGGAGTCGATTCGTTTTTCCCGTACCGCGTCGGGTCGATTTGGCTTGCGTGGTACGGGAGCTCTCCCGAGCTGAACGGCCTCGCAGAGGCGCCTTCGCTCTCCGGGCCGTGGAGACGGATCACCACGGACCGGCCGGTGAGCCGGCACACCGAAAACCCCGTCGTCACGATGCTCCCGGACGGGCGATTCGTCGCGGTTTTTGACGGCTGCGGCCACCACCAGAAGATGGGGTACATGGTTTCCGATGACGGGCGAGCCTGGTCCGAGCCGGTCCTGCTGGAGCTCGATTCGCACCCCGACCGATGGTGGGGCCTGACCCGGACGCCGCTCGGATTGATCGAGGAAGACGACGGTACCTTTACGCTGTTTTTCACCGCGTACAATCGGAACTTCTACGAGATACCCGGTATTTGGTCGGCGAAATCGGACACGGTGTTCGACGGCTACTTCGCGAGTCTGGGGCGAGTGTCGCTCGAACTCGCGCCGAACGGATAAACCAGGTTCGAGTAGCAGAAACGATCAAGCCGCGGCAGTTCCTTCCGTGATAGTTTGGGTCACGGTGTACGACATGGTGTATGAAGAACAGCTTGAACGGGCGGTACGGTTCATCGAGTCGAACCTGAAGGAAGAGTGCGATCCGGAGACGGCCGCGGCCGAGGCAGCCTACTCGCTTCACCACTTCCATCGGCTTTTCGCGCTCGTGACCGGAGAGACACCCGGAAGCTACATCCGCAAGCGCAGGCTCACCGAGTCGGCCGCCTCCCGGCGGAGGGGACGGAGCCGGGAGGAGGCGGCCGGTGAAGTGAGCAACGCCGACGGTAAAATCCGCGGCGCGGAGTAGCAGCCGGAAGCCGACCCGGCCGCCAGGGCGGGGCGCGCCCAGAGAACTTTTCGCGCGGCGCTCCGATGAGCGTGCGGTAACCGCGACGGGAAACGTGCGCAGACTCTCGACGGTCACATAAGCTCATTGAGCTCTTCAGCCACTTGCTCGACGAATCGGGAGATGCCCGTCCCGAGCTTGAGTATACGCTCAGCGCGGTCGGCGTATCCAATACCAGCCCCATACCCAAAATCTGAGAAGCAACCAGGTTTTCGTCCAAAACATCGACGCCGAACAGCAGTCCGAACCACGGAAGCCGTTTACGAGCCCATTACGAGCCATTATTTGATCTCGCTTTTCATGTCGATATCAAGACGGTTCTCGGCGATGAGGCCCGCGCCGACACGGTTGGTATCGAGTCCCTAAAGGAAGAACGGAGATCCGGCGACATAGCAGTCGAAACAGCCGAACGGCTCGTCGATCATGAGTTCGAGGACTATCCGGTCCATCTCGTACCGACGTCTCGTAACGTAGCCGACTGCCGCCTCGTTGATTAGCGGCACAAGCACGTAGAAACTACTGAGTCCCTGTTCTGAGGCGCTCGATTCCGCGTGCGCCAGAATGGCCGGCAGATCGCTCCTTTCCAGTGCTGCAAACGGCCCCCCCGTTCTTCCCACGTACCCGTAGCCAACGACTTCATCCCCACGGTAGCAGAGAAAGCCGCCGCGCGTAGCCAGCAGCCAACGATGTACCTTGGACCGCCGGAAACCGAGCACTGCCGCGTCGATTGCACCAATGGAATCTACGGCCGGCTGGTCGTCCGCGGCGGGCGTGAACAACAGGTCGGACTCGATTCTCACCGTCTCCGGGACACGCGAAAAACCTCGAATCGGGAAACGAGGGAATACCCCGGACCCCATGTACAGCATCTGAGCAGCAGGGTCTATAGTAGACATGATCGTACGGTGCCGGGCACCTTCCGTCGGGAAGGCTTTTGAGAGTAGCTGCCGGCCAAGCCCGGTCCCCTGTACCTGCGGATGGGCAAACAGCTCGGTCAACTCCCGCACCCCGTCGCACAGGATCGACCGCGCAAATGCTACGACGCGACCATACTGCTCCGCCACCCACCACTCGTCTGCGTTCGCGGACAGAAAGTCGTACAGTTGCCGTGTGCGTTCCCACGTGGCGTCAAGTGCGGTCTTGTCCGGGAAAGGTTCCGACGGCGCGACCACTCCCCACTGGCGGCTAAGTTCAGTCATTGCATACTCCGTGATGGCCATCACGGCATAGGAATCGTCTGCGTTTCCGCGTCGCACGACGGGCAAATCGACCATAACTCCTCCTAGATGCCGGTCTTCCCTCTGCCTCTCCAGTCAAGCTCGTTGCACGCCTGGAAAAACGCAACGACGTTTTCCGGGGGTACCTCCGGCTCCAGTACATGCGTGGGTGACAGCATGAGCCCGCCGTTAGGAGCATCGAGTGTCTGCGCGATCTCCAGAACGGTCCGGCGCATCGTGTTCGGTGTGCCGAAGGGAAACGTCGTCTGGGTGCCGATACACCCGTCAAAGGCCAGCCGCTTACCCATGCGCTTGCGGACCGCCGCCGGGTCGAGACATTCGGGTTGAACCGGATTCAGAATGGTGATGCCGATTTCTACAAGGTCGTCCAGAATGTCCCAGACATTTCCGTCCGAGTGGTACCAGACATGGATGTCCGGCTTATATTGGCGCGCAGCGGCGATGACCTTCGCCCAACGCGGCTTCATGACTTCACGCCACAGATCGGGCCCGAACATCATCGCGTTCTGGTTGGCGACATCATCGCCGGTCATGATGCAGTCGTATCCCGCTTTCGCGGCCGCAACCGCTACATGGAGGCTGTTCTCACAAAACTGATCCAGGATGAACTCAGCCCAATCCCTCTGCGTCAACAGATCCATCAGGAACTGCTCGTATCCGCGGACCTGCCATGCATTCTCGTAAATGTGCCCGGCGAAAACCCACGCAAAATCTCCCGCCGTATGCGCTTCCTCTGCAGCGGAGATCAGCGTGTCGTCAAGCCAGGTAGCATTCTTGGGAAACGGGTAGCCTTCGATCTCCTCAAAACGCGCGGCGTTCCGCAACGGGCTGATGTACTCCGTGAAGTGGTAGAACCCATGCCCCAAATGGCCGCAGCCGTTATCGTCAATCGAGAACTCCTCTTGGCCCAGCATGTCCTGGTGATAGACCGCGTAGTCAGGTGGGACGTACCCGTCCGGAGGCCTCAGGCCGTGTCCGCCTCCGTTGTCCATGTCGAAATGAGTAAAGGGATCCTCCCCAAGATGCGACGTCAAGGTTCGCCTCTGATCTTCGACGAATTGCGCGCGCCGGGGAACGCGGTCCACCGGCTCGAAACCGGCAAAAGCAAGGAATCGTTCTCGTCTCGTCATCGCGTCGATTCTCCGGTACTGTCGACATTTGGACCGGCAGATCTCAATGCCGTTTTGTGATACTGCGTTCTCGTATGGATTCCTCCGCTTATGATAGCAGAGACGTCGATCGCGCGGGAACCTCCGCCTGGACCGGCAAACCGATGACCACGCGGCCCGGGAAGTAGAGCCTCTTATGGTTTTCTCGCTTGTGCTCTGAGACAGGTTTCCCTACAATCTGTGGAATGCGACCATTGAAGTACGATGTCATCGTTGCCGGCGGAGGGCCGGCCGGGATGTGCGCGGCGATGCAGAGCGCGGCGGCAGGGGCACGGACGCTCCTGGTAGAGCGGGGCAGCATGCTCGGAGGCACGACGAATACTGCCGGCGTAAACTTTCCCGGGATCTTTCACGCCTGGGGACGTCAGGTGATTCGTGGCTACGGCTGGAAACTTGTCGAGCACTGTGTGGCCGAGAGCGGTGGGGAACTGCCGGCGTTTTTCGATCCACCCGTGCCGAGCCGGCATTGGATGCATCAGGTCCGCGTCGACAGGGCTCTGTACACGATGTTATGCGATGAGCATGTGAGCCGGACCGGCGCGGAGATCCTGTTTCATACGATGCCGGCCAAACTCGAAGCCCGGGAGACCGGATGGCGGGTGACGGTGTGTGGCAAGACGGGACTCTTCGAGCTGGACGCCACGTGTCTCGTGGATTGCACGGGCGATGCCAATCTGGTGACGATGGCTGCCGGCGATCTGCTCGATGCCGGCGGGGAAAAGCAGCCCGGCACGTACGTCTGCAGAGCGAGCGGGTATGACCCGGATACGCTTGATCTCGAACAGATCGACGCGGCTTTTCAGGAGGCTCTCGCACGCGGAGAAGTACTGCCGCACGATGCGGGTTGGGATGTGAACACCCCCGTGGCAAGTCGCTGGTTGCGGAATCTCGGAGAGAACGCGAACCATATCCCGGGGATCGATGCCCGCGATAGCGAAGGCAGGACCCGTATGGAGATCGAGGGAAGGAAAGCGATCCTCCGCATGTACCGGTTCTTACGCCGGCAACCGGGACTTGAGAACTTGCGGTTTGAGTTTCTGGCCCCCGAGTGCGGCGTGCGCGAGACGGCGCGTATCGCGGGCGACGTGACGATTACAGCCGAGGACTACCAATCGGGTCGTGTATGGCCGGATGCATTAAGTCACTCCTTTTACCCGATCGACCTGCACACGGCAGGCGGCAGCGGTCTGAACAAGATCGGGTTGGCGCCCGGAACTGTGCCGACGGTGCCGCGTGGCGCGTTGTTGCCGAAGCGGTTGAAGCGGATTGCCGTGGGCGGGCGGTGCGTGTCGAGCGATCGAGCTGCAAACTCTGCGTTGCGCGTGCAAGCTTCGGCGATGGCGATGGGACAGGCTTCGGGTGCGATGGCTGCACTCGCGGCGCAGACGGGGGTGGATATGCGCGATCTGCCGATCGAGGATATCCGGGCATTGCTCCGAACGCACGACGCCATCGTACCGTAAGGACGTCGCCGTCGGCAGCCGGCTATCGGTCGTCTTGCAGCAGCCGAAGCAGTACCGGGATCGCCTCTTCGCAGCGTGCGCGAATCACGTAGTCGGACGATGAGAGAAGCGGGGCCTCGTCGTCGCTGTTGATCGAGAGGATTTGACCGGCGTTCTCCATGCCGACGCGGTGTTGTACCGCGCCCGAAATCCCCAACGCTATATACAGTCGAGGTCTCACGGTCTTGCCGGTCTGGCCGACCTGCACCGAGTGCGGCAGGTATCCGGCCTCCATCGCCGCACGCGAACAGCCGAGCCCAACCGCGACGCCCCACGCCCGCTCGAGTGCGCGTACGAGCGGCCGCGCGAGCCGGTCGACGTTTTCCTTGCCGCCGATCCCGAGTCCCACCGAGACGATAACATCGCACTCTTCGAGTGGAGTCTCGGTCTCCGGCGGGGCGCCGGGTTCGCTTGCCGGCGCAGCGCCGGGTTCGCCTGCCGGCGCAGCGCCGGGTTCGTCGGCCGGTGCTTCGCCGTGATCTCGATCCGGCTCGACTCTGCCTTCACCCTCACCCGGGTCCGCTGCGAGCTCGACCGAACCCGCCGCTTCGAGTTCCTCGGCGGTCGGAGTGAGCTCTTTCAGCGCTGCCGAAGCATCGTCACGGACGATCGGGGCGAAGACGCCGGGGCGCGCGCTGACCATCTGCGGGGCGCCGTTCTCCCGGCCGCGCAGCGAGACGATCGTCGCCATGACGTTGCCACCGAGTGCGGGACGCGTTTGGAACAACACTTTGCGGTAGACAGAGTCACGTCCTCCGGCGCGGCCGCGGTAGTCGGCGATCTTCAGTCCGGTGCAGTCGGCCGTAAGCCCGGCACCGAGATACGCCGCGAGAAGCGGTGCAACGACACGGCCGGCGAGAGTCGCCGGCACCAGCACCACCTGAGAACGTATTCTCCGCAGCGCGTACGCGGCCGCCCGGGCGTGTTCTTCAGGGACAAAGGTGCGCGAAAAATCGGCTCCTACTGAGAGAATCGTGTCGGCGCCCGAGCGCGCGAGCAGCTCCTGCTCACCCGGCCGGATACCTCCCGGCACCAGCGCGGTAGCCCGTGTTGAAAGCTCGTCGGCCAAGCCGGTGACCGCACCGAGCAGTTCAAGGCTGCAGCGATTCACCTCTCCCGTTTCGGCATCGCGTTCACACAAGACGACGCACTCGCCACGGTAGTACGACCGTTCGCCTGTCTCCGTCTCCCGCGCGGCATCATCGGGACCGCTGACCGCCTGGGCGGCGCCCTGCTCACGCGTGTCCGGAGCGGCCCGGGCCGTGTCGGAGGCGGGCGTGTCGGATACGGCCGGGGCTTCGCCGGAGTCTCCGGGAACCCCGCCGGTTCGCAGATACCGCTCGAGCTGTTCGAGCACCACCGGCAGTTCCTCGAGCGGGTTTCGCTCGCCGCCGAACTCAACGCGGTACCCACGCCTGCCGGTCTTCGGCGGCGAGAAGATCTCTACCACCCTGGTGCGCGAGCCGGCCAGCCCCGCGTGCGCCTCGGCTATGCCAAGGTCTTCCCGTCCCCAGACCGGGAGATCCGCTTCGGAGGCACGGCTCATCCGCTCGAGCGAGACGTATCTCGGCAGTTCCGGCAGGAACGACGTGACGGTTGCGAGCGCCGGGGTCCGGCGCAGAGTGAGCCGCCCGCGCCCGACCGGCTGCAACGTCTCGAAGCTGACCGGCCCTGAGTCCGATGAGTCCGGCGCAGCCGACCATGCGGTCACGTACGGGATCACGGGGTACCTCAGCAATGCCGCAACCTGAATCGGCACCTGGGCCGTGTCGCCATCGGGGCTCTGCATTCCGGCGATGACCAGCGGACGACGGACTACCTCGTCGGCCACGAGGCGTCGCAACGCGGCAGCGATCGTGCGGGCGGTCGCGATCGTGTCGGCGCCCGCAAACGCGCGGTCGCTGAGCAGCACGGCGTGATCGGCTCCGTGCGCGAGTGCGCGGCGGCAGATCTCTTCGGCCTGGAGCGGTCCCATCGAGATTACGACCACCTTGCCACGATCCGAGTCGGGTCGAGCCGCTCCCGCCGAGTCCCTGATCTCGAGCGCGAGCCGGAGCGCCCGGTCGTCGAGTGGATTGGCGACCATCCGCAACCTGCCGCGGCGCAACAGGCCGCGCTCGGTGTCCCAGGCGTCTTCCGGGATCCGTTCCACGTCGGCGACGTACTTCACCAATACGACGAAGTCCATCACCGATACTCCTGCGGAACCATGTTGCCCCGGTTGAGGATGAAACCGGGATCGAGCGCACGCTTCACGGTGTGAATCGCTCGTAATCCTTCGCGACCGAGCATCATCTCAAGGTATGGGACGGTTCGGCCCTGCTCATCCTCGATGCTCTTCTTGCCGACTCCATGCTCCGCGGAGATCGTGCCTCCGAGTTCTACCGCGCGTTGTGCGAGCTCACGGTACGCGCTGCGCGCCACCGAAAGTTGCTCGTTGTCCTCCGGCAGGAAATTCAGGTGCAGGTGGCAGTCTCCGATGTGCCCAAAGCAGACGGTTTGCACGCCGCACTCTTCGGCCTGCCGGTACGCGTCCAGCATGCGACGAAAGTGCCGCGGGGGAACGGCCATGTCGGTACCGAGCTTTCCGACGCGCGCGCGCACCCACGCGTTGACCGCTTCCGGTAGCGCATGGCGGAACTGCCTGATCGTCGCTGAGTCTTCGCGCGTGACGCTCCAATCCGCACGTGCGTTGTGTTTCCCGAGCAGCGCCTGCCACCCGCGGAGCGTCCTGCGGTCCGGATACGGGTTGTGCGCGGCAGGCCGTTCAAAGACAAACTCAAACAGCACCGCGCCGGTCGCGTCACGTGGGATCTCGGGGAACGCGCCACGCATGAAGCCGAGTGCTCGCCGGTCGAAGTACTCGAGCGAGAGAGGCGCACCCGGCGCATCGGCGACGGTCGTCTCGGCGCGATTGGCTCGCAGCAGGGCAACGAACGAAAGCGTGTCCTCGACGGACCGAAAGAACGCAACCGTCGTAACGACGTCCCGCGGAATCTGCACCAGCTCCACCTGGACCGCCGTGATCACGCCGAGAATCCCTTCGCTCCCGACAAACAGATCGACCAGGTCCATCCCTTCGGCCAGATAGAGCCCGGCCGCGTTCTTGGAAGTAAAGACCGGATAGCCCGTCGGGATCTCCGCGCCGCGCGCGACCGCGTCGTCGGAGGTGCGTACCGGAAACTCGATTCTGCGACCGTGAGCCCGATGCTCCCCGCGCTTGAGCCAAACAGTCCCGCCCGTCGGCAGCACGACCTCCAAGGCGCGTATCCACGAACGGGTGGGCCGGTAGTGATAGCTTCGGGCACCGCTCGCGTTCGTAGCGACCGTTCCGCCAAGCATCGCGGTCATCTCGGTGGGGTCCGGCGGATAGGCCAAGCCGAAGCGAGCAAGCGCTTCGGCGAACTCCGTCAGCGTGATGCCGACCGGAGCGATCGCCGACTGCGCCTCGACGTCGAGATAAAAGCTCATGTCGCCGTGGCGCACGTGATCGTATCCTTCCGGTACGGTGAACGCCACCGGCTGCACGTCGCGCATCCGCTCGACACTCAGCACCCACCCGCCGCCGGTTGGAACGCGCGAACCGGTAATAGACGTACCTCCGGCGGAGATCGTGACAGGCTTCTCCTGCTGTTGTGCCGCAAGCAAGAGCGCCGAAACCTGGTTCGCGTCGGTCGGGAAGAAAACCGCGTCGGCGGACCCGTGCATGGCCGCGGACTCGTCACTGAGGTAGTTGCGGATCTTCTCGGGGTCCTCGCTGACCGACGGCAATCCCGTGGGAATCCGCTGTTCGGAGAGGTGGGGTGATTCGGGCTGGTGAGGTGTCGACATGACACTTCCTCTTACCATGAAACGGCGGTTCCGGGAAAGCGCACCCCGGGCCGGGCGGTCAGTCGGCGGCCTTCGTTGAGCGCTGTTGAGGCGGGGTCAAGCCGTGGTCGACGTTCCGTTTGTCTCGACCCAGAGCAGGGGATGGCGCAGCGGGAGATTGCGGAGGGTCTCGAAGGTCTGCGGATCCGGTTCCAGCGTCGTCCACGTATCGAGGTACTCCCGTTTGCCGAAGGCCAAGCCGGCGAAAAGCAAGCTCGGGTGGCGCACCGGCCATTCGTCCCAGTACATAACGTCCGTCGCGAACGGCCAGGCGCTTTTGTCCTGGATGTAAGGATAAAGAAAGGCCATGGCCCGCTCCATTCCGCGCCCGTCCGGCAGACGGAAGCTCCAGAGGTCGTCCTCCGGCACCGAGGCGATCTGGGCCAGGCCCGCCATGGCATCGAGGACGAAGAGCGAGTAACCGTACGGCTTGGTCCGGGCGAGTTCAGCCGGAAAACCGCCGCGCGGATCCATCATTCCATGCACATAGACGGCCTTGAATTGTTCGCGGACCCAGCGGAGCTGCGCGTCGTCGCCAACGAGATCCGCGAAAGCGGCGGCTTGCAGGGACCAGCAAACGCCGTGGTTGTTCGGGTGCTCCCTCTCCGTCGTGCCGTACTCGTGGGTGTTGATCCAGTTTAGATACTCGCGAAACCACGCGCGCGTACCGTCGTGTTCCGCGGGCGAAAAGGAGGCCGAGCCGGCGAGACGTTTGGCGCCGCGCGCCACCTCGGCGAGGTGGATGGTGTCGATAACTCCGATGCTGCGACCGGCGGCTCGGCCCTGGATCGCCTGACCGTAAAGCAGGCTCGGATTCATCCGAGTCTCCGGATCGAGAAACCAGGCACGGAGGTGGGCGGCCGCCCCGGCGGAGTAGGTTTCGTCTCCGGTCAGCAAATAGGCCGAAACAAGGGTTCCGACGATTTCGCTGAGACGCACGAGCGAGTGGCGATGGGCATAGAATAGATCCGGGTTGGTCTCCCCGTCGCGACGGATGTAGGGGCCGCCGGGGTTTTCCAGGTCCGGCCACCAGTAGTCGCCCTCCGAGAAGTAATCGTGGGCACCGCCCTGGCTTCTCGCGCAGCGATCGGCTGTTACGGTGCGTGGCGGCTGAAGCAGGTAGCGTGCGGCTTTGTCGAGTATTCTCGGCCTCTCGATCGCGGCGAGTTGGAAATCGGCATTCATCTTTGGCCCCCGGCTCGTATGGTGACGGCGATGAGTGCTCATATCATATATCCACCGAAAGAATCTCCACCATCCGCCTCACCTCTACCTCGTCCGCAATATACACATTCCCATAATCACTCACCCGCGTATTGACGTAGGTCAGCGGGTTGGGCGCGATCGTTCGGGCCGATGCATGGTACTCGCGCGCACCACACTCCTGACGTAGCTCAGCAAGGTTACTGCTCTTGATGCCCGCACCCGGCATCACGCAGATGCGGTCGCCGGCTTGCTGTACCAATCCGGCGAGAATGTCACCGGCGTCGGGCGCGCTGCTTTTCCCGCCCGAGGTGAGCACTCTCTCGCAGCCGCAGCGGACGAGGTCTTCCAGAGCTTCGAAGAGGTCGGGCGTACCATCGAAGACCCGGTTGCACGTGACCCCCATGGGATACGTCCACTCGACGATGCGCTTCATCCGCTCCACATCTATCTCCGCATCGATGGTTGCGATCCCGACGGAGATGCCGTCGCAACCCAGGTCTTTACACACGGCGATGTCGTTCCGGATGATCTCGAGTTCGTCCTTGTCATAACAGTAATTTCCCGAGCGTGGCCGGATAATGGGATACAGCCGGATATCAACGCGTTCCCGCGCCTGTCTTACGGTACCGTAGCTTGGCGTGGTGCCGCCTTCCACCGGATTGTCGCAGAGCTCTATCCGTGCCGCTCCGGCCCGCTGGGCAATGAGGCAGGATTGAACGTTAAAGGCACAAATTTCGAGAAGACGAGTAACGGTCATGTTCCCTCCTTGAGATACATCAGGCGGCCTCTACCTCCTTCTGCGAGGAACAGAGTCGAAAAGCCCCCAGTATCTTGAACGCCAAACACATTTTCTCCGTTTGTTGGATGACGCGACACATCCGCCGAGGGTCTTCGGGCAGGAACTCCTCGGTCGGAGACGCGGTACTGCCCGACACCAGCGCGCTCTGCCGTCGCTTTCGGTTGATGTTGTAAAAGCACGTCATGTAGAAATCGACATCCCATCCCTTCTCCTCCACATACTCGATGACCTCGGGTGTGTGTGTTCCCAACCCAACCTGAACACCCGCGTCACGCATACATTTCAGATAATCATGGACGTCCTCAATCCGGTCTTCAAGCCAGAAACGGTCGGTTTGGGTGCCATGATGATAGATGGCGGCCGCTCCCGCCGCGGCGAGAATCCTGATGTTTTGGAATACATCGCTCATTTCCGCATTCATCTCATCCGAAAAATGGGAGTTGCCACACAACGGGTTTCCGCCGCTTATCAGGCGCGTTACAAAAATACCTGAACGTCCCAACCGTACTTTCGGAAGCTCTTCCATCGTGTTCCCCTCACATCGAACGTTTCGTTTGACCACCCACGCATAGTAGACCAAATTCACCACAATAGCAGCCCGGCACCGCTGATCGCGACCGCGTTTGGGCTGTCCGGCGGAATTGTCCTGGACGGTGGCTTTAGGTGTCAAGTTCACGCAGTTGCTATACGGTCCAGGCGCGCCGGCAGGAGGCCAGGGATTGGTGGTTGATGTCAGAAGCGCACGGGTCCTGCTTGTGAACCTAAAGCCGACGCCCGACACAGGAGGAGAGCAGGAAAACCACCTCATCTCGTTGACTGCCTTTGTCGGCAAAAGACGCAACGGCGAGCGTTAATACTCAGACTTCGCGACGAAAGAGAAAACCGAGCACCCGATCGCGTGTTGACGGCGCGACATCGGTGAACTTTACGTGCACGACCTTGCCGCCTCGGGACTCACGGACGATCCGCGCGACGAGATGTATCGCCTGCTGACTATCCGGATGGAACGTCATCTCGACGGATTCGCCGCGCTGGTACCGATCGTCCGGCGCGAAGAAACTCGCACCGCCCCCGCCGATGTCGATGAACCACGTGGGCTCGGGGCGCTCCTGCTCTGCGGCGGGCTTGACATAGACCGGGAGCCCGACCTTTCCACGGTAGTAACGTCTGCGCTGAACGCGTTCGATCCGTTCGGCATGCGATAGCTCCACCTCGCCCGGCGGATTTGCGAACACCGAAGCGTCGAACCGATACACCCCGGTGCCGTTCTGGTAGATTACCTCCACTAGCGACCCGGTGGTGAGCCGCGGGGCGTCCTCGTCGGTGGATACCCGGAAGCTCGAAGGCGTTGGCTCTACCACGCGAGCGCGTATCATCCGGTCATGGCTGTCTGCGAGCACCACGCCCGAGCCGGTGGGGATCTCGGCGCTGGACTCCAGCTCGGCCCCGGCCGGTTGCCCGGAGAATCCGAGCCGCACCCGAAGCGCGCTCACCTGCCCCTCACCAATAGCGCCATCGGCCATTGCGCGCTCTGCGCAGTCGTTGAACACCGTATGATTCTGCAGCAGCAGATACTTGCGCTCCGGCTGCTGCCAGAATCGGTACAGTGTCTCTATGCACTCCTCGTCGCTCTTGGAAAGGCCGAGCTCCTCAATCTGGGCTCGATACCGCCGCTCGGACATCACGATCCTCCGTCGCCGTTCCCGGCGGTGTGTCGCCGTCGAGTAGGCGATCAGCACCGCCACGAACGCCACGACGACCACGACGAAGATGGTGATCTCGGTTGAAGACGGGGTGAATCCGCGAACCAGCTCTGAAACCACAAGCGCCCCCTTTTCTCTAAGAATGACGATTTTCACGGTAACGACCCATAACACGTCTGTGTTATGGGTCGTTCGTGTCTTTGGAAGTAGATTAGACGATATTCGAGATTCCAGGAGGCAGTTATGCGCGGACGAGAATCAGTACTGATCACAACGATTATCATCCTCACGGCTTCTCTGAGCTTTGCCGGTGGCCGGCCGGAGCCCGAGGTCGTGGAAGCCGAGCCGGAGGAGACCATGGAGATCGAGCTCGAGGCGCGCCTGACGACGAGGCGGCTCATCGGCCAGGAGGTTCGAGACGACGAGGGGAGATTATTGGGGTCAATCGACGAACTCTTCCTCGATCTCAGCAGCGGCTCTGTTGCCTATCTCGTGCTGGCGCTCGGAGACGAGGAGATTTCACAGGGCCGCTATCCGGTACCGTTTCCGTACGTGCTTCCGGATCGCGAGGCAGATGGCGTCGTTTTTCCGATCGTCGACCGAGACATCCTCGAGTGGGCGCCCCGGATGCGGGACTTCCCGGAGGAGACCCGTTCCCCGGCCTGGTCGCTGGAGATCGACCGGTTCTGGCAGCGCACCGACGCCGTCCTGAGAACCCGTCCGGTAGATCCGGGGATGCGGCCCGTGGTCGACTGGAGAACTCCGAGCCCGGCCCGGTACTCGGAAGTGAGCGGAGCGCAGGTCAGAACCGGACCGGTCGTGGAGAGCGAACGGCTGACCGGCATTCGCGTGACGAGCGCGGTAGGGGAGAGCCTGGGAACGGTCGCCGACTACGTGGTCAATATGGGTAGTGGTCGCGTCGCCTACGCAATGGTCGCCACCGCAGAGAACCGGCTGCACCCGGTACCGCTTCCACTCTTCGTCCGCGACGTCGAGCAGGACTCGCTCGTGTTCCAGGCCTCTGCCGAGCACCTCCGCAACGCCCCGGTGATCGAGGGTAACGGCGACCTGTCGCAGACCGAGCTTGCCAAGCTCAGGAGCCCTGACTGGGAAGAGAACACGCTGCAGTACTGGTCCGATGTCGACATACGTGCCCGTCACCGCTACGGCATGCGCATCGTCCCGGGTCTCACGCTGCGACACGAGGTACTCATCGAGCATCGCGTCGTGAACACCTTTCAGCAGGAGATCGGCGTGGTAGATGACCTGATCATCACAGGGGACGGTCGGCTTCTCTACCTCGAGGTCAGCTTCGGCGGGTTCCTCGGGCTCGGTGAGAACCGTTACGCGCTACCTCTCAGCGCCGTCGATGCGGATCCGCTTCGCACCACTATCATCCTCGACCTCCCGCGAGAGGAACTCGAAGAGATGCCGCTCCTCGAGGCCGACGCGCTGCCGAGCGAAGACGCGGAGTGGGACGCGAACATCCGTGCATACTGGCACAATCGGCTCGCGGATGTTGCGGGGGAGGCCGCTCGTGATGCATTTGAGGAGGCGATCGCGGCGCACGAGGCTGAACGCGAAGAGACCGGCGCGCTCAGGGCGCGGTCGGCTTTCGGCACCGAGGTGACGGCCAATGGACAGTCGATCGGCGAGATCGCCGAGATTCTGGTCGATATAGAAGAGCCGGCGGTCACCTTTGTTGTGGTTGAGGTCACAACGGACGTGCGCCCGGACGAGCAAATGGTTCCGGTTCCGGCAGACCGGCTGGTTCTCGAGCCCGGGGAGGACAGCGCTCGGGCGCAGACGACGATCGAGGAGCTCCGCGACGCACCTTCGTATCTGGTGGGAGCTCTTCCAGTGTCCATCGACGATCACGCCTGGATCGAGGAAGTCAGAGCGTACTGGGCCGCCCGGCGATGATGACGGAGGGGTGAGCATGGGGTTCATGCGAACAGACAGCGACGAATCGTTCATCTTTCCCGAGCAGTATCTTGAGGAGCGATCACTCAGACTCGAGTCAAAGCAGGGACCGCTCCTCATCGCCGGCTGCGCATGCGGCTCCTATATGGCCGAGGAGGTCGTCGAAGAGTACGAGCGAATGCTCGCACAGACGGGCGAAAGCGAACAGCTTTTGTTCCTGAAGGACGTCGACCGCGAGTTCACCGACACCGAAACGCTCGTGCGACTCGAGCATCATGTGGGAGGGGCCGACGTCTTTCTGTTTCAGTCGCTTCTCGCCCCGGAACACGGATACCAGGCGAACAACAACTACCTGACGCTTCTTATCGCCGCGCGGACGTTCCGCGAGCACGGCGCTCATCGGATCACGGCGGTTCTCCCGTACCTGACCTACGCCCGCCAGGACAAGCCGACGAAGTTCCAGCGCGAACCAACCACAGCAAAGTTGATGGCGGATCTCGCGCGTAGCTCGGGAATCGACCGCGTCATCGCCTGGAACCCCCACTCCACCCAGATCCACGGCTTCTACGCGGACCTGCCGGTCAATATGCTCGATCCTCTGACGATGTTCAACGACGAGTTCGCCGACTTTCGCGGGCGGGACGATGTTATCGCGATCGCGCCGGACGCCGGCGCAACGAAGATGATTCAGCATTTTAGCCGGGAGATGGACGTGAACTCGGCGATCGCGAGCAAGCACCGTCCTCAGACCGAGCAGGCGACGATCACCGACATCATCGGTGACTTTCGCGGCAAGAAGACGGCCATCGTGCTCGACGATATGGTGGCGAGTGCAAAGACCGTCATTGAGCTCATCAAGGAACTGGTAGATAAAAAAGGAATCGAGGAGGTCTATATGGCGGCCTCACACAACCTCTGCCTGCCCGGCACCCGGGAGCGGCTGGAGATGCTGCATCGTGAGTACAACCTGAAGCGTCTCGTGGTCACGAACAGCATTCCCCAGACGGATGAGTTCACGAGTCTGCCCTTCTTCCACGTCCGCAGTCTCGCGCCGGTCTTCTGTCACACGATCAACCGCGTGCACTACGATCGGTCGGTGAGCGAGGTGTTCAGATCGCGTTGATCGCCTACTTCCAGTACCGCGTCTTCCCGAAGAACTCGTGCAGGTGCTCTTCTTCGTCCCTTGAGGGCGCGCCTCCCGCTCCAACCTTCGGAACGTCCCGCAGCTGCTCGAGCGGCATTTCGATCGAGATCCGGCGCTCGATCCATGAGATCTCACGGACCCAGTGGGGAGAGATGAACAACGCCGCGCCTCCAATCTCGTCGTCGGTCTCGACCAGCAGGTAACGGATAGCCCAGGTCGTGTCCTCGATCACGAAGTCCGTGACGACGCCGGCCTTCTGCTCGGACGCCTGAAGCCAGTAGCCCGCGACCTCACGGGTGCTCCGGAGGTGTGATTCGCCGTCGGACTCCAGATCGCTCTCCGTGGCAAACGCTTCATCGACGGCTGGAGCCGACGACAGAGAGCCGGCTTCCAGAGGCGTCAGAACGCCGCCCCACAGTCCTGTCCCGCCCCCGTAGGCGGCGCCTCCCCCGGGCGGCCACCGGTCCCCGGAAGGATCACCACCCGGACCCCGGGGTCCGTCGGGTCGATAGCCAAGTCGTTTATCATCACTCATACGGTATGGGTACACGTACGTTCTCATTCGGACCATCACCCATTCAGGCTATGGGTCGATGCCGAATGCCGAATACTGATAAGTGCAGCAGCGCCACCGGCAGAGCGAGCTCATCCGGTGCCTCGGCTTACATCTGAACCAGTTTGTGCTGTACCGCGTACTTGAGCAGATCGACCTTCGAGTGGAGCGCAAGAGATTGCATAATGTTGTTCTTGTGAACGTGGACGGTATGGTGTGAGATACACAGCTCGTCCGCGATCTCACGCTCGGTCAGTCCGTCGCAGATCAACCTCAGGATCTCTATCTGGCGGGGTGTGAGGCCGGTAGCACTTGTGGAGCGTTTCGTCGACCCATAGCGGAACTCGTTCACGAGTGTTTCCGGGATTCCGGTTCTGAACCAGTGATCACCCCGCGAGACGGCGACGATCGCCTCCACCACATCGCGCGCCGCATGGTCCTTGAGGAGATACCCGCGGACGCCTGCGTTGATTGCCCGCTCGACGAGCTCAGCGTCGTCGTGCATCGAGAGTATGATGACGCGTACGCGCGGCCACCGACCTGTAACCGCACGGGCGAGCTCGATCCCGTCCATTCCGTGCATCGAAATATCGGTAATGAGAACCTGGACCTCGATCGTCTCGAGCTTCTCGAGCGCTTGGTGCGCCGATGTGGCCTCCAGGACGATGTTCATAGGCGGGTTGGCCTCCTCGATGACGAGCTTCAGCCCGTCCCGGAGGATTGCGTGGTCGTCGACCAGGCCTATCTGCATTCCGATTTTGTTCATGTGCACCCTCCTATCATGCTTACTTCGACGGCTCGAGACAAGTGGCGTCGCGGCGGTTTGCGTCGGCATAGTCCATTTGGCCGATTGAGGCTCTGCCTGCGAATCGCTATGGTTAAGTCGATGGAGCACGTAGAAGAGTTAATAACCGGACTCGTTGCGAGCGCAGAGGCCGACCTGTTTGTTCGGCTCATCCTCACCGCAGAGGACGGGACGACCGAGGTGTTCGGATCCGCCGGCATCACCGACTCGGATCTGTCAGACCTCCCGGAAGACCCGAACCTGCGCGCGCTCTGTGTCCAGGCTCGGCAAACCGGGACCCCAGTCGTGGAAGACCGACTCGCGGAAGCCGAAAGCCTGCTCCACGAACGCTACGGCCTGACGGCGGTCGTGGTCATCCCTCCGCCTGCGGCCTCGGGGACGGATGCCTTCCTGGTTTTCGGCGCGCGGACGGTCGCGGCGTTCGAGCATGCGACGGTCGAGCGGCTGAAACGCGTCGCGCGCGTTGTTCATACGCATGACCAGGAAAATAAACGTCGGGCGCAGCAGCTGCGGCGGCTCGTGATTCAGCTGACCGAAGCGGAGGATCGTGAGCGCCGGCGAATCGCCGCGCTACTGCACGACGATCTGCAGCAGACGCTCGCCGGCATCAAGGTCCACATTGATATGGCCGCACGCCGGACACGGCATGACGACTACGTCACGAACCGACTCGAAACCGCCGGAGACCTGCTCGACCAGGCGATCGAGTGGTCGCGGGGTCTGTCCCACGAGCTGAGCCCTCCCATGCTCCGCATGCGCGGGCTCGTTCCGGCGCTTCGCGTGCTCGCCTCCGGGACCGAACGCACGCACGATCTGCGAGTTACGATCAACGCGCCGGAGGAGCACCCGAACCTCTCTCCGCTCGCCGGCCACGTTACCTACCGGGCCGTCCAGGAGCTACTCTTCAATATCATCAAGCACGCCGGGGTCGACGAGGCGACCGTCGATCTGATCGAACGCGACGCGGGCCTCGAGATCACCGTCCGCGACCACGGGCGGGGATTCGACCTCGAGTCCGCGCTCAAACAGGACTCGCCTATCGGGCTCGGGCTTTTGAGCCTGCGCGAACGTATCGAGGCGATCGGAGGTATGTTGGAGATCCGGAGCATCGTCGGCGCCGGCAGCACGTTCACGATCTTCCTTCCCTCGAGCGCTACGATGGCCGAAGGGGTGCTGAAGGAGACGACGCCGGAACTCGCCGGAGAGCCGTGTAACGGTCGCAAGCTGTCGGTGCTCGTGGTCGACGACCATGCGGTCATCCGTCAGGGCCTGGTGCTGCTCCTGAATGAGGAGCCGGACCTCGAGGTCGTCGGTGAGGCAAGTAGCGGCGATGCCGCCGTCGATCTGGCGCACGAGTTGCGGCCTGATGTGGTGGTCATGGACCTTACGATGCCCGGGTTGGCAGGTGACGATGCGACCCGGGCGATTCTCTCCAACGCTCCGGACACGCGGATCATCGGGCTCTCCATGCACTCCGAGGAAGAGGCCAGGGATCGTATGTTGTCGTCGGGCGCCGCGGCCTACCTCTCGAAGGCGGGCCCTTCGTCCGACTTGATCGCCGCGGTTCGCGGCCGCAGCGAACGCCCTCCTTCGCCGTGACGAAGGGATGTTGTTAGCATAGCCTCTATGGGCTATACCGATCCCGTGCTCGAGCGGATACCGTGAAGCTATGGCCGTCCGAAATCGCGACATCGCAGGAATGCTGAAAGAGATCGCGGATCTCCTCGACATCAGCGACGCGAACTCCTTTCGCGTCCGCTCGTACCGGAACGCCGCGCGGACGGTGGGCAGTCTGAACGAAGAGGTGGCCGACCTCGTCGAGCGCGGCGAGGACCTCTCGGCGCTGCCGGACATCGGCGAGAGTATCGCCGGGAAGCTCGAGGAGATCGTCGAGACCGGCCGCCTCGAGCAGCTCGATGAGCTTCGAGAAGAGATGGACGCCGACGTTACCGAGCTCCTGCGGATTCCCAACGTAGGCCCGGCGGGCGCGCGCGCTCTCTACCAGGAGCTCGGGATCACCAATGTCGAAGGCGTCGTCGCGGCTGCTGACGAGGGGAAGATCGCCGGGCTCTCAGGGTTCGGCGAGAAGACCCAGGCGCAGCTCGCCCGGGACGCGCGAACCTCTCTTGAGCAAGGCGCCCGCGAGAGGATGCTCTTGGGCGAAGCCGACGAGGTAGTCGTACCGCTTCTTGAGTACCTACGATCGACGCGATCGGTGCGGAGGGCCGTGGCAGCCGGAAGCTATCGCCGGCGAAAAGAAACGATCGGCGACGTGGACATCCTCGTCGAGTCCGACGATCAGGATGACGCGATGGACGCGTTCTCGAGCTACGAGCGTGTTGAGAGCGTCGTCTCGAAGGGTTCGACCCGGTCGACGGTGATCCTCGCCTCGGGCCTGCACG